>CABZDS010000038.1 GCA_902524595.1 uncultured Pelagibacteraceae bacterium | reverse complement strand
AGCTTTATTTTTTTTGTATTTAACAAAAGAATCAATGTTTGCTATTTGTATATTTGTTCCTTTATTAATAATCTATTTTGATTTCAAAAATGAGAAATTTAATTCATTAGTACCAACCCTATTTATAATTTTAAGTATTACTGCCTGGGGTATTTATGGAGTGATTAAAACTGACAAATTTCCATTTGGACAAAGTATATCTACTTGGAAATCTTACGATATGTCAAAGTCTATAAGTGAAGATTTTAAAAAATATTATCCCAAGTACTCTACAGATAATTTGGATAGCAACAGAATAGATAAAAAACTAAATAGTGAATGGGAATTTTATGAATACTTTAAGAAAAAAAACATTGAAAAAATAAAAAGTGAACCAAATACGATATTTGAAAATTTACTATTAAAAATGAAATTTTTAATGTTCAACCTGTATCCTGATGGAATAAGCTACAACAAAATTATAAGTTTTGACATATTGTTCATTTTAACGAATATAATAAATAAAATTTCAATTTATCTTGCACTTTCATTAAGTTTGTTAATTATGTTAAGTAAAAAATATAATTTTGGAGAGATAGAAAAATATTTTTTAATTATTTTTTTATTGAATATATCTACTCATTTAGTTGGATGGTTTACAACAAAACATTTAGTTGGAATATCATTAATTTCTTTCATTTTTTTAGTTATAAGAATGCCATTCATTTTTTCGATTTTAAACGAAAAGTATAAAAAAAATGTTTAACAAATATAAATACAATCTTTAAATTCAACTTTGATTTACCATGAACCCTTTTTTTAAATTTTATTTGAATGTCTTCAATATTTAAATTTTTTTTTCCATTGTAAATAATATCAAATAAAATTTTATATCCATTTAAATAAAAAAAGTCCTCATATTCTAAGAGTAAATTTTTTTTACACATAAAAAAACCAGATAATGGATCGCTTGACTTCTTATTTAGACAAATGTTGATTATCGCTATAAACAATAAGGAAAAAAAACTTCTTAGGAAACCTAAATTTCCTGAATATTTTCTTTGAAAAAAACGACTACCTATCACCACATCTTTTTTCTCTTTTATTAATTTATCATACATTATATTGGAATTAGAAATTTCATGCTGAAGATCACAATCTAGCACTAAAATATTATCAAATTTACTTTCTTTTGCGCCTAATATAATAGATTTAGATAAATCTCTATTTTTTGAAACTCTTTTTATAAATCTTATTTTTTCATTTAAATATTTTTCGATAACTTCACTTGTATTATCTGTTGAGTTATCATCAACAATAATAAGCTCAAATTCAAAATTTATTTTTTTTAGATCATTAATCAAAAGAGGAATGTTATCAGCTTCATTAAGCGTTGGAACTAAGATTGATATCATATATAAATCTGTTGTTATAATATAAGATTAATATGTATTTATTTATACCTTTTATTTTAGTCTCGATTTACAGTTTTTTTTTTAGTTTAATTTTTAATACACAGATAAAGAAATCTTTTTTAATTATATCTTTAATTATAACTTATTTTCTATATTTTTTTGGAAAGATAGGTTTTTTAGAATTTGGTAATCAAATATTATTATTTAGCTCACCATTTATAATACTTTTTATTATTAAAAAGCGGACTAGTATAAGTTCAAATCATTTAAAAGAGGTATTGTTTCTTACTCTAGCTTTTCTGATAATTATTTTTTATACACAAGGTGCTTTCTTGTACAAATATGATGATTTTTCAGAGTACGGCATAATACCAAAATTAATCTTTTTCGAAAATTATTTACCAATATATATAGATTATCTAGACAAAGGTACTCACAGCAAAGTAAACATAATTTCAATTTATCAATATTTTTTTTTAAAAAATTCGGCTTTAGAATTTCAGGAAAATAGCTTGTTAGTTGTTAATAATTTTTTTAAAATATTATTAATTATAAATTTATTTAGTTATATTAATTACAGTAGATTAAAATATTTTATAATTTTCATCATATTTTATTTTTTAATATATTCACTTTCAACTGGATTTGACAGATTATATG
>CABZDS010000037.1 GCA_902524595.1 uncultured Pelagibacteraceae bacterium | reverse complement strand
ACAATGGAGTATGTTAAAAAAATTTAAAATGAATTCTATATCTTCAAACTTAAATTTAATGATAAAAGCATCCGAAAAAGCATCAAAAGTTATAATTAGAGATTTTGGTGAGTTAGAAAATTTGCAAGTCTCAAAAAAGGGGCCTAAAGATTTTGTAACTAAAACTGATAAAAGAGTTGAAAAAATTTTAATTGAAGAATTGTCAAAATCAAAAAAAAATTACTCATTCATAACAGAAGAGTCTGGACAAATTTTGAATAGTAATCAAGATATTTTCTGGATTATAGATCCAATAGATGGAACTATGAATTTTTTACATGGTATTCCACATTTTGCAATTTCATTAGCTTTAAAAATAGATGGAGAAATTATCTCTGGATTAATAACAGACCCAATAAAAAATGAAATGTTTTATGCTGAAAAGGATATTGGATCTTTTATCAATAATAACAGAATAAGAGTCTCAAAAAAATTAAATCTAGATGAATGTTTATTTGCATCAAATAGTGATGGCATTAAATCAGTTTATCCAAAGTTAAATCTACGAAATACTGGTTGTGCAGCTCTTGATTTAGCCTATGTTGCGTGTGGAAGATTAGATGGATTTTTTCACGATAAAATTAATCTATGGGATGTTGCTGCTGGAAAAATTATAATCGAAGAAGCTGGTGGGAAAGTAAATGATATTAGCAAATTTAAAATAAATAAAATTGATATAAGAGCTGGAAATCCAAATATATACGAAAAAATGATAAAAAAAATTGTTTAACTTTTATTTGTTTTTAAAATAATTTTTGTTATAAGGCTTGCGATGAAAAAAAATATACATCCTAAATATCATACAATAAAAGTGGAAATGACTGATGGAACTCAATTTGAAACTAAGTCAACTTGGGGAAAAGAAAATGAAGTTCTTAAGCTAGAGATAGACCCAAAGTCTCATGCAGCATGGACTGGTGGTAAACAAAAAATTATGGATAAAGGACGTATAAGTAAATTTAATAAAAAATTCCAAAATTTTAGATCTGAGAAGAAAAATTAAATGTCAAAAGCACCTCTAATGCCAATGGCAACAGCTGTTTGGCTGGTTGAAAATACCTCACTAACATTTAAGCAAATAGCAGACTTTTGTAAATTACATGAAGTTGAGATACAAGGAATAGCTGATGGAGAGGTAGCTAAAGGTATAGTAGGCTATAATCCTATTATATCAGGACAATTGACTAGAGAAGAGATAAAATTATCATCTGAAAATAATAAAAGACCTTTGAATATTATAAATGTTGAAATTGAAATAAAAAATACAGAAAATAAAATTAAAAAATATGTGCCATTATCAAAAAGACAAGATAAGCCTGACTCTGCTTTATGGCTTATAAAAAATCATTCGATCTTGAAAGACTCACAAATAGCAAGGCTAGTTGGAATAACTAAAAATTCTGTAACATCAATCAGAAATAAAAGTTACTGGAACTATAATAATTTGATCGCTAAAGATCCAGTTGCTATGGGGATGTTTACTCAAAAGGAATTGGGGCTTTCGATTGAAAAAGCAGAAAAGAGATTTCAAAAAGAAAAAAAAATAAAGAAAAACGTAATTTAATTATTTTAAAATGTATTTGATAAAATATGGACAAATATTATTTAAAATGCTAACTAATTCAACTTTTTGGAGGTTGTTATTAAAATAGAAGTTAAAGATAATAATGTTGAGCAAGCACTGAGAGTTTTGAAAAGAAAACTTCAGCGTGATGGATTTTTTAAAATTATTAAATTAAAAAATAATTATGAAAAACCGTCTGAGAAAAAAAAAAGAATACTTCAAGAAAACATCAAAAGAGTAAAAAAACTTAACAAACTCAAAAATAGAATTTAAATACCGCGGGGTGGAGCAGCCTGGTAGCTCGCAAGGCTCATAACCTTGAGGTCGGCGGTTCAAATCCGTCCCCCGCAACCAATTTAAATATCAAACTTAGATTTTTTTGCGTCAACCAAAAAGCCATTAACTGTTTCAACAGTTAGATCATTAAAACTTTTCCCGAATTTTTCAATTTTCTCAATTATTACAGGTGGTACTGTAATTATATCACAACCTACTTGCTTTGCTTGAATAAGGTTATACGGTTCTCTTGTACTTGCCCATAGTATTTCAACATTTCTATATTTTTTTGACATTTTTATACTTTTTAAAAATTCTGGTATTGGGTCTTTACCTGAATCACCCATTCTTCCAGCGAAAATAGAAATAATTACTTTTGTTTTTTTATCAATATTTTGTAAAATTTTTTTTGTATTTCGATGCGAATATACTGCTGTTATATTTAATTTAATTTTTTTTTTATTGAGTTCTCTTATGGCTTTTCCCATAAAATTTCCTTTTGAATTTGTAACTGGTACTTTTACATAAACATTTTTTCCTAATTTATTTAATTTAATGCCTTGTTTGATCATATCAGATGGATTATCG
>CABZDS010000036.1 GCA_902524595.1 uncultured Pelagibacteraceae bacterium | reverse complement strand
ATTCACAACCAAAAGATATTAAGGCGATTTTAACTATGGCTACTAGAGATATGGGAACTCAAATTAACATGAGACAACTTATGTTGAGAGGACCAGCAGAAAAAGATGATCTAGAAAACCATGGAGTAACAATTATCAATTGGTCTGATGAAGAAAGAAAAAAAATGAGAGCTATGGCTGCAAAAATTTGGGAAGAAGAGTCTAAAAAGAGTGATTTTGCTAAAATGGCTTATGACAACCAAGTTGGATACTTACGTACAATTAGGATGTTAGATTAATAATTTATTTGAAGTAGCCAATAATCTTATTGGCTACTTCAATATGAAATGAATTTTTTAAAATATCCAATCAAAATAATTAATAATACATCTTCATCATTAGGGTATTTTGCTTCGACATTTTATTTACTTATAGTTTTTTTTACAACATACGAAGTTTTTATGAGATATGTTTTGGATAAACCAACTAATTGGGTATTTGAAACATGTGTGTATCTATCTGGTGCTGCAATTTGTATGGCTGGACCTTTTGTAACAAAAGAACAGACACATATTTCAATTACAACTATACTTGATCAATTACCAATTAAAATTCGTAAAATCATAAAGACTTTTAATTTACTTTTTGCATGTATTGTTTGCTTTGTGCTTGCCTATGCTTGTTTTCCTTGGGGGTGGGCAGCATTTCTAAATGGTGAAACAAGTGGTACTGGTATGGACTCTTATGGACCTGCACTAGTAAAACCAATGATAGGAATAGCCTCTTTTTTAATGGGTCTTCAATTTATAGTTAATATTGTTAATCATTTAAAAAATAATAGAAATACGGAATAGCGTGGATATCCCTGTAGAAATAGCAACATTAGTAATGCTTAGCTCCATGCTCTTTCTGATGATGCTTGGATTACCACTCGCTTTTATAACTATGTCTATTGCGTTGGTAGGAGCTGTTGTTTTTATCGGACCTAATGCATTACCTCTTGTTGCATCAAGAATGTATAGTCTTATAACAGAATACACTCTTGTTGCGGTCCCATTATTTATTTTAATGTCAACATTTATGGAAAAATCAGGTATTGCCCGCGATTTATTCGATGCAATGTCAGTTTGGGGCAATTCAATTCCAGGAGGAGTTGGAGTTCAAACTATGGTAGCTGCTGTTTTTTTAGCTGCAATAACTGGTATCGCTGGAGGAGAACTACTCATGCTTGGCCTAGTGGCCTTACCTCAATTACTTAGATTAAATTACGATAAACATATGTCAGTTGGATTAATATGTGTTGGAGGAGGTTTAGGGACTATGATACCACCATCAATTATTTTAATTTTTTTTGCATTGGAAGCTGGAGTTCCTACTGGCGACTTATTTTTAGCATCTTTCATACCAGGCTTTATGTTGGCGCTTTTTTACATAATTTATATTGTGACTATCTGTTACTTCGATCCATCAAAAGGTCCCACCAGAAAAGTGGAAGATTTACCACCATTAGGGGAAAGAATAAAACTTCTTAAAAAATTGATTGCACCTGGTTTAATTGCATTATGGATCATGGTTAGCATATATGGTGGGATAGCAACTGTGACTGAAACCGCAGCAACTGGAGCATTGGCAGCTTTAGGAATTGGAGTAAAAAGAAAAAAAGTAAATTTCAAATTTTTAAAAGAATGTTTGTCTTATACCTTAAGTGTAACAGGAAGATTATTTTGGTTAACAATGGGCTCTACAAGTTTAATTGGTGTATTCAGTATTATGGGGGGCACAGCATATCTAAAGAGTTTAATTTTAGGATTGCCCTTTGAACCGATTGGAATTGTTTTAACAATGATGGGTATACTCGTTATTCTAGGAATGTTCATGGATTGGATAGGTATCTTACTGTTAACTTCTCCAATTTTTGTACCTATAATTATACAGCTTGGATTTAGTCCAATCTGGTATGGTGTCCTTTTTAGTTTAAACATGCAGGTTTCTTTTGTTTCGCCTCCTTTTGGTCCTGCTTGTTTTTATATAAAAAGTGTTGCCCCTCCTGAAATAAGTATTTTTGATATTTTCAGAGGTGTTTTGCCATTTATAGTATTACAAATCTTAGCAATTACAATTTTGGTACTTTATCCAGAAATTGCATTATTTTTACCTTCACTATTTAATAATTAAAATATAGTTTAAAAGTATTCAATTATCTAATGAATTATATTGCATCTAAAAATAGATATTTAAATATGTCATATAGAAAATGTGGTGACAGCGGTGTAAAATTACCTTTAATCAGCTTGGGTCTTTGGCATAATTTTGGAGCCAAAATCCCGCTTTCAAATATTAAAAAAATTTTGTTTTACGCTTTTGATAGAGGTATTACTCATTTTGATTTGGCTAATAATTATGGCCCACCATATGGAAGTACCGAAATTAATTTTGGAAAAATAATAAGTAAAGACTTAAAAAAATATAGAGACGAACTCATCATATCATCTAAAGCTGGTTATGATATGTGGGAAGGACCTTATGGAGAATGGGGATCAAAAAAACATATTATCGCAAGTTGTGATCAAAGTTTAAAAAGAATGAAAGTTGATTATTTTGACATATTTTATTCACATAGGTTTGACCCAAATACTCCTTTAGAAGAGACAGCAGATGCCTTGGAAAGTATTTATAAATCTGGAAAAGCTTTATATATTGGCATTTCATCTTATTCCTCCAAAAAGACAAATCAAATTTACAAAATTTTAAATTCAAGAAATATTAAATTGTTTATTCATCAACCATCATATTCGTTAATAAATAGATGGATTGAAAAAGACTTAACTAAGACAATAAGAAAACTAAAAATTGGATGTATTGCTTTTTCTCCACTAGCTCAA
>CABZDS010000035.1 GCA_902524595.1 uncultured Pelagibacteraceae bacterium | reverse complement strand
GTATTTTTGCCAAAAGGCTCAGAATAAAAAAAAATCCAGAAAAAATTAAATATTTATTTTCTCCTTTCTGATATTTTGATAAACATATAAAATATAATAATAATAAGATTAAACTTAATATTTCTGATCTAATTAATTCTAAAAGAAATAAATAAGAGGGGGAAAATAAACAAACTAGACAAAGAATAAATGAACTAAATTTGTCATCAATTATTTCATTTACTATAAAATATATTAAAATTAAAAGCGTATACGAATAAGATACTTGAACAATTTGTGAGATATTGTGTAAAATTTGAAGTGATTGGTCTTTATTCTTGGCTTGTATTAGATTGTCAATATTATGAACTTCTATCAAATTGAAAAAATTTAAGATTCTAAATATAAAATTTAAATTATTTATCGTAGTGTATGCTGGATGATCTAAATATTCTTGGTTAATATTAGAACTTAGTAACAATGCGTTATAAACTAAAGTTACATCTTGATCTAATATATGTGACCAATGTGAAAAAAGAGAATTTTTAAATAAAAGTATTTGAACAATTAATAATATAAAAATTATAAAATAAATTACATCTTGAGAATTCTTTTTAAAAAACATTTTAATACCTCTGTAAAAATTAAAAATCCATCTTTTAATTCATTTACATTTTTTACACCAAATTTTCTTTTAAATTCTTTAGACTTTATCTGTGTATAATTAAATTTTTTTTCGACAACTTTATATGGAAATTCAATACAAAATCTAAAATCATTACTACTTAAATTTAGTCTATTAAATTTCTTTGTATTACAAAGTACATACGTGTAGAGAATATCTCTAAGATTAACATTTAATAAAAGTCTACCTAATAAAGAAAATATAAAATTTCCACATAAAGTTATAATATTATCGTCATCACTGCCTGCACCTTTTAAATATCTCGAAGCAAAAATAAAATCATTATTTTTTGAAAGTTTAATCATTTTTGGAAGATCTTTTGCATTAAAAGATCCATCTGCATTAAAAATACAGCTATATTTAGAATTAGATATTTTAAAACCTTCTTTAATTGCTGCTCCGTAACCAGACTTTTTTTGAATAATTACTTTTAATTTTCTATTATTAATAAATTTTTTGTTATTTTTTTTATGTAATACTAAAATTATTTTATTAATTTCATTTCTTTTTAAAAGAGGTTTAATAATAAAAAATAAATTACTTATTTCTTCTTTTGCAGGTATTATTAAGTTTATTTTATCCATTCTTATTTATAATGAATTTGTTAAATCATTTGATTATAATTCTTGCTTGTACTTATACATTGGTCTTACATTTAAAATTGGACTTTCAAAAAAATAATAAAGTAGTGCAGATAGACTAAATTGTGAGATTGTAAAAATAATAAAAAAAGTTACTAAATTAATATTTTCAATTGATCCAATAATATATATTAATATTAAATGAAATAAATAAGTTGAATAAGAAATTTTGCCTAAAAAAAAATTCAGATTTTTAATCGATGAAATTTTGATAAATTTTTCGATTAAAAACAAAAACATTACCAAAGAAGCTCCCCATGCAGCTATAGCATAGTGAGATAAATGTTTAACAAGGTAATAATTTTCACTTATATTAAGTTTAAAAATATTAAAAGTTAAAATTGATAAAGCAGTAAATATTATAAATATGATAATTAAATTTTTTAATGAAGAGAGGAATTGATCTCTGAAAAGATATAAAATAAATCCTAAAGCTATTGAGTCCAATCTAAATATTACTACTCTCCTTACAGATGAACCCCAATCGTCCAAATTTGAAAAGTAAAGTCGTAAAAGAAATATAACTATAATAAAAATAATAGCTGATATTAATATTCTGTGATTGTTATTACCAAGAATTTTATTTAAAAAAATTAAAAATATTGGAAATATTATATAGAACCACTCCTCAACTGATAAACTCCAAGAAATAGAAAAATAGTCTTCATTTAACCAAATATAGAAAAAGTTTTGTACAAATAATAGATATTTTAAAAAATCAAATGTCGAAAATTTACTTAATATAATCGTCGTCATTACAAGACTTAGAACATAGAGTGGTATAGTTCGATACCATCTTCTAACTAAAAAAATTTTGTAGTTTACAAATTTATTATCCTTAACAAGTTTAATTATTTGAGGAGCTAATACAAAACCGCTTATAATAAAAAAAACCTCAACGGCCATGGATGAAATAATTTCAAACTCTATACTTGTTTTATAATAATTTATTATTAAATGAGTTGTTGCTACAGTGTAAGCAGCAACAAACCGCAAAAAATCAATACTTGAGTTCCTGTCTTTAATCATAATTTTACAAAAAATTATAATCAAAAATATCTGTTGAAATGTATTTTGATAAAAAAATTGATATAATTATAAGTATTACAACGATTGTTACTCTCAAAATAATTTTTTTTTTTGATTTCATTTTAAGTATTCATAAATTATTTTCGCTAAATAATCATGACCTTTTTTATTTAAGTGAGCGTTATTAAAATATAGATTTTGAAAATCTTTATTTATTAAATTATCGTAAAGATTAATTATTTTAATATTTTTTGTCTTTACTTTATCTAAAAAATGTACTTTAGTATATTGACCTTCAAGTATTTCTAAAGTTGGCAGAATGAAAAGAAATATTTCCTTTTTTTTCCATAAATTTTCTAAAAGTTGCAAAAAATCATCAAGCTGAAGATTTTTATCTTTTTCCGGTTCATATAAAAAATTAATTTTATTATCTTTGTGATATCTATCTAAGATTTTATATTTAAAAAGTATATGGTTTATAATCTCTATCGATGATCCAAAAATTTTTATGTTGAAATTTTCATATAGAGGTAAATCATTAAAATTTGTCTTTCCATAATCAAATGAATTACTAATAACAATAATTAATTTCTCATT
>CABZDS010000034.1 GCA_902524595.1 uncultured Pelagibacteraceae bacterium | reverse complement strand
TTTTTTCTAAAAATTTAAATATACTTAAGAAATTAGGTAATCCTGTTTTAGTTGGAAAAAATTCTGCAGGTCAAATAGCAAAATTAGCTAATCAAATAATAGTAGGAATTACAATTGGATCTGTTGCAGAAGCTATAAAATTATCACAAAAAAACAATGTAAATCCAATAAATATCCTCAACGCATTAAAAGGTGGATGGGCTGATAGTAAAGTTTTACAAACTCATGGACTAAGAATGATCAAAAAGGATTTTAAACCAAGAGGAAAAAATTTTTCACAATTAAAAGATATGAATAACATCCTTGATTGTGCAAAAAATAAAAAGTTAGAATTACCTTTATCTAAAATAGTAAAAAAAATGTATAATAAGCTTGTTAAAAAGGGTTTAGGTAATTATGATCATAGTTCGTTATACAAAAGCTATAAATAATTATTGGAGATAAAATGAAATTACTAAGAGTAGGAGAAAAAAATCAAGAAAAGCCAGCTATATTAGATAAAGATGGAAAGTTAAGAGATATATCCGATCATATAAATGATTTAGATCCAAATCATTTAAATTTTGAAACATTTGAAAAAATCAAGCAAATCGATTTATCATCACTGCCAGAAATTTCGAATAATACAAGAATTGGTTCATGCATAACTAAACCAGGAAAATTTATTGCAATCGGATTAAATTTCTCTGACCATGCAGCGGAAACTGGAGCAAAACCACCAACAGAACCAATTGTGTTTATGAAAGCAACTAGTTCAATTAATGGTCCAAATGATGAAATTGAAATTACAAGCTATTCTAAAAAACTAGATTGGGAAGTTGAGCTAGGTTTAGTTATTGGAAAAAATGCTAAAAATATTCCGGAAAAAAATTCACAAGATTATATCTTAGGCTATTGTTTAGTTAATGATGTAAGTGAGAGAGAGTGGCAAATAGAAAAAATGGGACAATGGGTAAAAGGTAAGTCGCACGACACATTTGGTCCTGTTGGTCCATATCTTGTAACTAAAGATGAGATTAATGATGTAAACAATCTAAATATGGAATTAGATTTAAATAGTGAAAGAATGCAAACAGGTAATACAAAAACAATGATTTTTAATGTAGATCATATTGTTTCATATGTTAGTCGATATATGTCCCTTCAACCAGGAGATATTATTACCACGGGAACACCCCCAGGGGTTGGTATGGGAATGAAGCCTCAAAAATTTTTAAAAGCAGGTGATGAAATGAGGCTTTCAATTGAACTTCTTGGTGAACAAAAATCAAAAGTAGTTGCAATTTAATCCAAATATAATCTCTTTTTTTGATATAATATATTGTGATCAAAAGAGACCTATATTACGAAAGAATTCCAACAAAATCTTTAAGAGAAGATGTTAGATTTCTAGGAAATTCATTAGGAAATGTAATTAAAGAACAAGAAGGGAAAAGCTTTTATAATCTTGTTGAGAAAATTAGAAAGTTATCAAAAGCAAATAAAATCCAAAAAAGATCATATAAAAAAATTTCTAGTGAAATAAAAAGTATTAATCCTAAAAATACTTATAAGCTTGCAAGAGCATTTAATCATTTTATGAATTTTATAAATCTTGCCGAGTCTATTGATGCATCTAGACAACTTAATCAGTATGAAAATAAAAGAGACGGCAAAAATCAAAAAAATATTTTTATAGAAGAAATTTTTGAGAAATTATTTAAAAATAAAAAAATTAATAATAATAAAATATATAGTTTTGCAAAAAATCTAAATATTGGAATAGTTTTGACAGCTCATCCAACAGAGGTCAAAAGAAGAACTTTAATTCAAAAATATCATAAAATTACAGAAATACTTGAGGATAGAGAGTTATTTAAAGATCACTCTTCAAAAATAAAATCTTTAAATAAAAAAATTCATGATGAATTTACCATTATCTGGAATACAGATGATTTAAAAAGATCTAAACCATCTCCAGCTGATGAAGCGCGCTGGGGTCTTGCTATAATAGAGGACAGCCTTTGGGAAACAGTACCAAAAGTTTACAGGAGACTTAATGAGATATTTCTGAAAAATATGGGCAAAGGTTTACCAAAAAATTTTAATCCTATTGAGTTTGGATCATGGATGGGTGGTGATAGAGATGGAAATCCAAATGTAACATCAAAAATAACTAAAGAAGTTTTGTTATTATCAAGATGGGAAGCAGCAAAATTGTACGAAAAAGAATTAACTAAGTTAATTAGATCATATTCCATGAAAAAGTGTTCAAAAAAAATTCAAAAACTTACGGGAAAATCATTTGAACCTTATAGAGTTTTCTTAAGACCTTTAAGAGATAAAATACGATTCACTCATCGAGCAATTGAACAGTTCATAGTGAATAAAAAACCTTTGGACTATAACAAATTACTAAACTCAAAAGAGGAAATTTTAAAACCACTTAGAATTGTCCGTGAATCTTTAGAGAAAAATCAAAGCGAAAATATCGCAAGTGGTGAATTATTAGATTTAATGAGAAGGACAAAATGTTTTGGAATTAATTTAGCAAAACTAGATATTAGACAAGAATCATCGAGACATTCACAGTTAATAAATGAGCTTGTTAAGAAAAAAATCAATCTTAATTATTTAAAATGGAGTGAGGAGGAAAAAATTAAATTTTTATCATCTAAAACGAAAAAAAAATCAAATTTCATAAAAAACTTTAATTTTAAAAATAAAGAAAACAAAGAAGTTTGGTCAACATTTAAAATTTTATCTGAAGAGCCACCTGAATGTTTAGGGGCTTATGTTATTTCAATGACATCATCTGCATCTGATATTCTCTCTGTTTTATATTTGCAAAAAGAAGCAAATATCAAAAATAAATTAAGAGTTGTCCCTTTATTTGAAACATTAGATGACTTAATTAATGCAAAATCAATAATGGCCAGCTTGTTTTCATTAAAGTGGTACAGAGATTTAATAAAAAATAAACAAGAAGTCATGATTGGATATTCAGACTCAAGCAAAGATGCTGGAAAAATTTGTGCAAGTTGGCATCAATATAAGGCTCAAGAAGAAATTATTAAAATTGCGAAAAAATATAAAATAGATGTCACTTTCTTTCATGGAAGAGGAGGTTCAGCGGGGAGAGGTGGGGGGCCAATTCAAGCTACTTTGAAATCTCAACCGCCAAGTACAGTTAATGGAAAAATCAGAATAACTGACCAAGGAGAAGTTATTCAACAGAAATATGGATATCAGCCTTTAGCAATTTATAATTTATGTAGCTATATAGGAGCGGTAATGGAGGCAACATTAACCCCACCGCCACTCCCTAAAAAAGATTGGAGAAATTTAATTGAAAAAATGTCTGATATTTCAAAAAGTTCATATAGAAAAAACATTAATCAAAGTTCTGATTTTATTAAATATTTTAAAACCGTTACGCCACATGTGTCTTTAGGAAAACTTTCAATTGGATCAAGACCGTCTAAAAGAAAGAATGTTGATAATATTAAAGGTTTAAGAGCAATACCCTGGGTATTTGCTTGGACACAGATAAGACTAAT
>CABZDS010000033.1 GCA_902524595.1 uncultured Pelagibacteraceae bacterium | reverse complement strand
TGCAAGATCAGCGACAATTATTAACGTAATATATGCTGCTGTCTTATTCTACTTTAAAGAACTAAACGATTTACCTATGTCTACAACATGGGTTTTTGTTGGATTATTATGTGGTCGAGAATTAGCAATTGCTTCAATGAATAAAGAATATAAATTTGGATATGTTTTCCCTTTAATAGGAAAAGATTTCTTAAAAATGATATTTGGACTTAGTGTATCAGTTGGAATAGTTCTAGGAATTCATTATATAATTATTCCAAATAATTGGTTTTAAACTAATTTTAATCCAATCGCACCTGCTAGGATAAACAAAATAGAAATTATCTTAGCTGGTGTGATTTTTTCTTTTAATAAAAAATATCCAATAAATATTGATAATAAAATACTTGTTTCTCTTAAAGATGTAACAACAGGTATTGGAGCTTTTGTAAATGCCCATACAGCCAAGGCATAACTAGCATATGATAATGTTACACCGTAAAAAAATATCATTTTACCGTCTCTATAAACTCTTTTAATAATATCCTTTTGACCTCTTAAACTAAGAATAAATGGAAAAATCATAGCGTTTAATATGAAAGACCAGCTGACAAAAGATATTGCAGAATTACTTATTCTTGCTCCATATCCATCTATAAGTGAGTATGAGCCAATAAATAGACCTGTAATAAAAGAAAATTTAATTACATTTAAGCTACTGTTTTTATAATCAGATATACCAAGAAAAAAAATGCCAAAACATATTAAGAAAATAGAGATCAGTATTAATTTATTTAACATTACTCCTAACAATAAAATTGAAATTACAGTTACAAATAAAGGTCCCGTCCCTCTTGCTATGGGATAGACTTTTGTCAAATCTCCAATTTCATATGATTTAAGCAAGAACCATTGATAGCCGATGTGAACAACAATACTTGCAAAGATATAAGGTATACTTTCAATTGAGGGTACAGGTAATAATATTATTGCAACAATTGAAAAAGGTATATGACCTAAAATTATACCAGCTAGAGCAACTGCTTTATCCGAGTGTTTTTTGACCATACCATTCCAAGTGGCATGAAGTAGTGCTGCCAATAAAACGACAGAAAATACTAATGTATCCATAAAGAGTATTAATTAACTCTACCGTAAATATCTTGATATCTAACTATATCTGTCTCTTTTAAAATAGGTCCAGTTTGTATTTCAATAATTTTTACTTTTTTTTTAAATTTATTTTCTATTCGATGAATTGCTTCTCTTGGTATGAAAATTTTTTCTCCTGGTTTTTTAAAGAAATTCTTCTTGTTTAATGTAATTAGAGGTTTTCCATCAGTAATAGTCCAATATTCAGATCGATGAAAATGCTTTTGTAAGCTTAATTTAGAGTTAGGATTAACTACTAATTCCTTTACTAGAAAATTTTTACCCTCGTATAGATTTGTATACCTCCCCCATGGTCTATGAAAAACATTTTTTTTCCTAAAGTATTTATTTTTATTTTTTTTATATATTTTTGATATTTCAAACCAATTTCCCAGATCTGACCATTGAATACTAAGCTTTATTGCATTTATATTTTTTGATTTTTCAAGAATTGCATAATCGAAAGAAATTTCCCTACATTTATCAAAGAATTTTTTATTCAAAAAATACGTATTATTTTTAATTTTAGATTTTTCCAAAGATTTTAGACACGATTTATAAATACCAGATTGATATTTTTTAAAGTTATTAATTATTGATGATTTTTTTAAGTAAAACATACCAGAATTCCAATAACCACCGGATTTAATTATCTTTTTGGCTTTTTGCTCTGTTGGTTTTTCAATAAATTTAGTAACTTTATTTAACTTATTAATACTTTTTGTTTTAAGATATCCGTACTCATTGGATGGTCTTGTAGGTTTAATCCCAAATATAAATATATTTTCATCACTTAAATTTTTAACATTAATTTTTAAAGATCTTGTTAAAATACTAGGATTTTCAATCAAATGATCTGAGGTAAAAAATATTATTGGTTGATCAGATGGAATTTCTTTAATTAAAGCACTCACTAAAATTGCTGGAGCAGTATTTTTTTTTGCTGGTTCTAATATTATTTTATATTTTTTTATTTTAGATTTATTCAGTGTTTTCTTAATATCTTTTAAATACTTAAGATTTGTACTGATAATTGGAAAATCGTAAGAGTTATTATTTATTCTTTCAAAAGCTTTTTGCAATAAAGTCCAACCACCAAAATCAATAAATTGTTTTGCTTGAGTATTTTTTAAATTGGGCCAAAGGCGTGTTCCTGCACCACCACAAAGTATTACAGGTCTAATTTTCATCAAATATCTGCGTAAGTTTTAACCTCGTTTTTGCCACCTGGATGAGTAGGTGCACCTAAATAAGCTGGTCCTACTGTTTGAGCATATTTCCAAAGAGTTCCGTTTCCAAAGTTCATTTTTCTTTGTTTCCATTTCTTTTTTCTCAAACTAAGCTCTTTTTTACTTAATCTAACGTTAATAGTCCCTTTCTTTGCATCTATATCAATTATATCTCCGTTCTTTAAAAGGGCTATTGGACCGCCTATAGAGGCCTCAGGACCCACATGACCGATACAGAAGCCTCTGGTAGCCCCAGAGAACCTACCGTCCGTTATAAGGGCTACTTTCTCCCCTTTTCCTTGACCATAGATTGCTGCCGTTGTCTGCAACATTTCTCTCATTCCTGGACCACCCTTTGGACCTTCATATCTAATTATAATTATATCACCGTCTTTGTATTTTCTTTCTTTTACAGCTTTGTAAGCTTTTTCTTCAGAGTCGAAACATCTTGCTCTTCCAGTAAATTGTAATTTTTTTAAACCTGCAATTTTAACAATTCCACCTTCAGGAGCTAAATTACCTCTTAATCCAACAACTCCACCAGTTGGTGTAATTGGATTTTTAAAACTTCTCATTACTTTTTGTTTTGGATTAAATTTTACATTTTTTAAATTCTCTTTCATTGTCTTTCCTGTAACAGTCATACAATCTCCATGAATATATCCACCATCATAAAGAGTTTTTAAAAGCATTGGAACCCCACCTGCTTCCCACATATCTTTAGCAACATATTTTCCACCAGGTTTTAAATCGGCAAGATATGGAGTTCTTTTAAAAATTTTTGCAACATCCATTAAATCAAATTTAATTCCAATTTCATTTGCAATCGCTGGTAAATGTAAACCTGCATTAGTAGAACCTCCTGTTGCAGCAACAACTGTTGCAGCATTTTCTAATGCTTTTCTTGTAACAATATCTCTTGGTCTAATATTTTTTTCTAAAAGTTTCATTACAGCTTTGCCGCTGTTAATCGCATACTTATGTCTTTCTTTATAAGGAGCAGGTGTTCCTGCTGAATATGGTAAAGCTAATCCAATTGCTTCTGAAACACATGCCATCGTGTTTGCAGTAAATTGACCACCACAAGCACCTGCACTTGGGCAAGCTTTTAATTCTAGTTTTCTAAGAGCATGAGCTGTCATTTTTTTTGATGTATATTTTCCAACACCTTCAAAAACATCAACAACAGTTACATCTTTACCTTCAAATCTACCCGG
>CABZDS010000032.1 GCA_902524595.1 uncultured Pelagibacteraceae bacterium | reverse complement strand
AACTATTATAAAATGATCTATTAATGATTTTATTGGGCGATATTAAATAAATAAATTTCTTATTTCTTATTTTCAAGATTTTCAGACCATTTTCCTTGAGAAGCTAAAGTACACATTTTAGCTCTATGATCAAATATTTCCTGCGTTCCAGCTATATTATTTATATCTTTTGACCAAAATTTTAGAGCGCTTTGTTGTAGTGCTCTCCCATAAGAATAACTCAATATAAAATCTGTGTCATTTTTAATATTTATTTTATTTAAGTTCGCTGTTGCTTCTATTTCTGATTGACCTCCTGAAAGAAAAGCAATGCCTGGAACCGTAGGAGGCACATTATTTTTTAAACACTCTAAAGTAAGTTCTGCTATTTCCTCATTAGAGATTTTTTCATTTGAATTTGCTCCAGGTAAAATCATATTTGGTTTTAATATTATTCCACTCAAATCAACATTGTTTAATTCTAATTCTTCAAAACATCTTCTAATCACTCGAGAAGTTTTATTCAGACAATCTCTAGCCGTATGTTCACCATCCATTAGAACTTCTGGTTCAATTATAGGAACCATTTCAGCTTCTTGAACTAGTGAAGCATATCTAGCTAATGCATGAGCATTTGATGATATTGATAGATCGCTTGGATATTTATTAGATATTGAGTAGACACCCCTCCATTTAGTGAATCTCGCTCCAAGCTTATAATAATCTTTTAATCTTTCTCTCAAACCATCTAAGCCTTCAGTAACTTTTTCTTCTATAGATCCCGCCAATATTTTTGCTCCGGTATCAACTTTAATTCCTGTTAATGATCCACTTGAGTTTATTAGCTCAGGTATAGTTTTTCCTGTAGATGTTTTTTGTCTTATTGTTTCATCATATAATATTACACCTCCAATGCATTCCTTCATAGATAGTGATGAAAAAAGTGTTTGTCTAAATAGTAGTCTATTAATCTCGTTGGACTGTACTTTTACTGCATCTAATCTTTTTGACATCGTAGCTGTACTTTCATCTGCTGCAAGAATACCTTTACCCTCAGATAATATTTGAAGAGCAATTTTGTTTAATTCAGACATTTAATTTAATGCTTTTATACCAGGGAGATCCTTGCCTTCAAGATATTCTAAAAAAGCTCCACCAGCGGTTGAAACAAAATTAAATTTATTACTTATATTAAGAGAATTAATAACTGCTACTGTATCGCCGCCTCCAACTACAGAAAAAATTTTTTCACTTTTTCCAGCAATATATTTTGCTATTTCTAAACTTCCTTGTGAAAAATTCTGATTTTCAAAATAGCCTAGCGGTCCATTCCATAGTAAAGTTGAAGAGTCATCAATAATTTTTTTAATTTCTAATAAAGTTTTTGATCCGACATCTAGTATCATATCATCATTTTCGATGTCTTTTAAATCTTTTTCAATAGATATGTCATTAATTTGACTTCAAAAAACTCTATTGGACTAGTTATTGTTATTTTCCCTTGTGTTTTCAAAGAATTTTGCAATTAAAATAGAGTCAGCTTTATTATTATCTTTTTTTCTAGAAAGTTTATGAGAAATTTTAGGAAACATTTCTATCACTTTAGTTCTACTCGCGTCTTTTTCTGAATTAATCAAATTAAAATATTTTTTCCACTTTGCTGGTCTTACATAATATATCGGTAGTTCCATTGCTGAACAAATACCTTTAATTACTCCATAAGATTGTCCAAAGTTAAACATGCTTGTAACACCTTGTCCTGGCATTGCTGAAACTTGTTCAATTACAACACTTATATTTTCATCTAAAAATTTACTTTTTATTGTTTTTATTTCATTAAAAATTTGTCTACCATTAAC
Organism: uncultured Pelagibacteraceae bacterium; assembly: GCA_902524595.1. GTDB lineage: Bacteria > Pseudomonadota > Alphaproteobacteria > Pelagibacterales > Pelagibacteraceae > Pelagibacter. The sequence continues at coordinate 1,838 of CABZDS010000032.1, read as the reverse complement.
TTGTTTTTTATTTTTTTTTCCTTCGGCCATAGTAGGCATATCAATCACATCTATTATATTTCCATTAGAAAAAAAACATATAGCACCTGCGATTCCAGGATCAATTCCAACTATAATCATTTAAGCCTCAAAGTTAACATTGGTATAAACATTTTGTACATCGTCTTCTTCCTCAAGTATTTCTATAAATTTTACCATATTTTGAATTTCTTCTCCTCTAAGTGATAATTTATTTATAGGCAACCATTCAATTTCAGTGGATAAAAAGTTTGCAATGACTTTCTCAAACTTTTTTTTAACTTCATATATTTCATCAATATTTGTATGTACTTCATGAAATTCTTCACGAGATATACAATCGCTTGCACCAGCCTCGATTGCTAACTCAAAAATTCTTTCTTGCTCAATTTCTTTTTTATCTATTTTAATAATCCCTAATCTTTGAAAATTATGTGATGCAGATCCTTGGGTTCCTAACGAACCATTATTTTTTGAGAAAATTGTTCTAATGTTAGAGGCAGTTCTATTTTTATTATCAGTTAATGCTTCGACAATTACAGCTGACTTACATGGTCCAAAACCTTCATATCTAATATTTTCAAAATTTGATTGATCATTATTTGAGGATTTTTCAATTGCTCTCTCTATATTTTCTTTGGGCATATTGGCTGATCTAGCTGATTGTATTGCCGATCTTAATCTTGCATTCATGTCTGGGTCTTTATCACCTTGTTTTGCGGCTACCGTTATTTCTCTGGATAATTTAGAAAAAATTTTAGATCTTTGTTTATCAGCCTTGCCTTTTTTATGTTTAATGCCTGCCCAATGAGAATGTCCAGCCATAGTTAATTAATATTTTTTAAACTTCCCCCAAAAATGAAACTTTCAATTTTTTTTGCAAGTCCATTGCTTTTATTACAATATACTACTACTCCGCTTATAGATGCCTCTCCCTTAGCAGGAAAATGTTTTGACGCTTCTTTTTTTAAAAATTTATTAATAGAATTTTGTGCATCCATGCCTATAACGGAGTCATAATCACCACACATCCCAGCATCAGTTATGTATCCGGTTCCATTTTTTAAAACTCTAGCATCATTTGTTGGAACATGTGTATGTGTGCCCACCACTAAAGTTGCATATCCATCAAAAAGTTTTCCAATTGCCATTTTTTCACTGGTAATTTCTCCATGAAAATCCACAATTAAAAAGTCATAATCTTTAGAAATTTTTTTTTTTGAAATAAACTCTAAAGCAATTTTAAAAACATCATCAGACTTTTTCATGAAAACATTGCCCATAAGATTAAGCACACCAACTTTAAAATTTTTTTTTGAACTATATATTGAAAAGCCATCGCCAGGTAAGTTTCCACTCATATTAAGTGGTCTTAATAATTTATTTTCAGTTTTAATGAATTCATAAATTTCTTTTTGATCCCATACATGATTACCTGTCGTTATAACGTCAACACCTGCATTAAAAAGTTCATTGGCAATATTTTCAGTTAAACCAACACCTTGGGTGGCAGCATTTTCTCCATTAACACAAACAAAATCAATATCTTTTTTTTTAATTATATTTGGTAAATTTTCCTTTACAGATTTAAAACCTGTATCTCCGACTATATCGCCTAAAAATAAAATTTTCATTTTTATATTTGTTTTTCTGTTAAAATTAAATCTAATTTTTTATCAAAATTTTCAATCTTGATTTTATTAACTTTTTGATGTGAAAAAGCTAGACCAATTATTAAGCAATTTTTTATTTTAGAAATTTTTTCCAAATATCTGTCGTAAAATCCACCTCCATATCCAATTCTATTACTATAATTGTCA
>CABZDS010000031.1 GCA_902524595.1 uncultured Pelagibacteraceae bacterium | reverse complement strand
CAGCGGGTGGCACTAATCCTAAGAAAAATTCAAGCCATAATTTTTTTAAATCTGTTGTTCTTAATTCCTCTGGTATGGGTGGACCTAATTTTGGGTTCATCATACATCTGAATGTAGTGTATGCAGCATATAAGCATGCTAACAATATTCCTGGAACTATTGCTGCAGCGAATAAATCAGTTACAGGAATTTCCATAATTGGACCCATAACTACAAGCATAATACTCGGTGGAATTAGAATACCTAAAGTTCCTCCAGCAGTAATTGTACCAGCGGCTAATTTTACATCATAATTGGACCTGTTCATTGATTTAGCAGCCATAATTCCAAGAATTGTAACTGATGCACCAACTATTCCAGTTGCAGCTGCGAATATTACTGAAACAAATAAAACTGCATAATATAAAGAGCCTCTAACTCTTGCCAACATCATTTGGAAAGCTGAAAATAATCTCTCCATTAAACCTGCTTGTTCCATCATTATTCCCATAAATACAAATAAGGGGACGGCGGCGAGAGTTTGTTCGGTCATCACCATAGAAAATTGTAGTGTCATTAAATAGAAAACTAATTTTCCAAAACCCAAATAACCAAAAACGAAACCTAAAAAAATAAGAGTAAAAGAAATTGGAAATCCTATAAAAATTGCAAACAACATCACACCTATAAGTATGAAACCTAAAATTGCAGGATCTATTAAATTTGAAAGCATTAACTACCTGGCCATTTACCTTTGACGGCTGCGTAATAACTTTTAAAAAGTTCTGAAACACCTTGGATTAGAAGGAAAACAATTCCAATCCATAGACAAGATTTTATCGGCCACATATAAGGCATCCATGTTGTATCCATCCCTCTTTCATTTCTCATTATACTTTCTTGGACAAAACCTGTTGTCATATACAAAAAGACTATTAATCCTGGAAAATAAAATAATAAGTAAAGCCAAAAATCTATTCTTCCTTGAGTTTTAACTTTAAAATTTCTGTATAAAAAATCTGCTCTAATATGAACACCTTTTGAAAGCGCGTATCCTGCTCCTAACATAAATAATGCTCCATAAAAAAACCTGCTCATATCGTAAGCCCAGATTGTAGGAGCTAAAAATAATTTTCTTGCTAAAACCTCATATACCATCCCAAGCATTAGTGGGATTGTAATCCAACAAACTATGTTTCCTATTAGTTTACTAAACTTATCTATATTAATTATAGTTTTAGCCATCCAAGTTGGCATATCATCAGGCATCTTTCCAGATCCTGATCGCCTTTCGGCTATCATTTCATCTGAAATATCTAACTTTGGATTATCCGACATATAAATTTTAGAAAAAAAAAGCGGGCTTATAAAAGCCCGCTTAATAACTTTATTTTATTTTTTCAACGAGTTAGCATAAGCCATTCCTAGCTTAGCATTCGATGTTTGTGCACCTGACCAGAATGGTACAGCAGTTTTAGCAAAGCTTATCATTGAATCATAAACTTCTTTAAAGAATGCGTTTTCTTTTGCATTTTTCTCTAAAGTTGCTTTCGCTGCAGCCATATAAGCTGGGAAATAATCAGCTGGTGTATCCTCAAGTATTACACCGTGATTTTCAGTTAGATCTTTAAGTGCTAATCCGTTAGTGTTGATTCTGTAAGCTAAAGCTCTCATCAACGACGCATCAGCAGCCATCTTCATTGAAAATTTCTCATGGTCAGTGAACTTATCGTAAGTGCTTTTGTTTAGATAAAAGTCAGCATTTACGACTACTTGGTGTAAGCCTTGTAAATAGTAGTGCTTTAATACTTTATGTATACCAAACACTTTATCTGGCTGAGGACAACACCACTCAGCAGCATCAATAGTTCCTGCTTCCAATGCTGGTAAGATGTCTCCACCACCCATTGCAACTGAAGCTATTCCAATGTCTTTATATGTTTGACCTGGAATTCCTGGAGGAGTTCTAAACTTAAATGTTCTGAAATCATCCATGTCTTTTATTTGTCTTGGGAACCATCCAAGAGCTTCTGGTCCAACTGGTTGAAGCATGAAACCTTTAATGTCTCTCTTCATTTCTCCCCAAAGTCTGTCATAAAGTTGTTCTCCACCACCATATAAAAACCATGACAAGAATGCGATATTATCTATTCCAACACCACCACCTGCTACTGGCGAACCAAATAACATAGCAGCTGGATGTTCTCCAGACCAATAGTGAGTCCAAGCAAATCCACAATCAATCAAACCCTTATCTACAGCATCAAGAGTTTCTTTAACTCCTACAACTGTACCTGCTGGCATAATTTCAAATTTTAAAGATCCGCCTGTTAGTTTTGTTACGTTGTCAGTAAAGTCTTTTAACATTACCGCTTCATCACCTTTAGCGCTAATAACCGTCTGACACTTTAACGTTTTTGCAGCATTAGCATTTGAAATAAATCCAAATACTAGAAAAGCAGCAAATAACGCTGAAACGATTTTTTTCATTATATCCCTCTCTTTTTATTTATAATGTTAAGATCCTCTCAAAAATCTAAGTTGCATACAAGTGTCATTTCGACATTTTTTTAAGAAAAATGTTTAAAAACATTAAATATTCATTAAAGATTAACATTAAACAAATGGACAAGTTTGATTACATAATTATTGGTGCTGGATCAGCTGGATGTGTTTTAGCTAATAGATTATCTGCAAATCCAGAAAATAAAATTTTGTTATTAGAAGCTGGCGGTAAAGATACTAATCCATGGATACATATTCCAGGTGGTTATTTCAAAACGATGCACAATCCAGATACAGATTGGTGTTTTAATACAGAAAAAGAACCTAATTGCGATAACAGACAAATGGTTTATCCAAGAGGAAAAACATTAGGTGGAAGCTCATCTATTAATGGAATGCTTTATATCAGAGGTCAATCTAATGATTATAATTATTGGAGACAATTAGGTAATGTTGGTTGGTCTTGGGATGATGTTCTTCCTTATTTTAAAAAGTCTGAAGATTTTCAATTCGGTGAAAATGAATTTCATGGTTCTGGAGGACCTATTGCAGTTGAGAAGATTAGAGCGACATTTAAAGTTCTCGATTTATTTTTAGATGCTGCTGAAGAGCATGGTTATAAAAGAACTGATGATTTTAACAACGGTGATAACGAAGGAATGGGATATTTTCCATTTACAATTAAAAATGGTTTTAGATGCAGCACTGCAGTTGGCTATTTAAATCCTGTTAAAAGTAGAAAAAATTTAAAAATTATAACTAAAGCACATATTAAAAATATAGAATTTGAAAATAAAAAGGCAAAAAAAGTAAATTATTGGATAGATGGAAATGAATTTTCTGTTGAGACTAATAAAGAAATTATATTAAGTGCTGGAACAATTGGTTCACCTCATATATTACAAGCATCAGGAATTGGACCGGGTGAACTTCTAAAAGAAAACAATATTAATGTATTAAAAGATCATCAAGGAGTTGGGAGAAATCTAACTGATCATTTAATGCTAAGACCTGTTTACAAAATTAAAAATTTAGAAACTTTGAACGATATTTATTATAGTTTTACTAAAAAGATTTTATCTGGTTTAAAATTCTTTTTATTAAGAAAAGGTCCTTTAACAGTTGGTGCAAGTTATGTTTGTGGTTTTGTTAAAAGTGATGAACATTTAGAAACTCCAAATCTTCAATTTCATATTTCACCAGCAAGCACTGATCTTTTAGGAAAATCAGCTTTACATAAATTTCCAGCTTTCACTCCAACAATTACAAATGTTAGACCTACAAGCAGAGGATCTATAGAGTTAAAATCTCCAGATACTAGAGTTTCGCCAAAAATTAAGATGAATTATTTATCAACTGATGAAGATCGTGAAATTGCAGGAAAAGCATTAAAAATTGTTAGAAAAATAGTTATGGAGTCTGAAGCTTATAAAGATTACCAACCTGAAGAGTTAAGACCGGGAATCAATATTACAGATAATGAAGAATTAGCAACCGAAGCTGGAAAATTTGCAAATACTATTTTCCACCCAGTAAGTACATGTAGAATGGGTAAAGATGAAAATGCTGTCGTTAACGATCGATTAGTCGCTCATGGACTGGAAAATTTAAGAATTGTAGATGCCTCTGTTATGCCTCATATCACATCAGGAAATACAAATGCTCCGACAATAATGATTGCGGAAAAAGCAGCTGATATGATAATTGAGGATAGTAGAAGATGACCGAACAGATAGTAATTTTTTTTCAAATAGTTTTTATCGATTTAGTTTTAGCTGGAGATAACGCAATTATAATTGGAATGGTTGCCTCTCAATTTCCTACCGAGCAAAGAAAAAAAATTATTTTTTGGGGAATTGGAG
>CABZDS010000030.1 GCA_902524595.1 uncultured Pelagibacteraceae bacterium | reverse complement strand
TGCTCGTACCAATTTGCTTGTTACAATGACGGAGGTATGTTGACAGATGGAGTTTTAATAAAACTTGAAGAAAATAAATTTTGGTTTGTTCAAGCTGATGGTGATCTTTTTTCATGGTATAAAGCTCACACTGATAATCTAGATGTAAAAATTTCTGACCCAGAGGTTTGGGTAAGTCAAATTCAAGGACCAAAATCCATGGATCTTTTAAAAGTTTTAAGTAAAGAAACTTTTCCTGGTAATTGGAAATATTTTGATTGGAAAGAGATATCTATACTTAATGAAAAGGTAATCATAAGTAGATCAGGTTTTAGTAATGAACTTGGTTGGGAAATTTATTTTAGAAAAAATAATAATACCGAAAAAGTTGGAGATCACATATTTGAACAGGGAAAAAAAATGGGAATGATACTAACAGGTACTCCCGGTTTCAGATGTAAAAGAATAGAATCTGGATTATTATCAGCTGGGCAAGACTTTAATCATGAGACGAACCCATATGATGTTGGTTTAGGTAAATATGTTGATTTAAAAAAAAATTATTTTATTGGAAAATCGGCATTGATGACTGCCAATAAAGAGAAAAGATGTTGGGGAATACGAGTTGAAAATGGCACTGCTTTGAAAGGAACCTACATAAAAATTAAGAATGAGATAGTTGGAAAAGTTACATCAAGTACTTGGTCGCCTTTTCAAAAATGTGGTGTTGGAATTGTTTTAATGAATTCCTCAGAACATAAACCTGGGTTAATTGTGGATGTTAATTGTAATGATAATACAATTCATAAAGGTGAGATATGCACTTTACCAATGTATGATTTTAAAAATGAAATTGTAAGAGGTTTAAAAATAGATATTCCAATAGGTCCTTCTCCGTGGTCAGGAATAAAAAAATAATAATAGCAATTGGCGGTGGTGGATTTACACATTCTTCTGATGAAGACTTGGATGAATATGTTATAAATCAAGTTAATAAATCAAATATTAATATCGGTTTTTTACCTACGGCTAGCAATGATAATCAAGAAAAGACCGATCTTTTTTATAAAAGATTTGATTCAGAAAAATTTAAATTATCTCATTTTAATCTCTGTTCAAGTGTAGGAGGTTTTAATGAATGGCTTTTAAACAAAGATATAATTTATGTAGGGGGTGGCAATACCTCTGAAATGATTAATATTTGGAAAAGACATAGTCTAATCAAAGTATTTAAAAATGCATATGAAAAAGGAATAGTTTTAAGTGGAATAAGTGCTGGAGCTGTCTGTTGGTTTGATTGGATATTATCAGACTCAGTTAATAAAGAGTTAAGTCCATTAAAAGGAATAAATTTATTAGATGGAAGCTGCACACCGCATTCTTCGGATAATAATCGACTTCAACAATTTATTACTGAAATTAAAAATGGAAATTTGCCAGATGGAATAGCTATTGATGACGGTGTAGCTGTGCTTTTTATTGACGGAGTTCCTTCAGAAGTTTATTCTTCAAGAATTAATCATGATGCTTATTATGTAACTAGACATGATAAGATTAGTTTAAAAACATATATAAAGAAATTAAATGGATAATATTAAAGCCAGTAATAAAATTTTTAGCATTGATGACGCAAAAAAACTATCAAAGAAAAGATTACCAAAGCTAGTTTATGATTTTATTGATGGTGCATCAGGAGATGAAAAATTGTCGGAAATTAATAGTTTTGCTTTAGACCAAATACGTCTTGAGCCAAGAGTTCTAAGAAATGTAGAGGAAAGGAAATTAAAAAAAAATATTCTTGGATTTAACTTTGACTATCCTTTTGGGTTTGCTCCAATGGGTATGACAAATCTTTCATGGCCAAATGCAGACTCTATGTTGGCAAAAGAGAGTGCAAGAAATAATATACCAACCTGTGTATCGATGGCTTCCACAACTACCTTAGAGAAAATGTATGAGCTTTCAGAAGGTCATTCATGGCTTCAACTTTATATTTTTCAAGATGAAGCTTTTGTCATGGAATTGCTGGATAGAGCTGAAAAAACTGGCTATGAAGTTGCTATACTTACTGTTGATGTTCCAGTTTTATCAAGAAGAACTAGAGATGATAAAAATGGATTTTCATATCCATTTAAAATAGGGCCTAAACAATTTTTTGATTTTGCAACTCATCCTGTTTGGTCAATATCTACGTTGCTTAATGGAATACCAAAGCCAATGAATTATGAAACTTCAAAAAGTGGAAAAGGTATTTTTAAAAGAAAAGAAAGTAGAGGAAAAACAGATTGGGAAACTCTAAAAAGAGTAAGAAATAAATGGAAAGGCAAATTAATTGTAAAAGGTGTCATGTCATCTGATGATGCAGTTAAAATTAAAGAAATGGGTGCTGATGCTATCCAAGTTTCAAATCATGGAGGTAGACAATTAGATAGTGCCTCAGCAGCAATAAATATTTTACCTTTTATTAGAGAGGCAGTAGGAAATAATTTTCCAATTATATTTGATAGTGGAATAAGAAGTGGGAGTGATATTGTAAGATCATTAGCTTTAGGTGCAGATTTTTCAATGATTGGAAGGCCTGTAATGTATGCTATGGGAGCTGATGGAGCTAGTGGGTTAAGAAGAATTGTAGATATAATTAAAGAAGAAACTAGCACAACGTTAGGTTTGGTTGGATTAAATGACATTAATGAAGTTTCTTCTGATATAATCGAGCAGAAACTTTTTATGAATACAACTTACTAATATGGAAAAAAAAATAAGAGGCGGGGCATTAATTGCAAGGGCATTAAAAGATAAAGGCATTAATAAAGTATTTACTCTATCAGGAGGATTTTGTAATCCTGCAATTGAAGGTTTCATGGAATGTCAAATTGATGTAGTTAATTGTCCTCATGAACAAATAGCTGGACACTTAGCAGATGGACATACAAGAATTACAAGAAAACCATCAGTATGCTTGGTTGGGCCAGAGGGTTTTGCAAATGCAGTACCATCAATGATGGAAGCATGGGGAGAGAGAACACCAATAATTTATATAACTGGATCAAGTAGTTTAAAAAGACAAGGGTCGGGTGGCTTTAAAGAAATTGATGATGTTTCAATAGCCGCTCCTCTTACAAAATATAGTGCAAGTATTACAGACGGAACAAGAATTAGAGAATTCGTTGATAAAGCTTACAGAATTGCAACGAATGGGTATCCTGGGGCTGTTCATCTAAGTTTACCAGTAGATATAATGTTTTCCTCATTTGAAGAAAATGTTGGCCTTGAGGAAAGACCATTTTCACATAAAGCAAAACCAGTTGCTAAAGCGTGGCCAGACCCTATTGCTCTTTCAGAAATACTTGAGTTTGTATGTAATGCAAAAAAACCTGTCATAATTGGAGGACATGGTGTCTGGTGGTCAAACTCAGAAAAAAATTTAGAAAATGCAGGTGAAAGTTTAAATATCCCAATTTTTAATGTTCCATACCATCAAAAACTTTTAGGAGAAGAGGCAAATGCATATATGGGTTTAGCAGATATTCATCAATATCCACCCTCAGAATTTGCATTACATAACTCAGACTTAGTTTTAATGATTGGTGCAAGGTTAGATAACCAAATGAATTTTGGTAACCCTCCTTTCATTCCAAAAACAACAACTTTAGTTTGTATTAACGGTTCCCATGAAGAAATTGAGTTTAATAGAGCAGCTGATCATAACCTTTTATGTGATCCAGGAGTATTTTTAGATACTCTATGTAATTTAAAGAAAAATAATAAATGGAATTTAGGAAATAGTTGGTTTCAAGAAAATAAAAATAAAAAAAAAAATTGGGTAATTAAATCTTTGAATGAATTAAAAATTGAAGCTGATAAAGCTAAAAAAAATGGAGGAAAAATTCATCCACTACAATTAGCGTTAGACGTTCAAAACGTAATGGATGAGAAAGATTGGTTAGTAATTGATGGAGGAAACACTCATTTCTGGTCGGAGATAGCAATAAATTTAGCGGGAGCTCAAGGAAAAAAATTGGGTGGAATTTTACATCCAGGGACATTTAGTATGCTGGGTGTTGGTGTATCATTTGCATTATCTGCAAAAAATAATAACCCTAAATCGAATGTAATTTTAATTAGTGGAGATGGTGCCTTTTTATCTGGGGGCATGTCTATAGAAACTGCATTTTTTGAAAAGAAACCAATCGTTGTTGTGATTGACAATAATGGTGGCTTAGCATCAATTGGACAACAACAAGAAAGATTATTTGAAAGCGGAAAAAGAGTGGCAACAGACTTTAGAGATATACCTTTCCACAGTATATTTGAAGGCTTTGGAGGTCATGGAGAACTGGTTACAAAAAGGGAAGAATTGGGTCCAGCTCTAAAAAGAGCTATTGCAAGCGGAAAAACTGCTTGTGTAAATGTAAAAGCTAAACCTGTATTAAGTCCAATTGTTGCTGCTGTAGCGAGCAAGAGAGAAAAATCATCAATAGAGTAAAATGGCAAAATTTAGTTCACATTTATTGAATGGTTCTGATGGAACTCATGCAAGTAATGTCAAAGTAAAGATTTATCAAATACAATCCTCAAAATTAAAAAAGCTTTTTTTGAATACAAAGACTGATAGAAATGGTAGGATTATACGTCATTTTAATCTCAGTA
>CABZDS010000029.1 GCA_902524595.1 uncultured Pelagibacteraceae bacterium | reverse complement strand
AGATAATATTTATTTTTTACATATTTAAATGGGCTTGATACAACATATGACCCTCTAAATATAATATCTTTTGTTATAGATCTAAATTGATTAACTGGACCAGTTTTAAAATATTCTAAAGATAAAACTAAAATGGATATTACTAATAGAGTGAATAAAGAAAATTTTTGTCTATTTCCTTTTTTTAGAAATGCTGAACGAATAGCAATAATAAAGTCATCTCTACTCGTTTCTGTTGACATAATATTTAATACTCAGATAGTACAGTAGAAAATATTTCTTGATCGTCTAACGCCTTTCCTGTTCCTATTGCAACACATGACAGTGGATCATCAGCAATATTTACTGGTAATCCAGTTTCTTTAGAGAATCTTTTATCTATATTTTTTAAAAGTGATCCTCCTCCTGTCATTGTTAAACCCATATCAACTAAATCAGCTGATAACTCTGGTGGTGTATTTTCTAGTGCTTTTTTTATTCCAGATACAATCTCTTTAAGTATTGGGTTTAAAGCTTCTGAAGTATCTTGTTCTGAGATATTTACCTCTTTAGGGGTTCCTGATCTTAAATCTCTGCCTTTGACTGCATAAGTATTGTTATTTGTTGGAATTGCTGTTCCGATATCTTTTTTAATTTTTTCAGCAGTGCTGTCCCCTATCATCAAATTATATTCTTCTCTCATATATTCTTTTAATGCATTGTCCATAGCATCTCCTGCAACTCTTAAAGATTCTGAGTAAACAACTCCTCCTAATGACATCACAGCAATTTCTGTTGTTCCGCCACCAATATCTACAACCATTGATCCTGTTGCTTCTTGAATTGGTAAACCAGCTCCGATTGCAGCTGCGATTGGCTCCTCAATGAGCTGAACTCTTCTTGCACCAGCCGCTAATGCACTATCTTGAATAGCTTTTCTTTCCACTGGTGTGGATCCTGTTGGAACACAAATCAATATTCTTGGATTGGCCAAAGTTTTTTTATGAACTTTTTTAATGAAATGTTTGATCATTTCTTCTGTAACAATAAAGTCTGCAATCACACCATCCCTCAAAGGTCTTATTGCTTGAATGTTACCAGGTGTTCTTCCTAACATTGTTTTAGCTTCATCACCTACTGCTAAAACTGATTTTTTTCCTTTGTTATCAACAACTGCTACAACAGATGGTTCATTTAAAACCACACCTTTGCTTTTTAAAACTACCAATGTATTAGCTGTTCCAAGATCAATTGCCATATCCTGGCTCCAAAACTTTCTTAAATTGGCAAACATTGACATTTTATTATATTCCTTTCACTTTTTGATGTTTAATATTTTGAGATGGTGCTTTTTTCTCTCGTTTTATAAGCATTTTATTCAATGCATTTAAATATGCGTTTGCTGATGCAACTAAAGTATCTGTGTCAGCTGATTGACCTACTGTCGTCCTATCATTTTCTTCAATTTTTACGCTAACAGTTGCTTGAGCATCTGTACCTTCTGTTACTGCATGAACTTGATAAAGAGATAATTTAACATCATGAGGAAACAATTTTTTTATACATTTAAATATTGCATCAACTGGTCCATCCCCAGTTTCAGTTGTATTTTTGATATCACCATAAACATCTAATGTCATTTCAGCTTTCTGTGGTTCTCCTGTGCCAGCAAATACTTTTAAAGATTTTAAATTAATCGCATTTATTTTATTATCTACAATTAAACTATCATCAACTAATGCCACAATATCTTCATCGTAAATATGTTTCTTTTTGTCTGCTAAAACTTTAAATTTTCCAAAAGCTGCTTGGATAATGTCATCTGTAAGATCTGAATAACCTAAGTCAGATAATTTATCTTTAAAAGCATGTCGTCCTGAATGTTTGCCCATAACTAGCGAGGTTTTCTTAACACCCACACTTTCTGGCGTCATAATTTCATAAGTTTCTCTATTCTTTAACATTCCATCTTGATGAATACCTGACTCATGAGCAAAGGCATTTTTTCCAACTATTGCCTTGTTAAATTGAACTGGAAAACCAGTCGCATTTGAAACTATTTTAGAGGCTTTGCTGATTAATTCTGTTTTAATACCTGTATTATATGGCATCAGATCATTTCTTGTTTTAATTGCCATAACTACCTCTTCTAATGCAGCATTTCCTGCTCTTTCACCTATTCCATTAATTGTACACTCTATTTGTCTTACACCTTCTGAAACTCCAGCCAATGCATTTGCTACTGCTAAGCCAAGATCATTGTGACAGTGTGCAGATAATATTGCTTTATCTATGTTTGGAACATTGTTTTTTAAGTGTTTAATTGTTTTTGCAAATTCTTCAGGTATAGAATATCCAACAGTATCTGGGATATTTATTGTTTTAGCTCCACAATTGATTGCAAGCTCAACAGTTTTGCACATGAAATCCATATCAGTTCTTGTTCCATCCTCACAAGACCATTCTACATCATCAGTAAAATTTCTTGCGTAAGTAACACTTTCTTTAATTGCATCTAAAACTTGCTCGTTTGTCATCTCTAGTTTGTGTTTCATATGTAAAGGACTTGTGGAGATAAAAGTATGAATCCTAAATCTTGGAGCATGTTTTAATGACTCATGGCATGCATCAATATCTTTTTTCAATGCTCTTGAGAGACCACAAGGAATTGAGTTTTTCATTATTTTACTTATTTCAGAAACTGCCTCAAAATCTCCCGGAGATGCTATTGGAAATCCTGCCTCAACAATATCTATTCCCATTTCATCAAATACTCTTGCTATCTGAATTTTTTCTTCGACACTCATAGAAGCTCCTGGTGATTGCTCACCATCACGCATGGTCGTATCAAATATGTATAATTTATCTTTGTCTGACATTATAATTTTTTCTCTAGCATCATACATGCTCTCGCTCAGATTGCAAAATAAATTGGGAAATATAACCCAATTTTAGCATCAAGTTATTTCTTATCGCTATCGACAAGCTTCTTCTTAGCTATCCATGGCATCATTTCTCTTAATGTTGCCCCAACTTTTTCAACTGGATGCTCTGCTAGTTTTGCTCTTGTTGCTAAGAAATTTTTTTGACCATTTTTACATTCATCCATCCATTGTTTAGTAAATTTACCTGACTGGATGTCTGCTAAAACTTCTTTCATTCTTTTTTTTGTTTCTTCTTTATTTATTATTCTAGGGCCTGACTCGTACTCTCCATATTCAGCAGTATTTGATATAGAATAGTTCATGTTTGCTATTCCACCTTCATAAATTAAATCTACTATAAGTTTAACTTCATGAACTGTTTCAAAATAAGCCATTTCTGGTTCGTATCCTGCTTCAACTAAAGTTTCATATCCGTTTTTAATTAATTCAACAAGTCCTCCGCATAAAACAGTTTGTTCGCCGAATAAATCTGTTTCTACTTCATCCTTAAAAGTTGTTTCAATTATGCCTGATCTTCCACCGCCAATAGCTGAAGCGTATGACATAGCTAGATCTCTAGCTTTGCCCGATCCATTTTGATGAACAGCGAACAAACATGGAACTCCACCACCTTTTTCAAATTCACTTCTAACTAAGTGACCTGGTCCTTTTGGTGCTACCATAAATACATCTAAATCTTTTCTTGCTTTTATCAAATCATAATGAACATTTAATCCATGAGCAAAAGCGATAGATGTCCCTTCTTTTACACGTTGCTCAATATGATTTTTGTAAATAGTTGCTTGTAATTCATCTGGAGTTAAAATCATCACAACATCTGCCCACTCTGCTGCATCTGAAAGATTCATAACTTTTAATCCTTTTGACTCTGCTTTACTAATGCTTGAGGATCCTTCTCGAAGAGCTACAACAACTTCTCTTACCCCACTATCTTTTAGGTTTAAAGCATGAGCGTGTCCTTGGCTACCGTATCCAAAGATTGCAATTTTTTTATCTTTTATTAGATTTGCATCAGTATCTTTTTCATAAAACATTTTCATTTTTATTTCTCCTAATTAATTATTTAAATATGTCTGCACCCCTTGTCATAGCTACGGCTCCAGTTCTTGAAACACTTACCAGTCCAAATTTTTTCAAATCATTTGACATTTTATCAATTTCTCTTCTTAAAGCTGTAATTTGGATAACATTCGATTTTTTTGTTTTGTCTAATAATACAGGATTGTATTTTTTACAAGCTTTCAAAGCACTCTCTAACTTATTATTGGGACCAACAATTTTAAATAGTGCCATCTCCTTAAAGATGACTGCTTTATCTTCTCTTTTAAAATCTGCTACTTTATGAACAGGCACTAGCTTTTTTAGTTGAAGTTTAATTTGATTAACAACCTGTGGTGTTCCAGTAGTAACAATGGTTATTCTAGATATTTTTAATTTTTCATCAACTTGAGCAACTGCTAATGACTCGATATTATAACCTCTACCAGAAAAAAGACCAACGACCCTGGCTAAAACACCAGCTTCATTATCAACCCAAACTACTATTATGTGAGTATCAAATCTTTCTTTTTTATTTGAAAGACTATAAGCTGATTTTGAATTAGACATTAGACTAAGGACTTGCCTTTACCTGTAATTTTATTACTTTCTTGATCTTTGGGTCCTAAAATCATCTGATTATGGGGCTTTCCCGATGGTATCATTGGAAAACAATTCTCAACTTTATCTACCATACAATCAAATATTACAGGCCTA
>CABZDS010000028.1 GCA_902524595.1 uncultured Pelagibacteraceae bacterium | reverse complement strand
AGCAGCCTCGTTAGCTCCATGAAGAATTGATGTAGCCTCGTTCGCTAAAATAATTTTTTGTTCATTTATGTCTTGAGTACTTATATTTTCAATTTCGTTTAAATTTAAATCTGTAAACATTTTAAGAAATTTCAATACATCCTTATCATCGATATTTCTCCAAAATTGCCAATAATCAAATACTGAAAATAATTTTTTATCTAACCAAATAGCTCCACTTTCTGTTTTTCCCATTTTAGCGCCTGATGCCAAAGTTATAAGTTCTGTTGTTAAACCATAAACTTCGTTAGATAAATATCTTTTAATGAGTTCAACTCCGTTAACAATATTGCCCCATTGATCTGACCCTCCAATTTGGAGCAAACAGTTTTCTTTCTTATTTAATTCTAGAAAATCGTAAGCTTGCAAAATCATATAATTAAATTCCATATAACTTAATGATTGCTCTCTCTCTAGCCTTAACTTAACACTATCAAAACTTAACATTTTATTTATGGTAAAATGTTTTCCTATATCTCTTAGAAAAGATATATAATTTAAATTTTTTAGCCAAGTGTAGTTGTTAACAAAAATTGGAGCCACTTTTTCATCTTTTGTCTCTAAAAATTTTTTTAGAATGTTCTCTATACTTTTAATATTTTTTTCTATTTCATTTTCTTCTAAAATTTTTCTTGTTTTATCTTTTCCAGATGGATCTCCTATTCTAGTAGTCCCACCGCCAAGTAAAACAATTGGTTTATGTCCATGTTTTTGCATTAATCTTAAGCACATGATTTGAAGCAAGCTACCTACGTGTAAACTTTGAGCAGTGCAATCAAAGCCTATATATCCCTTTATACGCTCTTCATTCAGCTTCTTTGAAAGAGCTTTTTCGTCTGTGCATTGATAAAAATATCCTCTGTCTTTAAATTCTTTTAAAAATTCATTCATAAATGGTATTTTTAATATACATATTTAAATAAAAATAATAATCAATAATGGATAATTCTTTTATTGCACTAGGTTTAATGAGTGGTACATCTCTTGATGGCATTGATGCAAGTATTATCAAATCAGATGGTGAAAATAATTTAGACATAATAGATAATAAGTATTTCAATTATCCTGAAGAATTTAGAAAAAGACTTTCTTCTTTTATTTTAAATATAAATAATAGAGCAGATATAGATGAAAATATAAGCACTTATAAATCTTTAGAAAGAGATCTAACTCTTTATCATTCAAAAATATCAAAGAAAATTATTAATGAAAATAAGTTAAATATTCAATTAATTGGCTTTCATGGACAAACGATAATTCATAAACCTAAAGATGGATATTCTATACAAATGGGAGATGCAAATCTACTCTCTCAAGAATTAAAAGAAAAAGTTATTTATAACTTTAGAGCAAATGATATTAAAAATAATGGAGAAGGTGCTCCTTTAACTCCTACTTATCATAAACTTTTAATAAATAAATTTAAGATAAATAATCCTACATTAATTTTAAATATTGGAGGCATATCAAATTATACCTATTGTTTTAATGATACTTTAACTGCAAAAGATATTGGTCCCGGAAATGTTTTAATGGATGAGTACTTAAAAAAAACAAAAGGAATAGATTATGATAAAAATGGAGATATAGCATCATCTGGAAACATAAATAAAGATATAATTAATCAATTTTATGAACATGAATTTTATAATGTACAGCAAAAGCATTCTTTTGATAGAAATGAATTCGATTTTAGTTTTGTTAAAGGTTTAGAATTTGAAGATGCAGTTGCTACATTAACATATTTTACAGCATTAATAATTTCACAAAATATAAAAAAAAATTTTGATAATGAAATAGAAATTATTTTATGCGGTGGAGGTAGGAGAAATTTAGCATTAGTAAATCATATAAAGAAATTATTGAAATATAAAATTAAACTAATAGATGAATTTAGTGTAGATGGTGATTTTATAGAATCCCAAGCATTTGCATATTTATCAATTAGATCTTATCTAAAAAAACCAATAAGCTATCCAAGTACTACAAATGTATCATCGCCCGTTACAGGAGGTGAAATTAAAATAAATTATTAATATAAGGCCGTTTCTTTGTTTATATATTTGCTTAAAGATTTGATCAAAGAGGCATCCGCTTTTGAAAAAAAATGATTTGCTTCATTTAAAATATCGAACTCTACTTTGATACCTTTTTGTGCACTTAATCTTTTATTTAGTTCACTTATATCATCAAAAGGAACCAACTCATCTTTTTTACCATGTATTATTAAACCAGAAGTTGGGCAGGGTGATAAAAAAGAAAAATCATATACATTGGGTTGTGGTGATATAGCAATAAATCTATTAATCTCAGGTCTTCTCATTAATAATTGCATTGCAATTAAAGAACCAAAAGAAAATCCAGAAATCCAACATTGCGAATTATCAAAATTTTCTCTTTCTAACCAATCTAATGCTGCTGCTGCATCTGCAAGTTCACCTTGCCCATTATCAAATTCACCGTCACTTTTTCCAACGCCCCTAAAGTTTACTCTACAAACTGAAAAATTATTATCCACAAATGTTTGAAAAGTATCAACAACTACTTTATTATTCATTGTACCTCCATATTGAGGGTGTGGATGAAGAACCAAAGCTATTGGTGATGTAGTTTTTTTACTTTTAAAATATTTAGCTTCCAGTCTACCTGCGGGTCCAGGAATGAATATTTCAGAAATTTTTGTATCTGTTGATGGCATTGATTATCACTCTCAAAAAAAAATTAATATTTTTCTATCAAAATTGAGCGACAAAATGCAAGTATTTTAAACACTCTCAATCTTGACTAATTTAGTCAGGTATATATAAACCCCGTCAATTGCGGAAAATATGAAATTATCAACAAAAAGTAGATATGCTGTGATGGCACTAGCTGACATAGCAAGATTCAAGAATAATGAACCAATATCTTTAAGAGACGTTTCTATTAGACAAGGAATATCTTTAGTTTATTTGGAGCAGCTATTTTTGAAATTAAAAAAAAATGAAATTGTAAAAAGCATTAGAGGTAAAAAGGGAGGATACACTTTAAACAAGTCTCCAGGAGAAATTAAAATCTCAGATATTCTCTTTGCAGTAGAGGAAAAAGTGAAAACTATTGGTTGTCAAAAGCATTCGAAAAAAGGATGCAATGGTAAATCTGCTAAGTGCATAACCCATAATTTATGGGATGAGCTGGAGACACATATAAACGTATTTTTTCAAGAAAAAAACCTTGGAGATCTAATAAATAAATCTGAAAATAGAATTTAATGAGAAATAAACAAATAGAAGATTTGAAAGATTATAAATATGGATTTTCAACTGATATTGAAAGTTTCAAAGCTCCAAAAGGGTTAAACGAAGAAGCTATAAGATTTATATCAAATATTAAAAAAGAACCAGATTGGTTACTTCAATGGAGATTAAAAGCTTTTGAAAGATTAAAAGTACTAAGAGAACCAGATTGGCAAAAGCCAAAATATCCTAAAATTGATTATCAAGATTTATATTATTATTCAGCACCTAAAAGTTTTAAAGAAAAACCAAAAAATTTGGAAGATTTAGATCCTAAGTTGTTAGAAACCTATAAAAAATTAGGAATACCTTTGCAAGAACAAAAAAGATTAAACGGTATCGCAGTTGATGCTGTATTTGATTCTGTATCAGTTGCCACGACTTTTAAAGATACTTTAACAGAAAAAGGAATTATTTTTTGCTCTATTTCTGAAGCAATACAAAAACATTCAGACTTAGTCAAAAAATATTTAGGTTCAGTTATTCCAATTACTGACCATTTCTTTGCTACACTAAACTCAGCAGTCTTCACTGATGGATCATTCGTTTACATACCACCAAATGTAAAATGTCCGATGGAACTATCAACTTATTTTAGAATTAATGCATCTGACACTGGTCAGTTCGAAAGAACATTAATCATTGCAGATAAAGGTAGTTATGTAAGTTATTTAGAAGGATGTACTGCACCAATGAGAGATAAAAATCAGTTACACGCAGCCAACGTTGAATTGATTGCTTTAGACGATGCAGAGATTAAATATTCTACAGTACAAAATTGGTATCCTGGAGATAAAGATGGAAAAGGAGGTATATACAATTTTGTAACTAAAAGAGGATTGTGTAAAGGTAAAAATTCAAAAATTTCATGGACACAAGTAGAAACAGGTTCTGCAATTACTTGGAAATATCCAAGTTGTATTTTAAAAGGTGATAACTCAATTGGAGAGTTTTATTCAATCGCAATTACAAATAATCATCAGAAAGCTGACACTGGAACTAAGATGATTCATTTAGGAAAAAATACAAAAAGTAAAATTATCTCAAAAGGTATTAGTGCAGGTAAATCAGATATGACCTACAGAGGTTTGGTAGATATTTCAAAAAAAAGCTTCTAATTCAACAAATTATACTCAATGTGATTCGTTATTGATGGGCAATAAATGTGGAGCACACACAGTACCTTATATTAAGAATAAAAATTCAAATTCTAATATTGCTCATGAAGCAACCACATCTAAAATAAGTGTAGATCAACTGCATTATTGTCAGCAAAGGGGACTAAATCAAGAGGAAGCCGTAGGACTTATTGTTAATGGTTTTTGCAAAGAGGTTTTACAACAACTACCTATGGAATTTGCTGTAGAGGCTCAAAAACTAGTTGGAATAAGTTTAGAAGGAAGTGTTGGTTAAATGTTAAAAATAAACAATTTAAATGCAAAAATTCAAGAAAAATCCATATTAAGTGGTTTTAACCTTGAGATAAAAACTGGTGAGGTTCATGCAATAATGGGACCTAATGGATCAGGAAAAAGTACCTTATCAAATATTTTATCAGGTAAAAAAGGATATGAGGTATCAGGGGAGGTGCTATACGAAAATAAAAATTTGTTTGAACTTGAAACAGAGGAAAGAGCACATAAAGGTATTTTCTTAGCATTCCAGTATCCATTGGAAATACCCGGGGTAAATACAAATATATTTTTAAAAACTTCTTTAAACTCAATAAGAAAAGCTAAAGGTGAAAAAGAATTAGATGCTTTAGAATTTTTAAAATTAGTTAAAGAAAAAGCTAAAGAGCTTAAATTTGACGAAGAAAAACTAAACAGACAATTAAATGTTGGTTTTTCT
>CABZDS010000027.1 GCA_902524595.1 uncultured Pelagibacteraceae bacterium | reverse complement strand
ATGATATATATAACTAAATATTTTAAAGGAAAAATCGGAACTGCTCTTGGATTAGCTGGAGTTGGAGATCTATATGTTAGTGCTGCTGGAGGCAGAAATAGCAAAATGGGAAGTTACTTAGGGCAAGGTTATACATTTAATAATGCTAAAAGAAAATTCATGCCTAAAGAAACTGTTGAGGGAGAGCAACTTGCAAGAGAAATTGCTCCATTTGTATTAAAAAAAATTCAACAAAAAAAAATACCTTTGATGACAAAATTAATTAAATCTATAATTAATAATAAAAAATTAGTTTTAAATTAAAAATGGCGAGTATTAATATAAATAAAGTAAATAAGTATTTTGGTAATACACATGTTATCAAAGATGTTTCGCTTGATATAAAAAGTGAATCTTTTACTGTTTTAGTAGGTCCGAGTGGTTGTGGTAAATCAACAATTTTAAGGATGATTGCCGGTCTAGAAGAAATAAACTCTGGAACAATTTCTATTGACGATAAAGTTGTTAATGACCTACCGCCTAAAGAAAGAAATATTGCAATGGTATTTCAATCTTATGCCCTTTACCCGCATATGACAGTATTTGATAATATGGCTTTTGGTTTGAAGATTGAAAAAAAATCAAAAGAGGAAATAGAACAAAGAGTAATGGAGGCTGCTAAAATTTTACAAATAGAAGAGTATCTAGAGAGAAAACCCAAACAATTATCTGGCGGACAACGTCAAAGAGTAGCTATTGGTAGAGCTATTACGAGAAAACCAAAAGTTTTCTTATTTGATGAACCATTATCTAACTTAGATGCGGCTCTCAGAGTACAAATACTTTTTGCAGTTTTGATATTTTTATTTGCAACGATTACACTTGTTTGTTTTTTATTTGAAAGTTCTTTTGCTAAACAAGGTCCTTTCAAGACTGAAACATTTATATTTTTATTTGTTTTCTTTATATCTTCTGAGATAGTAAAAATTTTCTGTTTTTTTTTCTCATACTTCAAACCTTTAGTAAGAATAAGAATTGGACTTTTGATACTTGATTTTTTAAATTCTTCACTAATAAAATTTATTCCCGATAAACTTAACGCAACAACGATTAAATCATATTTATTCTTTAACAAATGAGTTGAATATTTTTTATATTTTAGTTTATTGGATAAATTTATTTTCAAACTAGAATGATATTTCTTTTTTGAAGATAAATTTTTAATAAAAGTTTTATTATACGGCTCTGTAATAGTTACTTCATTTTTATTATCTATACATGGAAAAGTAAAAGCAGATCCCATTGCGCCACCGCCAATTATTAAAATTTTTTTCATTTGAACTTAAGTAATTCCTAGATGTTTTTTTCTTTTTTCAACCCAAGTTCTTATCAAATTATCAAAGATTAAACCTATAAATGCTACACAAATACCTAAAGTTAATCCAATGCCTGCGCCATTTTTATCTGATAATGCTTTTAAAATATATTGTCCTAAATCTTCTGTACCGATAAATGCCCCTATAATTACCATAAATAGTGCAAATACTATTGTTTGATTTATGCCAAGCATCATGTGAGGGAATGCCAAAGGAAATTCTATTTTTGTTAATCTTTGAAATTTATTTACACCTGACATTGTTGCTGCATCATGCAAACCAGCCGGAACACTTCTAAGGCCTTCAATTGTGTATCTAGTTGCTGGTATAGTTGCGTAAACAATTACAGCAATAAGAACAGAGGTGTCGGTTATTCCAAAAAGCATCATTACAGGAATAAGATAAACAAATGATGGAAATGTTTGAAAAATATCGCATACGCCTAACATAAATTTTGCAGAATGTTTGTTTTGAAAACACAATGTGCCAACTGTAAAACCAATTATACAAGAAACGATTACTCCAAATGTTGCCATGTAAGCTGTTACTAAAGCTCTATCCCACCAGGGACTTAAAGCTATGAATAATGTCAAACCACAAACTACTAAAGCAGATCTAATTCCACCAATTAAATAGCCAGCACCAACAACTAAAACTAATGTCGCAACAGCTGGCATCCTTAAATATAAAGCTCTCATTGGCTGCAACACTTCTTGAATTAACCAAGTGTTAAAAGCTTTTATATAAACAAAGAAGGTATCAAAAATCCAATCAACACCTTTATTCCAAAAATCAGCAGTTGATATTCCTTTGTTGTGAGGCACTTCAAATAAATAATTGTAACCACCTTTAAAATAAACAGATCCAAAGTAAGCAAGTAAAATTCCAATTATGAATGTGATACTAAAAAATAATAAATTTTTGTTTCTTTGAAAAAAATTTAAGTTGCCAAAATAATCAACTTGTTTGTTTGCCCACGCTAATGACATTTTATCTAATAAAATTGCAATTAGACTAATACAAAGACCAGCTTCTAATGCTAATCCAATGTTAAGCTGATTTAATGCTAACAATAAGTTGAAACCTAGACCTTTCGCTCCAATGAAGGCTGAAATAACAGCCATAGAAAAACACACCATGATTACCTGGTTTACACCAATTAAGATATCTCGTCTTGCCGTTGGAATTAGTACTTTAGACATTAGTTGCCAATTGTTACAACCACTCATTCTTCCAGCTTCAATTACTTCTGGAGGAATAGCTCTCAATCCTAATAAAGTAAGCAATATCATAGGTGGAACAGCAACAACCATAGTTATAATCACTGCTGCATGGTCACCGACACCAAACAGGACAAGAGCAGGAACTAAGACTGCATATTGTGGCATTGTTTGCATAACTAATAGAATTGGGTATAAAGCTTTCTCTACTCGTTTGCTTTTAAAAGCTGCAATACCTAAACATAACCCAAATATAAAAGATAAAGGTGCAGCAACTAAAATAAAAGATAGTGTTTGCATTGATGGTTTCCATTGACCAAATATAGAAATATAAACCATGGTTAAACCAGCAAATAATGCCAATCCAAATCCACTTAATTTATAAGCAAGTATTGCAAAACCAGCTGCAACTATAGTCCAAGGTAGACCCGGTAACTCCGCCCAAGGGTTCGCATCGATCCAGTCCCAACTTGTAAAGGCAACAATTGTTTCAAGTCCACCTAATAAAATTTCTCTAATTAATTCTATTAAAAAGGTCATAAAAGCTGTTAAATTTCTGCTAATTTGTAAAACTATTGGTCTGGTTTTAAACTCTTGAGTGTCCTCATTCCAAAACTCCATTGGCATCCACTCATTCATTAAGAAAAACAAAGAGTCATTTATCCATATTGGTAACCATCCAAGTAATGGCGGAAGCCTCCAGAAAACATCAAAAGCATAATATCTTACTTCTTTACCTAAAAATATATAACTACTTTGATTAGGGTCTTTGACGAATTCGGCTTGGCCTCTAATAAATTTATATGTTTCTGGAACATCGATAGCAAAACAAAGAGCAAAGAAAACAATTAATAGAAATAACCACTGAAATATTTTTGGATATTTTTTTAGAAATTCCATAATTTATTTCCCGTTCTTTCTTCCACCAAAGACAGTATTGATTATTTTTGTCGGGTTAATTGACCCCACAGTTTTGTTATTTTCATCTATAACTGCTACAGATTTTTCTTGCGTTAATATTTTTTCAGCAACATTCTCTATGATTTCATCTTTTGAAACTTTAACATCTCCTAAATTATTAGATATAGATTTGTCCATTACATCTTCAATCAATAAAACTTTTTCTCTAGGGACTTCTTCTGTAAATTTTCTTACATATTCCGTAGATGGGTTTAAAACTATATTTGCTGGTGTATCAAGTTGTTCAATTATTCCGTCTTTCATAATTGCAATTCGATCAGCTAGTTTTAATGCTTCATCAAAATCATGAGTAATAAACATAATTGTTTTTTGTAATTTTTCTTGAAGTCTTAAGAATTCATCTTGCATTTCTTTCCTAATCAAAGGGTCTAAAGCAGAAAAAGGTTCATCTAAAAACCATATATCAGGTTCTACTGCAAGAGATCTTGCAATTCCAACTCTCTGTTGCTGTCCGCCCGAAAGTTCTCTTGGAAAATAATTTTCTCTTCCATCAAGTCCAACTAATTTAACCATCTCCATTGCTTTATTAATGCTTTCCTCAGTTTTGATACCTTTGATTTGAAGAGGAAATGCTATATTTTCTACAACAGTTTTGTGTGGAAGAAGAGCGAAGCTTTGAAAAACCATCCCCATTTTATTTCTTCTAAGCTCTATTAATTCTTTATTATTCAAATTTAATAAATCTTGACCTTCAATGAAAATTTTTCCACCCGTTGCATCTGTTAATCTAGATATACACCTTAGTAAAGTTGACTTACCTGATCCAGACAAACCCATCACAACAAGCATTTCTCCTTTTTCTACCTCAAAGGAAGCGTTGTTAACACCTACTATACAACCATTTTCTTGAAATGTTTTAGCATCAACATTGCCATTCGAGTCTTGAAGCATTTTTTTGGCATTTTCACCAAAAATTTTATAAACTCCATCGCACTTAATCACTGCTTCAGACATAATTATTAAGAAAGTATACGAAAATTAATTAAATTAAAATCTATATAATTGATGCTATTTTTCATCAGAAATTTTTAATAAAATAAACCCTTGTATCTATTCCAGTGCTTAAAAAACTTAAAGCTTCACCGCTTATTGTAATTGTTTCATCCACTCCTACGTTATTTCCACTAACAGTAAAACCTGCATAACATTTTTTTTTTTCAGCATCCCATTTTACATATGTATCATCAATCTTGTTTCCATTAATTGTGTAAAGCTCATGAGCTCTAAAATTTAGAAAATTAGCACCCATTATAGCTCTTTGAGGAATAAGTTTTGTAGCATTACATACACCTTCATAAAGTTCATCAGATAATTTGTAATGCTCAGTACCATCAAAGGTGACCAGTATACCTGATGGGAGTTTTGAAATTAATGCACTTAGCTTTCTTTCATTCGCAATTCTTTCTTCTTCTAATTTCATTTTCCTGACTAATTCATCTCCCTCTCCAAATATTTTATTTAAAATTGCAAAAGATGAAATGATAACTAATGTTAAAAATATAAGTCCAATAAATTGTTTTGCTGTTTCTGGGAGTTTTTTAATTGTTTTAATTGAATTATCGCTAGACATTAATCTTGTAATTTACCATTTTGCCAAATTCCTTTTTTTTGTTCTCCATTTGCCCAAGTAAATGTTCCTTCGCCATTCATAAATCCATTTACCCACTCACCCTCATAAGTAGAGCCATCCGGAAAAGTTAAAGTTCCCATTCCACTCCAA
Organism: uncultured Pelagibacteraceae bacterium; assembly: GCA_902524595.1. Taxonomy (GTDB): domain Bacteria; phylum Pseudomonadota; class Alphaproteobacteria; order Pelagibacterales; family Pelagibacteraceae; genus Pelagibacter. The sequence goes on along the minus strand of CABZDS010000027.1, from coordinate 1,276 downwards.
ACGCTATTTTTAAATTCACCTTTATATATATATCCATTAGGCCATGTTTCTACACCTTGACCATTTTTTTTTGTATCAACCCATTCACCTTCGTAAGTTGTTTTATCTGTATAAACCCATTTGCCATAACCATTTTCGCAATTACCTTCTTTGCATCCTGTGCTTCTTGCATTTGCAGTTGTAATTAAAAATAAACTAAAAAATATTAAAATTAAGTATTTTATCATTAATGTATTTTACACAATTTTTTTTAAAAAAAAATCCCCCCCCAACAGAGTTGGGAGAGATTTATAAAAGTTATTAATTATTAGCCTTAATGATCGTGTGTAAATTCTTCCCACACCTTTTTGTTGTCAGCTAACCATTTTTTAGCTGCATCCTCATGAGTCATTTTATCAATGTCAACTAATGCCGCCATTGCACCAATTTGACTTGTAGAAAATGAAAGTTTTTTGAATACCTTAGCAGCTTTTGGATGGGTTTTTGGAAAATCCTCGTGAACTGCTTTTTTCAAATAACCATCTGGAGAACCACATTTTCCATCACCGCCATCAGCTGGTCTACAGCCTGCTGTGTATGGAGGGAAATCGATAAATGTAAAACCTGCACCATCAGTAAAGTTTGGTGTCCAGTTGAAAATTATAGTTCCTCTTCCTTCTTTTTCAGCAGCTGCTAATTCTGCCCAAAGTGCATCTGCACCTCCTGCAAATTTAACCCACCATAAATCACCTAAGCCAAGAGCATCAATCCTTTGAGGGATTAAGTCACCATGCCAAGTCTGTGGACCTTCCAACATTCTTCCTTTTCCATCTGGGGAATCAGGTGTTGTAAAGTTTTTTGCACAGTCTGGATTTTTTAAAGCTGTCCAATCTGGTAGACCTGGGCATAGACCTTTTTCAACAACCCAGTTTGGGTATCCCATATCCTCAAGTGTTCTTGCTTCATGATCTCCATAATCTAACAAACCACCTTTATCCAAAGCAGTCGTGAATGATTTACCGAAAGCGGACTCCCACACTTCATGGGATAAAGTCACGTCACCTATTCTTATTGACTCGTAAACTGCTTGTGAATCAGCATTTACATATTTTACATTATTACCCATACTTTCAAAAATCCCACCAATAACATAAGCCATAACAATTTGGCTTGACCAGTTGTGAGTTGGGATTACTATAGGTTTTTTACTATCCGCTGCGTTTGAAATTCCTGCAAAACTTACTAATGAAATTACTATAGCTGATAGTAATGATAGTATTTTCTTCATTTATTTCTC
>CABZDS010000026.1 GCA_902524595.1 uncultured Pelagibacteraceae bacterium | reverse complement strand
TGATAATTTAGCTTTTATTAGTAAGATTTATAACTTTTTTATTTATTCAATAATCGAAGGAAGTCATTTTGGAAGAAATGAATATGAATATAAAAATGCTTTTATATTAGTATTTAATAAACTTAGTAATTTAACTTATATTTTAAGTATTTTAATATCCATATATTGTATATTTAGAAAAAAATATTTAATTTTACTGTTAATATTATTTTTAAATATATCTATAACTTTAATTAACTTTGTATTTAATTTTAGGCCATATAATTTTTATTTAATATATTCTTTGCCTTTAAACTTAATACTAGTATCAGTTATTTTGAAAGTCATTAAATTTAAAAAGATAAGTTCAATTATATTTTTATTGTTTTATTTATATTTAAGTTTTAGTGAACTTAAATTTTATTTAAACAATCCAAGAGTAAATGATTATCCGATAAAAAATATGGAGCAAATATGTTTGAGCGAAAATATAAATAATAAAAACTCATATATGTCATACTGGCAAAAAAAATATGACGTAAAATTTTTAAGTGAATTATGCGCTGATTATAATATTAATTATAAATCATTTTTAAAAGAATAAATAAATCCAAGTGTAAACCAGATTATAAACATTCCAAATGAATTAAAAAAACTTCCTGATGGTAAAAATGGAAAAAAAACAAGAATTGTAAAAGTTATAATAATTGATTTATCAAATGAAGAACTGATATTCTTAAGTTTATTTAAACAGAAAAAAAATAGGCTAAAATAAAAAACTAATGTTCCAAATATTCCTGTATCACTTAACAATTCAAAAACAAAATTATGAGGATGAGTACTACAATTCTCTGAGATTAAAGCACATTCATACCTATAAGTTTGCAAACCTGTGCCAATTAAAAAATTATCTTTAAAAATTATAAAAGCGTTATCAAAAAATTTAAAATATACATTATTGTTAAATTGATCAAAGGTATAAAAAATTCTTTCTCTGATTATGCTGTCATTTTGGAAGTATATTAATAGAAAAACTGTAAAAAATATAAAAAAATAAATTATCATAGTTTTTAAATTAATTTTTTTAAAATTTAAGATAGGTATAATAAATAATGCTATAGTCGATAAAATCGAAGCAAGTCTTTCGCCTGTTATAAGAATTGAAAAATATAAAAAAAATATAAGTAAATACCTAAGTTTGCGTACATATTTATTTGTTTCTTTAAATACATAATAAATAAAAAATGGAGACAGTTTAAATAAGATACCTCCAGGAATTTGTTCATCTTTAAAAAAAGATGTCAATCTGCCAGCTTGTTGCTGTTCAAATCCTAGAATATTTTTTCCTAAAATACTTTGAAACCAAAGATCAACACAAATTACAATAATTATATAACTTACTAATTTCGATAAATTGAATTTAAATATTTTGTCTTTATTTAGAAAAAAAATTAAACTTATAAAAATTAGCAATTGTAGAGCAAAGGTAATTGAGTTTTCAAATGATTTCAAATTATACTTTGAAAATATTGAACTCAAAAAAAAAATTAATAATAGTAAAAAAAAAGGATAATATGCCTTATCGTTTATTAAATCTTTTCTATCAAACTTAAAAATAAAAAAAATGAACGATAATGCTATAAGTGCAGAATTAATATTTAAAAAAGCAACACCAGTTAAAATAGAAATCGGGAAAATAAAAATTAAAAAATAGATATGTTTTTCTAGATTTTTGTATTGAATCATGTAAAAATTCTTGAATAAACATATTTACAATGAAACTTCTTAATTCTCAAATAATAAGAATTAAAAAAAAGAAAAATTTAAAGATTATTAAACCTGTAAATATATATGGTACTGAATTTGGAAATAATTGTTTTGTTGGTCCATTCTGCGAAATTCAAAAAAACGTTAAAATAGGTGATAATACAAAAGTTCAATCACATTCGTTTATATGTGAATTTGTAACTATTGGTAAAAATTGTTTTATAGGTCATGGAGTAATGTTTATTAATGATAAATTTAGTGATGGGAAACCAGCAGGAGGTAATAAAAAAAAATGGAAGATAACAAATATAAATTCAAATGTTTATATAGGTAGCAATTCCACAATTTTACCTGTTAAAATCTGCTCAAATGTTGTGATTGGTGCAGGCTCAGTTGTAACAAAAGATATCACGAAGCCAGGTAAATATATTGGAAATCCAGCGAAAAAGATTTAATGGATCTAAGTTTTTATTCCTTTTTATTTATTAATATTTTAATTATTACGCTTTTATTTAAAAATGCTGATATCATATCGAAAAAAATTGGCCTAAATAAAAAACAAGATGATCAGACACCTTTGGTTGGCGGTTTGGGTATTTTTATTTTTTTTATTTTATTTAACTTTTATTTGTTTTATTTTCAAAAACAACTCGTAATAGATTATCAATTTAATATTTTAATATTAATTTCAATTATTTTTATTATAGGTTTTTTTGATGATGTGTTCCAATTAAGTTACATAAAAAGGTTAATATTTATTTATTTGATATTTGTTATATTTTTAAAATTTACTAATTTTTATATTATTGATCAGTTATATTTTGAGTCGATAAATAAAACAGTTTTACTGGGAAATTTTGCCTTGTATATCACCCCTTTCTTTATTTTGTTATTACTAAATAGTTTAAATATGGCTGATGGTATAAATGGAAATTCTGGAATAATAATTATCTCTTATTTATATTTATTATACGAAAATAATATTAATTTAAATTTATTAGTTTTATCAATAATCATACCACTTATATTATTTTTATATTTTAATCTTAGGAATAAAATTTATTTAGGTGATTCAGGTATTTATTTATTGTCCTCAATAATCGCACTTTATGTAATAAATAAATATAATACGAAAAGTATTATGATTTCCTGCGAAGAAATTTTTTTAATTTTTTTGATTCCAGGACTTGATATGTTTAGGTTATTTATTTTGAGACTGTTAAAAAAAAGAAATCCATTTAAAGGGGATAACAATCATTTACATCACTTATTATTAAGCAAATATGATTTGAAATATACATTGCTAATTTATTTTATTTTAATTAATTGGCCGAACATTTTATACAGTTCATTTAAAATAAATATTTTATTATTAATTTTAACTAACATTTTTATATTTATCTTATTTGTATTATATCTTCAAAAATTGAAGAAATTTTCTTAATAATTTTACAAAAATAAATAATATTGGAAAGTTTTCATTATTTTTTTTTAAAGATTTGTAGCATTCAATATTTGCATAAAAAATATTCTTCAATCCTGAGCTTGCTCCTCCAGAAGACATTAAAACTGTGAATTTGTTATAGTAATGATAATTCGTTTTTTCATGATTTTTTGCTTTAATGAAAAAATCAAAATCAGCAGAAATTTTATAGCTTGTATCAAAATTATTCATATTTGATAAAAATGTTTTTTTTATTAGACTTCCAGGGTGTGGTATATGATTTCCAATTTTATTTATTTTTGAAATTTCTCCAGTAATGTATTTACGAGAAAACCCTAAAAAATTTTTTTTATAAATTATATTGGAGTATAAAATATCTATATTATTTTTTAATAAAATTTTATTAGCATTATTTAAAAAAAAATTATCTACTAAAATATCATCTGAATTCAAAAATAAAAGATACTCACCTGAAGATGCAGCTATACCTTTATTCATTGCATCATATATTCCACTGTCACTCTCGGAAATTAATTTTAATTTTGGGTTATCAAATCCTTTTATGATTGTGATAGTTTTATCGTAAGAACAATTATCAATTATAATATGTTCATAATTCTCAAAATTCTGATTTTTTACTGAAATCAAACAATTACTCAAGAATTTTTCAGAATTAAAAGTAGGTGTTATTATACTTATAAACATTTAATTAACTGTTTTAAAAATATGAATATATTGTTCTTTTATTTTTTTTGAGTTAAGATTTTTTAAAGCGTAAAATCTTGAAATTTTTGATTTCTTTTCGATTTTTTTTTTATTTATTTCTTTTAAAGTTTTTATAATACTACTTGTGTCGCCAAGTTTATAAGAGTAGCCTATATTTTTAATTACCTCACTAGTACCACCATTTTTAAAACTTATAACAACATTACCTGAAGATAAAGCTTCTAAAACTGTTAAAGGTAAATTATCTATTGTGGAAGTGCATAAAAAAATATCTGATAAAGAATATAAATCTGAGATCATATTATGAGGTAAAAAATTCATCTGTTTTAAATTATTAAAATTTTTCAATAATTTATTTATTTTTCCTAGAGATAAAAAAAATATTTCATTGTTGTATTTTAATTTTTCTACTATTTCCAAAAAATAATTATACCCTTTTCTGGTATCTGAAAAATCTTGTGCCGAAAAAAAAACAATTTTTTTGTTAATCGGCAAACCATATTTTTTTCTTAGATATATTTTATTTCTAGGTTTAAATAATTCTATATCTATAGGATAGTATTTGCATAAAAATATTTTAGATTTGTATTTTGGATATTTTTTTTTAAAATTATCCATCATCCATTTATTATGAGCCACAAAAAATATGTTTTCATTTTTGATTATTTCGTATTTTTTTTTCATACAGTGTTTTGAAATAAAGTCGTTACTTTCCCTAAAATTATGCGAATAATGTTCAGTAGAATTTAAAAACCACATATCGTGAAGGCTAATAACAACTTTGGTGTTGATTTTGTTAATTTCATCAAGAGAAATCATTGATCTATTAATCCAATGAATGTTTACAATTTCAGGATTTAAATTATTAATTTTATCAACAATATTTGTTTTGAATATATTTAAAGATTGATGATAATTTTTTTTTAAAAATATTTTTATGATAGCTTTTTCTATAATCCTTAGAAATATAATAAAAATTTTTTTTAAATTACCAAAAACCTCAATGGTTGTTTTGTACTTAGAATAGACTGTAAAAAAAAAATAATTTTTATTTTTTAATGATTTATAAATAGAATATGCTGCAATATTTGCACCTCCTTTAAAATCACTAAATGAGATAAACAATATTTTCATAAATTAAAAAAGTTTTATATTTTTTTTATACCATTCACATATTTCAGGAATTTTTAATTTCAATTTATCTTTTTCTTTCCATCCTAGTTTTTTTAATCTATTACAATTTATTTTATAAATTTTATCATTAAAGGGTCTATCCTTAACAAAAATAATATTTTTTTTTAAGTTAACTTTTAAATGTAGGGATATAATCCTAACGACGTCCATAATATAGAATGATTTATTTGCAGCAATATTATAAATTGTATTTGGTTTTCCCTTGTCTATAATTTTAATTAACCCACTACAAAAGTCATTAACTGATAAAAAATATCTAGCGGAGTTTCCTCTACCATGTATTGTCATTTTCTTTTTTTTTAAAAAATTAAATATAGTCTTAGAAATTAATTTCTCAGGATATTGTCTTGCTCCATAAATATTATTAGCTCTCACAGTTATTACATTTAATTTATATGAATGATTATAGGAATTCACAATCATATCTGCTGCAGCCTTTGATGCTGAGTATGGATTTGTCGGATTTAGCATTTGATCTTCTTTAAAAGGTTTGCTTTTCAAATTTTCGCCATATACCTCGTCTGTGCTAACATGGATTATTTTCTTTACTTTTTGTTTTCTACAAGCTTCTAAAAATGAGTGTGTCCCGAGAGTATTAGTTTTCGTAAATAATAACGAATTTCCAAATGAATTATCAACGTGGCTCTCTGCTGCTACATTTATAGCTATATCTACATTTTTTAGATTTTTTTCCAAGATCTTATAATTTAGTAAGTCATCTTTTACAAAATAAACTCTATTAGAATTTATAATATTTTTTAAATACTTAATATTTGCTGCATAGGTAATTTTATCATAAAGGACTAATTTATCGTTTTTAAATTTTTGAAAAATTACTTCAGCAACATGAGAACCTATAAATCCTGCTGCCCCTGTTATTAAAATTTTTTTCATCTTATTTTTTTTAATTCTTTTTTAAGTCTTTTAAAATAAATAAAAAGATCTTTTTTTGTAATTTTACTATTAATAATTTTATTTAATTTTTCGGTTTTAAAACTGAAATTGTTATCTTTAAAATTTTTTTTTATTTTGACCTCTATTTGTATATCTTTTTTTTCAATGATTTTACTTAAAAAGAAATCTATTTTTATTGGAATGCCAGATCCAAGATTTAAAGTTCCTTTTTGATTTGATTTAATTAATTTTTCAAGTAATACACAAAATAATTCTACAGGTAATAAATCTTTATAAATGTAAAAATTATTGTCAAATATAATTTTTTTTTTCTTTATACCTGTAATAATTGAACTCATTAAAGATGGTTTTTTTTTTTTACCAATTTCAAATCCTATAACATTTGCAAGCCTGAGGATTAAGAGATTATTCCCTAAAACTTTTTTGCAGATTTTCTCAGAATATAAACAGTTTTTGGCGTAATTATTTATGGGTTTTATTACTGAATTTTCTGTTACATTTATTTTAGGCTTATAAATCTGTCTAGTACTAATTAAAATAAAATTTGATTTTGTATTTTTCAAGAGTTTTGCCAAATAATAATTTCTGTCGTTTGTAATATTGTATTTTTTACTAAAAAAATTTTTATTATAGCTAAAATTTATTATCGTATCATTGTCTCTTATTTTGTATTTTTTAAAGTTCTCAAATCTTATTTTTTTTACTAAATATTTTTTTTTCAAATATTCATACAAATTTTGTTGTAAGAAACTTTTATAACCAATTAAAAATATTTTTAATTTATTATTTTGTTTTGACACCTATTAATCCAGAATAGTCTATATGTTGAAAAAAAATATTTTTTTTATCTGAGAAATATTCGTCTACTGCTTTTTTGCATCCCTTCCAGTGTCCATAATCATCAATAATTATTACTCCACCAGATTGAATTTTAGGATATAAAATTTCTAATTCTTTTTTTGTAGATTCGTAAAAATCAGTATCTAATCGCAATAAACTTATTTTTTCAGGTATATTTTCATTTAAAGTCTCTTCAACCTTACCTTCAACGTAAATAATATTTTTTTTATTGAGCCCAGTTTTTTCCATATTTTTTTTTACATGTTCTAACTTGGAATATGCCCATATATCTTTAGTATTTTCTTTTTTTTTATTTTTGCTCATTTCTTCATGAGCTTTTTGATTTAAAATATTTATATCATATTCACTTGGATCTGACATGCCATCGAAAGTATCATAAAGCCATAAATTTTTATTTTCATTTAAATTAAATTTCATCATTGAATATGCAATCATCATTGCTGAACCACCTCTGAATACCCCACACTCTACAAGATCTCCTTCTATTCTATTTTTATATATATAATTTACACTTTGAAATAGAGACAGAAATCTTTCTCTACTTATATTTAAAGATTCTTTTTCACATATTTTGTGTTTATTATTAAAAAAGGATTTATTTTCTTTTTGAAAAGTTAAATCATCTGAATAATGTATTTTTTTTATTTCATATGATAATGATTTCAAAATTTGTTTGATAATATTTTTAATCATTTAATTTATGTCTATTTATAATGACTTTAAAAAAAAAAATAGGAAAAAAAATTGAATAATTTAATAAAAAATATCTATCTAAATGGTCATATAATTTTATTATCATTGATATTTTATGGTCTATCAA
>CABZDS010000025.1 GCA_902524595.1 uncultured Pelagibacteraceae bacterium | reverse complement strand
AAAAAAAATAATAAAACTCTCTCAGTTCTTAAAAGACAAATAACAATTGCATTAAAGAATATAAAAAATATTAATAATATAATTTTTGCATATGAACCTAGATGGGCAATCGGAACTGGAAAAATACCAAAATCATCTGAATTAAGAAAAAACTTTAAAGACATAAATAATATAATTAATAAATTAAAAAAAAATCAAAAATATAAAATTATTTATGGTGGATCTGTTAACTCAAAAAATGTACTAGAGTTAAAAAAAATTAATGATTTAAAAGGATTTTTAATAGGAAGCGCTTCTTTGAGAGCAAAAAATTTTATTGATATAATTAAAAAATCAACTAATTAGACCTCGTGGAAAATATACTTTTAATAATTAATATTATTCTTGCAGCTATTCTAGTTGTCTTAGTTTTATTTCAAAAATCTGAAGGCGGTGCATTGGGTATTGGAGTGTCCCAAGATAACTTTATGCTCTCAAGATCAGCTGGAAATTTTTTAACCAAAGCCACAGCAATAATTGCTACTTTATTTATAATATGTAGTTTGTGTTTAACGATTCTTTCAAGAGGTGAATTAACTCCAACAACATCAGTTTTAGATAAAATAGAGGAAACTGATGATGCTCCAAAGGTTCCAGATAGTAATAATTAATACTTTAAATTTTTAAGTTTTAGGTCTATAAGATACTTCCATGGCGCGATATATCTTTGTCACCGGCGGCGTGGTATCATCACTTGGAAAAGGATTATCCTCAGCATCGCTTGCATATTTATTAAAGTCACAAGGTTATAAAGTTAGGATACGTAAAATGGATCCATATTTAAATGTTGATCCAGGAACAATGAGTCCTTTTCAGCATGGAGAGGTATTTGTTACTGATGATGGTGCAGAGACTGATCTAGATTTAGGACATTACGAAAGATTTACAAATATTTCTTCAAAACAATCAGATAATATTACTACAGGCAAAATTTATAGTGATGTAATCAAAAAAGAGAGACAAGGGGGCTATCTAGGTAAGACAGTTCAAGTTATACCGCATATTACAGATAGAATTAAAAAATTTATTAGCAAAGATATCAGCAACGAAGATTTTGTAATTTGTGAAATTGGTGGGACTGTTGGAGACATAGAAAGTTTACCATTCTTAGAAGCTATAAGACAATTCTCAAACGATCATGGAAGGTCAAGAACATTATTTGTTCATTTAACATTAGTACCATTTATGAAATCTTCTGATGAAATTAAAACAAAACCTACACAACATAGTGTCAAAGAATTAAGAAGTATCGGTATACAGCCAGATATTGTTATATGTAGATCAGAGCAGCATATACCTTTAGAACAAAGAAAAAAAATATCTTTATTTTGCAATGTAGATATTAAAAATGTTATTGAGACTGTTGATGTTAGAACAATTTATGAAGCTCCAATTAGCTTTTATAACCAAAAATTAGATAAACAAGTCTTAAAATATTTTAAAATAAAATCAAAAAAGAAACCCAATTTAAATCCTTGGAAAAATATCACCTCTACTGTTCTAAAAAATAATAAAGTAATTAACATTGGTGTAATAGGCAAGTATGTAAATTTAAAAGATGCATATAAATCTTTAGATGAAGCATTAACACATGGTGGTATAGCAAATAATATAAAAGTTAATTTGATAAGAATTGAATCTGATAAACTAAAAAAAAATGAAATAAGCAAAAAACTTAAGAGTGTTTCCGGAATATTAATACCAGGTGGATTTGGTAAAAGAGGAACAGAAGGGAAGATTGCAGCAATTAAATATGCAAGAGAAAAAAAAATACCCTTTTTTGGCATTTGTTTTGGTATGCAAATGGCAATCATTGAATTTGCAAGAAACAAATTAAATATTAAAAATGCTAGTTCTACAGAGTTTGATAAAAAATGCTTTCCTGTCATTGGATTAATCCATGAATGGAGTAGAAATGGAAAAGTCTTTAAGGGTACAGAAAAAAATTTAGGCGGGACAATGAGATTAGGGCTTTATACAGCTAAATTAAAAAATAATTCTGCCATAAAGAAGATTTATAAAGCAAATAAAATAAAAGAAAGACACAGACATAGATATGAAGTTAATAATAACCAAAGATCAAAATTTGAAAAAAAAGGATTAATATTTTCGGGCATGTCTCCAGATAACAAATTACCTGAAATAATTGAATTAAAAAACCATCCCTGGTTTATTGGCGTTCAATTTCATCCTGAGTTTAAATCAAGACCATTATCACCACACCCACTATTTAAATCATTTATAAAGGCCTCAAAAAATTATCATGGAAAATAAAATTGTTAAGTGTCAGGATTTAAAAATTTCTAACTCAAATAAAATTTGTTTAATAGCAGGACCATGCCAATTAGAAACCGAGCAACATGCTTTAGATATGGCAGGGGAAATAAAAAAAATTACTGATAAACATGACATTGGTTTTATTTATAAAACATCATTTGATAAAGCAAACCGAACAAGTCTTAAAGGTAAAAGAGGAGCGGGATTAGAAAATTCGTTGCCAATTTTTGACAAAATAAAAAATCAAATAAAAGTTCCTGTGCTTACCGATATTCATAATGAGGTGCAATGCTCTATTGTTGCACAACATGTAGACGTTTTGCAAATTCCTGCATTTTTATGTCGACAAACAGATTTATTGGTTGCTGCTGCAAAAACAAAAAAAATTATTAATGTAAAAAAGGGTCAATTTTTAGCTCCATGGGATATGGTAAATGTAACAAAAAAAATATCCGATTCTGGAAATGATAATATTCTTGTAACAGAGCGAGGGGCTAGTTTTGGATATAACACTTTAGTAACAGATATGAGATCAATACCTATAATGGCAAAAAATGGTTATCCAGTTGTTTTTGACGCCACTCATTCAGTTCAGCAACCAGGTGGTCAAGGTGATAAAAGTGGTGGACAGAGAGAATTTGTCGAACATTTATCTAGAGCAGCTGTTGCAGTGGGTGTTGCTGCAATTTTTATAGAAACACATCAGGATCCAGATAATGCTCCCTCTGATGGACCAAATATGGTTCCACTTAATAAATTAGATAATCTTATAAATCAAATGGTAGAAATAGATAATCTAATAAAAAAAAATAATGTCTAAAATTTCAAAAATTATCGCAAGACAGGTTTTCGATAGTAGAGGCAATCCAACAATAGAAACAGAAGTATTTGTAAAAGAGATTAGTGCGTCAGCGATTTGCCCTTCTGGAGCATCTACTGGAACTTACGAAGCTTTCGAAAAAAGAGATGTAAACAATAAAAAATATCTTGGTAAAAGTGTTTTAAACCCTGTTGAATTTATAAATAAAGTAATATCAAAAAAGTTAAAAAATTTTAATGTTCATCAACAAGAAAAAATAGATAATTTATTAATTAGACTTGATGGCACCAAAAATAAATCAAAAGTTGGAGCTAATGCAATTCTTTCTGTCTCAATAGCTGTCAAAAAACTTTCTTCTAAAATAAAAAAGTTACCAATTTATAAAAATTTACTAATAAATAAAAATTTTAAATTACCATATCCAATGATGAACATAATTAATGGTGGTGCACATGCAAATAATGGTCTCAGAATACAAGAATTTATGATCAGACCAGATAAAGCAAAATCTTTTTCAGAGGGAGTTAGGATGTGTTTTATAGTTATCAATAAACTGAGAGATTTAATAAAGAAAATGGGTCATTCTATATCAGTAGGTGATGAGGGCGGATTTGCTCCAATGATAAATGATAATGAAAGTGCACTAAAACTAATATTAAAAGCAATAAAATTATCAGGTTTTAAAAATGGTAAAGATATAGCCATTTGTTTAGATGTTGCAGCTAATGAATTAATCAAAAATAAAAAATACTCAATTCATTCAAAAAAATATTTAAGTGTAGATAAAACAATTTCTGAATATTTAAAATTAATAAAAAAATACAAAATTAAATCAATTGAAGATCCATTTGGTGAAAATGATTGGTCTGCATGGACTAAATTTTTAAATCGAACAAAAGGACAATTGCAAATAGTTGGTGATGATCTTTTTGTTACAAATTTGGAACGGTTAAAAATAGGCTTTTTGAATATTTCGGCAAATTCAATTTTGATTAAATTAAATCAAATAGGTACCGTAACTGAAACGCTGGAAGTAATAAAATTTTCAAAACTAATAGGTTATGAGACTATAATTTCTCATAGGTCAGGTGATAGTGAGGATACTTTTATTGCAGATTTTGCGGTTGGTACTGATTCTAATCAAATAAAAACTGGATCTTTATCCAGATCAGAAAGAGTATCAAAATATAACCAATTATTGAGGATTGAGCATAATCTTGGAAAAAAATCTAAAATGCATAAAATAAGTTAATGTTAGATAAAATAAAAAAAAATTATTTTATTTTAATAGTAACTTTTTTATTTATCTATTTTTTCTTTAATCTACTAGACGGTGACAGAGGTTTAATTTCTTACATAAAAAAAAAAGAGATTTATGAAAATTTAAAAATTAAACAGAAAGATTTACGAATCAAAATTCAAGATTTAGAGCACAAAAACTCATTGTTAACTGAAAATATAGACCTTGATTTTATTGAAATTTTAATACGAGACAAATTTTTATTTGGAAAAGAGGGAGAGACTACCTATATAATAAAATATAATGGAAAAAATTAAACCAAGACATCCAGAAAAAGTAAAAAATCCGATAAATCCAATCAAAAAGAAACCAGAATGGATTAGATCTAAACTTTCTGATAGTAAAGAATTTTTTCTTACTAAAACTGTAGTTAATCAGAATAATCTTGTTACTGTATGCCAGGAAGCAAACTGCCCAAATATAACAGAATGTTGGAGCAAACGACATGCAACTTTTATGATTATGGGAGATACTTGTACTAGAGCTTGTGCATTTTGTGATGTTAAAACAGGAAAACCAGAAAAATTAGATCCATTTGAACATGTTAAAATTGCAAATGCAGTAAATAAATTAAACTTAAGACATGTCGTTATAACATCAGTTGACAGAGATGATTTACCAGATGGTGGGTCAAATCATTTTAAAGAAGTAGTATTGATGACTAGAAAAAAAAATCCAAATACTACGATTGAGGTTTTAACACCAGACTTTTTAAGAAAAGGTGAATCTTATAAAACAATATTAGAGTCTAATCCTGATGTTTTTAATCATAATATTGAGACTGTACCAAGACTATATGTCAAGGTAAGACCAGGAGCTAGATACTTCGCGTCTTTAGAACTTCTAAAGAATGCAAAATTAAATAATAGAAAAGTATTTACTAAATCTGGAATAATGGTTGGCTTAGGTGAAGAAAAAGATGAAATAATACAAGTTATGGATGATTTAAGATCTGCGGATGTCGATTTTTTAACAATTGGTCAGTACTTGCAGCCATCAGCAAAACATCATCCATTAGATAGATATTATCATCCAGATGAGTTTAAAGAATTAGAAGTCATAGCAAAGTCAAAAGGATTTTTATTGATTTCTTCGTCCCCTTTAACAAGATCATCATATCATGCAGATGAAGATTTTGCTAAATTAAAACAAAACAGACCAAATTAAATTCATGCCAAAAGCATCTGTAACGCGACTTATAGAACGCGATAAAAAAACTCTTATTGATTTTGTTTTAGACATTGAAAAATATCCAGAATTTATTCCTTTCTGTATTGATTCAAAAGTATATGAAAAAAAAGAGGAAAAAGATTTTATTAATATAATTGCAGATTTAACTATTGGTAAAAGACCTTTTACAGATACTTATAAAAGCGATGTTAGATTTGATAAAATAAATGATCATATCCATGTAACGAATATTGATGGACCACTAAATTATCTTGAAAATAATTGGAAATTTATTGAAAAAGATAATTTTACAGAAGTTCATTTTGATGTTGATTTTGAGATAAAAAATAAATTCTTAAACATTATTATGGCTAAATCGTTTCAATTTGGTCTCAATAAAATAGCAGATGCTTTTCAAAAAAGAGCTGAAAGTTTATAAATGAAATGTATTTTAGTATTATATTTATTTTTAGCTTTATAAATTATGTATTAATGTTAAGGTCTTATTAATGGTAGAATTTTGAATAATATCTCTTCTCTTTTTACCAAACATACATTTTATTATTGATAATTTTTTACCTTTTTTTAGACCAATATATACAAGACCGATAGGCTTATCTTTTGTACCACCTTTTGGTCCAGCAATTCCAGTAATAGATATATTAATTTTACTTTTTGATATTTTTGATAATCCTTGCACCATAGCCTTGCAACATTCTGGGCTAACAGAACCATACCTATTTATAATTTTTTTATTAACTTTTAATATTTTAATTTTTGCTTTATTTGAATAAGTAACCAACCCCATTTGAAAGTATTTTGACGAACCACTTAACCTAGTAAATTTGCTTGATAACAAACCTCCTGTGCATGATTCAGCTGCAGATAAAGTTGTTTTTTTTTTAATTAATTTCTTATGCAGCTTTTTGATATTCATTAAAATTTTAGACTTATAAGGTAAATTAATATCATAGTATATAAACCCGCCATAATATCATCCATTATTATTCCAAAGAAGTTTTTATGCTCTTTATCGAAATAACTAACTGGAAAAGGTTTTACAATATCAAAAAATCTAAAAAAAATAAAAGAAAGTAAATAATATATTTCAACAGGTATGCTTATTAAATTAAGTGAAGAAAGGTAAACAATCAGTATTAAAGGCATTGCTTGTCCCAAAACTTCATCAATTACAATTTGTCTAGGATCTTTATTTTCAAACTCTGTTTCAGAGTCCATTACTGCATAAAAAGAATAAAAAAATATGATCGAATATAATATTAAAATATAGTTTAAATTTTTAAAGTTAAGTACTTCAAAAAGTATATAAAGGATTATTAATGTACTTAGAGATGTAAATGTTCCAGGTATTTTGGAAATATATCCGTTTCCAAAAAAAGTTGAAATTAATATGTTAATTTTTTTCATCTCGATATTGAACAAATAACTTCACATGCTATAGCTTGTTCTTTTCCAATTATACCTAATTTTTCAACTGTTTTCCCTTTAAAATTTATTAAACTTTTGTTTACTGATAATAAGCTTGATATTGACTTTATAACTTTGTTTCTGATTTTTGAGACTTTTGGTTTTTCACAAATTAAGTTTATATCTAAATTATTTATCTCAAAATTATTATCCTTTATTAGTTTGATAACAGGCATAAGCATATTTTTAGACCTAATATTTTTAAATCTACTTGAATTACTTGGGAAAAGAGTTCCAATATCACTTTTTCTCATAGCTCCTAGCAAACCATCAATTATAGCGTGGAGGATTACATCTCCATCAGAATGTCCTTTAAGTCCTGAGTGAAAAGGAATTTCAACTCCTCCAAGAAAAAGTTTTTTATTTTTAATTAACCTATGTATATCGAAACCAATACCATAATAGTTTTCTGATTTTAAATATTTTAAATCATCTATAGTCGTTATTTTAAAATTATTCTTATCTCCAAGAATAAATTTAATTTTCTTATTATTATTCAAATAAAGACTTGCTTCGTCTGTAATCTTTTCTTTATTTTTTTTATATAAATTAAAAAGTTCTTGAAAATTAAAGCACTGTGGAGTTTGAGTAAGTAAAATTTTATTACGATTCAAATTATTTATTTTATTTTTAATTTTATATTTTACTGAATTTTCAGACTTCAAATATGGAACAACTGCATTATTTTTTTTTAATTCTTTTTTTAATCTATGTAATAAATTAATTGACAAATTTGGCCTGGCTGCATCATGGATAAATACATTTTTAATTTTTTTTTGTTTTAAATAAATAAGTGCATTTTGAGTTGAATTATGCCTTTCTATTCCTCCTTTTATTATATCAATATTTTTATAACTATTTTTTTTAATTTTTTTATTTGAAACTATTAAAATTTTCTTAAACAATTTTGAATCTAATGCAGTTTTTAATGAATACTCAAA
>CABZDS010000024.1 GCA_902524595.1 uncultured Pelagibacteraceae bacterium | reverse complement strand
GTTGCTACTTCAAAAGCTTTATGTATTGTTTCTGCTAAATCATTTACATCTTTAACTAGCCAGTTATGTTTTGTACAAGGTCTAGTTATTCCAGTTGTATCACATTCTTGAAAAGCATCAGTCCCAATTAAATGAGTTGGTACTTGTCCTGAGATGCAAACTAGTGGAATAGAATCCATGTATGCGTCGGTTAAGGCCGTAACAACGTTTGTTGCGCCTGGTCCTGAAGTTACTAAAATAACTCCTGGTTTGCCTGATGATCTAGCATATCCCTCGGCCGCATGACCCGCGCCTTGCTCATGTCTTACTAAAACATGCTTGATTGATTTAAAATTTTGTAACTCGTCATAAATTGGAAGGACAGCACCACCTGGATAACCAAAAATATGTTCAACATTTTGATCTTCCATGCACTTAAATACGATTTCAGCTCCGGAATATAATTTTGACATCCAGACAATCTAGCTGAAGTTGTGCTAAAAGGTCAAGCTAACTATGCTGATTTATCAAATTTTTTTAAAAATGATTTTAGTCTATTAAATTTTATTTTTTGCCAATCAGACATTTGTCCCCTTGCCCAAGTAGACTGCCTCTTGGCATATTGCCTTGTTTTTATTGATATTTTTTCTTTTAATACATTAAGATCTAATCTTTTATCCAAAAATTCTTTTATCTCATTTAAACCTATAACTTTTCGAGAGGATAAATCTTTCCTAATTCTTAATTTATAAAACTTTTTTACCTCATTTATTGCTCCATCTCTCAACATTTCATTTGCTCTTAGAGAAATTTTTTCTAACAACTTTTCTCTGGGATAATCGACATATAATTTAATAAAGCTATCATGGGTAAAATCGGAGTATGTTTCACTATACCAATCGAACAAAGATTTATTTGTAAATTTTTTTACTTCATATGCTCTCATAGATCTCTGGGTATCATTTTTATCAATTTTACTTTTACAAAGAGGGTCAAGCTTAATAAGTTCAGAATAAAATTTAATTTGACCTATTTTAGATTGTTTTTTTCTTACTCTATTTCTAATATTAAAAGGAATTTCTGGAATTTTGACTATACCTTCAGTTAGTGCCTTAAAATACAAACCAGTGCCACCAACAAGAATTGGAATTTTATTCTTTTTTTTTATATTTTTAATTTTTGATTTAGCATCTTTTAACCAATTGCCAGTTGAATAATTATCTTTAACACTTTTAAATCCATATAAATGATGTTTTACAATTTTTAAATCTTTTAGCTTTGGTCTTGCTGTAAGAATTTTAAGCTCTTTATAAATCTGCATACTATCAGCATTAATTACTTCGCCATTAATTTTTTTTGCAAGCTGAATAGCAAATTTTGATTTTCCAGATGCTGTTGGTCCTGAAATAAGAATTATTTTGGACTTTAGGTCCATTAATTTAATTTAACACCAATGTATCTTCTTTGATTATTATTATTATAAATTGCAATAAGAAGACTCTTATCAGCTCCTCTTAAAGCTAGTTTAACAATATTATCAAGATCTCCAATAGTATTGATTTTTTTCTTTTGTGCCTCAACAATGATATTATTTACTTGAAGATAATTAATTGGGCTATCTCTATCAATTTCAGTTATAACCAACCCTGTAGTATTTTTTGGTAAATTTCTTTCTTTAATATCATCTTTAGTCAACAGTCTTACCTTTATCTTCAAACCCTCTATAGTATCCTCTTTAGGTTTTTCTGTTACTAAACCTTGAGATTTAAAGTCTTCAGATGTTTCTAGTCTTCCAAGTATGATTTCTTTTGTTATTTCACGTTTATTTCTCCAAACTTTAAGTTTTACTTTTTTTCCAACTTCAGTTTCAGCAACTATTCTTGGAAGTTCATTCATTTCATCAATTTTTTTACCATCAAATTCTAAAATTATATCTCCAGCTTTAATTCCTCCCTTATCTGATGGACTATTTTCAGCTACACTAGCAACAAGTGCTCCTCTTGGTTCATCTAATTTTTCAACATCAGCAATGTCTTTTGTTACAGTTTGGATTCTTACTCCTAGCCATCCTCTTTTAGTTTCACCAAATTCAATTAATTGATTAATTACTTTTTTTGCACTATTAGAAGGAATTGCAAAACCAATTCCAATTGAACCTGATTGACCTAATATTGCAGTATTGATTCCGACCACATCACCATTCATGTTAAACAATGGTCCTCCTGAATTACCTTGGTTAATTGATGCATCTGTTTGAATATAATCTTCGTATCTTGAAAGACCGATACTTCTATTTCTAGCTGAAACTATTCCTGCAGTAACCGTTCCACCTAATCCGAATGGATTTCCAATTGCAATGACCCAATCACCTATTCTTGCAGTATCAGAATCTCCAAACTTGACTGGAGTAAATTTTTGATCAGACTCAATTTGAAGAACAGCCAAATCCATACCTGGATCCGCACCAATTACCTTAGCTCTTAGATTTTTCTCACCATTAACTCTTACAAACACATCTTCCGCACCTTGGATTACATGGTTATTTGTAATTACAACTCCTTTTTCATCAATAATAAATCCTGATCCAAGTGCACTCGTCTGTCTCTTTTGAGGAGTTCCATAATCTTTGAACATGTCCTCAAAAGGAGAACCTGGAGGAAATTCAAATGGAAATGGATTAGACCTTGAGGTTATAGTTGTTGTGGTAGAAATATTTACTACTGATGGCATTAATTTTTCAGCTAGATCTGCAAAAGAAGCAGGCATATTTGCTGCTTTACTTGTATTTTGAATACTAATTGAAAATATTACTAATAATAAAATCTTTAAGAATCTCATCTTTTTAAGTACCAAATAATAAAAAAGCCAATG
The DNA here is from genome assembly GCA_902524595.1 of uncultured Pelagibacteraceae bacterium. Taxonomy (GTDB): domain Bacteria; phylum Pseudomonadota; class Alphaproteobacteria; order Pelagibacterales; family Pelagibacteraceae; genus Pelagibacter. The sequence goes on along the minus strand of CABZDS010000024.1, from coordinate 5,278 downwards.
ACTGCAAATATTAATCCACCTGATCTGAGCTGATTATCAGTAGCTTCTTTTAATTTCATTATCATATTTTTCATTTTTGATGGAAATATGGCGTAAAGAATACCTTCAATAAAAAGGAATAGACCAAATGCGATGATCAATTCTCTCACTAAATTTACTCTACTTTTTGATTAATATTTCCGAAAAATTTAAAAAATTCACTATCTGGCGAAAGTATCATTGAAGTTTCACCGCCAATTAAAGCCTTTTGATATGCTTGCATAGCTCTATAGAAAGCAAAAAATTCAGGATCTTGTCCGAAGGCATCAGCAAAAATTTTGTTTTTTTGCCCATCCCCTTCACCTTTCATTATCTCTGATTTTTTTTGTGCATCTGCTAGTATTACGGTAACTTCTTTATCAGCAGTTGAGGTAATTGTTACTGCCATCTCTGCACCCTTAGCTCTAAATTCTTTTGCTTCTCTTTCCCTTTCGGTTTGCATTCTTCTAAAAATTGCATCACTGTTTGCTTGAGGAAGGTCTGCTCTTTTAATTCTTACATCAACAATACTAATACCAAAATTTTCTGCTTCATTATTTACACCTTCTTGAATTAGAGACATCTGTTTTGTTCTGTCTTCTGATAAAAGTGTTTGTAGTTCTTGTTGACCAAGTACGTTTCTTATCCTTGAATTTATAATTGTTGCTAATCTTGATCTTGCAACTCTCTCATTTCCTACTGAAATATAAAACTTTAATGGATCAATTATTTGAAACCTTGCAAATGCATCAACAATAAGTCTTTTTTGATCTGATGCAATGACCTCTTCTGGTGGTGTATCAAGATTTAAAATTCTTTTATCTAAAAATACAACATTTTGTATGAATGGAATTTTAAAATTAATTCCAGGTTTTGATATAATTCTTTTTGGATCACCAAATTGAAGGACAATTGCTTGGTTAACTTCTTTAACTATAAAAACTGAAAAGTAAATTGTTGCAGCAATTAATATGATTATTGGTAACAAAAATTTTCCTGCTTTCATTTAATTAGTCCCTGTTTTTAACTCTTGCAAAGGTAAATATGGTACTACACCTTCACCTGAATTTTTATCGATTATAATTTTGTTAATATCAGCCAATACTTCTTCCATTGTTTCAAGATACATTCTCTCTTGAGTAACTTTTTTAGCTTTAGCGTACTCATTGTATATTGATAAAAATCTACTTGCTTCACCTTCTGCTTTAGCAACCACTTCTTTTTTATAAGCTTCTGCTGCTTGGAGAATTTTTGCTGCTTCTCCTCGTGCTCTTGGAATTACATCGTTAGCATATGCTTCTGCTTCATTTTTAGATCTTTCCATATCTGCTCTTGCAGCTTGGACATCTCTGAATGCATCAATAACCTGGTCTGGTGGATCAGCTTTTTGAGTTTGAACTTGTGTAATTTGAATACCACTTGTGTATTCATCTAAAATTTTTTGAATTATTTCTTGAGTATCAGCTTCTATTACAGATCTACCTTCGGTTAGAATTGGTTGAATATCAGAACGCGCAATAACTTCTCTCATCGCTGTTTCAGCGGCTGCTTTAACTGTTCCTTCTGGATCTTGAATTTTAAATAAAAAGTTACCTGCATCTTTGATTACCCAAAATACTGAAAAATCAATATTAACAATATTTTCATCACCTGTTAACATTAAGCTTTCTTCTGGAACATCTGCAACTCCGCCTGAAGAAAATCCACTATCTCTCTCTGACCTAAATCCAATATCCATTCGATTAACTTTTGTAACTTTAGGGGTTAATACATTTTCAACTGGAAAAGGAAGATGATAATTTAATCCCGGCTGTGTAGTTTTAACAAATTTTCCAAATCTCAATACAACACCTTGTTCATCAGGCAAAACTCTGTAAAGGCCACTTAAAGTCCAAACAACTAAAAGAATTATAAGACCGATTATTATTGGCTTAGCTCCACCTTTGCCACCGCCCAAGAACCTATTTATAATTGATTGTAGTTTACTTATAACTTCATCAATATTTGGAGGAGTAGGACCTTTTCTGAATCCACCATTTCCACCACCGCCTCCGCCTGGAGGTGTTCCCCATGGACTTTGATTTCTAAAATCACTCATAATACGACATCTATATAGTGTCTTTATTAGTAAAAACAAGGTAATGGTAAATTATGGACAACAAAAAAGTAGGTTTAAGTGACACAACAAAAGCAAAAACTGAGCCAAAAACCTTTAGAAGGAACCCTATTATTGGAACAAAGTTTACAATTGCAATCTCTAGTGCAAAAGGAGGAGTTGGAAAGTCTACATTTGCCTCGAATCTTGCTTTAGCATTAAAAAAAATGGACTTAAATGTTGGTTTACTTGACGCCGATATATATGGACCATCACTGCCAAAATTATTTTCAATAAATGAAAAGCCTGAAAGTGATGGGCAAAAATTAAAGCCAATTAAGAAATATGGAATTCAATGTATGTCTATAGGATTTTTAACAGATGAGCAAACACCAATGATTTGGCGAGGTCCCATGGTAATTTCTGCGATAAAAACTTTTACACAAAAAGTTCTGTGGGAAAATTTAGATTTTTTAATTGTTGATATGCCTCCAGGAACTGGGGATACACAACTAACTTTTGCACAAGAAATAAATATGGATGGAGTAATAATTATATCTACACCACAAGAAATATCCCTACAGGATGTAAAACGTGGAATAAGGATGTTTGATAAACTTAAAGTAAAAATATTAGGACTTATAGATAATATGAGTCATTTCATTGGAGATGATGGAAAAAAGTATGCTATTTTTGGTGAAGGTGGTGTAAAAAAGACTGCTGAAGAATTTAAAAAAGATTTTATTGGAGAAATACCAATTGATCCTGAAGTCGGAAAACAAGGAGATTTGGGTTCGCCAATAGTAGAAAGTAAACCAGAACATGAGATATCTAAGATATATTTTAAGTTTGCAGAAAAAATTAAATCAATTTATCTTTAAGATCAAAAGCTTCCATAAGTTCGTTCCATTCTCTTTTCGATAGACCTGTGTCATCAATAGAAACATTTTCGCCTTTTATAAGTTTTTGAATAATAGTTTTTCCTTTTGCAGAAACTTCTGTTCCGCCAACCCTATAATCCATAAAGGCTTCATAAGTTATTGGTACCCATTTTTTAACAGTATCAAGCATTGCATCTGCATAAGCTCTAATCTCGTACTGAGCATGATGATCTGCTCTAAGCCTCAAAAAATTCATCAGATTTAATAAATCCGTTTTCCAATACCATTGTGTATAAGTATTTAATGTTAAATTCATTCTAGCAAGCTCTCTTGCTAAACCTATTGCATTTTCATCTATGGTTGATCCATCATATCTTTCATTAAGCATAGTTTCATAATTATTATAAGTTTGTTCAGCATCTCCTTTTAATAAATTCAAAACTTTTTTTGCTTTTTCTCCATCTAAAATATCACCTCTACCCTGTCTATTACTTTGTGATTGAGCAGCAAGATGTTGTGGCTCAGGAAGATAAAATTCTTTATCTAGAATTGAGTATCTCGCAGAGTATTCATTTACATTTGCTGTTCTGTGTCTAATCCATTGTCTTGCTATAAATATAGGAAGCTTTACATGATATTTAATTTCACACATTTCAAAAGGAGTACTATGCCAATGTCTCATTAAATATTTTATTAAACCTGAGTCTGTGGAAACTTTTTTTGTACCTTTTCCATAAGAAACTCTTGCTGATTGAACTACAGAGGTATCATCACCCATATAATCAACCACTCTTATAAAACCATGGTCTAATATTGGAATTGCATCGTATAATATTTTTTCAAGTTCTGGGGCTGTTACTCTTTTTGTAGTATTCTGCTGTGATTGTTGTTCCCTAATCTCATTTATTTGATCATCTGTTAGTTTCATAAATAATTAGTTAAATCTATAGGTTTAGCTTTTATATTATAAATATTATTTTTCTACCTATGGCAATAATTTATATAAGTTGTTAATAAGTATTTTGGTTTTAAAATTAAAATAATCTTTTATAATTCAACTCACGGGAGTGAGAAAATAACCAAATAAACCATAATTTATGAAATCTATAATTAAATTTTTTCCATTCTATTTATTTATTATCTCGTTATTGGTTTTGTTTTACACTTTATATAGATCAGAAATTATTTGGGATGGAGTTCAAAGATACTACTATTCTAAATACTATTTTTTATCAATAACACTGGCAGTATTATCATTCATTACTTATAAATTAAGCTATAAATTGAAATCTTATTTAGTAATTTTAATTTTAACATCAATATCTGTCTTATATTTAAGTGAGTTATATTTAATTATCACAAATGAATTAAACTTTTATACAAATGAAAAATTTCAAAAAGAACAGTTGTCTATAGAAAAAAATAAAAATTATAAAAGAGAAAAAAAAATAAATAAGTATGAATTGTATTTATCAACTACTGGAAAAAACTACGATAGACGAAGTAATTATGAAATATATAATGATTTAAAAAAAATAAATCCTTTAGTCTCAATGGTTGTACCCCCATCTTTGTACTTAGAAGGTGATAAGATAGATAGGACAATTAATAAAAAACTATTTCCTTTGTCTGGAAAATCTAATTCAATGACTATTTTTTGTAATGAAAATGGATATTTCTCAATTTTTAAGAGTGATAGATACGGTTTTAATAATCCAGACTACATTTGGGACAAGGAAATTAACTACATTTTAATAGGAGATTCTTTTGTTCACGGAGCCTGTGTAAATAGACCAAATGATATTGCATCTAAACTGAGAGATATTACTAACGAAAATGTTTTAAATTTAGGTTATTCAGGAAATGGACCATTAATACAATATGCTACTATCAAGGAGTATTTTAAAAAAGAGACCAAACATTTAGTATGGTTTTTTTATGAAAGAAATGATTTAGGGGAATTAGAAAATGAAAAAACTTCTTCTATATTATCAAATTATATAAAAGATAATAATTTTAATCAAAACTTAGTTGATAAACAAAACATTATAAATGAATTATCAGATAATTTTATAATAATAGAAGAAGAAAAGATAAAAATGAATAACAGTCAAAATAAAAAAATATCAAATGAAAGCAAAGATAAACAAATTAAAAAAAAAAGAGTAGCAGATTTTCAAAATTTATTGACTATAAAATTCTTAAAAATTTATCATTTAAGAAAATTACTGTTGAAAGGCGACGAAATAGACTTCGAAAAAATAATTAGTTCTGTAAAGGATTT
>CABZDS010000023.1 GCA_902524595.1 uncultured Pelagibacteraceae bacterium | reverse complement strand
AAAAAGGGTGAGATCATGTGTTTATTAGGAGACAATGGTGCAGGTAAGTCTACTTTAATTAAAACATTAGCTGGAGTTCATAAGCCAGACGAAGGTGAGATTATTTTTGAAAATAAAAAAATTGTTTTTGATTCACCAAAAGATGCATTGGATATTGGTATAGGAACGGTTTATCAAGATCTAGCTTTAGTATCATTAATGAGTGTTACTAGAAATTTTTTCATGGGAAGAGAGCCACAAAAAGGTATTCCTTTTTTTAAAACATTTGATGTTAATAGAGCAAATAAAATTGCAGCAGAAAGAATGGGTCAAATAGGAATAGACATAAGAGATCCATCACAAGCCGTTGGAACAATGTCTGGTGGTGAAAGACAATGTCTTGCAATATCAAGAGCAATATACTTTGGAGCAAAAGTTTTGGTATTAGACGAACCAACATCGGCTTTAGGTGTTCATCAAGCATCAATGGTTTTAAAATATATAGTTAAGGCTGCATCTGAAGGATTAGCAGTAATTTTAATCACCCATAATGTTCATCATGCATATCCTGTTGGAAGCAGTTTTACTGTGCTTAATAGAGGTAAGAGCATGGGAACATTCCAAAAAAAAGATATTTCAAGAGAAAAATTGTTAAGTATGATGGCAGGTGGAGAAGAATTGGACAAGCTTGAAGTCGAACTTCAAGAAATGGATAGAATTCACAGTAAAAATTAGATATTACGCCATATATCTAATTTATGACTAAATCTTTCCCTTTGCTCTTTATATTACTCTGGTCATCAGCATTTATTTCTGGAAAAGAAATTGTTCAAAATGCATCTCCATTTGCTGCGCTGGCCTTCAGATTTGGTATTGTTACCATTGGTTTCTTCATATTTGCGTATCTAAATAAAGATAAAATTTTTGGGAAATTAAAAAATATTTTTGAATGCGTTTCAACTGGTGTTTTATTTCATGGGATTTACTTAGGAGGTTGTTGGTATGCATTTTCAATTGGGATGCCAGCCGCGATTGTAGCACTTATAGTAACGTTACAACCAATCTTAACAAATATTTTATCTGGTCCTATTTTTGGAGAAAAAATTTCTTGGAAACAATGGGTAGGAATTTTTTTAGGTTTTGTTGGTTCTATAACAGTATTAGGGATTGATTTTGGAAAAGAAATACCACCATTAGGATTGTTGGCAACAGTTCTAGCTCTTTGCGCGATAACAGCCGGAACTTTATGGCAAAAAAAATTAAGTGGGAATTTAGCTTTATCAGTTAACAATGCTTATCAAGCTGTTGGTGGGTGTCTTTTTAATTGTTTATTAATGCTTATGTTTGAAAATACTTACATAAATTTCACTACAAGTTTTATTTTAGGAATGTCTCATCAAATTATTTTAGTTTCATTTGGAGCTTTTACGATATTAATGTTTCTTATAAAGAGAGGAACGGTGAGCAAAACAACAACTTTATTTTTTTTAGTTCCTCCTACTTCTGCAGTTATGGCGTGGATATTTTTAAATGAACAATTAACTACAACAGATATTATTGGATTTATAATTACTACAATTGGTGTATTTATCGCAACGAGAGATAAAAAAAATGGATAAAGACTATTTTAAAAGCATTAAAATATTAGATGGAGGTATGGGGCAATTATTACTTGAAAAAGGAATAATCTCAATGGGTACATTGTGGTCAGCTAGTGCTTTATTAGATGAAAAATATCATCAAATTCTGGTTGATGCTCATTTATCATACATAAATGCTGGATCAGATATTATTGTAACTAATACTTTTAGTTGTAGAAAATATAGATTAATTGAAAATAATTTTGGTGATCAATTTGCTTATTTAAATGAAACCGCATGCAAACTTGCAATAAAAGCAAAAGAAACCTCAAAAAAAAATGTATTTATTGCTGGATCAATACCAAGCCAAAGAGACACATACATTACTGATAAAAGAAATAAGGGGGCGATTTTATCAGATATGCTTGAACAGGCGAGTATAATAAATGACTATGTAGATTTTTTATACCTAGATGTAATTAGTAGTCTTAATGAAGTAGAAGCAGCATTAAACCTTTCGGAAAAATTAAACAAGAAAATTTTAATAGGTATCCATTTAAAAAAAAATGGTAAATTACCCTCTAATGAAAATTTAAAAGATCTTTTAAAAAATATTCAAAATCAAAATTTATTAGGTGTAATTTGTGCGTGCGTTTCTCCTGAAATTTCCATTCAAGCATTAGATAGTTTTCAAGGATATGGAGAACCTTTTGGATTTAAAGCAAATTTATGGAAAATTAAGGAGCCCGGTCCTATACAAACATTTAATACTGCAAAACCTGATGAAATTGGAACAAATCCAAATGTATCGTTCGGTATAAGAGATGATGTTAGTTTGAATGATTTTTATAATTTTTCAAAAATAATGAAAGATAATGGCGCAACAATTTTAGGAGGTTGTTGTGAAACAACACCTGAACACATTAAAAAAATATCTAAACTTAAATAAATAATTTTGAATCAGCTTTTCTTACAAAATAAATACCTATTACAACAGCAATTAGAGATATCAAAACTTTATAAGTTATTAGCTCTTTAAGGAATACATAACCTAAAATAATACCAAAAATTGGAATCAGATACGAAACTTGTGACTGAAAAATTAGACCATTTTTTTTTAAAATTCTAAATCTTAATAGCCAAGCTATACCAGTTGGTACAACACCTAGATATATTACAGAAACACTAGAATTAAGTGATGGAATTTTTTGTGAAGGAAGTTCTATTATACAAGTCAAGGGTAATAAAATAAGCGTAGCCCAAATTAAAATTGAGCCAGTCACATTTTCATTTCTTTTTTTACTTATTTTTAATGTTAAAACTCCTCCAATAACATAACAAGTGGATCCTAGGAGAATTAATATTGCTGATAAAAAATTATTTTCGTCAATTAAAATATTATCTGAAAATAAATAAACAATGCCTGCAAAACCAATTAAGATTCCAATTGTTTTTACAAAATTAAATTTTTCATCATTTGTATAAAAATGTCCTAATATAGTAGAACTTAATGGAGTTGTTGACATTAAAATAGCTGCCAAATTACTTTGAACAGATTTAACTCCATAAGCAATTAAAAAAAATGGTATTACTAAATTAATAAGACCTATTAACATAAACCAATACCAATCTTTTGAAAATGCTTCGATAGTTATCTTTTTATAAAAACATAAAATTAAGACTGGTATAGAGCCAAAAAATACTCTCAAAAAAGCAATTGTTATAGGACCAAAAGACTCTGTTGCTATCTTAATATTAAAAAAGCAGAAGCCCATATTAAAGATAAAATAGTTAACAAAAAATAATCAGTAATATTAGCTTTTTTCATTCTGTAATATCTTTGATTTCACCTTTTGTAATTTGAACAAGTTTTTCAAAATCAATTTTAAAGATTACGTTTGGATGTCCAGCTGCAGCAAAAATGTTTGCAAATCTTTCTAGGGAATTATCTATAAAGATTTGAATTTCGTTTTTATGGCCTACTGGTGAAACTCCTCCTATAGTATATCCGGTTTGTATTTTTACTTCATGTGGGGAAGCCATTCTTATATTTTTTTCCTCACATATTTTTTTTAATTTGTTTAATGAACACCTCTTGTCTCCTGCCACCAGACATAGTAAAAAACGACTCTCAACTTTAATCAAAAGACTTTTTACAATTGCTCCAACTTCACAATTCAGAGAATTTGCTGCTTCTAATGCTGTTTTAGCTGAACTTTTTTAATTCAACAATGGAAAGACTCTCATCAAAGTCTTTAAGGCTTTTTTCAGCTCTTTTTACAGGTTCTTTCTCTAATAACGTCATTTCAACTTAAGATTGATAAAAAATTTGAATTTTCCATAAATATTGCATGTTTAAATTGCATAGGTGTTATCCTCATTATATGTATGCTTTATTATACCAATATTGGTAATTAACCCAGATATTTAATTCTAGAGGAGATTATATGAGTGCAAGCAAAGTTTTAAAAATGATGAAAGACAAACAAATTGAGTTTGTCGACCTTAGGTTTACTGACCCAAGAGGTAAATTACAACATCTAACAATGGACTCAACCGTTGTCGATGAAGATATGTTGAACGATGGCGTATTCTTTGATGGTTCATCTATTGCTGGTTGGAAGGCTATTAATGAGTCTGACATGATTCTTAAACCTGATCTTAACAGACAAATTGTTGATCCATTCACTTCACATAATACTTTGGTTATATTTTGTGATATTTTGGATGCAATAAAACGAAATCCATACGAAAGAGATCCAAGAGGAATAGCAAAAAAAGCAGAAGCATATTTAAAAAAAACAGGAATTGGAGATAAAGCTTTTTTTGGTCCAGAGCCAGAATTTTTTTGTTTTTGATGATGTGAGAATTAAAAACGATATGAATGAAACAAGTTTTTCAATTGATAGTACCGAGGGACCATATAATTCTGGAAAAAAATATGAAAATGGAAATATGGGACACAGACCTGGAGTTAAAGGTGGATATTTTCCAGTACCTCCAGTCGACAGTGCACAAGATATTAGAGGTGAATATTTAAAAGGTTTGAGAGATGTTGGAATAACTGTAGAAAAACATCACCATGAAGTTGCTCCAAGTCAACATGAACTTGGAATGCTTTTTGGAACTTTGGTTGATCAAGCCGACAATGTGCAACTTTATAAATATGTTGTTCAGATGGTTTCACATTCGTTTGGTAAAACTGCAACCTTTATGCCCAAACCTGTAAAAGGTGATAACGGATCAGGAATGCACGTTCATCAATCAGTATGGAAAGGTAAGACACCTGTATTTTCAGGTAATAAATATGCTGGATTATCTCAAACTGCACTTTACTATATTGGTGGTATATTAAAACATGCAAAAGCTATTAATGCATTTTCAAATGCAACAACAAATAGTTACAAAAGATTAATACCAGGATTTGAAGCTCCAGTATTGTTAGCATATTCTGCTAGAAACAGATCTGCATCTTGTAGAATTCCAATTACATTAAGTAAAAAAGGAGCAAGATGTGAAATTAGATTCCCAGACGCATCGGGTAATCCATATCTAACATTTGCATCAATGTTAATGGCAGGAATAGATGGTATCAAAAATAAAATTGATCCAGGTAAATCTTTTGACAAGGATCTTTATGCTTTATCAGAGAAAGAAGTTAAAAAAGTTCCAACTGTTTGTGGATCATTAAGAGAAGCAATGGAAAGTTTAGATAAAGACAGAAAGTTTTTAACTCAAGGTGGAGTATTTACTGACGATCAAATTGATGCTTATATTGCTTTAAAATTTGAAGAGATTCACAACTTTGAACATACACCTCATCCTATTGAGTTTGATATGTATTATAGTTGTTAAATAGCTTTTTTATTTTTTAGCTATTTTATTTTTTCCTAAACCTTTTTTTACCACGTAGTTGAGGGTGCCATGTGCGCCCGCTTCTACTGGTTTAATTAAATTTCTGAATAAAGATTTTTTTTTTTGAGTTTTAACTTCAGAGTTAATTAGGTTTTTATGCTCAAAAGTGTTCATATCAATGACGTTATCATGAATATGCAATAAACGCAATGCTGATATGCGTATATTAAATACTATATTTTAAAGGACTCCCCGCATCCGCATCTCTCTGTTTCATTCGGGTTATTAAATACAAATTGTGAAGAAAATTTCTCTTTTTTAAAATCCATTTCTGTTCCAAGTAAATACATTACTGCTGCAGAATCTATAAACACCTTTACACCCTTATCTTCTATTACTTCGTCATTTGGGTTTGCTTCTTTTGTATACTCCATAACATAGGACATCCCTGCGCACCCGCCTGACTTAACACCAACTCTAACTCCTAAAGAGTCTTTTTCAGCATTAAACATGATTTCTTTTATTCTTTGAGCAGCGTTATCGCTCAATGTTATAATTTGTTTTGTCATAAATTTAATTCAAGTTTTGCAGCTTCAGACATCTTTGATTTGTCCCATGGTGGTTCCCAGACTAAATCAAGATCTACTTTTGAAACTTCTTTAATTTCTAATATACTGTCTTTAACTTCTTTAGGCAAACTTTCAGCAACTGGACAGTTTGGTGTAGTTAAGGTCATTTTTACCTTAACTTCTGAATTATTAACGATAATATCGTATATCAATCCTAATTCGTATATATTAACAGGTATCTCGGGATCATAAATTTTTTTTATTTCAGCAATTACTTTTTCTTTAAGATCCATCTTTATTCCTCTGTTTTTACAACTTGATCTGAGTTATCTAATGCTGATGTAAGAGTATGCCAAGATAAAGTTGCGCACTTTACTCTCATAGGATATTGTTTAACACCAGATAGGCTCATTAATTTAGTTTTTTCGTCATCTTTTAAAATATTAGTTTCTAAAGAATCTTTTTCTTTTATCATTCCTATAAAATCGGCTACAATTTCTTTTACCTCTTTCTCTTCTTTGCCTCTAACCATATCAGTCATAATTGATGCCGAAGCCATTGAAATAGCGCAACCATGACCTTCAAATGCAATATCTTCATCTTTATTATAATTATCAAACTTTCCTAAATTCCTTGGATTTTTTCCATGGTCTAATATTATCTCTTGATATAAATCTTTTAAGTCCATTATAAGTTAAAAATTTTTTTACATTTATTTATTGCTTCATCAAGTTTATCAATATCATCTTTAGTATTATAAACTCCAAATGAAGCTCTAGCGGTTGCGGGTAAATTTAATTTATCATGTAATATTTGACAACAGTGATGCCCTGCTCTAATAGCTACTCCATCCTCATCAAGAATAGTTGCAATATCATGCGGATGAACACCTTCAATAGTAAATGATATAACTCCACCCTTTTCTCTTGGATTTCCTATAATATTAATTGAATTATTTTTTTTTAACTTTTCTAATCCGTAGTCTAATAATTCTTTCTCATGTTTTTCGATGTTTTGAATACCAATTTTTTCCATAAATTTTATGGATTCATTAAAGGCTATAACTTGAGCTGTAGCCATTGTACCAGCCTCGTATTTATTAGGTAATTCGCCATAAGTAATACCTTCTTTTTTAACCTCATTTATCATTCCTCCTCCACCTTGATATGGGGGTAAATCTTCAAGCCATTTTTTTTTAGCATATAGTACACCTATTCCAGTTGGTCCGTACATTTTATGTCCAGATATTGCATAAAAATCACAATCAATATCCTGCATATCTAATTTTAAGTGTGGTGCTCCTTGGCAACCATCAATTAAAACAGGTATATTTTTTGAATGTGCTAATTGCACAATTTTTTTAATTGGCAATATTGCGCCTGTTACATTCGATAAATGACTTACACTGATTATTTTTGTTTTGTTTGTAATTTTTTTTTCTATAGCTTCTAATGTTACATCACCATCATCATTAATTTCAGCAAATTCTATTTTTATATTTTTTGCTTTTCTTAGAAAATGCCAAGGCACATAATTTGAATGATGTTCAAGTTCGGTCAATAATACTTCATCACCTTCAGATAGATACTTTTGACCAAAAGTGTTCGCGACTAAATTTATTGCTTCAGTAGCTCCTTTGGTAAATACGATCTCATCTTTATCTTTAGCATTAATATATTTTTGAACCGAGACTCTCGTTTGTTCATATAAATTAGTAGCAGCAACCGCCAAATAATGAACACTTCTACCTACATTAGAAAACTCTTTTGTATAAAAGTCATATATTCTATCTACAACAACTCTCGGTTTTTGAGATGAATTAGCGCTATCTAAATATACTAAATCATTATTTTGAATTTTGTCATCAAAGATTGGAAATTCTCTTTTAATATCATCCACGTTCATTAGTTTAATCCAATCATATTTTTTAATAATTTTTTAATTTCTTCATCTGTAATTTTCTCAACAACATCTAAAAGGAAACCTTTAATTAATAATTCTTTTGCTGTTGTTTGATCTAATCCCCTAGACATTAAATAAAAAATAGAATTATCATCTAAACTACCTGACGCAGAGCCATGTGAACATTTAACGTCATCAGCATAAATTTCTAATTCAGGCTTTGCATTAAATTCTGCTTGTTCACTTAAAAGTACAGCTTTGCTTAATTGATAGCCATCTGTTTTTTGAGCTTTAGAGTCTACATATATTTTCCCTTGATAGATAGACTTTGAATTATCATCAATTACACTTTTTATTAACTGATAACTTTTAGTGTTTTCATATAAATGTTTAGTATTGGTTCTTATTTCATGGTGTTTATTTTTAGACAATGATTGTATTCCATTAATAAATGCTGATGAATATTTACCTTCAAGATTACAGTTGACTTCATTTTTTATAAAATCTGATCCGGAAGAAAATATAAATGTTTCGGAAATACTATTTTCTTTTTGAATAATACTAGAATAATCATACTTAATATTTGTGTTACTTTTTTTATCTATTTTATAATTCTTAAGAATTGCATTTTTATCAAGATTAAAGTTAAATAAATTATTAATGAAATTCTTTTCTGAATTATC
>CABZDS010000022.1 GCA_902524595.1 uncultured Pelagibacteraceae bacterium | reverse complement strand
CCAACAGTTCGTGCAAGTTCAACAACTTTATTATCATTGGATTTTAAAGGTTTTACTGAAAATCTGATTTTGGTTAATTCGTTTTGCATTTATAAATTAAAAAAAGTGTATATTAATTAAAATATCTATTCAATTAGTAGATGAATCACTACATTTTGCATGTTGTTATCTAGTTCTGGAATTGTTATCTTTTTGATTATTTAAATAACTAAAGAAAAAGAGGGAACTTATGAAATACATACTTAAAGTTTTTTCAGCGACTTTTATGTCTCTGATATTATCTTTTTCTATTGCCAATGCATCAAGTGGAGTATTTAAAGTATCACATGATCTTGGATTTGGAAAAGATACTAACTTAGATGCCATAACAAAAGGGCGTTTGTTTCAAGTTGTCATCAAAACACAAAATAGACTAGTAAGACCTGATATGAACGGTGTTCCATCACCCTCATTATCAACAGATTGGAGTGCTAATTCTGATGCAACTGAATGGACATTTAATTTAAGAAAGGGAATATATTTCCATGATGGGTCAGCTTTTGATGCTCCAGATGTTAAATATTCTTTGATGAGAGCTAAAGATCCTGATATCGGATCTCCAGTTAGAAAAAGTTTAAATGTAGTTGAAGATATTGAAGTAATTGATCAGCATACTGTTAAAATGATGTTATCAACATCATTTGCTGATTTTCCATTATTATTAACTGATTACAGATTGAGAATGATCCCTGAGGGATCTGGAGATACCATTGGACAAACTGGAGTTGGTACTGGACCTTTCATGGTTGATAAATTTGATCCAGAAGGAACTACAATTCTTAAAGCTAACCCAGAATATTGGGAAGGCGCACCAGGGGTAGCAGAAGTTCATGTCATCGCAATCCCAGATGCTCAAGCAAGAATTCAAGCTCTATTAACAGGTCAAATTGATATGAATAGATATGTTCCTTTCAATCAAAAAAAGATATTTGATAGTAATTCTAAATTTACAACAACTGTAATTCCAACTGGAAATTGGAGAGGTGTGGTTATGAGAACAGATACTGCGCCATTTGATAATCCTAAAGTGAGAAAAGCTTTTAGATTAGCAGTAGACAGACAAGAACTTGTAGATTTAGTTATGGGTGGCGCAGCGACGGTATCTTGTGATACACCTGTAATGCCTTCAGATCAATATCGTTTACAGATGGATTGTCCTCAAAATATTAGTAAAGCAAAAAATTTACTGAGAGAAGCAGGATTTCCAAATGGAATTGAATTGACTGTTTATCCAGCAAGCCTAGAGCCAACTTGGCCTACGATTGCAGAAGTTGTTCAGCAGCAAGTTGCAAAAGCTGGAATTAAAGTTAATATCGAAATGGTACCATCTAAAGGTTATTGGAATGAAGTTTGGATGAAAAAACCGGTTTCAATGACACGTTGGAATCAAAGACCAGCAGACACAATCTTGCATGAAGCTTATCATAGTGGAGCTAAATGGAATGAGTCTTACTTTAAAAATGCTGACTTTGATAAAAATTTAGCTGATGCCAGAAGTGAGTTAGATTTCAATAAAAGAAAGACAGCATATCAAAATGCTCAAATGACTTTATGGGAACAAAGTGGAACAATGATCCCATATCACGTATCTAGACTTGTGGTTACTTCATCAAAAGTTAAAAACCTTGATGCTGTTGATCACTTTTCTATACAGTGGCACAAAGTTAAAGTTGACTAAAAGTATTTAGATAAAGGCCGCATATAAGCGGCCTTTATTTTATTTCTATTTAATTTATTTTTGTTAAAAAGTTCTAGTTAATCTTATGCTTTTATTAATTTTAAAAAGAATTGGACTAGGACTTATCACTTTATTTATAGTTTCATTGATTACTTTCGTAGGAGTTGAAGTTTTACCTGGGGATGCATGCACAACATATTTAGAAAGAGAGGCTTATGGAGCAGCTCTTGATGCTTGTATAAAAAGACTTGGTCTAGATGTTCCTGCTTATGAAAGATACTTGGACTGGGCATTAAATGTTGTACGAGGTGATTTTGGTTACTCTTTAAGTGGAGAAATGCCAATTAATGAAGTACTAGGTCCACGAGTTAAAAACTCTTTAGTTTTAGCCTCTGTTTCAATACTTATAGGAATTCCTTTAGCAATCGTATTAGGAATAATAACTGCTCTTTGGAGAGATAAGCTTCCAGATATTATGATTTCTACTGTCACAATTTTTTCAATGACTATTCCTGAGTTTATAAGCGCTACTTTGCTTATTTTAATTGTTGCAATCTGGCTTGGTTGGCTACCAGGCATTGTGATTTTACCATCGGATGCAACTTTTTTTGAGTTACTCTCAAATATAATTTTACCTGTTGTTGCAATTTCAATGATTATGACTGCACACATGGCAAGAATGGTACGTTCAAGCGTAATTCAAGTAATGTCTAGTGATTATGTGCAAATGGCAATTTTAAAAGGTGTTCCATATTGGAAAATGGTATTTAGACATGTATTACCAAATGCATTATTACCAGCAATAAATGTAGTGGCGTTAACAATTGCTTGGTTACTAGGTGGTGTTGTTGTTACAGAAGTTGTTTTTAATTATCCAGGTTTAGGTAGACTGGTAATTGAATCCATATCAAATAGAGATTTGCCTGTTGTTCAAGCGTTAGCAATAATATTGGCATCAATCTATGTGGGAATAAATTTAATAGCAGATTTAATGACGCTCATGCTTAACCCAAGATTAAAAAGTTTACAAATAAGAAAATAAAATGGAGAATAATTTAATTACAGAAAATAAACAAAAAAATAAGATAGAAAAGGCTTTTGAAATTTTAAAAACTATGGCCTCCAAGCCTTCTGGATTAATTGGTCTTACAGTTGTTTTATTTCATGTAGTCTTAGCGTTAATAAGCCCTTACATTGCACCATACGATTATAAAGCAATCAGCCCAAATACCATGTTACTTGCTCCTTCAGCTGAACATTGGTTTGGAACAGATAGTTTGGGTAGAGATGTTTTCACAAGAACAATCCTTGGAGGACGAACAGCTCTTACAGTAACTTTCTTTGGATCACTTATAGCTCTTCTTTGGGGAGGTTTACTTGGAATTTTCTGTGGTTTAGTTGGAGGTAAAATTGATGATGTCGTAATGAGAGTTGTTGATGCGTTTCTTTCTATCCCTTGGATACTCGCAATGTTATTAATTGTATCTCTTTTAGGAACATCAACAGAGGTTTTAATTCCTGCACTAGGTTTTTTTTATGGTAAAGGAATAGTAAGAGTTGCTAGAGCTGCTACTCACGATGTTATAGCTAAAGACTTTATAGTTTCAGCCAGAGCAAGAGGTCATAGCAACATGTCTATTATTTGGAATGAAATTATTCCAAATGTTAGAGATGCTATATTAGTAGAAGGAGCAATGAGATGGTCTTGGATGTTATTAGGATTTAGCTCATTGTCATTCTTAGGTTTTGGTGTAAGTCCTCCAACACCCGATTGGGGTTTAATGATTTCAAATGCAAGAGGATTGATGTCATTTGCATATTGGTCCGTAATTGCTCCAATAGTAGGATTAAGTTCGTTAATTATTGGAATAAATTTAACTGCTGATGCATTTGCAAAAGCATTAGGAATTGATCGTTCAACCAAGGCACCTGTCTAAATGAATGAAATAATTGAAAGTGTTAAAAATTTATCAATTGGATTTAACAGTCAGAAGGGCAAACAAATTTCAATACTCAGAAATGTTTCAACCGACATAAAAAAAGGAGAGACTGTCGGGATTGTAGGGGAGTCAGGGTCTGGAAAAAGCACATTAGCACTTGCTATGATGGGCTATATAAAACAAGGCTTATTTCCATTAAATGGTGAATGCCTCTTTAAATCTGAGGATTTATTGAAGATGAGTAGTAGACAGCTAGAAAAAATCAGAGGTAGAAAAATAGCTATGATACCTCAAAATGCAGGACAGGCATTAACACCAAATTTAAAAATTGGATACCAAATTGATGAGGCATTAAGATTACATACAGATCTAAATAAATTAGAAAGAGATAAAAAAATTTCAGAGTTGCTAAATAAAGTAAGGCTTCCTTCCCCAGAAACTATGGCTTTTCGTTATCCACACGAGCTTTCTGGAGGTCAGCAACAAAGAGTGGCCGTTGCAATGGCATTGGCTGGTAAACCAGATTTACTTTTGTTAGATGAGCCAACAACTGGACTAGACGTTACAACACAAGCGCATGTATTAGAACTACTAAGAATTATTGCAAAAGATACAGGAACTTCTATGATCTATGTTAGCCATGACCTTGGAGCTATAGCTCAAGTCAGCGATAGAATAGTTGTAATGTATGCAGGAGAAATTGTTTTAGAAGGACCAGCAAGAAAAATATTAAAAGAGCCTATACACCCTTATACTTATGGATTACTAAAATCGATACCTAAACTTTCACTAGCTGGACTTCCAGCTTCTATGCCAGGAAGCCAACCTCAACCTGGTAGCATAAAAGAAGGTTGTAGTTTTTATGATAGATGTAATTTAGCAACTGATCATTGTGAAAAAAATTCACCAGATCTGAAATATATTAAAGAATTAGATACTAGTGTCAGATGTTTTAATCATAAAGAATTAATAAACCAAAATAATAATTTACAAACTTCAATAACAAAAAAATCGAGTAATAGCGAAGTAATTGAAGTTTTAAAATTAAAGGATGTTTCAATTAGTTATGCAAAGCAAAAATTTTTTGATCAATTATTAAATAAAATCTCTGATCAAAACCCAACAGTTAAAGATATAAATATAAATATAAAAAAGGGTGAGACTATTGCCCTGGTTGGAGAGTCTGGAAGCGGTAAGTCTACTATCCTAAAATCAATTGCTGGTTTACTCAAAACAAAAGATGGTCAAATTAAATTTGAAAATAATCGTATATTATCTTCTGACTTAAAAATGAGAAATCCAAATGATCTGCGAGCAATACAACTTATATTTCAAAATCCAGACGAGTCATTAAATCCCAACCACACAGTTGAACAAATACTTTCTCAACCTTTAAAGTTATATTTTAATTTATCAGGAGAAGAATTAAAAAAAAATATAATCGATCTACTAAAAAAAGTAAGGTTAGGAGAGTTTTATATGTCAAGATACCCTAGACAATTATCAGGTGGTGAGAAACAAAGAGTTGCAGTTGCAAGAGCATTTGCTGCTAAGCCAGATATAATTTTATGCGATGAGGTTACATCTGCTTTAGATGTTTCGGTTCAGGCTGCAGTTTTAAACTTATTACAACAATTAAAAGAAGATTTAGGAACAACCTACGTATTTGTTTCTCACGATTTGGCTGTTGTCAGAGCAATTAGTGATAGAGTTGCAGTTTTATATCAAGGAAGATTATGTGAAATTGGTCCTTCTCAAAATGTCTACAAATTTCCATCACATCCATATACCGAAGTATTATTAGGTGCTGTTTTGGAACCAGATCCAGATATAAAACCAAAATTAGTAGCTGAGGATATAGTAGAGGAAAAACCCCCTGAGAAAGGCTGTTCTTTTCAAGGAAGATGTCCTAGGAAAATAGGCGATATTTGTAATTCAGAGGTTCCACCATGGCAAATAGGTGAAAATGGTAATGCTATTAGATGTCATATCAATATTGATGAATTAGCAAGTTTGCAGCAATAGTTATGACATTTATTTTATTTCCTACTCAGTCTCAATTTAATATAAGAAATCTCCTTTATGAAAATAAATAATGTAGTTGTAATTGGTTCTGGAACAATGGGTAGCGGTATAGCTGCACATTTGTGTAACGCAAATATTCCTGTTACTTTATTGGATTTAACTACAGAAATTAGTCAAAAGGCTAAAGAGAGAATAGGAAAATCTAGACCTCCTTTGTTAATAGATAAATCAAAATTAGATAATATACATGTAGGAAACATTGAAGAAAACTTTGATGTGGTTTCGAATGCAGATTGGATTGTAGAAGCTGTAGTAGAAAGAATAGATATAAAACATAATATTTACGAAAAAATTTTTCAACATAGAAAAAAAGAATCTGTTGTTTCATCTAATACTTCATCTATTCCAATAAGTGTTCTATCAGAAAAATTATCTGATCAAGATAAAAAAGATTTCTGCATAACTCACTTTTTTAATCCAGTCAGATACATGGATTTACTGGAAATAGTAAAGAGTAATGAAAGTGATTTAGATAAAGTTAAACTTTTAAAAGACTTTTGTGAAATAGACTTAGGCAAAGGTGCAATTATCTGTAATGACACTCCAGGATTTTTAGGTAATAGAATTGGAGTTTATGCAATGCAAATTGCAATGACTGAAGCATTTAATATGAAACTTAGTGTAGAGGAGGCTGATGCTGTATTTGGTAGGCCAATGGGCATACCTAAAACCGGAGTATTTGGATTGTATGATTTAATTGGTATTGATTTAATGGCAGATGTATTAAAAAGTTTTATTAAAGAATTACCTGAAAGCGATCCATTTCAACCTGTAGCAAGAGAAATGCCACTTGTAAAAAAATTAATAGAAACTGGATATACCGGCAGAAAAGGAAAAGGTGGATTTTATAGAATGAATAAACAGGGTGGTAAGAAAATTTTAGAGGCCATCAATCTTGAAACTGGAGAATATACTACCTCAAAAAAAATAGATATTAAATCTGAAAAAGTTGATATAAAGAAATTAATTAATCGTGGTGATAAATATGGTGATTATGCCTGGTCAGTTATTTCTAAAATAATTAAATATTCTTCTTCATTAGTTCCAGGTATTACAGATAAATTCAATGACATTGATGAAGCAATGAGACTAGGTTTCAATTGGTCTAGAGGACCATTTGAAATGTTAAAAGAAATTGGAGTGAATAATTTTTTTCAAAAAATTGATAATTTCGAGGGAAATAAATTTTTAGAAAACTTATCAAAATCTAAAGATGAAAATTTTTATGGTGAGAGACAACAATATACTGAAATTGAAACTTTAGGAAAAATTAAACCAAGAGCCCTTAAACTTGATAAAAATAATTCTGCTGAAATTTATAGATTTCCTGAATTTAACATTGTCGAATTTACAACCAAAGCAAACGCTTTAGATTATGACTCAATGGACTCTTTAAAAAACGCTACAGACAAGCCATTGATAATTATAAATGAAAGTATGCAGTTTTCTGCTGGTGTGAATTTAACATATACTATGAATTTTGCAGATAAAGGTGACTTTAAATCAATAGAAAAATTTGTCGGATATTTCCAAGAAACATGCAAACACTTAAAATACTCAAAATTTCCTGTAGTTTCAGCACCTTCAGGTCTTACACTTGGAGGGGGTTTTGAAGTTTTAGTTCAAAGTAACTTTGTCGCTTCGCATACAAATATTGTTGTTGGATTAGTTGAGACATTGGTTGGTTTAGTTCCAGCTGGAGGAGGGTGTAAAGAAATGTTATGGAGATGGTCTCAAACAGACGAGGCAAAAAATGATCCAGATTATGCACCTTTAAAAGTTTTTGATATAATTGGTTATGCAAAAACCGCAACATCTCCAGTAGAAGCTGAGCCTCTAAAGTATTTAATTCCTGAAAATAAAAAAGTTATGAGCAGAAATAGTTTATTAAGTGAAGCAAGAAAAATTTTAGATCAAAATAAAGAATTTACTCCCCCAAAAGAATGCATATTTAATTTATCTGGCAAATCTTTAAAAGACAAAATGGTTGGTATGTTAGAAAAACTTTACAATGATAAAATAATATTAGACCATGGAATGATGGTTGGAACAGAGCTGGCGAATGTTTTAAGTGGCGGTGATACAACAATAGACAAAACTCTTACGGAAGATCAGTTGTTTCAATTAGAGTTAGATGCTTTCATGAAATTAATTGAAACAAATAAAACCCGAGATAGAATTAAACACACATTATCTACTGGAAAACCGTTAGTTAATTAACATTTTCAAACTTTTAATATAATCAGGCTTTAAAACATATGTTGATTTATTTCCAACTTTAACTTTTTTTAAAGAGTCCATTCCAGCAATTACCTTTCCAATTGGAGTATATTCACCTTGATATATTGGTATATCTATCAAAGTAATAAAAAATTCACTATCTTCTGTATCGAACTTATCTTTTCTAGCAAAAGCTACAGAACCAGCATTAAATAAAAAATTACTACTAAGCTCAGATTTAATTGTTCCTAAACCAGTCTTACCAGTTCCTACTTTAGAATAATTTAGATTAGACACATTTCCATATTCTATATCTCCTGCTTGTATTAAAGTATTTTCAATTACTCGATAAAAAGCTGAACCATTATAGGAACCTTCATTTATTAACTTCTTAAATCGATTTACAGCGTTTGGAGAAATATTAGAATTTAACTCTATTAGAACGTTACCACATTCAACTTCCATAATTGCAATATTCTTTTTATCTTTAAAATCAATGTTATTTAAATCGATTTTTTTTATAAAAAGACATTTATTATTTAATATATAAAATGAACCTAAAGTTAAAATAATAAGCAAAATCAGAAAAATAAACAATATTTTTTCTGATAGTGATGGTTTGATTTTTTTTATCATTCAAAAAATAAAATTTTCATCGATTTCTTTAAGACTATTAATTAAGAAATTTTTCTTATTAGTTAAAATATTATCTTTTTTAATTAATAAATCTATTTCTTTAAAATTTGTTTTTAATAATGAATAAATTTCAGCCATATCTTCTTCAGCTGTGCTCATTGAATATTCTGTTAAAAAACCTTTCGTAATTTTTAAATCTAAACCCAATAAATCAGTGCATGTAGAACATTCTGCGTATGAAAAATCTTTATTATTTAATTCGCTCCACTTATTTTTTTTAAAAAGCTCAGGAAAACTGTTATCAATCATATGAAATATTTCATGATGGATCATTCTTTCGAAATAGTTTTGGTTAAATGTTAAGTCTAAGATTAAAGTCCTGAATTTATTATCTGGTATACCCCCTGTATTAATGCCTGAAATTTTTAAGTTTTTGCAAAGTACTACAAATTTCAAATTTATTTTCCTTAAGAAATTTGCATTATAATATCTAAG
>CABZDS010000021.1 GCA_902524595.1 uncultured Pelagibacteraceae bacterium | reverse complement strand
TTCAATTAATGATGATAGTATATTTGATGAGACATCTTTAAAGCTCCTTTATGAATTGCCAAAAAATAGTTTTGTTATGGTTTCAAACAGAACTAATAATATATTTTTAGCAAAAATTAATCAGATTACTTATGAAAATTTAAAAAACACAAATGAAAACATTCAAGAATATTCAGCTAAAACAAAAATCAATTTGATCGATGATATTTATAGTTCCTATGATTCATCACTTAACACCAAGTATGAAGTTAAAATTTTTAGTAACAATATAGATCGAATAAAAGATTATTTTAAATAATGCTTAATTTAAGCCTTAAACAATTTAAGATTAATCACAAAAAAAAATTAAATCAAACACTCTATTTATCTTTAAACAGTGATGGTTCTAAAGAAATAATAAATTTAATAAATAATTTTTTTACTGAGGAAAATGCTTTTGTATTTGAATCAGTAGAAAAAGGATTTATTAAAGGTCGCTATACAATTTTTGGAAAAAATCCAGATAAAATTTGGGAATTTAATAATAATATTAGCAAGATACACTTTAATAACAAAGTTAAAATTTTAAAAGGTAGTACTAAGAAAAATATAGAAAATATTATTGAAAGTTTTAAATTTAAAATTCCTAGAGAATTACCTTCAATTAGCTCTATAATATCTGGATACTTTTCATATGACATTATTAGATATCTAGAAAAAATTCCTGATAAAAACAGAGACGATTTAAAATTACCTGATGCTAGGATTATCAGACCAAGAGAGCTAATAATACATGATAATATAAAAAAGAAATTATATTTTATAATTAATGTTTTTTGTGATGAAAAAATAAATAATTATAAAATAAAGTATAAAAAAATAATTAATCAAATTGAGAATTTAATTTTTTTATCTAATTATAACAGTTGGTATATAGATAAAATTAATAAAAAAATTAAAACAAAAGTAAAATCAAATATTTCTAAACAAAAATTTTTATCGAATGTAAGGAAGGCTAAAAAATATATTAAAATTGGAGACATATTTCAGGTAGTTCTAAGTCAAAGATTTGAAACTAAATTAAGTAAAAGTCCAATAGAAATTTATAAAAAATTAAGGAAAACAAACCCATCACCTTTTATGTATTTTTTTAATTTTAAAGATTTTCAGATTATTGGTGCAAGTCCAGAAATACTCGTAAGGTTAAGAAATAATAAAGTCACGATTAGACCGATTGCTGGGACAAGACCGAGGGGAAAAAATAAAAAACAAGATTTATTTTTTGAAAAAGATTTACTGAATGACAAAAAAGAATTGTCCGAACATTTAATGCTACTTGATTTAGGGAGAAACGACACTGGAAAAGTATCAAAGATTAATACTGTAAAAGTGACTGAAAGTTTTACAATAGAAAGATACTCGCATGTAATGCATATTGTATCAAATGTTGAAGGTGTATTTAATAATAAGTACTCAAAATTTGAGACTATGTTGTCTGGGTTTCCGGCAGGAACAGTATCTGGGGCTCCAAAAATTAGAGCAATGGAAATAATAGATGAACTAGAGACAACTAAGAGGAAAGTTTATGCAGGTGGAATTGGATATTTTTCGGCAAATGGTGAATTTGATACATGTATTGCACTTAGAACAGCAGTAGCTAAAAACAAGAAATTTTATGTGCAATCTGGGGCTGGGATAGTTGCTGATAGTAAACCAGAAAATGAATATCTAGAGACAGTTAATAAGGCAAAGGCTCTATTAAAAGCAATTGAGTAATTATGAAAATAATTTTAATTGATAACTATGATAGTTTTACTTTTAATTTGTATCATTACATATCTAAGTTTTGCTCAAATGTAGACGTAGTAAGAAATGATAAAATTAATACAAAAGAAATATTAAAGAAAAAATATAGTAAAATTGTGATATCACCCGGTCCAGGTAATCCTGATCAAGCTGGGAACTGTCTATCAATAGTAAATGAATTGTATAATAAAATTCCAATACTTGGAGTTTGTTTAGGTCATCAAATTATAGGTCAAATATTTGGATCTAAAATTATTCAAGCTAAAGAATTGGTTCATGGAAAAACAAGTAAAATAATTTCAAAAAATATAGGGATTTTAAAAGGAATACCAAAAATATTTGAGGCTACTAGATACCATAGCTTAATAATTGATAAGAAAACACTTTCTAAAGATTTAGAAATTACCGCTATTACTTCAGATGGAATAATTATGGGTATTAAACATAGAATTTATGATGTTCATGGAGTACAATTTCATCCTGAAAGTATAAAGACTAAAGATGGTTTAAAAATTTTAAAAAATTTTATTGAATAAATGGAAAAATATTTAAAAAAACTTGAATTAAGTGAAAATTTAACATTACAAGAAAGTGTTGGTGCTTTTGAAATTTTGATGAATGGAAAAGCTAATGATAATGAAATTTATAATTTTTTAACTCTGCTCTCTAAAAAGGGAGAAGTTTCAACAGAAATAGCAGGTGGTGTCTCAGTACTTAGAAATAAAGCAAAAAAAGTTAATGTAGATCAGTGCATAGATACCTGTGGAACAGGTGGTGATGGCAAGGATACACTAAATATATCTACTGCTTCGGCATTATTACTTTCAAGTATGGGTATTAATGTAGCAAAACATGGCAATAAAGCAGTTTCATCAAAATGTGGATCTGCAGACGTTTTAGAAGCATTAAAAATTAATATAAATTTAGAACCCAAAGATATTGAAAATCAAATTAAAAAAAATCATTTTGGATTTATGTTTGCTCCAAATTATCATAGTGCAATGAAATATGTTGGTCCAATCAGAAAAAAAATTGGTAAAAGAACAATTTTTAATATGATTGGTCCTTTGAGTAGTCCTGCTAATGTTGATAGACAAGTTGTAGGAGTTTTTGAGAAAAAGCTACTTGATATATTTGCAGGTGCTTTGAAAGGCCTGAATATAAAATTTGCTTGGATTGTTAATAGCAATGATGGTTTGGACGAAATATCACCATATGATAAAACCATAGTTAAACAATTAAGAAACGGGGAAATTAATGAAATGGTTATTGACCCTAAAGAATTGAATGTGAATGCAGAAGGTTTCGATAAGATAGTTGGAAATGATGCAACATTTAATTCAAAAAAAATTATAGATATATTTAAAGGTAATGATGACGACTTTTCTAAAGCAGTATCATTAAATGCTGCAGCTGGCTTAATTATATCTGAAAGAGAAGATAATTATAAACATGCCTATGAAAAAGCAAGAGATCATTTGTTATCAGGAAAAACATATTTACATTTAGAAAATTTGAGAAATGCCTGAAAATGTATTAGAGAAAATAATTAAAAAAAAAAGAAATAAAATTCAAATTTTAAAAAAAGACATATCAATAAGTTCACTTAATGATAAAATTTCAAAACTAAAAAATTATGTAAATTTTAAAGAAAAAATAATAAATAATATTAATCATGACAAAATCTCTATTATTGCAGAGATTAAAAAAGCCAGTCCATCAGCTGGTATAATTATTGAAAATTATAATCCTGTTGAAATTGCTGATACATATTTAAAAAATAATGCTACCTGCTTGTCAGTTTTAACTGAAGAAGATTTTTTTTTAGGAAATTTAATACATATTAGTAAAATTAAACAAAAAATAAATTTACCTGTTTTATGTAAAGATTTTTTAGTTGATAAATTTCAAGTTCATCTTTCTCGAAGTTATGGTGCTGATGCTATTTTAATAATTTTAGCTGGCGTTAATGAAAAAACTGCAGATGAATTATATGAAGAAGCTGAGAAACTTAAAATGTCTGTTATAGTTGAAGTTCACACTGCTGATGAAGCAAAAAAATCTTTAAAGTACAAAGATGCATTAATAGGGATAAACAATAGAAATTTAAAAACACTTAAAACAGATATAAATACAACCTATGATATTCATAATATTTTAATTAATCATCGAGGACCATTAATTTCTGAAAGTGGAATAAAGAACAAAGAAGATATTTTAAAAATAGTTTCAGAAACTAAGATAAAAACATTTTTGATTGGTGAATCAATTTTAAAAAATTTAAAAAATAATAATATTTTTTCTATTTTATGAAAAAAGTGTTGAATTTATTAATATTTTAACTGTTGTTTAATTGAAAGAACTTTTATAGAACATTAATGTACACAATTTGTTCTATGTTAACTAAGAAACAAAAAAACCTGCTTTTATTTATCAACAAGAAGTTGAGATCTAGTGGTGTATCTCCTTCTTACGAGGAAATGAAAGAATCACTAAATCTAAAGTCTAAATCTGGAATTCATAGATTGATTAGTGCCTTAGAAGAAAGAGGCTTTATTAAAAGATTAGCTCATAAAGCAAGAGCATTAGAAGTCATTAAACTGCCTGAAACAGCTTCAGCAAATGATATTTACAACAGTTTTTCTCCAAGTGTAATTAAAGGTGGACTTGATGAAAGTTCAAATAGAAATAATTCTGATGAAAATGAAATCCCTGTTTTAGGAAAGATTGCTGCAGGTACACCTGTTGAAGCAATTCAAAACGAAGTTGCTAGAATACCTTTGCCCTCAAATATTGAAAAGAATGGAGAATTTTTTGGACTTAAAGTGCAAGGAGACTCCATGATTGAGGCCGGAATAAATGATGGTGATACAGTAATTGTGAGAAAAGCTGATACTGCAGAAAATGGTAAAATCGTAGTTGCTTTAATTGATGATAATGAGGCTATGCTAAAAAGAATTAGAAGAAAAGGTAAGACCGTAGCTTTGGAAAGTGCAAATCGTAATTACGAGACGAAAATTTTTGGTCCTGATAGAGTAAAAGTTCAAGGAATTCTAGTATCTTTATATAGAAACTTTTCCTAAAATAGTCTAAATAAATCTGATGAAAACAGTAGCAACTAGATTTGCTCCATCTCCAACTGGACCTTTGCACATTGGAGGAGTAAGAACAGCACTATTCAATTGGCTTTATTCAAAGAATAAAAGTGGTAAATTTTATCTTAGAATAGAAGATACAGATAAAGAAAGGTCTAAAGACGAATTCAAAAATCAAATAATTAATTCATTAAAATGGATAGGAATTAATTACGAGGATAGTGAATATATTCAATCTGATAAAATAGATGATCACATAAATGTAGCTAATGAATTGTTAAAAAAAGGTTTGGCTTATAAATGCTATTGTTCTAGTGATGAAATTGAAGAACAAAAAAAAAGGGCAAAACAAAAAAAAATACCATATATTTATAATAGAAAATGGAGAGATAGGAGTGAAAATGATGCTCCAAAAGAAATTGATCCTGTAATAAGATTTAAAAGTAAAGTTGAAGATAAATCTATCTTAAAGGATTTAGTCCAGGGAAATATAGAAATAGAAAATAATACTATTGAAGACTTTGTTATATTAAGAGCTGATGGATCGCCTACATATAACTTATCAGCATCAGTTGATGATCATCTAATGGGAATGACACATATAATCAGAGGTGATGATCATAAAATAAATACATTCAAACAAATACAAATCTATGAAGCTATGAATTGGGAAGTGCCATTTTTTGCTCATATACCACTAATTCATACTATTGAAGGAAAAAAACTGTCAAAAAGAGATAATGCATCAACATTAGATGATTATTCTAAAATTGGAATAATGCCAAATGCTTTAAGAAACTATCTTCTTAGATTGGGATGGTCATACAAAGATAAGGAAATTTTTGACTTAGACGAAAGTATAAAATACTTCAATTTAGAAGGAATCGGAAAATCACCATCTAAACTAGATATTAGTAGGATTTATTCTATTAACGAGTATTATATTAAAAATATTAGTGAAAACGAACTTTTCAATTTTTTAAAAGATTATTCTAAAAATTTTAAAGATAAAATTCCTGAATTTAAAGAAGAAAAAATCAAAAAATCATTAACTTTTTTAAAAAATAAAGCAAAAACTCTTGAAGATATTTACAACAACTCAAAGTTTTTGATAAATGATAATATTGAAATTGATCAAGAGGATCAGAAACTTCTAGATAAAAATGCTAATGAAATAATTAAGTTATTTATTAATAAAATAAGTGAAATTTCGGAATTCAATAGAGATACATTGGAACCTATAATAAATAAATTAATTAAGGAAAATAACACAAATTTTAAAGGTGTTGGACAACCTTTAAGAATATGCCTTACGGGTTCAAAATTCGGGCCAGGAATATATGATATACTTTACTCTCTTGGCAAAGAGCAAGTTGTAAAAAGATTATCTCAGATAAGATAATAATACCTTTGAAGCTTCGATACTTGATGAAGTCTTTGATCTTAAATTGTTTATTGTTTGATTAACCATTTCTAATTGTTTATTAATTAATTCAGGTTTTTTTAGAAAGTAATTAATAGTATTGTAAATTTCATCTGAGTTACATTCATTTTGTAAAAGTTCAGGTATTATTTCTTTATCATTCATAATATTTATCATATTTGCAAATTTAATTTTTAAAAATAATTTTGCTAGGTAAAAATTTATGAAGTTCATTTTATAAATAATAATAGATGGAATTCCCTGCTTGCAAACTTCCAATGATACTGTTCCTGACTTAACTATTGCAAATATTGATTTTTTAATAATATCAGATTTTATTTTTTCATCTGAAATAATATCAACATTTTTTAAATCATAAAGTTTAATTGAATTTTGCAAATAATTTCTAAATCTTTCAGTTGAATGAAAAATGTAATTAAAGTTAAAATTTTTATTATTCATTTTTTTTATAAAATTTATTAAAATTGGCGTATGATGTTCTATTTCTGATAAACGGCTACCTGGATATATTGAAATTATTTTTTTTTCTTTAATGATTTGACCGATTTCAATTTTTTCATTTCTAGTTGAATCTAACAATGGGTGACCTACAAAAGTATTTTTCAAATTTTCTTTATCAAAATATTTTTTTTCAAAATCGAATAATAATAAAATATGATCAATATATTTTTTCATTTTTTTTACCCTACCTGCTCTCCACGCCCAAACTTTGGGTGCTATAAAATGAACAGTTTTGATATTTGGGTTACTTGTTTTAACTAAATTAGATACACGTAATGTAAAATCTGGACTATCCACACTGAATAATATGTCTGGATCAAATTCTAATATATTTTTAACAGTTTTATTTATTTTTTCTTTAATTTTAAAAATGTTAAGGATTATATCGGTAAAAGCTATATAAGTAATATCTTTTTGATCAAAAATGGATTTTATTCCTAATTTGTTTAAATGTTGACCACCTACACAAAGATATTCAATATTTGTATCAATTTTTTTTAATTCTTTAATAACCTCAGAAGCAAGTTTATCTCCAGATGGCTCACCCGTTAAAATAAAAATTTTTTTCATATAACGGTTAAAAATAAATTATTTTTATTAGCATATTTGATAGACTCTTTCTGATTTAAAAAAATATGTTGGTTTGATTTAATTACAATACCTTTTACATTAGAATTTACACAATCTCTTATTGTATCTAAACCTATTGTTGGTAAATCTGCTCGCAAATCTTGTTTTAATTTTGGTATTTTAATTAAAATATTATTAGTTTTTGTAATTTTAATTTTTTTTAATAATTGCTTTGTCCCTTTTCTTTTTTCTAGTGTAAAATGACCATTTTCGTTAATTACAAGAGCCTGGACATGATTGTAAGAATTTAATTTATTTAATATTTTAATACCCTTTTGAATATTTAATTTGTCAATTTTTGATGGTTTAATTTTAGTATAATAACCTTTTTGAAGAGTAAGTTCGGGATTAAAAGTATTTAATTTAACAACTTTAATTTTATTTTCGGATAAAATTTTTATTAATTCCTTTAATATTGCTGCATCTCCAAGTTTTGAGGCCTTCATGATTCTTGGAAGATAATATATGCCTTTAATATCAAATTTTAATCTAGATATAGATGGTTTTATAATATTTCCAGCAAATAAAACTTTTCTACATTTTTTTAAATTAATTAATTTAAGTATTTCTCCAAATTTTCCTATATTTATAAAATAACAGTTTTTTTCTTTTTTAAATTTATTATTCTTTGATAAGTCTATGATGAAATATTTAATCTTTCTTTTTTTTAAACTTTTAAGAATTTCTAAAGGTAATTGTTTATCACCTAAAAATAAGCCAATCATTTATTTTCTGGAGTCGAAATTGGGCGTTTTTTATCAGAATTTAAAAAATCAATTATGATTTTTACATTTTTATTTTTTTTAATACTTTCATCAATTAAATCTATATTTTTTCTAAAATTTTTAGTTTTAAATGCAATATCATAAAACTTTTGTAATAATTTAATATCCTGATTAAGAAAATTTGCCCTTCTTAAACCTATTAGGTTTAATCCCATTAAAATATTTCTATTTCCCATGGATAAGCCAAAAGGAATTACATCTCTATCTACACCTGTCATTCCTCCTATCATTGAGAGTTTACCTATTCTAGAAAATTGATGTATAGCGCAGCTTCCTCCAATTATTGTATTATCCTCTATAGTAACATGTCCTGCTATTTGTACGTTATTTGCAATTACGATGTTATTTTTAATATTACAATCATGAGCAATATGACAATAAACCATAATCAAGTTATTATTGCCAATCTTGGTGATTGTTCCTCCAAGTGAAGTACCTGGATTTATATTAACATATTCTCTAATTTTATTATTATCTCCGATTATTATAGAATTTTTTTCTCCTTTATACTTAAGATCTTGGGGTGGTGTACCTATTGATACAAATGGAAAAATTTCATTATTATTTCCAATTTTAGTATTACCTGTAATATTTATATGAGAATGTAGTTTACAATTTTCACCAATTTCAACATTGTCACCTATTAAACAATATGGACCCACATTAACATTGTTAGATAATATTGATTTTTTACTTATTATAGCAGTTGGATGTATCACATTTAATAAATATCAAATTAAGTTATAAATACCTATCAACAATTACTACTAATTATTTCTTTCTATCAACTATTGTCGCGGACCATTGAGCGTCAGCCATTAAATTTCCATTAACCAAAGCTTGACCTTTATACTTCCACACTCGACCATGAGATCTTATTGCTTCAATATTTAATTCTAAAATACACTCTGGTAAAACAGGCTTTCTAAATCTTGCTTTTTCTATTGTCATTAAAAATACAAGTTTATTTTCATATGTTTTTCTATCAATACCAGCGGCTGTCAATGCTGCAGCAGCTTGTCCAAAGGCTTCTACGATTAAAACTCCTGGCATTACCGGTTCGTTTGGGAAATGTCCTAGAACAAAAAAACTATTATTTTTAACTTGTACTATTGCTGTAGCAGATTTTAGTTTTTTAATATTTTTTAGTTCTTCAATTAATAGCACTGGTTCTCTATGTGGTAATAAATTTTCTATTTGTTCTTTATTTAGTTTATCTATCATTTGTTATCTTTTAAAAAGGTTCTTATATCTTTGGCAGGATATCCCATCACACGAGTATTGTCTGGTAAATTTTTAATCACACCACTGCCACCACCAATTTGAACGTTATTTCCAATTTTCAGATGACCAGATATTCCAGCTTGACCACCAATAGATACGTTATCACCCAATGTAGAACTACCAGCAAAACCAACTTGTGCAGTAATTATACAATTTTTTCCTATGTGCACATTGTGAGCAATATGAACTTGATTATCTATGAAGGTGTTTTTTCCTATAATTGTATTAGATAAAGAACCTCTATCAATTGTATTATTACATCCTATTTCTACGTTATCATCAATAAACACCATACCTATATGCGGATATCTAAAATTTATTTCATCATTAGGAAAAAATCCAAAACCCTTCTTCCCAATTACAGATCCATCTA
>CABZDS010000020.1 GCA_902524595.1 uncultured Pelagibacteraceae bacterium | reverse complement strand
GCCTTCTTTGAAGATATGAAATACTGTTGCTCCAATAATTGGTCCCCAAAGTGTTCCCTTTCCTCCTAGTATGGCCATTAATACCATAAAAACTCCCATCTCTCTTCCATCGAAAGCAACGTCAGTTGAATCTATATATCCAACTAAACCACCCATGATACCTCCGGCGAGACCACAAAAGAATGCTGATATCATCCATCCA
The DNA here is from genome assembly GCA_902524595.1 of uncultured Pelagibacteraceae bacterium. Lineage (GTDB taxonomy): Bacteria > Pseudomonadota > Alphaproteobacteria > Pelagibacterales > Pelagibacteraceae > Pelagibacter. The sequence continues at coordinate 11,588 of CABZDS010000020.1, read as the reverse complement.
ATAATCTTATACTTCATTGTTTCAATTCCCATGGCCTCTGCCTTATCTTCATTATCTCTAATTGCATTTAGGATTAATTTAAATCTGGTTGTGTAAATTCCTCTAACAGCTAAAAAAGTCAGTATTAAAACAAAAAAGCTTAAGAAATAAAAAAATTCACCTCTTGAATCTAAACTTCCAATATCGGGAAACGGTGGAGTAGTGAAACCTTGTCCAGCTCCAATGATTTCAATCCCTCCAGAAATTTCACCTGCTGCAACACCTAATCCCAAAGTACAAATTGCAAAATAATGTCCTCTAAGTCCTAAAATAGAGTATCCAATTAATCCTGCTACAATGGTTGGAACCACTGCAGCAACTATCAATCCAACGGCCATTCCCTGAAAAAATTGTGCAGGAGTATGTACAAATGTTTTTTCACCTCCACTTTCTGTCCACTCAGCTAATGGAAAAAACATCCCAACTTGCACGGAGGCACAAAGATACATGCCAAGACCATAAAATAGTATATTTCCAAATGAATTGTACCCCATTTCACCACCTTGGATATTCCAAGTTGTAGCAAGAACAATTAATACACAAAGAATAGATAGCTGTACTTTAAAAGCTGGAAATATAAATGGAGCGGCAATCCCAAATATTAAAATTCCACTATATAAAAGTAAATTATTTTTGTTCATAAAGATTTAATATTTTATTTCTAAAATTTTGGTTAATTGTAAAATAATGTCCATCTTCTTCATGAACACTTGAGCCATTAGAATGGTATTCATCTATATGTTTTTTGAATTTAACTATATCAACTTCAATTAATTTACCTTGGTTATCTTTAATTTTAACCTTTCTCATTTTAAATACTCTCTTTTTCTTGAAAGCTTAAATCTTCTATAAACTAATATTAAAACTAATAATAAAAATACTGATCCAATTCTAAATTCAGTACCAAGTATGTAGTCTGCAAACTCTTCGAAGACACCTAAGCCCATTCCTGACATTGCAACTCCAGGTAAATTGCCTAATCCTGCAATAATTACAATCATAAAAGATCTAATTGTATAAGGAAGTCCCATATATGGATGAATTGTAAAAGTAATGGATATTAATGCACCAGCAACACCACAAAGAGCAGCATTAATGCCAAAAGTGGCTGCGTAAACTTTTTCTGTGTCTACACCTAAAATTTTAGCAGCTCTTGCATTTTGAGCTGTGGCTCTGATAGCACGGCCTAGCTTAGATTTTTTCATGTAAATTACTAAACAAATCGCAAATAATATACTTATGAAAGCTGAAAATATTTTTGAATTTGGTAAGACGACATTATTATTAAATAGCATAGTTGTTCCATAATCTGAATTTGCAAGAACAACATCAGCTCCGAATGCAAAGTTCATTAATTGCATGAAAAGAATACTTATTCCAAAAGTTGCTAAGATAGATATAAACAGATCTCTATCGACAACTTTATTAATCACAAGCTTATAAATTGCTATACCTACAAAATACATTATTATTGGAGAAACTATGACTCCCCACGCAGGGTGAATTCCATAAAGGTACATAAAATAAGCAATGTAACCTCCTAAAATTACTAAATCTCCTTGGGCAATATTAATTATATTCATTACTCCCCATTGAAGTGCCATTCCATATGCAATCAATGCAAATAAAATTCCAAGTAAAATTCCATCCAAACATGCTTGAACAGAAATCATTGGATATTGGAAAACCATGAAATCCATAATGAACCCTTAAAAAAAATACCCCCTAATATATAGGGGGTATTTATAGATTTATTTTATCTTTTAGACCACGAAGGAATTGGATGAATTAACTTAGCTGATGCCCATTTAGTTGGCGCAACAACTTTGTTTTCACATTTTCCTGCATCATCACACATGACTTGGAAAAGTACCATTGGCTTATCTACATTTTGACCACCAGGTGCAAATTTTATATTTCCATAAAAAGTTTGCATATTTGTAGCGGCTAGAGCATCTCTTACTTTCTTTTGATCAAAAGAATTAGCTCTTTCAAATGCATCTTTAAATACCAATAATGCAGCTGAAGACTCTGCTGCTTGATATGGAGGCGCATAACCGAACTCTTTGGTAAAGTCTGCGTCATAAGTCATACCATCTTTAAAGAAGTCATCTTTATAAGTTAATGTTTTATGCCACTGAGATGCACATAAAGCATATTGTGAGTTTTTACCGTGTTGTTTTGACAATTTCGCAGCATCACAATGTGTCATCGCTAACATTGGAACATCAACTTTCATCTCAGAAATTTGTCTAATAGCAGTTAGAGCACCTTTAGTATGACCTGAAACTACTAAAACATCTGGTTTCATTTGTTTTACTTTTACTAAAGTCGCAGCCATGTCATTTAGCTCTTTAGGTAATTTATCATCTATTACTTTTTTAGAGCCAGTTCTCTCAATTGCATCTAAAACTCCAAGTCTTACGTCTTGAGAAAATGCATCTTGTTCAAATGCCATTGCAACAGTTACTCCTTTTCCATTATTCTTTTCAACCGCTAGATCTATAGCGACATCAAGATATAAGTTAGCTGGAGCTAAAACTGCAAATAAATATTTGTAGCCTTTTGTAAACAAAGATCTTGAAGCTCCATTAGCTTCAACCATTGGTACACCGTATTTCTCTGTTACCGGAGCAATCGCTTTTGTAAGACCAGAACTATATGGTCCAAGCATAAACTCTACTTTGTCTTGTGATATTAATCTTTCTGCAAGTTGAGCTGCTCTTTTTGGGTTTGACTCATCGTCATAATAGATAATGTCAAACTTGTAAGTTTTTCCTCCAACTTTAATACCACCCATGCTGTTAATTCTATCAACGGCCATATTATAACCGTTTTGAGTATGAACACCATTAGATGAATATTTTCCAGTTAAAGAAATTGCAGCACCTAAAACAATTTTATCTCCAACAACTTTTGCAAAAGATACAACTGATGTTGAAAATAATAATGCTATTGCAGAAACAAATGTAATTAAAATGTTTTTTATTTTCATTTATTCCCCTTTTTATTAATTAATTAATTATGGCTGAATTAATAATAAAAATTATTCAATTGCAAGTGTAAGTAGTAGCGCAATGTTTCTTAATATTGTTGCGTAATAGCAATGATAATTGCTATAAAAATAATTACACAAGCTGAAATTGTATTTATAATTTTTGGATTAGCCTTTATCCATACTATAAGTTTATTAGCTAGAACCGCATAACCAATCAAAGATAGAAAATCTAATATTACATAAGTTGTTATTAAAATAAAAAATTGAACAACATAATTTGAATTAAAGTCTATAAACTGTGGAAATATAAAAGGAAAAAACATCCACGCTTTTGGACTTGTTCCTGCTACTAAAAATCCATCTTTATAAAATGAAAAAAAACTTTTATTTACGAATTTCTTTGAATTTACATCATTTGGCTTAGATTTATAAATATCGTATGCCAAATAAGTTAAATATCCAACTCCAAACCACTTTAAGGTATTTAAAATTGTAGGATGATCTGACAAGAAAGATCCGATTACAAAGATAACTAACGTCGCTTGAATAATATTAGCAGTTATATCTCCTAATGCAGTCCAAACACACTTTTGAACACCATAGTTCATTGAGTATGAAATAATTACGATTCTAGGTGTGCCTGGGGTTATAAACATAAAAATGATAATCTGTAAAAAAAGGATAAAATCTAAGGGAAGCATTTTTAGGATAGCCCTAAAAAACCGGGAGCTAAAGATGGCTAGATAGGACTATCTAAAAATGATATTATCATAGACTTAAGTATTTGCATTAAAATAATTTAAGTAATTTGTCGAATTTTTATGAAAAAAAGTCACAGACCTACAACCAGAGTTAAGAATCCAGAGCCTCCTTTGGAGAGTCCAGATTGGGTAATATGGGCAGCTTGGGCTGACAGAATTACTTTTGAAGAAATTGAGAAAAAAACTGGGAAGACTGAAAGTGAAGTTATTAAAATTATGAGAAGATCTTTAAAACCGTCATCTTTTAGACTTTGGAGAAAAAGAGCAAGCTCACAAAGTATAAAACACAGAAAAAAATTTGAATACTCAAGAAAACTTATTAAATCAAAAATTAATAAAAACGATTACTTGCTCTAGTAATTTTTTAAACTTTGTCTATATATAAATAAATGAAAAATATTACTGTTTACTCTGGACCTATGTGCAATTTTTGTGACGCTGCAAAAAGATTATTATCTAGAAATAATTTAGAATTTAAGGAAATAGATGTTTCGACAGGTCCTGGAATAAGAGATGAAATGATAAAAAAAGCAAATGGTAAAAGAACAATCCCTCAAATCTTTTTTAATGAGGAACATATAGGTGGTTATCAAGAACTTAGAGCCTTAGAAGTTTCAGGAAACCTTTTTTCTTCTTTAAAATAAAAAGAAATAAAATTAATTATTCGATTGTTGCTGTAAATACAGGTTCCTCAGCCCAAATGTTACATACTGTACCCGTAACATCACTTGAAGATAATGCTTCGGCTGTTCCAAATTTCATAGTTACTTTTGGAGGTTTTGTAGTAACTGTATATGGTTTTGTGAGTGCATAAATTAAAACGTGTTCAGTATCATCTGAGTCTAAATCTGATTTCATTGCAGCACAATATGTACAACTACTTCCTGAAGTTGTAGTTCCAGTTGAAGAACAATCGGTTGCTAAACAAGTTGTTACATTATTTGTACCATGATTCATTAAATAAACTCTTGTCTCAGCGGATGCTGAACCTGTTCCTTCATCAAAAGCTCTTTTGTGAGTATACTTTCTAGCAGCTTCATTAGTTCCATATTGCGCATCTGCATTTGCAACTGTCCTACAGACATCTCCATTATTCGTCTTCAACATTTCACCTGATGTGTCAGATGTTTTGACTGTAAATTTTCTATCTATTGTGACTTGCATATGAGTGTATGTTTTTCCTAATGGAAGCAATGCAGGATTTCCAAATGAACCAGCAACTGAACCGGCATCTACGGAAGCGACGTCAACTTCTTTATTACCAGTTCCAATAATAACTTCTCCTAAACAAGTAGTGCCTGAACCTTTTCCAGTACATAATGCAACCTTTTTCATTGTAACTTTATATACTGCAGCTTTTCCTAGTGCTGCGTAAACATTTGTTGTTAATGTAAAAAGTAAAATTGTTGCAAATATCAATCTAAATATTATCATATTAATCTGCCCTCACAATACTGGCGGATCCACTGAATTCTACCATAATTTTATTATTTCGTTTTACTTTTGTTAACATTTCGTCAGACATATCCTTTTGAGCTCTCCACATATCACTACTAATTCCATCTGAAATGGATGCACTATTTCTTGGTGGATGAACAAACATAATTTTTGCATAATATTCATCATCTAATCCCGCTTTATCTTTATCATCAAAAGCAATTTCTAAGTTTATATTAGGTGATAATAACATTTCAGTACCATACATTAACCCTTCAACATCGTCTCTTGTAACTCCATCCCATGAATATGAATTTATAAATATATCGGCCCAATGAACATAAGGTATTTGAGAAGCTAATCTTAAATCATATCCATCTAAAACCTTTTCACCATCAGCATCATCTAAAGCAAAATAGTTATTAAATGAAAAGTCTAATACTGCATTTCTAATTTCTAATCCTATACTGTATCTTAAATTCCCCTCATCATCGTAATCTAAAAAAGCATTTAATCCTGTAAGCGAAAATTTATCATCGCTTAAAAACCTTTTTCCTACTCCAAAATTCAAAACATTTCTATCTTTAGAGTCCTTTTCTGTATTAAATAAAGAAAGTTGAGTAAATGTATTTTCATTGGTCTCCCCATCTAGCTCTCTAACTAGCAACAAACTATAATCAGCAGAATAATTTTCTCTAAGATCTATACTTAATTCAGTATCTCCATCGCCAGGAATTAAATTTGAAAAATAATCAGATATAGCGTTTGCACTTGCAGTCGTAATTAAATGACAGGCTAATATGAATGATAGAAATAAACTTTTCATTAAATATTGTTATACCATTATTTGATAAATGTAAATTATGAGAACTTCAAATATTTGGTTTAAATACTAAACAAACTCCATTATTGCAGTATCTTTTTCCTGTAGGTTGAGGTCCATCATCAAATATGTGTCCATGATGACCACCACAGTTTTTACAATGATACTCTGTTCTAGCATAACCAATGTAATGATCAGTTTTTGTATCAAAAACATCTGGTAGAGATTCGTAAAAAGATGGCCAGCCTGACCCGCTTTCATATTTTGTCGAAGAGTCAAAAAGTTTTATTCCACAATTTGCGCAGTGGTAAGATCCTTGTCTTTTTTCATTATTTAATTCGCTTGAACCAGGAGGTTCTGTTGCTTCATTGAATAAAATATTTTCTTGTTCTAATGTCAAATTTGAATTTTTTTTCTTCATAAAAATTTAGCACATGTTTTATGTAAACTAGAATGTAATTCTACTAGTTTATTAAAATCTTCGTTATATCCACCTCCTAATACTCCACATATAGGAATTTTATTTGAGAAGAAATTATCAATTATTAATTCGTCCCTTTTAAATATACCATTATCAGAAATTTTTAGTTTACCCAACCTGTCATTATGGTGAATGTCAACTCCAGCAATATAAAAAACAAAATCAAACTCTTCTTGGTTTAAATATTTTAAGTTTTTTTTTAAAATATCGATATATTCTCTATCTTCTAAATTTTCCTCTAACTCAATATCAAGATCGCTTATCGATTTTTTTGCTGGATAATTAGTCTTAGCATGCATGCTAAATGTAAAAACTTGATTATCATATTTAAATATTTCAGAGTTGCCGTTGCCCTGATGAACATCTAAATCAATAATTAGAATTCTATTTGCCAATCCTCTTGTAGTTAAATACTTAGCTGCTACCGCAACATCGTTAAAAACACAAAAACCAGCTCCCTCATTAGATGTTGCATGATGACTACCTCCTGCAGTATTACACGCTATGCCATAGTTTAAAGCTAGCTTTGTAGCAAGTACTGTGCCTCCAGTTGCAACAAATGACCTTCTAACTACACTGTCAACTAAGGGAAAACCAATTTTTCTAATCTCGTTTTTATCTAAAGTTTTATTTTTTATTTTATTTATATAGTCTTCTGTATGTGCCTCTTTTAAAGTTTCTACTGAGCATGGCTCTGGAACATAGAAATTTTTAACTATTTTATTTTTAATTAACGCTTTAGCTAATTCTCCAAATTTTTTTATAGGAAACTTATTGTCATCATTTAATTGAGCTTCATAATCTTTATGATTGACGACAGGTAATTCCATAAAAAAATTAGTAGTGACTATATTTCCCAAGGATTATTCTTATTATTGTTGAGATTATATTTATTAATGGCTTTTTCTATTGTTTGTAATGTAACTTTCTTATCTTCATAAAGTGTATACAAAGAACTAACAACTATATGTTTGCTATCTACTTCAAAAAAGTCTCTTAAATTTTTTCGCGTATCACTTCTTCCAAAACCATCTGTCCCCATTGCTAAAAATTTATTATTTATGTGACTAGAGATTAATTGTGAATATGCTCTTACATAATCTGAAGTAGCAATTATAGGATCTTCATTAGAAATTAGCTGCTGTAAATAATTTTGTTTATTGTTTGAAGGAGACAATGTGTTTTGTCTTAAAATAGATTTGGCATCTTTTTCTAACTCTGAATAGCTTGTTATGCTGTATAATCTTGAACCAATTCCATAGTCATCTTTAAGTATTTTAGAAGCTTCAATACATTCTCTAAAGATTGGTCCAGATCCCAGTAAATTTACATTTATTTTCTCATTTGAATGATCTTCAAAAAGGTAGCCGCCTTTTATTATTCCATCTTTATTTTTTATATTAATTTTAGGATGTGAGTACTTTTCATTGTTAACAGTTATGTAATAAAATTCATCCTTACATTCTGTCATCATTCTTCTCATTCCTTCATCAAAAATAACCGCAAGTTCACTTGCAAAACACGGATCGTAAGATTTTAAATTTGGGAATGTTGAAGCAATTATCTGACTTTGTCCATCTTGATGTTGTAATCCCTCTCCAGCTAAAGTGGTTCTTCCAGCTGTAGCACCAATTAAAAAACCTCTCGGCATTTGATCTGCAGCTGCCCAAATCAGATCTCCTATTCTTTGAAAACCAAACATAGAGTAAAATATGTAAAAAGGCATCATCGGAAAATTATGATTACTATAAGAAGTCGCTGCTGCCAGCCATGAAGATATTGCTCCAGCTTCATTTATGCCTTCCTCTAATAATTGTCCTGTTTTAGACTCTTGATATTTTAAAATTGAAGTTGCATCTTCAGGTTCATATAACTGACCATCAGGAGAGTATATTCCAATTTGTGAAAATAAATTTGCCATACCGAATGTTCTTGCCTCATCAGCTACAATAGGTACAACTCTTTTTCCAAATTCTTTATCTCTCATTATATTTCCTAATGACCTTACTAGTCCTGTAGTTGTTGAATATTCTCTATCACTTTCTTCGAATAGAAAGTTTGAGTGTTTTTCAATTTTTGGTGTGGCTAATTTAACCTCTTTAAAGCTTCTCTTAGGTAAAGATCCTCCTAAAGCTTCTCTTCTTTTTTTTAAATATTTTATTTCCTCTGAATTTTCATCTGGTTTATAAAACTCCATATTTTCTAATTTATTATCTGGAATGTCTAATTGGAAACGATCTCTAAACTCTTTTAATGCATCTAAGTTTAATTCTTTTTGCTGGTGATTAGTCATTTTTGACTCTCCTGCTTTTCCCATACCATAACCTTTTTTTGTTTTAGCTAAAATAACTGTAGGTTTATCCTTAGTTTTAACTGCAGCATTAAAAGCAGCATATAATTTTTTAAAATCATGACCTCCTCTTTTAAGTTTATCAATTTCATCTTTACTGAGTGAAGAAACCAATTTTAAAACTTCTGGATCCTCTGCAAAAAAGTTTTTAAGATTGTATTCTCCATCTCTTGCTCCTAATGTTTGGTATTTTCCATCTACAGTTTTAGCAAAACGTTTAAGCAACAAATGATCTTTATCTTGTTGAAAAATTTTATCCCATTCAGATCCCCAAAGGACTTTTATAACATTCCATCCATTAGCTTTAAAGATTGTCTCCAGTTCTTGAATTATTTGTCCATTGCCTCTTACAGGTCCATCTAATCTTTGGAGATTGCAATTTATAATAAAGGTTAAATTATCTAATTTTTCTCTTGATGCGATAGATAATCCAGCCAAACTTTCAGGTTCATCCATTTCACCATCTCCGAATAAACCCCAAACTCTTTTATTTGTTTTTAATAAGTTTCTATTTTCTAAATATTTCATGAAACGAGCTTGGTAAATAGCATTAACTAAACCTATTCCCATCGATGATGTGGTAAATGTCCAATAATCTCTCATTAAATATGGGTGGCAATATGATGATAATCCTTGCTCATTTAATTCTTGTCTATAATGTTCTAAATGATTTTTTGTTAACCTTCCCTCTAAAAAAGATCTTGCATATATCCCCGTTGTGCACTGTGATTGATAAAAAATTAAATCTGCTTCATCACCGCCTTTAAAAAAATGATTAAATCCAGTTTCAAATACTTCGGCAAAAGATGCGTAACTTGCTATATGTCCTCCAAGACCACCATAATTTTTATTTGCTTTCATAACCATAGTTAAAGCATTCCATCTTAAAATTGCTGTAATTTTTTCTTCAATTTCTAAATCTCCAGGATAAATTCCTTGATCGTATTGAGATATCGTATTTCTGTAAGGTGAATATGGAATAGGTGAATATAATACTCTTAAATCTTTTGCTCTTTTCTCAAGTTTTTCCAAAATTAATTTAGCACCTTCTCTACCGTGATTTTCAACTACTGCGTCCAGAGAATCTAACCAATCATTTAATTCTTGATTATCTAATTTTTGGTTTTGATTAACCTTAAATTCTTTACTCATTATAATAATTATACACAAAAAATTGAAATTTATATCAGTAAAAAATGTCTTAATTTGATCTATTCAATTACTCTTTTTGGTTTACCAGAAATAAAACTATCAAGATTCTCCATCATTTGAGAGTAGAATGTTTGATAATTTTCAGCAGTGACATATCCAATGTGCGGAAGTAGAAGTGCATTTTGTACAAATCTAAGCTTGTGACTTTCTGGCAAAGGTTCTTTTTCATAAACATCCAGACCTGCACCAGCTATTATATTTGTTGATAATGCGATAATTAAATCATCTTCATTAACTATTTCACCTCTTGAAGTGTTTATTATATATGAGGTTTTTTTCATTTTCTCAAATTCTTTAATAGTAAGACAATCTCTATATCTGTCTCCTCCTTGAACATGAATTGATAGAAAGTCTGAATTTTGAATTAAGTCATCCTTGCTACATGGCAATACATCTAGCTCTTTGCATTTATCTAAGTTTAAGTTTTCACTCCAAACCATAATTTGCATACCAAAGGCTTTACCAATTTTAGCAACTTGGGAACCAACCCTTCCTAATCCAAGCAAACCTAATATCTTACCTCTAAGCTCTACTCCAATTGTTGACTGCCAGTAACCTTGATACATATTATCTATTTCTGTTTTAAAATTTCTTGCAAGTCCTAAAATTAATGCCCAGGTTAACTCTGGTGTTGGATTGCTATTGATTTCAGTACCAGTGACCACAATTTTATTTTTTTTAGCTGCATCAAAATCTATTGATTTGTTTCTCATTCCACTTGTAACAATTAGTTTTAATTTTTTTAAACTTTCTATAAGTTCTTTTGTTATTTTTGTTCTTTCTCTCATTATAAAAAGTACTTCAAATTCTTTTAGTTGCTCTGATGCATCATCCTCGTTTTCAAAAGGCTGATTAAAAATTTGAAATTCATATTTTGAAGAAAATTTTTTAAGATCAATAAAATCTTTTGCAATATTTTGATAATCGTCGAGTATAGCTACTTTAAGCATTTTTTTTGTTTGAAAGTAATATCCCTGAAATAATAAATATTCCACCGATATAATGATAAAATAGTAATACTTCATCAAATATTATCATTGCAAGTATAGCTGCAAGAATTGGCATTAAATGTAAATAAATTCCCGCCCTATTGGCACCTATTAAAGCAACACCTTTAATCCAGAAAAAGAATGAAATTATTCCCGGTAATAGCACAACATATGATAAAACAAGAATGAAATTTGTATTAATTGTAATTCTGTTTCCTATATAAATGTAATCTATTGCATACATGGGGACAAGAAATATTACACCGAGCCCAATAACTACTTGAAGTAAAGTTATAGGAGTTAATCCGTAATTTTTTTTTTTTAGAAGTGCTGAATAAAGTGACCAAGATATCATTGCAAACAATGCAAATAAATCTCCTTTTTCAAAAGCTAAGTTTTTAAAGACTTCAAAATTTGCTTTTGAAATTATAAATAATACACCTAGTAAAGAAAATATAACTCCAAGAACTTGAAAGGTGTTTGTTTTTTCTATTTTTA
>CABZDS010000019.1 GCA_902524595.1 uncultured Pelagibacteraceae bacterium | reverse complement strand
AGCTGTATACAAAATTGGCCAAAACATTTTATTCGTGGTCAAAGAAATAATTTTAAATTTATTTAATTTCGGAAATTGTTTTGAAAGCTGGAGATATCTTGTGCTAATATGAATATTCATAGCCATAGTCAAAATCAACATTAAAGCTATAAAATTAGATGAAATAACGGTAACTTTCCATCCTATTAGACCTAGAAGTCCAGTCATTATTATAACTGAAAAAAAACAACTACTTATGGGTACAATTATCCATATCAATCTTCTAAATACATACCAAAGTGTTGCAACTATAAATAAAAAAACTCCAAGTCCAAAAACAATAATATCATTTTTTATAAAAGTCATCATATCATCAGCAATCATCGGAATACCACCTAAATGAATTTTGCTAGTTGAGCTAAAATTTTTTATTACTTGTCTTATTTCTAAAATATTTTGATGATTTTGTTTTTTTAATTGATCTTTATATATCTCTTCGTCTTTTTTACTTTTAAAGTCTTTTATTTTATCTTTAGACTTTAAATAAACTATTATGCCAGATGTTTTACCATCTTCACTGATTACGAAATTCCTGAAAACAGGACTGTTCAATATTTCATTAAATCCTCTCTCTTTATCAATACCTTTTGAGCTAAGTGTAGAGTAGTTTTGCAGTCTCTCTATTAGCGGTTCATCGGAGCTGTTTAGTAAAGGAATATCTAATAGGGTGATTACACTATGCACCCAATTAAGTTTTTGAATTTCTTTTTTTATTTTTATAAGGTTTTTGATAGAATTTTCTCCTATCATTCTACCTTTTGGAGTATAAGTAAGAACTAAAAATTCTTTCGCACCGTATCTTTCGTTTATTTCATTTAAATATTTTAAATCAGGATCACCTTCTATTAATAAAGTTTCAGATGATGCATCAAGTCTAAAATTTTTAGAATAATATCCAAAAAAGCATAAACAAATTAATAGTATAACTAAAATTAAGTTAGGTTTTTTTAAAACAAAATTTTGATAAAATTTGGCTAACATCAACTATTAGCTTTTATAATTTAATTTAATTATTTTGAATATCTTTAAATTTGGTAAACATTGCCTCAAATTCAAGCATAACATTACCAGTAGGACCATGCCTTTGTTTTTGAATAATCAACTCAGCTAAATGTGAAACTTCATTCATTTTTGCTTGCCATTCTGCGTGCTCCACTGTCGCTGGTCTGGGCTCTTTTCCTTGCAAATAGTATGATTCTCTATAAACAAACATTACAACATCTGCGTCTTGTTCTATCGATCCAGATTCTCTCAAATCAGATAATTGAGGTTTTTTATCATCTCTTTGTTCTACAGCCCTAGACAGTTGTGAAAGCGCTAAAACAGGAACGGATAACTCTTTTGCTAAAGCTTTTAGTCCTTGAGTAATTTCAGATATTTCTTGAACTCTACCATTGTTACTATTTGAAGCCCTCATTAATTGAATATAATCAATTACAACCATATCTAATCCAAACAGTCTTTTTATTCTTCTAGCTCTATTACTCAAAGCAGCAATTGTTATAGCTGGTGTCTCATCGATATACAAAGGTAACTCAGAAATATCTTTGGATGTTTCGATAAATTTGTCAAATTGTTCTTCTGAAATTTTACCTCTTCTGATATCATTAGACTTTATTCTCGATTGCTCAGCAAGAATTCTTGTTGATAACTGTTCTGACGACATTTCAAGAGAAAAAAAAGCAATTGAACTTTTTTCGCCGCTCTCTTGAATTTTCTTTGCTGCATTAAAAGCTATATTTGTTGCAAGAGCTGTTTTACCCATAGATGGTCTACCTGCAATTATTACAAGATCTGATTTATGCAAACCCCCAAGTTTGTCATCTAGATCTCTTAAACCAGTTGGAACTCCTACAATTCCTTCATCATTTTTGTAAGCATTTGACGCCATCTCAATAGTTTGTCTCATGGCTTCATCAAATTTAATTAATGAAGAACTAAATGAACCTTTCTCGGCTAAATCAAAAAGTAATTTTTCATAATTCTCAATTATTTGTTTACCATCTGTCTCAAGATCATTTAGCTTTGCTTGATCGATTACATCTCCTGAAATTTTTATTAGTTCTCTTTTTACGAATAAATCAAAAATAAGTTTTGAATATTCTATAGCTTGTCTCGAAGACGATGAAAATTTTGTTATTTTTACTAAATATTCTGGGATATTTAGATCATCATTTTCTTTTTCAAAATAATTTTTTAAAGTGATAGGGTTTGCAAGAAGACCACTATAAATTAATTTTTCTATCGCTCCAAATATTTTTTTATGGATAGGGTCATAAAAATTTTTGCTAGAAATTATTAAACTAACTTCATCAAAAATTTCGTTAGTTAACAGTATTGATCCAATAATTGATTGCTCGGCCTCAATATTGTTTGGAAGTTCATCAATTTTGCTTTTTATTATATTTAGCGATTGAGACACAGTTAATAATAATTAAATCTAATGAAATAACAAATATAATTTCATGTTGGGGAAAAAAATGTATAATTTTAATTATCTACTTTTTGAATAACTTTTATATTAATACTAGACTGAACGTCTGAGTGTAAATTTAAATATACTTTATAATATCCTATTGATTTAATTTCTTTGGCAGGTTGTATCATTGAAGGTTTAATGTTTATCCTATCTTTATCTGATAAAAGTTTTGATATTTCAGTAGGTTTCACAGATCCATATAATTCTTTATTTTCCGTACTGAGTTTCTCAATTATATATTCTTTATTTTTAATTTTATCATCTATTAATTTTGCATTGTTCTTTAAATCTTGATCTTTTTTATTTAACTCATTTTTTATTTTTTCAACTTCTTTAATATTATCTTTTGAAGCAAATAAGGCTTTTTTTTGTGCAATCAAATAATTTCTGGCAAATCCTCTTTTGACATCAATTATTTCACCTATTGAACCAATATTTCTTACATTTTCTAATAATATTACTCTCATAATTAAATTAATGCTAAATTTCTTGCCCGTTTTATAGATAATGACAAGTCTCTTTGTTTTTTCTGGCTAATAGAAGTTATCCTTGATGGTAATATTTTACCATTCTCTGATATATACCTTTTTAGTAATTTTATATTTTTATAATCAACTACAGGTGCACCTTTACCTGATAGAGGACATTTTTTTCTAAATTTATATTTATTATTTTGAAATACACTTAGTTTAGAAAAGTTGTTTTGAGTATTTTTTTTCTTTAAATTTCTTTTCTTCATAAATAATATTTATTTTTTGTGAGTATCTTCATTATTTTTAAAGTAATCTGTTTCTAAATCTAGTTTTTTAACTCTTACAGTTAAAAATCTAAGCAAATTTTTGTCAATTTTTTCATTTTTCTCTAATTCTTTTATAGTTTTTCCCTTACCTTCAATTTTAAAGTGAAGGTAATTTCCTTTTTTATTTTTTTTTATTAGATAAGAAAGGTGCATTAACCCCCAACTTTCAAATTTTATTATATTGCCTTCATTACTTTCAATTATATTTTTATATTTCTCCTCTATTTGTTTGATTTGACTTGGAGAAATATCTTGTCTTGCTATCAAAGTATGTTCGTAATAGTTCATATAATTATGTAGAAAAAACCAGGATATACTATTATAAATTTTCAATTACAATATAAAAAAACACTTATTTTATTAACTTTTTTATGTTTTCTTTATTATTTCCTGGTCAAGGATCCCAAATAGTCGGCATGGGAAAAGATTTTTATAAAAATTTTGATTATGTAAAAGAATACTTTTCTAAAGCTGATGACATATTAAATAAAAAATTAAGTAAAATTATATTGGAAGGTCCAAAAGAAGAACTAGATCAGACTGAAAATACACAACCTTCAATATTTTTAGTAAGTTATGCAATATTTCAAGTCATAAAAAGAGAAACAGATTTTGATATTAATAATGCAAAATATTTTGCTGGACATTCCTTAGGTGAATATTCAGCTTTGTGTTGTGCAGAATCATTAACATTTGAGCAAACTATTAATTTACTTAAGCATAGGGGTGCTTCAATGCAAAATGCGGTACCGAGAGGTCAAGGAGGTATGGTAGCAATTTTAGGTGCAAATATAAGTGAAATAAATGAAATAATTAAAATTAATAAAAATAAATTCACTTGTTATATTGCAAATGATAACTCAATAGGACAAATTGTTATTAGTGGAAAAATAGACTCAATTGAATTGTTTTGTTCTGAGCTGAAAAGTAAAAATTTTAAATTTATAAAGTTGCCAGTCAGTTCACCTTTTCATTGTCCGTTAATGAATAAAGCCACACATGAAATGAAAAATAAAATTAACAATACTGAATTTAAAAATCCAATTGTAAATATTATATCAAATGTTACCGCTAATCCAACTGACAGCTCGATTGAAATAAAAAAATTGTTAATTGATCAAATAGAAAAGCCTGTTAGATGGAGAGAAAGTGTGAATAATATGATCAAATCTAAAGTTAATCACTTTATTGAAGTCGGACCTGGAAAGGTATTATCTGGATTAGTAAAAAGAATTGATAGAAATGTAAAATTAAATCAGGTAAATACATTTGAAGACATTAAAAATTTATTAAATGATTGATTTAAAAAATCTCAACATAATCCTCACAGGATCTACAGGTGTTATAGGAAATTCTATAATAGAACAATTACATAGTTCAAATGCTAACATTATAGCAACTGGTACCAATGAAAATAAATTAAATGCTATAAAAGAAAAATATCCTGATGTTATAGTAAAAAAATTTGATATTACAGACCATTCATCAATTGAAAAATTTATAGAAACTTGCAGTGAAGAATTTCAAAATAAAATAGATGTATTAATAAATAATGCAGGTATAACTATGGATAATTTAACCATTAGAATGAAAGATGATGAATGGAATAAAGTTATAAATTTGAATTTAACTTCTTCCTTTTTATTAAGTAAATATTCAATAAAAAAAATGATGAAAAATAAAAATGGTAAAATTATAAATATAACATCTGTGGTTGGTCATACAGGCAACATAGGACAAGCAAATTATGCTGCATCCAAAGCAGGACTAATTGGTATGTCAAAAAGTCTCGCACTAGAATATGGAAAAAAAAATATTAAAATAAATTGTATTTCTCCTGGATTTATTAAATCTGAGATGACAGATAAAATAAGTGATAGTTTTAAAGAAATTCTTCAAGAAAAAATTTCTTTAAACAGATTTGGAGTTCCAGAAGATGTTGCTAATGCTGTAGTTTTTTTATCATCTGACTTAGCAAACTATATTACTGGTGAAACAATTCATGTTAATGGAGGCATGTATTTTAGTTGACATTATAATATAAATATCTATTAACGACCTATATAATAAGGATATTATGTCAGAAGATATTTCAAACAAAGTTAAGAAAATTGTTGCAGACCATCTTGGTATTGATGAAGCAAAAGTCACAGAGGAGTCGAGCTTCATTGATGACTTAGGTGCTGATAGTTTAGATACGGTAGAATTAGTGATGGCTTTTGAGGAAGAATTTGGTTCTGAAATCTCAGATAGTGATGCAGAAAAGATACTTACCGTAGGTGATGCGGTAAAATTTATTGAAAATAAAGCAAACTAATTTTTAGACTAAATGTCCAGCTCTCAAAAAGGTGGAATGTTTATTCTCTCATCCCCATCAGGTGCAGGCAAAACAACCCTAGTAAAAAAGATTATTAAAAATAAAAATTATTCTGTTTCAATATCTCATACTACAAGACCGCCAAGACCTAACGAAAAAAATGGTAAAGACTATTTTTTTACTTCCAAAAACAATTTTAAAAAATTGATAAAAAAAGGAAAATTTCTTGAGCATGCCAAAGTATTTGATAATTATTATGGTTCCTCAAAAGATGTGATCATAAAAAAACTAAAAAAAGGCAAAAATGTAGTTTTTGATATTGATTGGCAAGGAACCAGACAAATTAGAAATAAAAAATTAAATTATAAAATTCTAACTATTTTTATATTACCACCATCAAAAAAAGAGTTAATAAAAAGATTAATAAAGCGTGAAAAAAAAAATATGAAGACAGTAAAAAAAAGAATGAAAGAGTTTAAAAAAAATTTAACTAAATGGAAAGAATATGATGTGGTTCTTGTCAATGATAACTTAAATGATTGTTATAAGAAAATAAAACTTGCAATTAAAAATATGAATAGTGTTGAATCTGACAAAAAAAATATAAAAAAACACGTTCAAAAGTTATTAAGATAAATTTTCATAAAATTTGCAGATTTCTATGTAATTTTTGACACTTAAATTTTGTGGTCTTAAATTTAAATCGATATTTAATTTTTTTGCTTTTCTTTCATAGTCAGTAAATAACTGTTTGAAAGGTTTCTTAATCATTTTACGTCTTTGGCTAAAAAAAATATTAGTAATGTGTTCTAAATTTTGTGATTTTTTTAAATATTCAAAATTTTTCTTTGGTTTAAAAATTACCAAAGAACTCCAAACTTTTGGTATAGGATAAAAATCTGATGGAGGAATATCCAATACTTTGAGTTTATCCATTCTCCATGAAGTTAATATTGATATTCTTCCATATTGTTTTGTATTAAATTCAGCAACTATTCTTTCTGCAACTTCTTTTTGGAAAACAAAAAAAAATTTTGAAAAAATACTATTTAAATTTTCCATATTTATAAAAGAAGTCAATATTTTTGTTGATATATTATATGGAAGATTTCCAAAAACTTTAATAGGTTTATCAAATTTAAATTTATTATAATATTTTAAAATATCTTCATTAATTATCTCTAATTTATTTCCAAATTTAACTTTTAATTTATCTGATAAGATCTTATCTTTTTCAACAGCTATTATTTTTAAGGGTTTTTTTTCTATTATTTTCTCAGTTAATTTTCCAGTCCCAGGCCCAATTTCTAAAATAATATCGTCTTTATTAATTTCTCCATGTTTTATAATCATATTTAAAATTTTATTATTAATTAAAAAGTTTTGACCTAAACTTTTTTTCGGCCTCATAATTATTTTAATTTATCTATGAATTTCATCGCATAAAAAAATGAAGATGGATCTGATATATTTTTACCAATCATTGAAGTATTTGGCCCATGATCTGGAGAAATTCTGATAAATGGAAGACCAACAGTAATATTTATTGCATTAAATTTATACATTGTTTTAATTGGAGTTAATACTTGATCATGATACATTCCTATAACTACATCAAAATTAACAATATTTTTTTTTAAAAAAAAAGTATCTGATGAAAAAGGACCTTTTATTTTAATCTTTTTATTCCTTAAAGATTTAATTGCAGGTTTAATTATTTTTTCTTCTTCACTGAAACTATCTGTAGTTTCACAATGAGGATTTAATCCTAAAATCGCAAACTTTGGTATTTTATTCAATTTAGCTTTATAAAAATTATCAATTTTAGTTACATTATTTAAAATAATTTTTTTATTAATATTTTTAGCAACATTTTTAATTGGTATATGAGTAGTAATTGGTGATACCGATAACATATTATTATAAATGAGCATTACTTCATTTTTAGATCTAGTTTTATTAGATAAATATTCTGTAATCCCATAATATTTTTTTTTTAGAAAATCTTTCTTTGAAATAGGTCCATTAATAAATAAAAACTTATCATGATTTTTTTCAATAATACTCAAAGCTTTATTAAAGCTTTTTTCTATATAATTTTTTGATCTTCTAGTTAATTTTGAAAATGTATTTCTAAATTTAAAATCAATATCAATAATATTTATAACACTCTTTTTAGCTTGTACATAGTCTTCGATAATATTTAAATTTATTTTGTAATTTAATTTGTTTAGTTGTTTATAAAATAATTTTATATTTCCAATCAATATAATTTTTTTTTTTATTTTTTTTTCTTTAGAAAAATATTTACCCAAAATTTCTGAAAAGGTACTGTATGGCTCACCCAAAATAATAATAATACAATCAATTTTCATTTATAATAGTATTTTGTTTAAGCTTTTTGTAAAATAATAATGAAAACTGATTTAATTGCCTGTTTCTTTCAAATTTAATTAATTCATCTAATTCTTTGTTGAAATCTATAATTTCTTTCATATTTCGTTTATTATTAATCTTTAATAAAAGGTAGCCATTTGGGTATTTTATTGGTTTTGTTATTTCCTTGACATTCATATCTCTTAATATTTTGTTTAAGTTTAAAGATAGCAAAGTTTCTTTTATCCAGCCAATTTCACCACCTTTATTGTTACTATTTGATAAGCTAAATTTAACTGCAGCTGTCTTAAAATCTGACTTATTAATATATTTTAAAATTTTCATATATTTTGAATTTAATTTTTCACTATTATTAACCTCAAAAAGTATTTCAGAAAGATTATATTCATATTTAATGTTGTTTTTTAACTTATTTCTTAAAATATTTTTTAAATGATTTTCATCTATTTTAACTATTGAATTAAACTTTCTATATATGAGATCATTCCATAATGCTTCATATTTTACTTTATTTATCATTTTGTCATATTCAATTTTATTTTGATTTAGCAAAATAATTAATTGTTCTTTGTTTTTTACTTTTTTAAATCTGTATAAATCATTTAATATTTTTTCTTCAAAATTTTTTCCTATGGATTTTGCAAAAACTTTATTTATTTCTTTTTTTTTGATATTGTATTTAATGAGCGAATCTTCTGAAATTTTATTAATTTCATTTGTATTTAGATTTTTTAAATTTGGCCTTAAAAAAAGTAGATATTTTTTTTCCTCCAAAATGTCAAAATTTGTAATTATTTCATCTCCAATTTTGTATTTTATTTGTATTTTTGCGTTTAAACATGTTGAAAATGTAATTATAAAAGCAATGAATACAAATTTTTTTAATTTTAACATAAAGTTAATTGCCAATTAAGCTTCCTAAATTTGGAACTCCCAACTCTGTAAAAGGTATTATTTTAATCAAAAAAGATAAACTTTTATTAGGTTCTAAGTTTCCATCTCTGTAAAAGGATTTGTTATAGTTAAAGTTTATTGAAATACAATCAGTAATGTAAGTATAAATTAAATCGTAATATTCTGTAAAATCATCTTTTAAATTTTTTGTAGTCTCGAATGAAAAATTATTTTCTTCATTTGGGCTGTAGATACTTTTATTTATTATACTTTCATTATCCCCAAAATCATGATTTTCAGTGTAATAATTAAAATTTGTAACAAAATTATTTATATTGAGTTCTAAATTTATTTGATCCAAATTAGAATAATGAAGATCTCTGTCATACGAATAACCATATCCTAAAGTTATATTTTTATTAACATTATAATTTATATTTCCAAAAATATCTGAACGCGATTTATTTAGCTTAGATTTAGATGGAAGTTTGTGATCTTCTTTAGATTTTATAACGTTTGCAACTCTGAAGTCAAAAATATTTATGCCATTATTATCAATTCTACTGAATTCGAAACCAAAGGATAAGGACTCTCCACCTTCAACTTCTGATGTTGTTTCAATTCTATTTAAATTAAAAACATTATCATAATTAAGTTTTATATTTTTTGAGGATAGATCTGTATTCCCGTTTGGACTATATCTAAAAGAAATTCTTGGATTAATATAATGTGTATAATTATTGATTTTTTTTTGAAGTGGAAGATTTGTATCCACTTTTAAAGTTCCATATAAATTGTAATTTATGTCTTCTTTAGTAGTAGATGAATTATCAATATAATCATTTGAATTTTTTAATAAAAGTTCATAATTAGTTGATGCGCCTGTATTATTAATAAAGTTATTAGATGAAAAAAGAAAATCATTTGTAATTACGCTTTCTGTAATATTGGTGTTGTAATTCTTGTTATATCCATAAGAATTAAAATTAAAACTTCCATCATACGTTTCTGGTATCACAATGTTTTTTACAAAGTTAAATTCTGGAAATATAAATTGATACCTATCATGGTAGTTTTGAGATAAATCCTCAAAAACCTTAAATGATGTACTTAAATTTGAACTTTTAAAATTCCAATTAATATCTAAATTTGATAGAAGCACTCCATCATTATCAATTAAAGATGAATTTTCACTCAATTTGTGATTTTTCAAATAATTATCGCCCTCAACATCTTGAAGGTTTAATTGATAACTTATATCATTATTAATATTCCCTATTTGATTGTAAAAAATATGAGATTTAGTTCCCTCGTTACCTACTAAAAGGCTGAAGTCACTGACTATTTTTGACTTAAGAAGAACTTGTCTATATTCATTTTGCAATAAAAAACTTTTATCAGCGTAATATCTGGGACTTAATGTAATATCTTTATCTTCACCCAAAACTTTATAATATGGAAAATTTATTGCTGTGCCAAATCTAGTTGAACTTGAATATGACGGTGTTAAGAAACCTGATTTTCGTTTAACTGATGGATCAGGATGATTAAAGTAAGGAAGAAAAAACACTTTATAATCAAATAATTTTAGCCAAGAATCTTTATATTCAAATATTTTCTTATTTTTATCATGGTTAAATTCTTTAGCACTTAATTCCCAACCTCTACAATTTTTATTTTCAATATTACATGTACTAAAAACACCTTTATGTATTTTCAATTTTTCTTCATCAGAATACCCACTTCTACCTTTTAAAACTGGTCTATTTTCACTGTTTCCAAAATAAGAGTTTTCAAATTCAACTTTTAATTCTTTGCCTGCCAATTCATTTTCTGAAAGATCAATAAAAATTTTTTCAAAAATGTATTTATTTTGTTCGTTATCAATTATTGTTGATTTTCCAGATCTTATTAGTTCTTGATTGATATTAAATACAAATTTTTCATCAAGTTTATAAATATTTTGATTATTGTCCTCAATAATAGTTTTTTCATCACTGAAAATTTCATTTGAGTTTCTATTAAAATATATATTTTTTGATTTAATGTTATATATATCTTCAACTTCTATTGTTGTAATACCTTCACTAAAAATTAAATTTTTACTTTTATTATATGTAACTTTGTTTCCTTTAATAATAATATCACTTATCAAATCATAAAAAACAACATTTTTAGTGAAAAGAATTATATCTGTTTTTTTATCGTATCTTACTTTATCAGAAATAATCCTAATTTTTTCAGCGGGAATTATTGTTTTAGAATTATCTGC
The DNA here is from genome assembly GCA_902524595.1 of uncultured Pelagibacteraceae bacterium. GTDB lineage: Bacteria > Pseudomonadota > Alphaproteobacteria > Pelagibacterales > Pelagibacteraceae > Pelagibacter. Next base: position 2,191 of record CABZDS010000019.1, on the reverse strand, counting down.
AAAAACTATATTTCCATCTTCTTTTATATCTATTTTTAATGCTTCAAATTCAACTTCTTCAGATATAGCTTTAAAGAATGAAAAAAATAAAATTAATATATAAGTTAAAAATGTTTTAATTTTCATCTACTTTTATAAGCCCTATATTGCAAATTAAAAAAAGAATTAAAAGAGGTAGCCAAACCGATAAATAAATTGGTAACGCCCCCTTATTACCCAAAATACCTGAAAAATAATTTAAATAGTAAACAACTACTGAAACAAAAATACCTAATACAACTAAAAAAAATTTTGATTTTACTTTTTTTAATTTATTTATAATTACAAATCCCAAAACGGTCATTAATATATAAAATACTGGCATACTATAAATTTTATTTAAATGAATTTTTACATCTGTATTGGAATATCCAATTTTAAAATAACTCTCTGAAAGTTTATGTAATTCATATATATTTAGTGCATTCAAGTTTGCAAAAAGATTTGAAATAATTTCACCATTAAAAGAGGAATTATGAACATAACTTTTAAATTTATTTTTATTTCCACTTTCATTTAAAATAGAAACATTATTAAGTTGCCAGATCTTTGAGACAATATTTGCAGTCTCTGCTATTATTGTTTTTTTATTTTTATAATATTTATCAGCTTCAGTAATTGTAATTAATTTCAATTTATTACTGTCAAATTTTTCAGCATGTATTATATATAAATTTTCGTCTATTTCTTCTTTAATCCATAAGCCATCATCATTTACTACTGCTAAATATTCGTTTGAATTTGAGAATTTATTCTTTGTATCTAGATATTTACCTTTTAAAGCTGAAGAAAATGTGTAAAAAAATAGCAGCAATAAAATCCCGATAATAGCGGTAAATACAATCAAGTGAAAAATAATTTGTAAATTACTTATACCATTTGAATTTAATATTTCTAATTCATTCTTATCAACTAAATTCAGATAAAATATTTTAACTGAAATTAAAAATATAAATGGGAATATTTCAAAAATGTAAGATGGTGCATTTAAAAATGATAAGTAGATTATAAAAAAAGTATCTGCGCCGTACTTTTCAGCAAATCTAATTTCATCAAAAAAATTTATAATCAATATAATGCAAAAAAAAATAATATTGACTAATAAAAATCTTTTTAAAAATAAAGTGTAAATATATAATTGATATTTTTTAAACATTATAAAAAATTGTAGTTAAAATTTGATTTAAATAAAATGAATAAATAGAAACAGATAACAAATAAAAGTGGTAGACTTAAAAAAATTACTTCAACTAGCTCTGATGAAGATATAAATTTATAACTTAATTCAGAAAATAAAATTAAAATAAAACCTATTATAAATAATAAGCTTTTAAAATAATTTTGCAAAAAATTAACTTTAGATTTAAGGATTATTAGAGAACTTACTAAGGACAAAACAATAATATAAATTGGATTTATTATTCTTTTAAATGTCTCCTCATAAATATCTAGCAATGCAAACGATTTGTCTTTACCACATCTTAAATTTTTATTTTTTCTTATATCTATAAATTTTTCTAAACAAATAAATAAGAAAAGTGAATTTATTTCGTCTAACTTTACATTTTTTCTCGTTTTGGAGTTTAGCTTAGACAACTCATATGTTGTTTCTTGAAAACCTAAATTAAAATTACCGTTATTATTTATATTAGTTATTTTTCCATCAAATAGTTTGAAACTAAAACCACTTTCATCTTTTAGTAGTTTACCTTTATTTGCTATTATAATTTTTTTTTCATTTTCATTTAACTGCTCTTTAATATATATTCCTTTAAGGTTTCCATCCTCATTATTTTCTTCAACAAAAATAGTTAAGTTTTGAAGTACATTTGAAAATTTTTTTTCTTGTATTAATTTAGGAAAAAATTCCATTGATGAATTATTTAAAAATTTTTGAGCCAAATTTTGAGTGTATGGAACAATGAAAATATTTAGTGTTAGTTGTATTAGCAAGAAAATTATTGATAGTTTTGCGATGAAGTTTATAAATGTAATCTTTTTTATTCCATTTGTCCAAAAAACCAATATCTCATTATTATCTTCATATCGATGCAAAATAACAAATAAAGTTAAAAAATATGTAAAAATTAAAAGTTTGCTAAATATTTTTGGGATATTCAATATTGAGTAAAAAAAGTAAACATTAATTGCG
>CABZDS010000018.1 GCA_902524595.1 uncultured Pelagibacteraceae bacterium | reverse complement strand
ATTAATTGTCAACATTATTTTTTTATTATTATTTTTTGTTTTAATTTTTATTGATATCAAAAATTCAATTAGGAATAATATAAATATAAGAGGTTCTGTTGCAAACAGAAAATATATAATATCCTTTGGACTTTTTACATTAATTCCATCTTTATTAATTGCGATATTCTCTCTATTTATTTTCTATTTTGCACTTGAAAAATATTTTGATAAAAAAATTACTACTGCTGTTAACAATTCTTATGAGATTGCAAAAAATTATGTTGATGAAAAAAGAAATAAAATTCAATCAGAAATAGTCTTAATTGCGTTTGATTTAAACAAATATTATAATATTTACAAATCTGATCCAGATAGATTTAAGGCATTCTTAAACACTCAAAATCTAATAAGAGATATTGATCAACTTTATTTAATTAATTCAGCTGGTGAATTAATTATTTCAGCAAATGACTTTAATTATATTAAGATTGAGGATCAAGCTATTCAAATGGTAAAGTCTGATGACAGGCCTCTAAAAATTATAAATGCTCCTGAAAATAGATCAGCGGCTGTAATAAGATTACAAAACTTCCAAGATACTTTTCTGTATGTAGTAAAAAGTCTAGATAAAAATATATCAAATTATCTTATAGAGTCAGAAGAGGCAGTAAACTTTTATTATACTGTTGAAAATCAAAGCTTAGGAATAAGAATTTCTTTTGCAATTATATATATATCTTTAGTAACACTTTTATTATTTTTATCGATTACAATAGCAATCAGATTTTCATCGAGATTTTTTATATCAATAAATAACTTGATTACCGCATCTGAAAAAATTGGAAAGGGTAATTTAAATGCTAAAGTTCCCGAACTTAAAGCTGATAGAGAAATGGAGTTATTAAATAAAAATTTTAATTCCATGATAGAAAAATTAAAAAATCAGCAAGATAAACTACTTTCAAATGAAAGACATGAAGCATGGGAAACAGTTGCAAGAAAAATGGCTCATGAAATTAAAAATCCATTAACACCTATCCAATTAACTATAGATAACCTTAATTCAAAATATTTGCCTGATATAAGTGGTGATAAAAAAATTAAATATCAAAATAATTTAAAAACTATTTTAAAGCAAATAAAACAAATTGAAAATTTAGTTAATGAATTTTCAGACTTTGCAAGAATGCCGAAACCTCATTTTAAAAGCAATGATTTGATTAAAGTTTTAGATGAAAATATTGATCTTTTAAAAAAAATTGACAAATCAATTAATTTTAAAATTAATAATAAAACCAGAAAAAAAGTTATAATTAATTTTGATAACGAACAATTTAATAGATTGTTTTTTAATTTGATTAAAAATTCAATTGAAAGCATTAATGAAAAAGTCAAAAAAACCAGCAATACATTGAAAAATATTGATATAGAAATCAATCAAAGAAGAGACTATATAACAGTGAATTTAACAGATACAGGCGAAGGTTTTAAAAATAAAAAAACTAAAGATATTATTAAACCGTATTATACAACAAAAGAAAAAGGAACTGGCTTAGGACTTTCGATAGTAGATAAAATAATAAATGACCATAACGGATCAATTAAATTTTTAAATACATATTATGGGGCTAAAGTACAAATTATCATTCCAAAGTAAAACATGGCAACAGAAATATTAATTATAGACGACAACGCAGATATTAGAAACATTCTTGATGAATTAATTCAAGATGCTGGTTACAAAACAAGGTTAGCAGCAAATTTTAATCAAGGATTATCAGAAATAGACAAAAAATTACCTGATGTTGCAATTATAGATGTGAAATTAGATAAGGGTGATAATGATGGAATTCAGTTACTTGAACACATTAAAACTAAAAATTCCGATATTCCAGTAATAATAATTTCAGGACATGCTAATATTGAGATGGCAATAAATTCCTTAAGATCTGGTGCATTTGAATTTATACAAAAACCTTTTGATAAAGAAAGATTGTTAAATTTTGTAAAGAGAGCTGTTGAAAATTTTAGATTAAAAAAAGAAAATAAATCCCTAGTAAATAAATTATTTCATTCATTTGAAATAATAGGAAAAAGTTCAAATATTATTTCTATTAAAGATCAAATACAAAAATTATCCCAATCTGAAAGTAGAGTTTTTATTAGTGGACCAACTGGTTGCGGAAAAGAATTAATAGCGAGAAAAATTTACAAAAATTCAAAAAGGTCAGAAGGACCATTTATTATCATTAATGGTGCATTACTTGACTCAAAAAAATACGAGCTAGAGTTATTTGGTGAAGAGAAAAAAGATGGTTCAATTGTTTATGGCGCTTTAGAAAAAGCTTCTGGAGGCGTTTTACTAATAGATGAGGTAACAGAAATTCCATTAGAAACTCAATCTAAAATTTTAAGAGTAGTTATAGATCAAAAATTTAAAAGAATTAATAGCAACCATGATATAAAAGTTGATGTTAGAATTATTTGCTCCTCAAGTAAGAATATTACACACGAAATAAGAAATGGAAATTTTAGAGAAGATTTATTTCATAGATTGAATGTCTTTAATATAGAAATAGAACCTTTAAGAAAAAGAATTGAAGATATTCCATTAATTGTAGACTATTTTATTGAGAATATTTGTAATACTTACAATTACAAAAAATTTAAAATTAAAGATGATAATTATCTTTTAAATTATGATTGGCCAGGTAATGTTCGTGAATTACGTAATCTTATAGAGAGGATTGCTATACTTTCACCAGGTAATGATGAAGAAAAAATATTAGATATCATTAAAGAGTCACTATCTAAATCTGCAAATGAAAACTTTTCTGTAGCTGAAAATTTATCAATACCTCTAAGAGAGGCAAGAGAAAATTTTGAAAAAGAATATTTGATATCTCAAATTAAAAAATTTGGAGGAAATATATCGAAAACTGCAAAATTTGTTGGTATGGAACGTTCTGCTCTTCATAGAAAATTAAAATTACTAGGTGTTAAGGATTTAAATTAATGAATATAATTATTTGTGGTGCGGGTAGAGTTGGATTTACTATTGCTAAATTGTTAACAGAGCAAAATCATTCAATAACCGTTATAGATCAATCAAGTGAAGATATACAAAAAATCAATGAATCTCTTGATGTAAAAGCAATTGTAGGCAAAGCCACATCTCCAGAGATTCTAGATCGCGCGAATACTGCCGATGCGGATATGTTAATTGCAGTAACAAGAAATGATGAAATTAATATGCTTATATGCCAAATTGCGTATTCTTTATTCAAAGTCCCAAAAAAAATCGCTAGAATAAGATCGCAGGAATATTTAGATCCAAAGTTTTCAACTCTATTTAATAAAGAAAATTTACCAATAGATTATGTTATTTCGCCTGAACTAGAAATTGCAAAATCATTACAACGAAAATTAGAGGCCCCTGGAGCTTTAGATAATGTGCCTTTTGCTGAAAATAAACTCAGATTATTAGAAATTTTAATTGATGAAAAGTGCCCAATTCATGAAATAAAATTAAAAGAATTAACTAATAAATTCCCAAATCTAAATGCGTATATATTAGGAGTTATCAGGCAAGAGAGTTTTAAAATTCTTAAAAAAGACGATAAACTTAAACACAATGATAAAGCGTATGTAATTGTTAATTCAAATCAAATGGAAGAAACTCTTAAAGTATTTGGACATAATGAAAAAATTGCAAATAAAATCCTTATTATCGGTGGTGGCAATATAGGTTTTAATCTTGCGTCAAATATAGAAAATAATTTTGAAGAAGCTAGAGTAAAGATTATTGAAAAAGATAAAAATAGAGCAGAATTTATTGCAAATTACTTAAATGATACAATTGTTATTTATGGAAATGGTTTAGACGAGGATGTATTAAATGAAGCTAATTTAGAGGAAGTTGAGACTGTATTAGCTTTAACAAACGACGACGAAGATAATCTTATGGTAAGCGTTCTTGTTGAAAAATTTTCAAAAAATAAAAGAACTATGGCATTAGTGAATAAACCTAACTACTCATTGTTACAATCATCTTTAAAAATTGATGATTTAATTGACCCTAGAATGAGCACAGTTTCAAGTATTTTAAAACATGTACATAAAGGCACGATTGAAAATGCATACACTATTTTAAATGGTGAGTATGAAGTTATTGAGGCTGATATATTAGAAACATCTGAATTGGTTAATAAAGAGTTAAAAAATGCTGATTTACCTGATGAAATTCGTGTAGGTGCAATACTACGAGATAATAAATTTATTCTTCCCTCATCTAAATATATATTTCAAAAAGATGATACAGTTATATTGCTAGCAAAAAGAGACCAATTAACTTTGGTTGAAAACTTGTTTAGAATTAGCTCAATCTAATTGATGAATGTATTTAGCCTAAAATACTTTGGTATTTTTTTCTTAATTATAAGTTTTTTTTCATTTTTTAATATAATTTATTCTTACTATTTTAATCTTCCTAATAACGTTAATAATTATATTTTATCATTTGGAATCACTTTATTGATAGGACTTTTATTCTTATTATTTAAAAAATATAAATTTGAGAAAATTAATTTATTTGAAAGGATTTTAGTAGTTTTAATTGGTTATTTAATTTTGCCAGCAGTAATTTCTATCCCTTACTATCTCAATGTTGATAATTTAAGTATAATTAATTGTTATTTTGAGGCTATTTCTGGTTTTACATCTACTGGATTTACAATATTTAATGATTTAAATCAATTAGATCAAACATTGATATTATGGAGATCAAGTTCTCAATGGATTGGTGGTTTATACTTTTTATTTTCAATATTATTACTTATAGATTTGTTCGATGAAAATCTAAAAAGATCTCTAACTAATTATATTTCATTAAATTCATCTGAAATATTTAAACAAGTATTTAAAATTATTGTTATCTATTTATCAATGACAATTCTTATATTTGTTCTGTTAAAACTTATAAATTTACGTTCTTATGATGCTTATAATTATTCTCTTTCAATAATATCTTCTGGTGGATTTTTGCCAAATGATAATTTTAATACAACATTTGATACAGAGATAAGTAAAATTATTTTATCTATATCAATGCTATTTTCATTTTTTAGTCTTTTTTTATTTTTAATTTAATTTTTTTTAAAAAAAAAAATATTAATTATTTGAGTGAAGATATTAATATTTTAATTTATCTTTTAATTGTAATTGTATTGTCGTTTATTTTTTTTAATTATGATAATAATTATTTAAATGTACTAGTTTCCATTTCAAGCAGTGTTTCAAATATTGGAATTTCATTTAATCAAGTGCCCAACAATCTTGTCTTTTTTTTTCTTATACTAGTTATACTTGGTGGTTCCTTCTTTTCAACAAGTTCTGGTTTAAGAGTTATAAAAGTTTTAACACTAATAAAATTTTCTTTAAATAATTTATTATCTCATTCAAAACCAAATCAAATCTATTCAAACAAATTATCTCTAAATAAAATTAGCGCAAATATAGATGATATTAATAAATATTTTTTTACTATCATAATTTTTATAATTTCATTATTTTTAATATCAATTTTACTGACTGTTTCCAATTTAGATTTTGAAACATCTTTCAAATTAGGTATTTTGACAATAATGAATACAGTTAACTCTGAAATGTATGATTTAGCAAATCTAGATTTTTATAATTTTAATGTATTTAGTAAAATTTCATTAATTATATTTATGATTATTGGTAGAATCGAACTTTTATCTGTGATAATCTTATTAAAAAAATTTCTTTTCAAAAATTAAATTAGTATTATAAATCAAACTTGTGCGCTCTTAGCTCAGCTGGATAGAGCAACGGTTTTCTAAACCGTAGGTCGAAGGTTCGAATCCTTCAGAGCGCGCCATAAACCAAATAAGGTATAAATTTTGCGACTAATTTAATATTGATGCGTTTCTTTGTTTCTGCTTTACTTGGTCAATTCAAAAATATATTTGAATTATTTGTTAACAAATAAATAAACAAGAGGAATAAATAATGTTTAAATTAGTAAAACGATTGACTTCAGTTGTCGCTATGTTTGCTGTTCTATTCACTTTTACGACAGAAACTATGGCTGCAAAAAAGTCAAAAACTCTTAAAAACACCCAGAAAAAAGGTTTTGTGAGATGTGGTGTTTCACAGGGTCTACCGGGATTTTCTAATGCTGATGCTGCAGGAAACTGGACTGGTGTTGACGTTGATGTATGTAGAGCAGTAGCTGCTGCAGTTCTTGGCGATTCAAGTAAAGTGAAATTTACTCCACTGAGCGCTAAAGAAAGATTTACTGCATTAACTTCTAACGAGATAGATATTCTATCTAGAAATACTACTTGGACTCTTTCAAGGGATGCGGATATCGGTCTTACTTTCGTAGGAGTAAACTTCTATGATGGTCAAGGTTTTATGGTTAGAAAAAACTCAGGAATTTCATCAGTGAATGATTTCAAAGCTGGTGTTTCTGCATGTACTAACCTTGGAACTACAACAGAGCTTAATATGCGAGATTTCTTTAATTCAAAAGGAATTAAATATGAGCCAGTCACTTTTGAAAAAGCTGACGAAGTTGTAGCTGCATATGACGCTGGTAGATGTGATACATATACTACTGATAAGTCTGGTTTAGCTGCTCAAAGAATTAAATTAAGCAATCCAGATGACCATATGGTATTACCTGAAACTATTTCAAAGGAACCATTAGGCCCAGTTGTTAGACAAGGTGATTCTGTTTGGGAAGACATCGTAAGATGGTCACTGAACACAATGATCGAAGCTGAAGAGTATGGCGTAACATCAGCAAATGCTGACATGATGAAAACTTCAGACAATCCGGCAGTAAAAAGACTAGTTGGAGCTGAAGGTGAATTAGGAGCCGCTCTAGGTTTAGATAATGAGTGGAGTTTAAGAATAATCAAGCAAGTTGGTAACTATGGTGAAAGCTATAAAAGAAATATAGCTGACACTGGAATTCTACCTGATAGAGGTCCAAATCAATTATGGACAAAAGGTGGAATACTTTACGTACCACCAGCAAGATAATTCTTTTAAAAAAGAATATAAAGAGGGCTAGATTTTTCTAGCCCTTTTTTTTATAAAACTTACTAACAGTGAATTTTAAGAAATTATTACCTCAGTTACTTACATTAGTTGTTGTTATTCTAGTGTTTGGTTTCTTTTCATATAACGCACAAGTTAATATGGAAAATAGAGGAATTACATTTGGCTATGGATTTTTATCTCAAGAATCGTCATTTGACGTACAGTTTTCTCTTATAGAATATGATGGCTCACATTCTTATTTTAGGGCCTATTTAGTTGGATTATTAAATACGATTTTAGTTTCAGTTATTGGAATAATATTTGCTACAATAATTGGAGTTATTGTTGGAATAGCTAGATTATCAAATAATTATTTAATTGAGAGAACTGCAGCAATTTACGTAGAATTTTTTAGAAACATTCCTTTACTATTACAGATATTCTTTTGGTATTTTGCTGCCTTAAGAGCATTACCTTTACCTGAAAAAGCTGAACCAATGTTTGGCGTTTTCTTTTTAACAATTAAAGGTTTTTTTGTTCCAGCTTTTGTTTGGAATAATTTAGATATTTTTATCTATTCAGTAATCGCAGCAATAATTGCAATATTTTTTGTAAGAATATACGCTAAAAAAAAGCAGGAAAATCAAGGAATTCAAACTCCCGTTCTATTAATATCAATTGGTCTTTTAATTATTTTACCATTAGTTAGTTTTTTGCTAGGCGGAGTTGATGCATCAATTCAAATACCAGTTATTGAACAACTGTCAAAAACATCATTTACTTATAAAGGAGGTCTGAAATTACCTCCTGAATTAATTTCATTAGCATTGGCTTTATCTTTATATACAGCTACTTTTATAGCTGAATGTGTAAGGGCTGGAGTTCAAGGAGTAAGCAAAGGACAGAAAGAAGCAGCAGCTTCAATTGGTTTAACTCCTAATCAAGTTCTTAAATTAGTAGTTATGCCTCAGGCTTTGAGGATTATAATTCCTCCAACTACTAATCAATATTTAAATTTGACAAAAAATTCTTCACTTGCTGCTGCTATTGCATATCCAGACTTAGTGCTTGTATTCGCAGGAACGGCTTTAATGCAAACAGGAAGAGCAATAGAGATCGTTTCAATTACAATGTTAACTTATTTAACTCTGAGTATAACAATCTCAATATTTATGAATTGGTATAACAAAAAAATTGCTATTAAAGAAAAATAATGAATAAATTAAACATTTTATCACCAGACAAAAAAAATCTTTATACGTACCTTTATTTAGGTATTAGTTTATTTTCTCTAAGTATATTAATTGTATTTTTGAACTCTTTTTTCAGTTTAGATTTGACAAGTTTTATACCAGGAACATTAAGTTATTTTTTACCTCTAATAATAGGTTTTATTGGTTTGCATTTAATTAGAATTGAATACTCTGGTATAAAGTTTTTAGATATAATTAATAAAAATATTAATACAAATAAATTTAATGCTCTTTTATCATTATTAATTATTTTTGCTATTATCAAGTCATTACCACCTTTGTTAAGTTGGTTTATAATCGATGCAAATTTTGTTGGTGACTCAAAAGATGCTTGTTCTGGTTCAGGAGCATGTTGGGCTTATATAAAAACTTGGTTTAATAGATTTATGTATGGTATGTATCCAAATGCAGAACAGTGGAGAATAAATATATCATTTATAGCTCTTGCTTTTCTTGGCGGTGTAGGTTTTTTTGCATCAGAAAAATTTAAAAAATATCTGACATTGTACTATGTTGTTGTTTATCCAGTAATTGCTTTTTTATTTATATTTTTTTTTATTTCAGGAGGTCCAATCTTTTTTGATTTTTCATATGGAATTATTGCTGCAGTTATTTCAATAATAGTAGGTTTTTATATTCCTACAAAATTTAAAATGTATTATTTTATAATAATACCAATCACTATTTATATATTGTTAAAGTATGTCTTTTTTTATGAGGAGTTAATCGAATTAGGAAAGATACAAGCTTTCGAATGGGTTGAAACAGGAGCTTGGGGTGGATTGTCTTTAACTTTTATAGTTTCATTTTTCTGTTTAATATTCTGTTTTCCAGTAGGTTTATTCTTATCTTTAGGAAGAAGATCTGATTTATCTATAATTAAATACATTTCTATAGGATTTATTGAATTTTGGAGAGGTGTTCCTTTAATAACAGTTTTATTTATGTCGTCTGTTATGTTTCCAATGTTTCTGCCAGAGGACATGTTTATTGATAAACTGGTGAGAGTAATAATTGCTATTTCATTGTTTGAAGCTGCATATGTAGCTGAGGTAATTCGAGGTGGTCTTCAGGCTTTGCCTAGGGGGCAATATGATGCCGCAAAATCTTTAGGAATGGGTTATTGGAAAATGCATATATTTGTGATTTTACCACAAGCCCTTAAATTAGTAATTCCAGGTATAGCTAACACATTCTTAGCACTTGTAAAAGATACTCCTTTAATATTTGTTGTAGGACTTCTGGAAATAGTTGGAATGCTTAATCTTGCAAAAACAAACCCTGAATGGTTAGGTTTTGCAATGGAGGGTTATGTATTTGCTTCAATAGTATTTTTTATTATTTGCTATGCAATGAGTAAATATAGTTATAATTTGGAGCAAAAATATAAAACTGAGAGATAATGTCTGATAAAATAATTCAAATAAAAGAAATGAATAAATGGTTTGGAGATTTTCAAGTTTTAAAAAACATTAATTTAGATGTTGAAAAGAATAAAAAAATTGTTGTCTGCGGTCCTTCAGGTTCAGGTAAATCAACATTAATTAGATGTATTAATAGACTTGAAGAACACCAAGAAGGATCAATAGTAGTGGATGGAACTGAATTGACTGAAGAGACAAAAAATATAGAACAAATAAGAGCTGAGGTTGGAATGGTTTTTCAACAATTTAATTTATTTCCTCATTTATCAATATTAGATAACTGTACTCTTGCTCCTATATGGGTGAAAAAGATGCCTAAAAAAGATGCAGAAACACTAGCTCTAAAACATTTAGAAAAAGTTCAAATTGTTGATCAAGCTTATAAATATCCAGGTCAACTTTCTGGAGGTCAACAACAAAGATGTGCAATAGCAAGAGCCTTGTGTATGGAGCCAAAAATAATGCTTTTTGATGAGCCAACATCTGCATTAGATCCTGAAATGATTAAAGAAGTTTTAGATGCAATGGTTAATTTAGCTAAGGCTGGTATGACTATGATTGTTGTAACACACGAGATGGGGTTTGCAAAAGAAGTTGCAGATGAAGTTATTTTTATGGATGAAGGTATGATTGTAGAACAAGCAGAAACAAAAGAGTTTTTTGCCAACCCAAAAAGCGATAGAACAAAGCTTTTTTTAAGCCAAATATTATAAAAATTATAACTATATAGCTAAAAAGTTGCTTGACAGCTTTATAAAATCTTAAAAATTATTATTCTTTTTAAAATTATTTTACTTGAAATAACTTTTTGATTTCTATTAACTCGACTTATTATTTTATTTAAAGAGGGGTCTTTGATGGAAGAAAATTTCAATAAGCATCTAGGTAATAAATTAAAACTTAGACGTTTGGCTTTAGGTTTAACTCAAACTAAAGTCGCAAAAGCAATAAATGTTACGTTTCAACAAATACAAAAATATGAAAAAGGAACAAATGGTGTAAGTTCAATTAGATTATTACAACTATCTAACTATCTTAAAGTGCCAATAAACTATTTTTTTGAAGATTTTTCAGAATATTTGATAAACTTAGAAAAATCCAAAGAAGGTCATATGAATATTAACTATAATTTTTTAGTTAAGGTTTACTCTGAACTTACTCAAGATCAAAAAATCAAGTTTACTAAAAACATACAAATTAACCAGGTAAATATTTCTAAAATAGGATAACTTTTTTTAATTGGCTCCTCGGGCAGGACTCGAACCTGCGACCAATTGATTAACAGTCAACTGCTCTACCAACTGAGCTACCGAGGAATGTAAAATTACAACTTACTTTTTTTTTATATTATCTCAACAAAAATAAATTATGGAGGCAACGCCCGGAATCGAACCGGGATACAAGGATTTGCAATCCTCTGCGTAACCATTCCGCCACGTTGCCATGAATTAAATATCCAATGATGACATATATAATTAATTTTATAATTTAGTCTATAAATTTAACGGATAATTTCATTGTTGTTTATTGATATGATTAATTTATAAAATAATTATCCATGAGTTCAGACAAATATATTCACAAAAATGTTGAAAATAAGATTTATTCTTATTGGGAAGAAAATAATTTATTTAAACCTAGATCTAATAAGAAACAATTTTCAATTGTTATCCCACCACCAAATGTAACTGGCAGTCTTCATATGGGTCATGCATTAAATAATTCTATTCAAGATTTATTAACTCGCTACCATCGAATGAATAATTTTGAAACTTTATGGCAACCTGGAACTGACCATGCAGGTATTGCTACACAAGCATTAGTGGAAAAAAAACTCAAATTTGAAGGTATCGATAAAAATGATTTAGGTAGAGAAAAATTCATTAAAAAAGTTTGGGAGTGGAAAGGTCAGTATGGGGACATAATAATTAATCAATTAAAAAAATTAGGCTGTTCATGTGACTGGTCTAGAAATGCCTTCACCATGGACGAAAATTTATCAAAATCTGTATTAAAAGTTTTTGTTGAAATGTATAAAAATGGATTAGTTTACAAATCAAAAAAATTAGTAAATTGGGATACTGTTTTAAAAACTGCAATATCCGATCTAGAGGTAGATCAAAGAGAGGTAAATTCAAAGTTATACTACATTAATTATCCAATTGAGGGATCCGATAAATTTATAACTATTGCAACTACTAGACCAGAAACAATGTTAGGAGATACAGCAGTTGCAGTTAATCAATCAGATGAAAGATATAAATCATTAGTAAATAAAAATGTAATAGTTCCAATAGTTGATAGGAAAATAAAAATTATTGAAGATGATTATGCAGATCCTGAACAAGGTACTGGAGCTGTTAAAATTACTCCAGCACACGATTTCAATGATTATGAAGTAGGTGAGAGAAACAATTTAGAAATCATAAATGTTTTTACACCAGATGGTAAAATTAACGAAAATGCTCCTGAAAATTATATTGGACTTGATAGATTTGAAGCTAGAAAAAGAATTTTAAAAGAACTTTCTGATAAAAACTTATTTGTTAAAGAAGAAAAAATTAAAAATAAAGTTCCATATGGTGACAGATCTAATTCAATAATCGAGCCTTATTTAACTGAGCAATGGTTTGCAGATGCTAAGAAACTTTCAATAAAAGCAAAAGAAGTAGTAATTAATAAAACAACTAATTTTTTTCCTGTTAATTGGACAAAAACATATTTTCAATGGATGGATAATATAGAACCTTGGTGTATTTCAAGACAACTTTGGTGGGGACATCAAATACCTGCATGGTATGGCCCTGATGGAAAAATATTTGTAGATGAAACAGAAGAAGGTGCAAATGAATTAGCTAAAGAACATTATAAAAAAGATGTTGAATTAATTAGAGATTCAGATGTTCTTGATACATGGTTTTCATCTGGTTTATGGCCTTTTGCAACTTTAGGATGGCCAGAAAAAAATGAATATTTAGAAAAATTTTACCCAACCTCAGTATTGGTAACAGGATTTGATATAATTTTCTTTTGGGTTGCAAGGATGATTATGTTTGGAATGGAATTTCAAAATAAAGAACCTTTTAAAAATATTTATGTTCATGCTTTAGTTAGAGATGAAAAAGGCCAAAAAATGTCAAAGTCAAAAGGCAATGTAATTGATCCTTTAGAGTTAATTGAAAAATATAGTGCTGATGCATTAAGATTTACACTTTTATCAATGGCATCACCTGGACGAGATGTAAAGTTATCTGAGGATAGAGTCAAAGGTTATAGAAATTTTTTAAATAAAATATGGAATGCTAATAACTTTCTTATTCAAAATGATTGTAACTTTGAAAATATAGAAACGCCTAATGATTTAAAACTAAATATCAATAAATGGATATTTTTTGAATTCACTAACACTAATGAAAAGATTAAAAAATCAATAGATAGTTATCGATTTGATGAGGCTGCAAGAATTGCATATCAATTTGTATGGCATTCGTTCTGTGATTGGTATTTAGAATTATCTAAAACTGTCTTTTATTCAGAAAATAATGAAAATATCGAAGAAACAAGAAATGTTGCTAGCTTCATATTCACTCAAATTCTTGTTATTTTGCATCCATTCATTCCATTTTTAACTGAGGAAATTTGGTTAAAAAATAAATTGGATAAAGATGGAAAAGATTTTCTTATGTTAAAAAACTGGTCTGAATCCAGTTCCAATAAAGATAAAGACTCTGATGAAGTAAATGAAATAATAGAATTTGTCTCATCTATACGGTCTTTTAAAAATGAAATAGAGATAAGCCCCGGTTCATTTGTCAAAATATTAGTTAGTAAAATAAATCCTGAAATTAAGAAATTTATTGAAAATAACTCTAATACATTAAAAAAAATTGGCAGAATTAATGAATTTGTGACTGAAGATATTAAAAAACCTTCAGCAAACTTGGTCATTAAAGGCGAAATATTTAAAATTTACTTTGATGAAGATGTAGATTTGTCAAAAATTAAAGAAACACTATTAAATAAAAAGAATAAAATTGAGAAGGAAATGGAAAAAATTAATACAAGGCTAAATAATAAAAGTTTTATTGAAAGAGCTCCAAATGATATTGTTGAGCAAGAAAAGTCTAACTTTATTAATTTAGAAAAAGATGTTAATAAATTAAATTATACTTTAGAAAGTCTATAATGCGGAAATTTAATAAAAAAAACTACCAAGTAGATATACGACTGTAGGTCCTGACAGAGCTCCACAGAGATCCTTTTATTATGCAATGGATTTAACGGAAAAAGATGTAGCAAAACCTTTCGTTGGAGTTGTTTCAACTTGGAATGAGGCAGCACCATGCAACATTAATTTGATGAAACAAGCCCAATTTGTAAAACAAGGTGTGAATTCTTCAGGAGGAACGCCTAGAGAATTTTGTACAATAACTGTTACTGATGGTA
>CABZDS010000017.1 GCA_902524595.1 uncultured Pelagibacteraceae bacterium | reverse complement strand
AATGTAACTGTAAAAAATAGATCTCAAGTTTTTGGTTACTATGATCATAACATGCTGGTTATGTTTGAAAGAGTTAGCGATCATTTAGAGAAAAAATCAAAATTCACCCCAAGACAAAGACTTTGGTATATTAGAGCTAAAGAAACAATTTTATCAACTGGTTCAATTGAAAGACCAATTGTGTTTGGCAACAATGATACTCCAGGAATTTTTTTATCAGCAGCTGCGAAAGAATATATTAAAGTCTACGGTGTTTTAGTAGGAAAAAAACCATTAATATTTACAAATAACGATAGTGCATATGAAACAGCTTTAGAGTTCAAAAAAAATAATGTTGAACCAATTATATTAGATACAAGAGAAGAACATTCATCAGAATTAATCGATGAAACTAAATCAAAGGGAATTGATATAAGATTTTCTCACGGCGTTATTGTAGCAAATGGATACAAAAAAGTTAAATCTGCAAAAATTGGCAAACTAAATAAAGATAAAAATTCTTTTGAGAAAATAGAAACTATAGAGTGTGATTGTATTTGTGTGTCTGGATTTTGGACACCATCAGTACATTTAGCATCACAATCAGGAAACATACTTAAGTTTGAGGAAAAAATGGATGCATTTGTTCCTGATAAGAAAAAACAACACGAGACATCAGTCGGTGCAGCAAATGGATCTTTTACTTTAGAAGAAAGTTTAAAAAATGGCTTTGAAAATGGTTCAAATCTTTCTGCAAAAATTACAGATACTAAAACAGAAATCGCAATTCCAAATGTAAATGAAAAAAAATATGGAGCTCATGATAAATTTTGGTGTATGCCGTTACCTAAAAATGAAAATCCAAAAAGATTTGTTGATTTTCAAAACGATGTATCTGTTTCTGATATAGAAATTGCACTAAGAGAAGGTTACAGATCAATAGAGCACGTCAAAAGATATACAACTCTTGGAATGGCAACAGATCAAGGACGTACAAGTAATTTAAATGGCCTTCAGTTGGTATCTAATATAGAAAATAAAATAGTTCCTGAAGTAGGACACACAACATTTAGACCGCCTTTCACACCAATTACAATTGGTACAATAGTTGGTCGTGAAGTAGGCATAGAATATATGCCAACTAGAAAAACTCCAATGCATGAATGGCATGAGAAAAATAATGCTGTTTTTGTTGATGCAGGCGCTTGGAAAAGACCTCGATATTATAAACAAGGAAATGAAACTTTATTTGAAGCTTCAAAGAGAGAAGCAAAAAATGTTAGAGAGAACGTTGGTATCTGTGATGTAACAACATTAGGAAAAATTGATATCAAAGGTCCAGATGCAGCAGAATTTTTAAATAGAGTTTATACAAATGCTTGGATGAAATTACCAGTTGGAAAAGCAAGATATGGATTGATGCTTAGAGAAGATGGAATTGTCATGGATGATGGAACAACAACAAGGATTTCAGAGAATCATTATCATATGACCACTACAACTGCGCAAGCTGCAAATGTTTTATCTCACTTAGAATATTATCTTCAAATTGTATGGCCAGAATTAAATGTTAACGTTGTCTCTACTACTGAGCAATGGGCAGGAGCTGCAATTGCTGGGCCTAAATCTAGAGACATGTTATCAAAATTATATCCAGACTTAGATGCTTCAAATGATGCATTGCCTTTTATGGGCTATAAAGAAGCGGACTTTTTTGGTGTCCCATCAAGGATTTTTAGAATTTCATTTTCTGGTGAGCTAGCATACGAGATTAATGTTAAATCTGATCATGGCATGTTCATGTGGGAGAAAATGATAGAAGTAGGAAAAGAATTTGGAAATCAGCCTTATGGGACTGAAGCTTTGTCAACATTAAGAATAGAAATGGGACACGTTGCAGGGCCAGAATTAGATGGTCGAACAATCCCATCAGATATTTCACTAAATGGATTAGTTTCAAAGAAAAAAGATTTTATTGGAAAAAATTCTTTAGGGAGAGAAGCATTTAACGTTGAAAGTAGACAAAAAATTGTTGGACTTATTCCAATTGATAGAAAGTCTAGTATTCCTGAAGGATCTCATATTGTTCAAGATCAGAATGCAAAATTACCGAACCCTAAACTTGGCCATGTTTCTTCTTCTTGTTGGAGCGTAGAAAATAATAATCCATTTTCACTAGCTATTATGAAAGATGGAAAAAATATGATAGGTAAAAAGTTTTTTGCGGTATCACCATTAAGAAATAAATCAATTGAAGTAGAAGTTATTTCTTCTCATTATGTTGATCCTGAAGGAAAAAGAGTTAGATCATGAAAAATGTTTCTGCACTAGAAAATATTCATAAACATGGATTGTTTGGCAATCACGATAGCAAAGATGAGCTAATAAATATTAGAGAAATCAAAGATGTTTTGATTTATCAAATTGTTAAATATAAAAAATCCTCAATTAGTATTGATAAAATAAAAATAGATAATTTATATTTACCTGAGACACTTTTGGTATCTTCAAATAAAAATACAAGAATTTTATGGATGGGACCTGATAATTGGTTAGTCGTTTCAAAAAATAAAGAAATAGAAAAATCTATTTTAGAAAACTTAAGTCATGATAATTTTGCATTAACAGATCTATCTCATTCAAGAACAATACTGGAATTGGAAGGTTCTTTAGTGAATGAAGTATTGAAAAAGGGTTGTCCGTTAAATTTAGATGGTCTTGATGAAGGAAAATGTTCTAATTCAGCTTTTCACGCAATCACAATAACTATTGATTTTATTAGCTCAAATCCAAGAAAAGTAAGAATATTTGCTTTAAGAAGTTTTGGTGAATCTCTTTATCATTCAATAACTGATGCTTGTTTAGAATTTGGCTATAAAGCTGAATAAAAATTATTCTGAAGTTTTAAATTTAGTTTTTTGAATTATAACCACAAACACAATTGGAATTATTAAAGTTACAAGCGTTACTGTTATCAACAAAATACCTAGATCTGAATAATCTGCAGTGGTAAGAATAGCGTTTGTCACTTTATCTTTTACCTCTCTGGTAATAACATAAATTTCATTTAAATATTTAGTCCCCAGAGCACTTGCTGATAAAGCAAGATTTGTGAAAGATGCAAATACTGCAAAGAAAGTTGCTTTCAAGTGAGACGGCGCATTTTTAGCAATCCACGCCAGCAAAGGTATCATTGAGACTTGTCCAAGAGGCGACTCAAGTGCAGTATTTAATATTGCAATAAACTTGGCATCAACAACACCATTAGTAATTGATGATGTCCAATTGTGAAATCCATAATACATCCCTACACTTGGTAAAAATAAAATTGCACCTGCAATAGATAAAATCACTATTATACTAGCAATTGAGTTATTTGCCATAAATGGTCTTAATAAAATAATACCAACAAGGGTTAAAACAGAAGCTATAAGAGACAATACTGAAAAAAATTGTTCATTAAATTCAAGTACATCAATTTCAAACCACGACAAACCTGGACCAGGTCCTGGCATTGCTCTAAAAATAAAAATTATTATTGCTGTCCCTACAACAGTAAGTCTTAAATCCTGAGGAAGTTCTTTAACTAGTTTATTCATTAAAAATAGAATAATTGCCATTGAACCCACAAAAACAATTTCTTGAGCAAAAGGCACTTTGAATGAACCAATACCTAAAGTGAAAATAACAAAAACCAAGCTTCCACCTAATATCCACCAGTTTACTTCAGTTTTTTCTGAAGGAGCATAATCTTGATTACCATCAAGACCTTGTTCAGTAAGTTTTTTTTTCTTTTGATTTTTTAAATATGACGCAAGAAATATTCCTAGTACAGATACAATTGGTATAATTAAAGCATATATATAAATTGAACCGTATAAACTTATTTTATTTGCTTGTTCAAGTTCATCTACTCCTTTAAAGAGAATTACATTAGCTAAAGCAACTAAAACAGTTCCACCAATTATTGCAAATCTTCCAAGAGTTTGCATTGTTGTATGCATAAGTTTGATTTCATCTCTTGAAAATTTATTTCCACTATCATCAACTAAAGGAACAGCTTCTACAGTCATGGCATCAGCTACAACATCCTGCACAACATAACCAATCGGCGCAAGTAAAACACTGACCACAAACCATGTTTCTACTGAAAGAATTGATGACATCCATTCAGTATGAATTATTAAACCATACATTATAATTAAACTTGATGAGATTAAGGAAGCTCCTACAAAAACCATATAATTTTTTTTATTCCAGATTAGATCAACAAGGTGACCTAAAGGCATCTTCAATGCCCATGGAATTCCAGCCCAAAAACCCAGTCCAGCAAGAAAAGCAGCAGATAAATTTAGATAGTCTTTAACAAAAAAAGTTCCAACGATACCTGTTAGCCCTGAAATACCGGCAGCAAGATAAATCATCAATGGCGGTAGATAGGTCCACTTAAACTGTCTTCCTAAATCTATTAAAGTACTATCTATAAATCTCAAAATTTTATTACTCATAAATTATTCTGTTAAATTTAATAATATTAATCCATTTTGTTTAGTTTCTTTACACCAAAGTTCATAACTTTCACAAACTCTCCACAAATGATCAAATGCTCTTTGAGATAATTCCAAAGGAAAGTGACTTTTTGCATAATATAATTTTGGGATTTTCATTAATTGTTTAATCATAGTATCTTTTTGTATTTGTAAAAGTCTTATGGTTTCCTGATTAATCTTTTTTTTTGTAGATTTATCTACGTAGTCATTATTCTCAAGTTCTTTAAACCATTTATCATGAAAATCCCCTGAGCTAATTTCATTATAATCATCTGACGCAATAAATATTTCAAAAGCTTGAATATTAGTTAAATTAGGGTTCTTAATTTTGATTTCATATATCTTCCGATAAATGATTTCAGCAACATATAATACAAATGGTCTAGATTTATCGGTTTCCAAATTAAACTCCTCAAATGTCTGCTGAATAATAGCACGAATTAGGATCATCTTTATAGTGTGCAAAAGGCCCACACTCTTTGAAACCAAAACTTTTAAAAAGTTTTCTAGCAGGTGCAAAAAAATCACCTGCACCAGTTTCAACACTTAGTTTAGTAATTCCTATTTGTCTAGATTTTTCAATAAGATGTGAAATTATTTTTCCACCATATTTTTTATTTCTAAATTTATCTGAAACTCTTATAGATTTAAATTCTCCATGACTTTCATCAAATAATTTTAGTGCGCCACAACCAATTAATTCATTATTTTCCCATAAACTCCAGAATTTTATACTTGGGTCCTTTAACCCAGGTATATCCAATACATGTGAACTTCCTTCAGGAGAAACTGATCTTAGTTCAATAAAATGTTTAATTAGCAATTCATTTACCTGCGGATCATCGAAATTATTTTCTATTGATTTCATAGTTTTGAAAAACATATAATCTAAATTTAGATTAAACCAAGAAAATTAAATATGTGTGGTAGATACGTAATAACCAGTCCTGTTACAAAAACAAAAAAACTTGTTAAGTCAGCTATACAAGTTGAGGATATTGAAAATTATAATGCACACCCATTTCAAAAATTACCTGTTATTAAAAAATATAATAATGGAAATACTCTAGAAAATTTAAAGTGGGGAGTGGTACCTAGCTGGGCTAAGCAAAAAGATTTTAAGCCTTTGATAAATGCAAGACTAGAAACTATAGATGAAAAAGTGTCTTTCAAAAAATTAATTCGATTACATAGATGTGTAGCTGTAGCAGATGGTTTTTATGAATGGAAAAGAGAAAAAGAAAATAAGACACCTTATTATTTTTTAAGAGAGGATAAAAAGCTTATGTATTTAGCGGCTATCTATGACAATGATCAATTTTGTTTAATAACCGAGGATGCAGATGAAAATATTAAAGAAATACATCATAGACAACCTGTTATAATTAATGAAAATGATGTTAATAGATATTTAAATCTTGAATTAACAGGATCAAGTTTTCTTAAAGAGTGTAAAAAAACAAAATTAAACTTTCATGAAGTTTCAAAGGAAGTTAATAAACCTACAAATAACAATATTTCTCTGATACAAACAATTTCTTAAAACTATTTTTCTATAGTTGTTAAATGTCCCATTTTTCTTTTTGCTTTAACTTCTTTTTTTAAATAATCATAAAAAAATTCATTTTCTTTAAATTTTTTATTTTTATATTCTAATATATCTTCACCAATCAAATTAATCATTTTTGCATTATAAATTTTTTTTGTTTCTAATTTTTCAAGTCCACATACAGCTCTGATATGGTTTTCAAATTGGCTAATGTTATGTGAATTTATAGTTAGGTGTCCAGAATTATGTACTCTTGGTGCAACTTCGTTAGCATATAAATTATTATTTTTATCTATAAAGAATTCAACGCACATAGTACCAATATAATCGAGCTCCTCAGCCACTTTTTGTGCCCAGTCCAATGCTTTATCTTTAATTTCATCACTTATATCAGCGGGAATTTTGGAGTGTTTTAAAATCTGGTCTTCATGATAATTTTCAATTGGATCATAAATTTCATATTTTTGGTGCCCAAATCTTGTAACCACTACCGAAATTTCTTTTTTTAAATTTACTATCTTTTCTAAGATGTAGCCTTTTGAAAAATTAAAATCTTCATTTAAATCATTTGCATTATCTATTTTATATTGACCCTTTCCATCATAACCAAGTGTACAAGTTTTTAATAAACCAGGTATTAATCTATCGTTTATTTTTATATCATCTAAATCATTAATACTTACAAACTGAGTTGTAGTTATATTATTTTTATTTAAAAATTCTTTCTCAGTTAGTCTATTTTGAATTAATTTATTTATTTCAGGGCTAGGTAATACAGATTTGGTTTCATTAATTTTTTTCAATATATCATAAGGGATATTTTCAAACTCATATGTGACAAGATCGACTTTTTCTAAAAAGTTATTGATAATATTTATGTCTTGGTAATCTCCATAAATAAATTCATCTGCAAACTTGATTGCAGGTGCATCTTTATCGTCAGATAGAATAACCGTTTTAATATTTAGTTTTTTTGCTGCAGATGCTAGTAGACTTCCTAATTGCCCACCACCTATTATTCCAAGATCAGGTTTAGACATTAATTACTTTGGTTTTTTTTTTACTTTTGATGTTTGTTTTTTTCGCCAATTTAAAAGTGTTTTTTTTACATTATTATCATAATTAGCTATAATTGAAGCAGCATATAAACCGGCATTGATTGCACCATCTTCTCCAATAGCAACAGTGCCAACAGGAATTCCTTTTGGCATTTGAGCAATTGATAGTAGGCTATCTAAACCTTTTAACTTTTTACTTTCAATAGGAACGCCTATGACTGGAATTCTAGTTATAGCAGCAATCATACCAGGCAAATGTGCTGATCCTCCAGCACCAGCGATAATAATAGAAATATTGTTATTTTCTGCTTTCTTTGCATAAGCATAAAGTCTATCAGGCGTTCTGTGTGCAGAGACGATATTTGTCTCATAATTAACTTTTAAAATCTTAAGAACTTTTTCACAATTCTTCATTGTTTTGTAATCAGACTGACTACCCATTACAATTGATACTTTATGTGATTTTTTTTTGTATTTCATGAAACTAACATCAATTTATAGATATTTCCTTTAAATTGCAATTTTTAGCTAAGGACAGTTTAAGTTAGTGACAATCACAATAATAATAATAGTGTATATCAACTATGAATTATCGAATTGATAATCTTCAATATTGTAAATGGTCTAGAGAAGTCTTTGAAATAAATAATAAAGCTGGATTAAATGCAGTTCACGTAACGTTAGTTTATCACGAAGACTATGATGAATTTCAACAAAGAATACAAGAGTGGAATAAACATTTCGAAGAAAATAGAGATCTAATATTTCTAGGCAATAACTATAATGATATTACAAAAGCAAAAGAAGAAAATAAGACTGCAATTTTTTTTGGATTTCAAAATAGTTCGCCTATTGAAGACGACATAGGTCTTATAGAAAAAGTACACTCACAAGGTTGTAGATTTATGCAACTAACTTACAATAATCAATCATTGTTAGCCACTGGATGTTATGAGAAAAATGATAGTGGAGTTACTAATTTTGGAAAAGAGGCTATTAAAGAAATGAATAGAGTAGGTATAGTTGTTGACATGTCTCATTCAGCAGAAAAAAGTACACTCGATGCAATTGAAATTAGTCAAAAACCTATTGCGATCACTCATGCAAATCCAACTTTTTGGTTTGAGGCAAAAAGAAATAAATCTACTGAATTATTAAAAGCTTTAACTGATAGTGGAGGAATGTTAGGGTTATCATTGTATGCTCACCATTTAAAAGGTGGAACGAACTGCAAAATAGAAAGTTTTTGTGAAATGGTTGCAAGAACAGTTGAAATTATGGGTATTAATAATGTTGGTATAGGATCAGACTTATGTTTGAACCAACCAGACAGTGTAGTTGAGTGGATGAGAAATGGAACTTGGTCAAAATCAAAAAATTTTGGTGAAGGCAGTAAAGATAAACCTGGTTTTCCAAAACAACCAGATTGGTTTTTGGATGCAAGAGGATTTAATAATATAAACACAGAACTAAAAAATAAAGGTTTTCAGGAAGAAGAAATAAATAAGATACTTGGCAATAACTGGTTTAATTTTTATAAAGGAATTAATTAATGCAAGTTCCGTTAAGAGATCCTAAAATTGTAATGAAACTTTCTAGGCTTGGATCGTTTCATCAATCTAAATTATCTTTTCTAAGATCATTTTTAAATGAGTTCAAAGATTGGAAATATAACAGAGATTTATTCGACTTGAATAATAGTGGCTATGGAGTTGCTATTTATTCATTTTCAAAAAACAAAAAAACATATTCTTTAATTTGTTTTGCTAATGAACTTAAGGATGAGGAAAGATCTGATAGAGTAATAGCAACTAAATGGGATGCTGCATTTACTTTGTACGACGGCATTCCCTCAAAACTTGATATAGATAGACTCTCACAAAATGTCCCTAAACAAGAAGTTGGTAGACTTTCTTACAAAGAACTAACCCTTTCAAGAGCAAATAGATCAGTTAGAGCATTTAATTATGTGGTTGATTGTTTATCAAAAGGGAGTCAGCCAAATACTAATGAGCTTTCAAAAGTCGGATATTTGTACAGAACAACTGCAGTGTATGGCTCAGGAAAATTTGGATTAGCAGACAGGTTTAGAATTAAAAATAGAGGTGAAATAAATGGTCCTTTTAGATTGGAAATGATGTTGGTTTATCTTGTAAGACAATTTACATTTGATCAAGTAAATCATATAGCAAAACATAAAAATCCTATGGACGCTGTAGAACTGGACTTGGACATTTGTAGAAATTTAGGAATTGGAAATTCAACTGGATTGGGAATGGCACCATTTATTGTAAACCACCCTTCGTTATTAAATAATTGGATTCTAGCTAAAGAGACAGCTTTAAAAAAAATAAGAGAAATTGAAAAGGTATCAGATGAAGAGTTTAAAATTTTTTACAACTGTTTAATAAAATCATTAAAAAATGTAACCTCCTGGAATACTGACAGCGAATATCAAAAGAAAAAAATTGAGAATTTAAATAAAGATTTACAAAATTTAATCAATTATTTGAAAGATAATATTGATAAATCAAATTTTTATATATTCGACAAATTATACAAATGGGCAGAGGAAAATTTATCCGAAGAAGGAGTTGAGTATTTGGTTTCCATAATGATGGAGCCATATAATGAAATAACTGATCCTTTAATTTCTCAAATGAGTTCAGACGAGAATTGTAGTTTTAATATTCCTGTAGATAGAACGATAAATGACTTAAGAGAAATAATTGAGAAAAATTATTCAGATATTTTAAAAATTGATTTTTCAAAAAATGAAAATAATAAAAAATTCTGGTTCATATCAAAAAATAAAGAAGAACCTAGGATTGGAGATCGGTTTGAAGATAATGGTTCAGAACTTGAGCAGCCCACAGCTATTGCAAGAGATATAAAAAAACTTTATGAAACTATTTTTACATTAAAAAACAGCTTAAAAATTGGCAATTTTCTAGTACAGAACAATGATCTAAGACATATTGTAAGAAGAGTGTTTATAACAGAGAGATATCCATATTCTGAAATTCAAGATAACACCATCGGCTCAAAATTAGTTCCTATTGATATGTTAAGACTTAAACTATCTTTTTTTGGGGCGGTAAAGTTTGATCCAAGATCTGACAAATGGTTAAGGATTTGTATGTTTCAAGGAGCTCCATTACCAAATGAACTTACTTCATTTAATCAATATTGGATATATAACTAAAGTAATTAATGAGAAGTTATAGTGAAATTGATACGATTGTTAAACGTTCAACAAAAGCAAAAGGTTTCTCTTGGGGAGTTGCAGAAGAAATAGGAAAGAACATTAAGCAACTCGAGTTATTTGGTTTACCAGGAATAAAACACATAAACCAATATTTTAAGATTTTTAATAATGAGAAGTTTGAAAACTGCCAATCCTTTAACAAAAGCAACAGACCTCAAAACTTTTACTGTCCAATTAAACTTGGATTAAGTTTTTTTGATCAATCTATCTCTATCCAAGAACTAAATGATATAGAAATTGAAAAAATGGCTTACCCATTGATATTTTTGCCGTTTGTCAGCAGATCTTCGGAAATAACAGGAAAGAGAATTTTTTTAAAGATAGATCAAAAAGAATTTTTATTAAATTTCAATCAATCAATTTATTCAAATTATTTAAGTAGTGAGGTTGTAGAAAAAGCTGATGTAATTAAAATTCAATTCTTAGAAAATAAGAATAATTTTTCTGATGAAGATTGGAAAGAATTAACAAAATTATCTGAAAATACATTTGTGGAAGAAACAGATGAGTTAAAACAAAAAACAGCAGGAGCAGGATTAACAGATAATGACTGATAATTTTGAATATAAATCAGACAAATCAGATAATAATGAATTAAATGATATTTGTGATGAATGTAAAAAAGAAGATGAGACAGTAACTCAAAATTTAATACTCACAGGATATAAACTTTGTAACTCCTGTAGAACATCAAAAACTTTATTTCCTATTTAAATATTTGTACTTATAGGTAATGAATTAATTTTTGTCATTACAAATGAAATTGTTAAAAAAGAGATAATTAGAAAAGATAAAAACACAATACCAAATGCCTTTAAATTTGATTTTAAATTTAAAATATGTCTTGTTGCTATAATTAATGAAGCAAAAATCCAAAATTGAGTAAGAAAAATAATTAAAAGAACTAATTCTGGCGTGACAGCAAAAAATCTTATCAATCCTGGAGCGTGTGCATACCCCACAGCTATAAGAACTCTTTTAAATGGAATTTTTCTATCTTTATCAGGAAAAATTTTAACTCCAATCACAAATATAAAAATTGCCCACACCAGCCAAGTTAATAAAGCTGTTAAACCAGATATACCAACAGACGTTTTTACAATTGTGTTTGCTGCAATAGCACCAGCAACTCCATCTAAAATCATGATAAGAATTGCAAAATAAATTCCAGCCTCTCCATAATATTTTGGGGTTCTATAAAGGGTTTTATCAAGCTTTAATGATTTAAAAACAATATCTAAAAACTGGGCAAACATTAATTATCTTTATTTTTTTTTTGTGCTTTATACGAAACGATTAATGGGAATATTATTAGTCCAATAGCGATTATAATGCAAACAACTATAAAAAAGGTTTTCGTCATATTTAGGGGGAATTAAATTCCCCCTAAAAAAATATTTATCACTTACTAACTACTTCTCTTGTATTTGCGTTGTAAGATTCTGTAAATGGAATATCAACAACAACTGCATCGACCGGTTCTCTAGGATTATCAGAATATTTTTCTGGTAGATGGACTTTAAATTTCGATCCAACTTTACCTCTTGGGAAGCCATTTGCATTTAGTGTGCCATCAAAAGGTACGTATCCCATGGCAATATTTTTCCCTTTTTCTGGGTGATACCAAGGAGAAGTTATAAATCCTACAGGCTCACTGCCGTTTTCTGAAATTAACCAAAAATCTGGAGCGTATTCTTCAATAGGTTTTCCTCCTAGTTCAAGCCCAACTAATTGAAGTTTGTAAGGTTTATGACCTGCTTTTAAATCAGCCTTCATTTTCTCTAATGCTTTTTTACCAACATAATCAGCTTTTTTGTTCCATTCACCTTTTCCAGATAAAGAAACTTGATAGCCAAGATTACATTGAAAAGGATTATGCTCGTGATCCATATCTTGTCCCCATGAAAGAATTCCAGCTTGAATTCTTCTGTGGTGTGCAGGAGCAATCACCATTAAGTTATGTTTTTTACCTGCTTCAAGAACGGCATTCCACATATCTTCAGCATATAAAGTTGCTTCCCTTAAATATATTTCAAATCCAGACTCACCTGAAAAACCTGTTTGAGAAATTATACAACTTCTACCACCAACTTTTGCAGACGCTAATCCGTAAAAAGGCATGTTGTCTATGTCAACTTCACTTCCACAAAGATCTTTCATTAAAGCTTTTGCTTTAGGACCTTGAATTTGTACGGGACAAGCATCTATCTCATTAATTTGAACATTAAACCTTTCATTTGCATTTACTCCTTGAAGATATAATCCAATATCACTATCTGATAAACTAAACCAAAATTCATCTTCAGATATTCTTAAAAGAATAGGATCATTTAATACACCTCCGTATGCATTACACAAAATTACATATCTTCCTCTCATTGGAGAAATTTTTGTAGCATCTCTTGTAATTACATAATCAACAAATTTTTCTGCATCTGGTCCTTTAACTTGTATTTGTCTCTCAACTGCAACATTCCACATTGTTACATGGTTTTTAATTGCTTCGTACTCAACCATTGCACCACCATCTTCAGGTTTAACATAACCTCTTGGATGATAAATTCTGTTATAAACAGTTGCTCTCCAACATCCTGCTCTCATAGATAAATGCCAGTATGGAGATTTCCTTACTCTTGTTGATATTAGCATCTCAACTTTAGTAGGTCCGCTTTGTCTTAAATTGTACGGTACTTTTCTATCAGACTGATCTACTGATGTTGTATGTCTTAGTTTACTATAGTCAAATTCATTAGACATAGTTATTCTCCTTCAACCACTTGTTAGTTTCCTTCAAGCCGCCGAATGTATAAATGTGGAAATAATCAGTATGCGATTTAACTTTCCCAATTAAATCATTAGGGTCTTTAGGTTTCAATAAATCTAACGCCTTACTAAAATTAGATTTTAGAAAGTTAATGGAATTTTTTGCCCCTACAATATTAGCAAATTTAATTAAGCTTGATATTTTCATTGGCCCAGTTATTCCAACATGAACTGGTATTGTTTGTTTTGAGATAAAATCTATAATAGGCTGAGTATCCATTAGCCATTGTGTAACTATATAATCAGCATAAGGCTTTTTATCTATCATAGCTTTTTCTAAATTAGAGTCGGATATATCAGGACTCCCCTCGGGATGTCCAGCAATTCCAATCTTGATACCATCAAAAAATCCTGTCTCTAACATTTGATATGAGCTATCAAATTTTCCGATAGGGTCACGACTTCCACCTATTACCAAGACTTGCTTAACACCCAAATCTTTACATCTTGAAACATAATCTTTCAGCTGATTTTCATCATTTATTGACCTTGCTGGAAAGTGAGGAACTGGATTGAATCCCTCTTTAACTAACTCACCAGACTGTATAGCGGTCTCTTTATAATCACCCCCAGGTAGCATTGTGATATAAACATCTTTTACCTTTGGCAAAGTGCTTAAATCAGTTTTAGGACCTATTTCTAAAGAAAAATTCATAAGTAAATTCTTAATTATTTTATATTCCGTGTCTATAAAAATATTAAACAGCTGAACACATTGTAACCCATTGTCATGATCTAAAAATTTAATTAGATTTAGTCATGGAAAATAAATTATCTCAAATTACAGAATTATTCTCCAAAACAAGACAACAAACTCTATCCCTGTGCGAGAACTTAGAGGCTGAGGATATGGTCATACAGCCCAGCAAAAATGTTAGTCCTCTTAAGTGGCATCTTGGTCACACCACATGGTTCTTTGAAAAATTCATCTTGTCAGAATTGGATGAAAGTTACAAACCTTTTAACAAAGATTATAATTACATATTTAATTCGTATTATAATTCTGTAGGTGAGTACAATCCTCGAAATAAGAGAGGTTCACTAAATAGACCCATCTTAAAAGATGTTGTAAAATATAGACATTATGTAACTGAAAATATTATTGATTTTTTAAAAAGGACAAAAAATAACAGGACATCATTTTTAGTTGAACTAGGTTCAAATCACGAACAACAGCATCAAGAATTAATGTTAATGGATATTAAAAATATTTTTTACAACAATCCATTGATGCCGACTTATAATTCTAACGATGATAAACCAACTGCTAAAGAAGAAAATGAATTGACATTAGAAACTAGTAAAAAATTTAAATATGGAAACAACGAGGATATTTTTTGTTACGATAACGAATTACCAGTATCAGAAACACAATTAGATCCTTTTAAAATATATTCATTTGTTACTAATGGAGAGTGGAA
>CABZDS010000016.1 GCA_902524595.1 uncultured Pelagibacteraceae bacterium | reverse complement strand
AAACTATTAAATTAATACCACTAAGATATAATTTTCCTAGAATAAGAAGATTACCCAACAGAGTTTTATGTCAAAGTAATGATATAAAAATAGATTGTGTTTTTTTTAACTCATATGAAGGATATATAAAAAAAATCTTACCCTTAAATACTGAAATAATAATAAGTGGAAAAATTAATTTCTATAGAAATAAATATCAAATAACTAATCCGACACAGGTTAAAGAAAGTAATGAAAATATTTTAGAAACTCAAAATAAATATAGTCTTACAGATGGTCTAACGATCAATAAATACAACAATATAATTAATAAAGTTTTAAAGGAATTGCCAGATTTAGATGAATGGCTAAATGATGATATAAAGATAAAATTTAATAATATTAAATGGAAAGATGCAATTTTAAAAATTCATAGTCTTGATAGAAAGGAAATTTTAAAATCTAAGTATTACAAAAGATTAGTTTTTGACGAATTATTTGCTCATTTTTTATTATCTTCGAAGATAAGAAAGAAAATAAAAATAATAAAGAAATCACAAAAAATTTTTAAAGATTGTAAGGAAAAATTGATACAAGATTTAAATTTTAAATTAACAAATGATCAAGATGCAGCAATAAAAATTATAAACGAAGATCTAAAATCAAAAAGAAGAATGTTTAGACTTCTACAGGGTGATGTTGGATCTGGTAAAACAATTGTATCAATGATAGCTGCAGTAAATTGTATAAATGCTGGATATCAAACTAGCTTTATGGTGCCTACTGAAATTCTTGCTAAGCAACATTTTTCTTTTGCTAAAAAATATTTACCCAAAAATATAAAAATTGAAATGTTAACAGGTAAGTCAAAATATGCAGATAGAAAGAAAATTTTAGAAAATCTTAAACTTGGTAATATTAACTTTCTGATAGGGACACATGCGTTATTCCAAAAAAAAGTTGAATATAATAAACTGGGTTTAATAATAATTGATGAACAACATAAGTTTGGTGTTCGTCAGCGTAAAGAGTTATCAGAAAAAGGTGGAAATAATTGTGATGTTTTAGTCATGTCTGCAACTCCAATACCAAGAACAATGATGATGACGGTTTATGGTGATATGGATTTAACCCTGATTAGAGAAAAACCAAAAAATAGAAAAAAAATAGTCACATACAGTAAATTAGAAGATAAAATATCTGAAATAATTAGATTTGTTAAAAAAGAAATTTCTAATAAAAATCAAATTTTCTGGGTTTGTCCTTTGATAGAAGAATCGAAAAAAGTTGAACAACAATCTGTCGTAAATAAATTTAAGTATTTAGAAAAATATTTTAAAAATAGTATTGGATTAATTCATGGCTCTCTTGACAAAGATGAAAGGAATAAAATTTTAAATAATTTCTTAGATAGAAAGCTGGATATATTGGTTTCAACAACTGTTATTGAAGTTGGAATTGATTTTCCTAATGCTAACGTAATTGTTATTGAAAATGCCGATAAGTATGGTTTATCTCAATTACATCAGTTACGAGGTCGTGTCGGACGAGGTAGTAAAGAATCTTACTGTATATTGATGTTTAAATCATCTCTAAGTGAAAATGCAAAAAAAAGAATTAATATTCTCAAAAGTTCAGATGATGGTTTTATAATTTCTGAAGAAGATATGAAATTACGAGGATATGGAGATTTGTTAGGATTTAAGCAAAGTGGGATTAAGAATTTTAGACTAGCTGATCCCATCTTAAATGAAGATTTATTCTTTCTTGCCGAGTCAGAAGTAAAAAAATTGGAAATGAAAGGAGAAAATTTGAGTAAATATAATAAATTATTAAAATTATACGATCGAGCCTCAATCATTAACGAAATTTCCTAAATTTTTTTTGGATCTGAAGTACCAGCTGAAACAATGAATTTAGACGCTTCTTCAAAAGTCATATCTAAATAAATAACTTCATCCTTTGGAAACATTAATAAAAATCCACTTGTTGGATTTGGTGTTGTTGGAACAAATACATTAATAAGATTTGTATTTGTTTTTTTTGATATTTCACCATCATTTTCTCTGGTTGCAAATCCCACTGCCCAACTACCTTTTCTAGGATACTCAACTAAGACTACACTTTTTTTTGATCCTTTTTTTGGTGCTAATGTTTCAGTCATTTGACCAATTGCTGAATATATTGTTCTAAGAATTGGTATTCTTTTTAATATATCATTAAATATTTTAAGTATTTTCTTTCCAATAAATGAAAGAGATAAACTTCCAATTATTGTAATAAAAATTATAGCTAATAATATTTCCAAACCTGGTATTGCAAAAGGCAAATAACTATTTGGATTTAATTCATTAGGTATTAATTTTGAAGATATAGATATAAAAAATCTAGTTAAATATAATGTAATTCCTATAGGAACAAGAACAACTATTCCTGCTATAAAATAGTTTCTAAGTTTTCCAAGGATTGAAATTCCTCTTCTTTTTAATTTTGCCATAAATTAACTGTAACTTGCATATAAAACAAATATGACTGCCAGAATAAATAGTATTATTAAAATTTTGTTATTAAGTATCATATAAATTATTATAAAAAAGGTGTAATATATTAACGAAAAAAAGTGAATAGAAGAAATTTTATACATTTATTTGGCTGTAGTTGCTTGTCTTTTGGGATAACGGCATGTGGAAATGCACCCATTACTGAAAGAAGACAATTAAAATTAATCCCCGAATCTAAGCTAAATGCTCAGGCAGCAGCCCTTTATGAGAAAGTGAAAGAAAAGGAACCTTTGAGCAAAGATAAAAAAACTATAAAACAAATTAAAGAAATTGGTTCAAAAATTGAATATTCGATATCAGAATACTTTGAAAGAAATAATATCCCAGATCCCACAATAAATTTTGATTGGGAATATATTTTAATTGATAAAAAGAAAGTGAAAAATGCTTGGTGTATGCCTGGAGGTAAAATTGCTGTATACACAGGTCTATTAGATATAACAAAAAATGAAGACGGTCTAGCAGCAATAATGGGTCATGAAATAGCTCATGCTGTAGCAAAACATTCTGTAGAAAGAGCTAGTAGAGGTGTTTTATTAAATACTGGAACAGCAATTTTAGATATTGCTACCAAAGGAAAAGTTTCACAAATAAATAGAACAACTGGAATGAATACAGTTGGTCTAATATCTCAAATAGGAATTATGAACCCTTTTAATAGAAAACAGGAGAGTGAAGCTGATTATCTTGGTTTAATTTTTGCATCACTATCTGGGTATGACATTAGGGAAACAATCAAAGTTTGGAAAAGAATGAAAGAAGCAAAAAAAGGTAAAGAACCACCAGAATTTATGTCTACTCACCCATCATCAACAAATAGAATTAATAATATTACAAATTGGATAAATGAAATTATTATTAAATATCCGCCTATCGCATAAGTGGTGAGCCCTGATGGACTCGAACCATCGACCCATTCCTTAAAAGGGAATTGCTCTACCAACTGAGCTAAGGGCCCCCAAGAAGCGTTCTTATATTGATTTTTTTTTATTAATCAATGTTAAAAATTTACAATTTATTGATGTACTTATCGTGAAATTCATCAAAAGTACCTTGTTTTATATTGTCTCTGATGTTTCTCATTAAATCTTGATAAAAGTTGATGTTATTTAGGGTTAGAATCATTGAGGCCAACATTTCATTAGTGTTAAATAAATGATTTAAATAATTCTTAGAATATTTATTTAAATTGAACTTTGTGACATTTTTGTCCAGAGGAGTGTTGTCATTTTTATATTTTGAATTTCTAATTTGAATTTGTCCTTCCCAAGTAAAAGCTAAACCAGTTCTCCCAGATCTCGTTGGCATTACACAGTCAAACATATCAATACCCCTCTTAACAGCTCCGAGTATATCAGATGGAGTACCAACACCCATAAGATATCTTGGTTTATCTTTAGGCATGTGATCTTTTATTCCATCAAGAACTTCAAACATTTCATCTTGTGTTTCACCTACTGCCAATCCTCCAAGGGCATATCCATTAAATCCGATATCAATAAGGTTGTTTAAAGATTTAATTCTTAGATCATTAAATAATCCACCTTGCACTATTCCAAATAAACCTTTGTGATCATTTATTCCAAATGCATCTTTTGATCTTTTTGCCCAATCTGATGATAATTCCATTGATTTTTTTATTTTATCATAATCTTTAGTATTTTTAGGGCATTCATCCATAACCATGACTATGTCTGAGTTCAAGCCTTTTTGAATTCTTATACTTTCCTCAGGGCTTAAAATAAAAGTTTTACCATCAATATGTGATTGAAAGATCGCACCCTTATCTCTATCAATTTTATTTAATTTCGATAGAGACATTACTTGAAATCCACCTGAATCAGTTAAAATTGGTAAATCACAATTCATGAATTCATGAAGTCCTCCAACACTTTCAATTCTTTCAACACCAGGTCTTATCATTAAATGATAAGTATTTGATAAGATGATCTCACTACCTGTTTTTTTTATATCTTCTAAAAAAACACCTTTAACAGTTGCTTGAGTACCAACAGGCATAAATGCAGGAGTGTTTATATTGCCTCTATGGGTCTCTATAATTCCTACTCTTGCATAATTTTGAGTGAGATGAACATTAAAATTGAAATCTTTTAATGACATTCATTATTAAATTATTGAGATTTAAAGCTTATAATTTTATCAGGATTTGAAACTGCTCCATTATCACCATCACCTTTTGTAATCATATCGACAAATTCCATTCCTTCTATTACTTTTCCAAAAACAGTATATTGTCTATCTAGGAAAGGTGCTGGTTTAAAACATATAAAAAATTGACTATTGGCACTATTAGGATCGGATGATCTTGCCATAGAGACAGTACCTCTATCATGAGGAAGATCATTAAATTCTTGATTTAAATCTGGTAAATCAGATCCGCCAATACCCGCTCTTCTTAAATCGAAATCTTTTGAAGATGAATTTCCAAATTTTACATCACCTGTTTGTGCCATAAACCCATCAATTACTCTATGAAAAACAACATTATCATATTGTCCTGAATTTGCTAACTCTTGAATTCTTTTTACATGATTTGGCGCAACGTCAGGATACATTTCAATTTTTACATCCCCATCTTTTAATTTTAAAATCATTATATTCTCCTTTGCTATTAAATTTGTTGATAAAAAAATAAAAAAAATAATTAAAATATTTAAAATTTTATTCATAAACCTCTTTTAATGATTTAATTGTGCTTTTAGTTGTAAATTTTTTTAAATCACCATTGTGTTGAGCGATTTCTTTAACAAACCTGGATGATATTATTTGATTTTCAACATCTGACATTAAAAAAATTGTCTCAACTTGATTATTAAGTTTTCTATTCATTCCAGCTAATTGGAACTCATACTCAAAATCCGAAACAGCCCTTAGGCCTCTTAAAATGATATTTGATTTATATTTTTTGCAAAGGTCAGTTGTCAAAGTATTAAATTTTATAACATCAATCTTATTCTTTTTAAATTTCAGATCTTTATAAAGAGCTCTTTTTACAATTTCTATTCTTTCTTCTAATGAAAATAAGAAGTTTTTCTGATTTCCATCTGAAATACCTACAATTACTTTATCTACTATCTTAAGTGATTTCTTAATGACATCTATATGGCCAAAAGTAATTGGATCAAAAGTTCCTGGATAGATAGCTATATTTTTCATTAGATGAGATTATCATCTAATTTAATAGCAGAAACTACTTTTTCATCACCAGTCAGTTTAATTATTCTAACACCTTGAGTATTACGACCAGCCATTCTTATTTCTTTAACTGCTGTTCTTATTACTCTACCTTTGTTTGTTGAAATTAATATTTGATCTCCTTCAAAAACAGGAAAGGATGAAGAAACATTCCCGTTTCTTTGTGAATTTATAATACCAATAATTCCCTTTCCTCCTCTATTTGTAACTCTATAATCATAATGAGATGTTCTTTTACCGTAACCATTTTCTGTGATTGACAGTATGAATTTTTCTTTAGCTTTAATTTCTGATTTTTGGTCTTTATTTTTTGCTTTCTTATTTGAATCATGATCAATAATAGACAAAGATACGATGGTATCATTTTCTGCTAAATTGATACCTCTTATACCTTTTGATGATCTACCTTTGAAGACTCTAAGTTTTTTAGACTCAAACCTTATGCATTTTCCTAATTTAGTACTTAAAATTATATCTTGATCATCTCTACAAATTTTAACACCGATAATTTTATCATTACCGTCAAGTTTCATTGCAATTTTACCCGAAGCATTGATTGAAGTAAAATCTTCAAGATTATTCTTTCTAATTTTTCCTTCACTAGTTGCAAAAATGATATGCATATCTTTTGTATCAACGTCGCTGTCTGGAAATGGCATAATTGAACTAATTGATTGATGATTTTTTAAAGGAAGAATATTAAATAAAGACTTACCTTTTGATGCGGCTGATCCTTCTGGAATTTTCCAAGCTTTAACTTTGTATGCTAATCCTTCAGTAGAGAAGAATAGAACAGATGTGTGTGTATTTACTGATAATGTTTGTACTACAGAGTCTTCATCTCTTGTTTTAATCCCTGTTTTGCCCTTTCCACCTCTTTTCTGTTGTTTGACATTACTTAAGGCGCCTCTTTTAATGTATCCTTGTAAAGTAATTGTAATTATTACAGACTCTTTTTGAATTGTTTCTTCAATATTATAATTTAAAACAGCATCTATAATTTGTGTTCTTCTCGGAGATGAAAATTTCTCTTTAATTTGAGATAACTCATTACTAATTACTTTTAATAGTTCACTTTTGGAATTTATTATTTTTTTATACTTTGTAATCAATTCAGATAATTTTTTTATTTCTTCATCTATTTCATTAATTCCAAGGGCAGTTAATTTTTGTAACCTAAGTTCTAGTATTGATGTGACTTGAGTTTCAGATAAATTGTATGATCCTTTATAATTTTTAATATCAACTAATTTAATTAATTTTGCAGATTTTGTTATTTTCCATTTAGTCTTTATAAGAGTATTTTTTGCGTCTTCTGGGTTTTTAGAAGATCTAATAATTTTTATTACTTTATCAATATTTTCTACACTAACAGATAAACCAAGTAATACATGAACACGATCTTCAGCTTTTTTTAAATCATATTTGGTTTTTTTAATAACTACATCTTCTCTAAATTTTAAAAAGTTCTCTAAAAAATCTTTTAATGAACATGTTTTAGGTTTGTTATCAACAATTGCTAATGAATTAAAACCAAATGAAGTTTCAATGGATGTATATTTATAAAGTTGTCTTTTGATTGTCTCTGGTTCAACACTTCTTCTTAAATCTATAGCAACTCTTATACCTTCTCTATTAGATTCATCTCTAATATCACTTATACCCTCAATTTTTTTGTCTCTAACTAATTCTGCAATTTTTTCATTTAAGTTAGATTTGTTCACTTGATAAGGTATTGAAGTAATTACTAATCTATCTTTACCATTTTTAAGATTTTCAACATTTATTTCACCTCTAATTTTAAATGAGCCTCTGCCTGTTTTGTATCCTTCTCGAATAATATCTTTACCAATAATAACTCCACCTGTTGGAAAATCAGGGCCAGGTATATGCTTCATTAACTCTTTAACTTTAATATCTTTATTTTTAATGAGAGCTAAAGTTCCATCAATTATTTCACCAAGATTATGTGGTGGTATACTGGTTGCCATGCCAACTGCGATACCTCCAGCTCCATTTACTAAAAGATTAGGATATTGGGCTGGTAGCACTGTAGGTTCTTGTTCAGTTTCGTCGTAGTTGCTTTTAAATGATACGGTATTTTTTTCTATATCATCAATCAAAAATTGAGAAATTTTTGCAAGTTTGGTCTCTGTATACCTCATTGCTGCAGGTGGATCTCCATCTATTGAACCAAAATTACCTTGACCATCAATTAGTGGAACACTCATTGAAAAATCTTGAACCATTCTAACCAAAGCATCATATACAGCTTGATCACCATGCGGATGATATTTACCAATTACATCTCCAACAATTCTTGCTGATTTTCTAAATTGTTTTGTCCAATCAAAACCACCTTTATGCATTGCATATAAGATTCTTCTATGAACAGGTTTTAAACCGTCTCTTATATCAGGTAAAGCTCTACTAATTATTACGCTCATGGCGTAAGATAAATATGATGAGCTCATTTCATCATACATTGAAATTGGTTTGATATTTGAATCTTTAGTTATTTCGTTTTTTTGCATTTATTTAGAAAGGGATATCATCGTCTAACTCGTTTTGAGCCATAGAACTATCATCAAAACTTTGTTTGTTATCTTGAGATGGAATTGAATTTTGATTTCCTCCACCTAACATTGTTAATGATGAATTGTATCCTTGAATTAAAATTTCAGTAGAATATTTATCCTGACCTGATTGTTCATCTTTCCATTTTCTAGTGGTTAGTTGTCCTTCAACGTATACTTGTGCTCCTTTTTTTAAATATTGTTGAACTACATTTACTAGTCCTTCATTGAAAACAACTACTCTATGCCATTCAGTTTTTTCCTTTTTTTCTCCAGTATTTTTATCTTTCCATGATTGACTTGTAGCTAAGTTTAATCTTGCTACACTTTTACCGTTAACCATTTGTTTAATTTCTGGATCTGCGCCTAATCGACCGATTAAAAGTACTTTATTTAAGCTTCCTGCCATAATATTTATATATTTGAAATGTTATTTATAACATTAATAGGCTTGAATATTAATTTTATTAATCTAAAGCAACTAAAATTATGCTTAAAAAGATACTTATTAAGGGCGCAAAAGAGCACAATTTAAAGAATATTTCACTAGAGATTCCTAAAGATAAATTTGTTGTAATAACAGGTCTATCTGGTTCAGGAAAATCATCATTAGCATTCGATACTGTCTATGCAGAAGGTCAAAGAAGATATGTTGAGAGTTTATCTGCTTATGCAAGACAGTTTTTAGATAAAATGAAAAAACCTAATGTAGATCTAATCGAAGGTTTGAGTCCAGCAATCTCAATAGAACAAAAAAATACTTCTAAAAATCCAAGATCAACAGTTGCAACCGTAACCGAAATATACGACTATATGAGAGTACTTTATGCAAGAGCAGGAATACCCTACTCTCCATTTACTGGTAAACCAATTACTTCTCAAACAATTAGTCAAATTGTTGATAAGATTAAGGAATTACCAAAAAAATCTACAATATATTTATATGCACCAGTCGTACGAGGGCGTAAGGGTGAATATAGAAAAGATATATTAGGATACAAAAAAAGAGGATTTAGAAAAATTAAAGTTGATGACCAATTGTATGATATTGAAAGTGTTCCAGAATTAAATAAAAAACTTAAACATGATATTTCAATTTTAGTTGATAGAATTGTAATAAATTCCTCACTAGGAAACAGATTAGCTGAAAGTGTTGAAACAGCAGTTAACTTAGCAAATGGATTACTTTTTATTGAATATGAAAATGAGACACTTCCAAAAAAATACAGAAAAATTGAAAAATTAATTTTCTCTACCAAGTTTGCTTGTCCTGAAAGTGGTTTTACTATTGAAGAAATCGAACCAAGACTTTTCTCATTCAACAGTCCATATGGAGCTTGTGAAGAGTGTGAAGGTATTGGTATGAAATTAAATGTTGATCCAAATTTAGTTGTTCCGAATGAAAAAAAATCCATAGCAGATGGTGCTATAGAACCTTGGGCAAAATCTACATCAATGTATTACGCTCAAACATTAGCATCTTTATCTAAACATTATGGATTTTCATTAGACGATAAATGGTCAAAACTATCAAAAAAAATTAAGGATGTAATTTTATATGGTTCTGATGATGAGGAAATCAAATTTACTTATGATGATGGTTATGAGAAATATTCACACAAAAAAACTTTTGAAGGTGTAGTTAATAATCTAGAGAGAAGATATTTAGAAACAGATAGTGATTGGAAAAGAGAAGAAATTTCTCAGTATCAGTCTGATACAAAATGTGAACGATGCAATGGTTATCGATTAAAAGACGAAGCTCTGTGCGTTAAAATAAATGAATTAAATATTAGTCAAGTTACAGAAAAATCAATTTTTGATGCTAAGGAATGGTTTAGATCTTTAGAAGTTAAATTAGACAAAAGACAAATTAAAATTGCTCAACATATATTAAAAGAAATTAATGAACGTTTAGATTTTCTTTTAAATGTTGGTCTTGATTATTTAACCTTATCTAGAGAGTCTGGAACACTATCTGGTGGTGAGGCACAAAGAATAAGACTAGCTTCACAAATAGGGTCAGGTTTAACAGGGGTGCTTTACGTTTTAGATGAACCATCAATTGGTTTACATCAAAAAGATAATGTTAAGCTTATAGATGCATTAAAAAGATTAAGAGACTTAGGTAACACTGTTATTGTTGTTGAACATGACACAGAAACAATGGAGAACGCTGACCATATAATAGATTTAGGACCTGAAGCTGGAAACAAAGGTGGAGAAATTGTTGCTGAAGGTACATATGAACAAATTTTAAAAAATGATAAAAGTATTACTGGAAGATATTTATCAAATAAAAGTTTCATACCTATTCCAAAAAATAGAAGGCTAGCAAAAAATGGTAGATTTTTAGAAATCAATGGTGCATCGGGAAATAATTTAAATAACGTAAATTTAAAAATACCTTTAGGTAGTTTTACTTGTGTTACAGGTGTATCTGGAAGTGGTAAATCTACTTTAATACTTCAAACTTTATACAATGCATTAAACCTTACTTTAAATAATAATAAGTCTAGAAAAATTCCTCAGCCATTTAGAGGATTTAAAGGAATAGAACTAATTGATAAAGTTATAGATATTGATCAATCACCTATTGGTAGAACTCCTAGATCAAATCCTGCTACATACACTGGAGCTTTTGGTCCTATCAGAGACTGGTTTACCAATCTACCAGAAGCAAAAAGTAGAGGTTATAAACCTGGAAGATTTTCATTCAATGTAAAAGGAGGAAGATGTGAAGCATGCGAAGGAGATGGTGTAATTACATACGAAATGCACTTTCTTCCTGATGTTTATATTACATGTGATGAATGCAAAGGTACAAGATACAACAGAGAAACATTAGAGATTAAATTCAAAGATAAGAGTATTGCAGATGTTTTAAATATGACTGTTGATGAAGGATGTGAGTATTTTGAAAATATTTCAAACATCAAAACTAAACTTTTAACGTTAAAAAAAGTTGGTCTTGGCTATATAAAAATTGGTCAGCAAGCAACAACTCTTTCCGGTGGAGAAGCTCAACGTATTAAACTTGCTAAAGAACTATCAAAAAGGTCTACGGGAAGAACAATGTATATATTAGATGAACCAACAACTGGATTACATCAACATGATATAAAAAAACTTTTGGAAATTTTACACACCTTTGTTGCAACTGGTAATTCAGTTGTAGTTATTGAACATAATTTAGATGTTATTAAAACTGCTGATTATATTGTAGATATGGGACCCGAGGGTGGTGTTAAAGGTGGAAATATTATTGCTGAAGGCAAACCCGAGGAAGTTGCAAAAGTAAAAGATAGCTATACAGGTAAATTTTTAAAGCCTTTATTAGATACAAAATTTAAAAAAACCGCTTAATCTTTATAAAAAAATAATATAAAATCACATTAAAGATGACTTCTATATTGCAATCATTATCAAAAACTGTTCATTTGTCATTAGCTATTGCAATATTACTATTCATTGGTCTTTACATTGGTAATGGTGGATTTGATTTTGATGTTTTATTTTGGAGCTGGTTATTAAGATACGTACATGTAACTGTAAGTATTATGTGGATTGGTTTACTATGGTATTTCAATTTTGTTCAAATTCCTAACATGGCTAAAATTCCAGATGAACAAAAACCAGCTATCGGAAAAGTTATAGCTCCTGCAGCATTATTTTGGTTTAGATGGGCAGCACTATTTACAATCGTATCAGGATTATTGTTAGCCTATTTTAATGGATATGTTCATCAAGCGATGACATTAGGTATCGGATCAGGTGGTGGAAAAAATACTGCAATAGGAATTGGAATGTGGTTAGGATTAATAATGGCATTCAATGTTTGGTTTGTTATCTGGCCAAATCAAAAAAGAGCTTTGGGTATGGTTGAGTGTGAACCCGAAGTTAAAGCTAAATCAGCAAAGACCGCAATGCTATTTTCTAGAACAAACACACTATTATCATTACCAATGTTGTTGACAATGGTAGCAGCACAAAATCTTTATTAATTATTCTTTTTCTTCCTTAACAATCGTTCTTTGGCTAACTTTTAAGGAAACCAACACTGGGTTAGCAATATAAATAGATGAATAAGTTCCAAAAATTACTCCTAATATCATTGCTAATGAAAATCCTTTTAATATTTCTCCA
Organism: uncultured Pelagibacteraceae bacterium; assembly: GCA_902524595.1. GTDB lineage: Bacteria > Pseudomonadota > Alphaproteobacteria > Pelagibacterales > Pelagibacteraceae > Pelagibacter. Next base: position 6,438 of record CABZDS010000016.1, on the reverse strand, counting down.
CCAAAAATAAATATAGATAAAAGTGCCAACAATGTAGTAACTGAAGTTATTATTGTTCGTGATAAAGTTTCATTTATTGAGATATTTGTTAGTTCAAATATTTTAACATCTGCATATTTACGCAAATTTTCTCTAACTCTATCAAATATTACAACTGTATCATTCATTGAATATCCAACTATTGTTAAAACAGCTGCAACGATAGAAAGATTGATTTCTAATGAAAATACAGAAAATACTCCTAATGTAATTATAACGTCATGAAATAAAGCTAAAATAGCTCCAAGACTAAATTGCCACTCAAATCTGATCCATATATATAAAAGCATAGCTGCCAAAGATAAAGCTATCGCTATTACACCTGATCTCAAAAGTTCTGCACTAACTTTTGGCCCAACATTTTCAACTCTTCTAAAATCTACTGAACCTATCGAATTTGATAGCTTAGTTTTTATCTCTTCTATAAATTGTGGGTCATTTGAATTTTGTTTTTCAAATTTAACTACAAAATCTGTTTCATTACCAAAATTTTTCACTGAAACATCACCAAGATTCATTTGATTAAAACTGTCTCTTATTTTTGTGATATTAGCAGAAGATTTGTCAGTCCTTAGCTCTATTAAAGTACCCCCTTTAAAATCAACACCAAAATTCAATCCTTTAAAAACTAAGAAAACTAAGGAAGCAATGATTAATATACCCGAAAGTATATTAAAACTTTTATAAAATTTATTAAAATAGATTGTTTTCATTATATTATTTTTTCCTTGTGTTTATTTTTGATGACATAGTAAGCAGTAATCAAACGAGCAATGAAATATACTGAAAATAGTGTTGTAAGTATTCCAATTCCAAGCGTTATAGAAAATCCTTTAATTGGACCTGAGCCCATGAAAAATAGGATTACTGCAGCGATTAAAGTTGTAATATTGGCATCTAAAATTGTTGTTCGTGATTTTGTATAACCAGAATCAAAGGCTACAATTGAATTATTTTCATTTTTTAATTCTTCTTTAATTCTTTCAAAAATTAAAACATTTGCATCAACAGCCATACCTACTGTTAAAATAATACCTGCAATTCCAGGAAGTGTAAGAGTTGCTTCAAATAATGTTAGAATTCCGACCAATAAAAATAAATTAGATATTAAGGCTAAATTAGCAATTAAGCCGAAAAATCTATATTTATAAAACATAAAGGCAACGACTAAGATAAATCCTATTATCAATGATATAATTCCTGCATTGATTGAGTCTTTTCCAAGGTCAGGACCTACAGTTCTTTCTTCGATAATATTAAGTGGAGCCGGCAAAGCACCTGATCTTAAGAGTAAAGCTAAATCTGTTGCTGATTGAAAAGTGAAATTACCAGATATCTGTCCATTTCCTCCAATTATTGGTTCTCTGACTTCTGGAGCACTAATAATTTTTCCATCCAAAACAATTGCCAACCTTTTTCCAACACCATTTGAAGTCGCCTTACCAAACTTTTTTGCTCCTACCCTATCTAAACTAAATGAAACAACCGTCTCATTAGTTTGATTATTCATAGTAGGCTTAGCATCCATAAGATTATCACCACTTAAAACAATTCGTTTACTAACAATGGCTTCACTAGCGCCATCCTCAAAAGAAAGTTTTTCTGTTCCAAATGACTCTTCAGAACTACTGGATATAAATTGGAATGTTAAGTTTGCAGTTTTACCTAACAAAGATTTTATTCTACCAGGATCATCCAGCCCTGGCAACTCAACAAGAATCCTATCATTACCTCTTTTTAAAATATTTGGCTCATTAGTTCCTACTTCATCAACTCTTCTTCTCACAATTTCAATTGCTTGATCTAATGAAGAATTTTTTAACAATACCAATCCATAGTCAGAAAATTCTAACTTGAATGAGGTATCCATGTTTTCAAAGTTAAATTGATGGGATTTATATTGTTGAAAATAAGGATTTATCTCACTTTTATCATCATCTAAAAGAGATTTAACATCCTCAATCTTAGAATTTTCAACATCGAATATAATTGACTTATCCTCAATTACAAAATTTCTGACCTTAATATCTTTATCTTTGAAAAATTTTTTAAACTCTAATACTTTGCTCTGCAATCTTTGAGTAATGACTGGTTCGTTATCTATCTCTAGTAATAAATAAGAACCACCTTGTAGGTCTAATCCTAATTTTATATTTTTCGAGAAAAATTCATCATCAACTTTTGTAAAGTTGGAAATAGTAAAATATGAAATAATAAGTGTAAAAATTAAAACACTAAAAACTCTTAATTTAGAAAAATATAACACTTTAAGAAGTTATTATTTTTTTGGTTCAGCTTTAGTAACTAGTCCTTGTATTCCTGTAGCTCGAACAATTTCAACTTTAACATTATCAGCTATCATAACTTCAACTTTTTCACTATCGATAACTCGTTCAACAGTACCAACGATACCACCAGAAGTAATAACTTTGTCTCCACGTTTTAAAGCCTCAACCATAGCCTTATGTTCTTTAACTTTCTTTTGCTGAGGTCTGATTAAGAAAAAGTAAAATATTACGAATATTAAGATTAGGGGTATAAATTGTCCAATTCCTGCGTCCATGTTAAGTCCTTAAAAAGTTATCGATTATTTATACTATATACTTTTAGAAGACAACTCTTAATTGATACCTATTTTCTCCATATTGTTCATATATGGTCTTAGTTTTCCAGGAATAATTATTGAACCATTCTCAGTTTGATAATTTTCTAATATTGCAATTAAAGTTCTACCAACAGCAAGTCCACTCCCATTTAAAGTGCCAACAAATTCATTTTCGTTATTATTATTTTTATATCTAGCTTTCATTCTTTTTGCCTGAAATGTTCCACATGAAGAACAGCTCGAAATTTCTCTATATTTATTTTCTGACGGTAGCCAAACCTCTATGTCATAAGTTTTTTCTGCACTAAAACCCATATCACCAGTGCTTAAAATAATTTTTCTGTAAGGTAATTGTAAATCATCTAAAATTTTAGTTGCACAATTAGTCATTCTCTCTAGTTCTTCAATACATTTATTATTTTCTACAATACTGACTAATTCAACTTTATAAAATTGATGTTGTCTAATCATGCCCTTTGTATCTTTACCATAACTTCCTGCTTCTTTTCTAAAACAAGGTGTTGATGCAACTAATCTCATTGGCAAAGATTTTGGATTCAATATCTGATTTTTAACCATATTAGTTAAGATCACCTCAGCTGTAGGGATTAAAAACTTTCTATCATTTTTATCATCAAACTTAATTTCGAATTGATCATTTTCAAATTTGGGCAATTGGCCTGTTCCAAACATAGTGTTGTCTGTAGCCATTAAAGGTGGAGAGATTTCAGTGTAGCCATTATTATTGACATGTGTATCAATCATAAAATTAGAAATAGCTCTTTCTAATGATGCTAATTTGTCTTTAACAAAAACAAATCTTGATCCAGTTGTTTTTGTTGCTAAATCAAAATCTAACATATTCAGTTTTTCACCAATTTCATAATGAGATTTTGGTTTAAAACTCATTTCTTTAATTTCACCAGATTTTACAACCTCTTTATTACTATTTTCATCCTTACCAACAGGGACATCATTCAATGGTAAATTAGGAATATTACTTAATATCTGATCAAGTTGGTCTTTAACTTTTTTTTGATTTTTACTTAAATCATCTATTTTATTTGAAATTTCTTTTGACTTTTCAAAAAGGGTTTCATCTTTAGATTTAGAAATAGATTTTTTTTCCATTTCTAATTTTTCTTTTTCTTGAATTAATTTTCTATTTTCTTCATCAAGATTTAATATTTGGTCAAAGTCTACATCAACGTTTCGATTTTTAATTGTATTTTTAAAATTATCGATATCTTTTCTAATATCCTTAATATTGTGCATTTCTCTCTTGAGCTTTCTTTTCGATAATGTTTACAGAAAAAATTGATAATTCATATAAAATTAACAAAGGTATTGCTAAACCTATTTGTGTAATTGGATCTGGTGGAGTTAATATTGCAGCAGCAGCAAATATTATTACAACAAAATATTTTCTTCTTTCTCTTAAATAAGTTGAATTTACAACTCCTATTCTTGCAAGCAAACTTAATACAACTGGTAGCTGAAAACTTAATCCAAATGCAAAAATTAACTTCATCACAAGAGATAAGTATTCATTTACTTTAGCTTCTAATTGAATTGGTAAGCTAGTTCCAAGACCTGCACTTTCAAATGATAAAAAGAATTTAAATGCTAGTGGCATAATTAGATAATAAACAAGCATACCTCCTAGTAAAAAAAGTATTGGTGTAATTACTAAGTAAGGCATAATTGCTTTCTTTTCATGAGTGTATAATCCTGGTGCAATAAATTTCCAAATTTGAATAAGGATATACGGACTGGTCACAAAGAAAGCAGCAAAAAAAGAAACTTTAAGATATGTTAAAAATGTTTCTTGAAGAGCGGTAAAGATTAATCTTCTATTAACATTATCATCCTTTACAGCATTAGCATAAGGTTCAACTAAAAATCCATATATGTATTCAGAAAAATAGTAACAAACTACAAATAATACTGCCAAGAAGATAAATGAATTTATTAGTCTTTGTCTTAATTCAGTAAGATGACTAATAAAACCTGTTTCTTTTTTTTTAGCTTTCATCTTTAGGTTTATCCTCTTTCATTATTTCAGTATTTTTTTTTAATTCTTCTTTAATAGAAACATCTGTTATTTCTGTAACTTGATTTTGAACATCTGAAAAATATCTTTTTGCTGAACCAATCCATGATCCAACTTTTTTTAACATTACGGGAAAGTCTTTTGGTCCTACAACAATTATTGCAATAGAAACTATTATTAATATTTCAAACCAGCCGATCTGTGGCATTGATTACTCTTTTTTGTCTGAGTCTTGATTTTCAGATATATTTTTTGGTTGGCTATCTTCTGTAGCATCTGTAGCCATACCTTTTTTAAAACTTTTAATTCCTTTAGCGACATCACCCATAAGACTAGAGATTTTACCTCTACCAAAAAGTAATACTACTAAAATTACTACAATTGCAATTTGCCAAAATCCTATACTCATAGTTACTTATAACCTTATAATTTTAGTTTTAAAACTATTTTTTTATTTATCGTTATCGGTATTAAGAGTGCTATTAAGCATCTCATCTATATCAGAGTATATATTTTCCTTTTTATCCTCTTGTTTTTCTTTATAGAATTTGCCTGTCCCAAATATAGATGCATCTACACTAGATGTATCAATAAGACCTGCAGTTCCCAATTCATCAACGGTTGGAAGATCTGACAATTTTTGTAGATTGAAATGACTTAAAAAGTCATCTGTTGTTCCATATTGAATAGGTTTGCCAGGGGCATCTTTTCGACCTTGTGGTCTAACCCAGTTCAATTCCATTAATATCTCAAGTGTATTGTTTCCGAATGCAACTCCACGAATTTCTTCTATTTCAGCTCTAGTGACTGGTTGATGATAAACGATAATTGCAAGTGTTTCTATTGCAGCCTTTGATAATTTTTTTTCAACAGTTTTTTGTTGAGACATTAATGAGGATAAGTTTGGTGAAGTTCTAAAAGACCATTTATTGGATATACAGACTAAATTTATACCTCGATCAGAATAAAAATTCTGAAGTTTTAGTAAAGATTTTTCAACATCAGTTTTTTTTGAAATTTTATTTTCAATAGTTTCAATATTTAATGGCTCTACGGCTGCAAAAACAATAGCCTCTATTTCTTTATCAACATCACTTAATTTCGATGGAAATGATACAACATTATTTTTTTTTAATTTATTCATTAGATTTTTTTAATATATATGTCCTCAAATAAATTATCTTGTTTAATAGATATATTGCCTTCTTTTGCAAGCTCTAAAGATCCAGCAAAAATTCCTGCATTACCTGTCTTATTTAAAGTTTTAGAATTTTTAAAATTTTTTGGTATTAAATCAGTCATATTTTTCCAATCATTTAAATTATTGTAAAACTCTTTTATGACTTTAATACCTTCTTCAGTAGTAAATACTGGTAGTTTTGGAATATTCATTCTCTGAAAATCTTTTGTCATTATGATATTTGAATACGTTTTTAATAATTCAAACAATGTTAATGAATATTGAGAATTATAAATTGATCTCATTCCACTTTTTGAACCTCTCATAAAAATATCTCTTCCCAATCTTTTTCTGCTCAACATCTGAGAAGACAATAATCTTATTAATTCTAGTTTTTTAAGTTGAAGCTTTAATTTCTCTGCTACTTCAAGAGCTTTAAATTCCTCTTCCTCTGTTTCTGGTAATAGTAGTTTAGATTTAAGATATGTTAACCAAGTAGCCATTAACAAATATTCTGAGGCTAATTCTAAATTTAAATTTTCGGTCTTGGTTATAAAATCA
>CABZDS010000015.1 GCA_902524595.1 uncultured Pelagibacteraceae bacterium | reverse complement strand
ATACTTAGTCACATTTTAAATGTCACAACACAAGCAATGGATGTCGGCGCATTAACTCCAACCTTATGGGGATTTGAAGAGAGAGAAATATTAATGGGTTTTTATGAAAAAGTTTCTGGTTCTAGATTACATGCTAATTATTTTAGAGCTGGAGGAGTACATCAAGATTTACCAAAAGGATTAGATAAAGAGATAGGAAAATTTTGTGAAAGATTTCCAAAAATAATAAATGATTTAGAATTACTTTTAACTGATAACCGAATATTTAAGCAAAGAAATGTTGATATAGGAGTAGTATCAAAACAAGATGCTCTCGATTATTCTTTTTCTGGTGTTATGTTGAGAGGATCTGGCGTTCCCTGGGATTTAAGAAAATCCCAGCCTTACGATTGTTATGAACAATTCGAATTTAAAATTCCAGTAGGGAAAAACGGTGATTGTTACGACAGATATCTATGCAGAATTGAAGAAATGAAAGAAAGTGTAAATATAATAAATCAATGCTTAGCAAATTTACCTGTAGGACCAATTAAAACTGATGATGGAAAAATCAGCCCACCACCAAAAAAAGAAATAAAACAATCTATGGAAGCACTGATCCATCATTTCAAGTTATATACCGAAGGTTATAGGGTTGATAAAGATGAAATATATACAGCTGTAGAGGCTCCTAAAGGAGAATTTGGTGTTTATTTAATTTCTGATGGTTCAAGCAAACCTTACAAATGCAAAATTAGAGCTCCAGGATTTTCTCATTTGCAAGCGATGGATTACTTAATTAAAGGCCATATGTTAGCTGATGTTCCTGCAGTTTTAGGTTCAATGGATATTGTTTTTGGAGAGGTAGATAGATAATGGCTGTTAAAAAAATATCAAAAGTACAACCTGAAAAATTTGAGTTTAATAAAAAAAACAAAGATACCGCTGATAGTATTATTAAAAATTATCCTTCTGGAAAACAACAAAGTTCAGTTATGGCTTTATTGTACTTAGCACAAAAACAAAATGATAATTGGATACCTTTAAGCGCAATGAAATACATAGCAAAATATTTAGATATGCCATATATAAAAGTATATGAAGTGGCTACATTTTATAGCATGTATAATTTAACTCCAGTTGGTAAATATTTCTTTCAAGTATGTACTACAACCCCATGTATGTTAAGGGGCGCATATAATTTAGTAGATGTTTGTAAACGAAAAATTTCTGAAGAAGAAAATCGTTTGTCTGATGATGGAAAAACTTCTTGGTTAGAAGTAGAATGCTTAGGTGCTTGTGTGAATGCTCCAATGCTTCAATTAAATGAGGATTATTATGAGGATTTAGATCCAACAAAACTTGAGCAAATAATTGATAAAATAAATAATGATGAAGTTCCCCAACCAGGATCTTATAGAGGCAGATTAAGTTCTGAACCAGAAAATACTAGAAAAACATTAATAGGTAATAAAAATGCTTGAAGATAAAGATAGAATTTTTAAAAATTTATACAATGATTTTGGTGCTGATTTAACATCTGCAAAACAGAGAGGGGACTGGAAGGACACAAAAGAAATTTGCGGCAAAGGAAGAGAATGGATAATTAATGAAATTAAAGCATCAGAACTTAGAGGAAGAGGTGGTGCTGGATTTCCTACAGGATTGAAATGGTCTTTTGCTCCAAAAGAAGTTGGATCAAGACCACATTATTTAGTAATTAATGCCGATGAGTCTGAACCTGGCACATGTAAAGATAGAGATATTCTAAGATTTGAACCTCACAAATTAATAGAAGGCTGCTTAATTGCATCTTATGCAGTTAATGCACACAAGTGCTATATTTATATAAGAGGAGAATATTTTAATGAAGGACAAAAGCTTCAAACAGCTATCGATGAATCGTACAAGGATGGTCTAATAGGAAAAAATTCTGCAGGGACCGATTGGGAATTAGATATATATATTCATTATGGTGCTGGGGCTTATATCTGTGGTGAGGAAACTGCTTTGCTTGAAAGTATTGAAGGAAAAAAAGGTCAACCAAGGTTAAAACCTCCATTTCCAGCATTAATAGGTCTTTATGGTTGCCCGACAATAATAAACAATGTCGAAACAATTTCAGTGGTGCCAACTATACTAAGAAGAGGTGGAAAGTGGTTTTCATCCCTCGGCAGACCAAAAAATACTGGTTCTAAAATTTATTGTATTTCAGGTAATGTAAATAACCCCTGCAACGTAGAAGAAGAAATGGGAATTCCTTTAAAAGAATTAATTGAAAAACATGCAGGCGGAGTAATAGGCGGATGGGATAATTTAAAAGCAGTTATACCTGGCGGCTCATCAATGCCTTTACTACCAAAAGAGACATGTGAAACAATTAAAATGGACTTTGATGCATGTGTTGAGAATAAAACTGGTTTAGGAACAGCTGGTATTGTGGTTATAAATAAAGATCAAGATATTATTAAGTGTATGGCTAGAATTGCAAGATTTTATAAACACGAGAGCTGTGGTCAATGCACACCATGTAGAGAAGGTTCTGGTTGGATGTGGAGAATGTTAGAAAGAATGGCAAAAGGTGAAGCCACAAGAGATGAAGTTGATATGTTACTAGATGTAACAAAACAAATTGAAGGTCATACTATTTGTGCTTTTGGAGAAGGATCTTCGTGGCCTGTTCAGGGATTAATCAGAAATTTTAAAGATGAAATAATTGAAAGAAATAAGTTTGATCCAGTTGTGAAAAAGCAAAAAGATATACCTTATTTAGTCGATCAACATTTATTAGAAAAAGAAAATGCTTAAACTTAAAGTAAATGATATTGATGTTGAGGTAGAAGAAGGAACTACTGTATTGCAGGCTTGTGAACAAGCAGGAGCAGAAATACCAAGGTTCTGTTATCATGAAAAATTATCTATAGCTGGTAATTGTAGAATGTGTTTAGTTGAAATGGAAAAATCACCTAAACCAATAGCCTCTTGCGCGATGCCTGCTGCAGAGGGGATGGTGCTTAAAACTAATACCGAAAAAGTGAAAAAAGCTAGAAAAGGTGTAATGGAATTTTTACTAGCAAACCATCCACTTGATTGTCCAGTATGTGATCAAGGTGGGGAATGTGATTTACAAGATCAATCAATGTATTACGGAATTGATAAATCAAGATTTAAAGAAAATAAAAGATATGTACCCGAAAAATATATGGGTCCTCTTATAAATACTCAAATGACAAGATGCATTCATTGTACAAGATGTATTAGATTTGCAACTGAGGTTGCTGGAGTTCCTGAGCTTGGAGCAATTGGCAGAGGTGAGAATATGCAAATTACTACTTATTTAGAAAAAGCAATGGAGTCTGAACTCTCAGCTAATGTTATTGATTTATGTCCTGTCGGTGCACTTACATCAAAACCTTATGTCTTTGAAGCTAGACCATGGGAACTTAAAAAAACGGAAACAATTGATGTGATGGATGCTGTTGGATCAAATATAAGAGTTGATACATACGGATGGGAAGTCAAGAGAGTTCTGCCAAGAATTAATGAAGAAATAAATGAAGAATGGATATCAGATAAAACCAGATATGCATGTGATGGATTAAAAAATCAAAGATTAGATACACCTTATGTAAAGATTAATAATAAATTAAAGCCATCAAGTTGGGATGAAGCTTTTAAAGCTGTATCTGAGAGAATTTCAACAACAAAGTCTGAGAAAATTGCTGGATTTATAGGTGATATGACAAATATGGAAACTACTTATGCAGCAAAAGATTTTTTTGAAAAAACGATTAAATCTGAAAATTTGGAATCTAGATATGAAAAATTATATATTAATACAAATATAAGAAGTAATTATCTATTTAACAGTTCTATTGAAGGAATAGAAAAAAGTGATTTAATAATTCTAATAGGTACAAATCCAAGATTTGAAGCAACAATATTAAACTCTCGAATTAGAAAAAATTATTTAAAAAATAAGACAGAAATTATATCTTTAGGTGATGTTGGTGATTTAACCTATCCTTACCAAGTTATATCGAATAATACCGACACTATAAAAGATATTATTGATAATAAACATGAAATTTCAGAAAAGATTAAAAAATCAAAATATCCAAGTATAATTTTTGGACAATCAGTTCTTAAACTTAAGTCGGCACCTTATATTTTTGAAGAGTTCAAAAAATATCTTTTAGAAAATAATAAAATTTCTGATGATTGGAATGCATTAAATATATTATCAAAAAATTCATCCACAGTAGGCTCATATGACTTAAATGTATTGTCAAAAAATTCTAGCTACGAAATATTGAATAAATTAGAAAACAATAACTTTGAAATTTTAATTCTATTTGGCCAAGATAATTTAAATTTTGAGAAAAAAAATGAATTTATAATATATATAGGTAGTCACGGTGATAAAGGTGCAAGTATTGCTGATGTAATTTTGCCTGGTGCTACTTACACAGAACAAGATGGTTATTTTACAAACCTAGAAGGAAAATTACAAAAAGCTTACAAGGCATCATATCCACCAGGTGAAGCGAAAGAGGATTGGCAAATAATAAATGAATTGTCTTCATTCATTAAGAGAAAAAATTTATACAAAGATAAAAATCAACTTATCGATTCATTAATAAATTATTTAAATATTAATAATAAAAATGAAACTGATTTTGAGGTGCCTGAATATAATTTTAAATCAGAAAAAATTATTACTGAAGAGATTGATTATTATCACTCCAATGCAATAGCAAGAGCATCAAAAACAATGTCAGAGTGTAAAAATATTAGATTGAGTTTACTAAAAACTGGTACTGATAATTAATGGCTGAATTATTTATATTTTTTGAACAAATTTACAAAATTTTGTTTCTATTGATCCCAGTTTTAGTATCTGTTGCAATGATTGTTTGGTTAGATAGAAGAGTATGGGCATTTGTTCAAAAAAGGAGAGGTCCTAACGTTGTTGGTCCATTTGGATTATTTCAAACATTAGCTGACGCACTAAAATACATTTTTAAAGAAATAATTATCCCAGCAAGCTCAAATAAAGTTATATTTATATTAGCGCCAATAGTTACAATGACTTTGGCTTTAATTGCTTGGGCGGTAATTCCTTTTAGTGAAACATTTGTATTAGCAGATATAAATGTTGGTATTTTATATCTTTTTGCGGTTTCATCTTTAGGTGTTTATGGAATAATTATGGGTGGATGGGCATCTAACTCTAAATATCCTTTTCTAGGAGCAATTAGATCAGCTGCTCAAATGGTTTCGTATGAAGTTTCCATAGGTGTAATAATTATAAATGTACTACTTTGTGTAGGTTCATTAAATCTAAGTGACATCGTTTTAGCACAAAAAGATTTATGGTTTGTGATACCTCTATTTCCAATGTTTATAATATTTTTTATTTCAGCCTTAGCAGAAACTAACAGACCACCTTTCGATTTGCCCGAAGCTGAAGCAGAATTGGTTGCAGGTTACCAGACAGAATACTCTGGAATGATGTATGCAATGTTTTGGTTAGGGGAGTATGCTAACATTTTACTTATGTGTGCAATGGGATCCATTTTATTTCTTGGTGGCTGGTTATCTCCGATAGATTTATTTCCTTTGAACGTTATTCCAGCTCCAATATGGTTAATCTTAAAAATACTCTTTTTATTTATCTTATTTGCTCTAATAAAAGCAATAGTACCTAGATACAGGTATGATCAATTAATGAAACTTGGTTGGAAAATTTTTCTACCATTTTCACTAATTTATGTAGTATTAACTGCAAGTTTTTTAATGTATTTTGATTTATTACCGGGGAATTAGAATGAGCTTAATTAGATTTTTTAAAACAATTTTCATGATTGATTTTTTAACAGGATTAATCATGGCAATAAAAGAAATATTTAAACCAAAAAAAACAATTAATTATCCATTTGAAAAAGGTTCAATTAGTCCGAGAGCTAGAGGAGAGCATGCTCTAAGAAGATATCCAAATGGTGAGGAGAGATGTATTGCTTGTAAACTATGTGAAGCTGTTTGTCCTGCTCAGGCCATAACAATAGAATCTAGCGAGAGAGAAGATGGCAGCAGAAAAACTACTCGTTATGATATTGATATGTTAAAATGTATTTATTGTGGTTTATGCGAACAATCCTGTCCAGTTGATGCAATTGTACAAGGCCCAAATTTTGAATTTGCTACAGAAACAAGAGAAGAACTTTATTATAACAAAGAAAAGTTGTTAGAGAATGGGGATAGATGGGAGAATATTTTAGCAGCAAATATTAATGCTGATAGCTCCCACAGATAATTAATGATTGCTCACGCAATAGTCTTTTATATATTTTCACTGATTGCAATTGTTTCTGCAATTATGGTAACTGTTTCGAAAAATACAGTTAATTCAGTTTTTTTTTTAATATTGGACTTTATTAGTATTTCTTGCTTGTTCATCATGATTGGTGCCGAATTTCTAGGAATGATAATGCTTATTGTGTACGTAGGAGCAGTAGCAGTATTATTTTTATTTGTGGTTATGATGTTAAATGTTGCACAACAAAAAAATGAATGGTTTAATTCTAGTGGAAGAAGTTCTCATATTCCAATTGGTTTATTAGTTAGTATAATTATATTTTTTGAATTAATTATTGTTATTGGTGGATGGAAATATAAACCAGATTTATTAGATTCAATTGCGATTGAAATAAATTCCGACTTAACAAATACTCAATCTTTAGGAAGCGTTATATATACAGATTATATTCATTTGTTTCAATTATCTGGAATGGTTTTATTGGTTGCCATGATCGGAGCAATTGTATTGACCTTCAGACAAAGATCTGGAGTAAAAAGACAAAGTTATTTCAAACAAATATCTAGAGAAAGAAAAGATGGTATTGAATTAGTAGATGTTGAAAATAACAAAGGAGTAAAAATAGATGCTTAGTATTGGTCTTGGACATTATTTAACTCTCGCTGCTATTATATTCACAATCGGTATTGTAGGAATTTTTCTAAATAGAAAAAATATTATCGTTATATTGATGAGTATTGAATTAATACTTTTAGCTGTAAATATAAATTTAGTATCTTTTTCTATTTTTATTAACGATCTGAGTGGTCAGGTTTTCACATTATTCATATTAACAGTGGCTGCAGCTGAGGCTGCAATAGGACTTGCAATAATTGTGGTTTATTACAGAAACTCAGGAACAATAAGAGTTGAAGAAATCGACAGATTGAAAGGGTAAATGGAATATTTAATATTATTTTTACCTTTAATAGGTTCAATCATATCAGGTTTTTTTGGTAAAACTATTGGTGATAAATTATCTCAATTAATCACATGTATTTTGGTTTCTGTTTCGGCATTATTATCATTGTTCATATTTTTTAAAGTTGTTTCATCAGGATATGAGCATAATGCAATTATTGCAACTTGGATAAATTCAGGATCTTTAAATGTAAATTGGTCAATTAAAGTTGATGCTCTTTCTGCAGTAATGTTAGTTGTAGTTACTCTAGTTTCATCCTTAGTTCATATTTATTCTGTTGGTTACATGTCTCACGACCCACATAAACCAAGATTTATGTCCTATCTATCATTATTTACATTCGCCATGTTAACATTGGTAACATCAGATAATTTTTTGCAATTATTTTTCGGATGGGAAGGAGTTGGCCTTTGCTCGTACTTTCTAATTGGTTTTTGGTATAAAAAAGAAACTGCTAATGCTGCTGCTATTAAGGCTTTTATCGTAAATAGAGTCGGAGACTTTGGTTTTGCATTGGGAATTTTTTTAATATTTTATATTTTTGGCACAGTAAATTATGATGAAGTTTTTCCTAAGATACCTGAAATAATAGATCAAAAAATAAATTTTCTATCTTTTGAATTTAATACAATAGATTTAATTTGTTTATTACTTTTTGTTGGAGCAATGGGAAAATCTGCACAATTTTTGCTTCATACTTGGTTGCCAGATGCTATGGAAGGTCCAACACCAGTATCCGCATTAATTCATGCAGCCACAATGGTAACAGCAGGAGTTTTTTTAGTAGTTAGATGTTCTCCAATTTATGAGTATTCAGAATTAGCTTTGTCAGTAATCACAGTAGTTGGAATGACCACAGCTTTTTTTGCAGCCACAGTTGCATTAGTGCAAACAGATATAAAAAAAATTATTGCCTATTCTACATGTAGTCAATTGGGATACATGTTTTTTGCAGCAGGTGTAGGTGCATATAATGTTGCAATGTTTCATTTATTTACACATGCTTTTTTTAAAGCCCTACTTTTTTTGGGTTCTGGATCTGTAATTCATTCATTTAAAGATGAACAAGACGTTACTAAGATGGGGGGAGTATTTAGAAAATTACCTTACACTTATGCATTAATGGTTGTTGGTACCTTGGCCTTAACAGGATTTCCTTTCTTATCAGGTTTTTATTCTAAAGATGCAATAATTGAATTTGCTTATATAAGTGACACAAAATTAGGAATTTATGCAGCTGGTATAGGCGTATTAACTGCTGTAATGACTTCAATATATTCATGGAGATTAATATTTAAAACTTTCCATGGAAATTATAAAAATAAAGATCTTAGTATAGATACAATGCACGAGTCTCCATTAAGCATGATGTTACCTTTGGTGTTATTAGCAGTCGGTGCTGTTTTTTCAGGCTTTTTATTTAAAGAATTATTTATTGGTCATGAAACAATGTATAATTTTTGGGGAGAATCTATAAAATTTCTAGAACCATTAGGAAAAGAACATCCTCCAACTTGGTTTTTGTTTTTAACTCCTACAATGGTAGTACTAACAATTCCATTGTCATATTATCTATTCGTTAAAAATACTAAAATTGTAGATGAAATAGTTTCCATAAACATGCCGGTTTACATTTTTCTCCAAAAGAAATGGTATTTTGACGAATTATATGATCAAATTTTTATTAAACCCTCAAAAAGTTTTGGAATATTTCTTTGGAAAAAAATTGATGGATTAGTAATCGATAAATTTGGACCAGATGGAATTTCAAACTTGATAAAACTTTTTTCTTTTAAAGCAGTAAAGTTTCAATCAGGGTATATTTATCAGTATGCCTTTATAATGCTTCTAGGTTTTTCAATTTTATTAACTTTATTAATAGTAAAATAATATGAATTTTCCTATTCTTTCATCATTAATTTTACTTCCAACAATAGGAGCTTTATTTATTTTTTTTGTTAGATCGTCTAATTCTCAATATCAAAGTAGTAAATATGTTGCCCTTTTTATAACTTTAGCTAATTTTTTCTTGTCTTTATATCTATGGATTGTTTTTGATAAATCTATTGTTAACTTTCAGTTTGTTGAAGAAAGAGAATGGATTTCAGGATTTGTAAATTACAAAGTTGGAGTTGACGGGATATCAATTTTATTTATTTTACTTACGACATTCATTATCCCAATTTGTGTAATAACTGTAAATTCAACTATTAAAAATAGATTGAAAGATTTTTTAATAGCAATCTTAATACTTGAAACATTTATGATTGGTGTCTTTTGCTCATTGGACTTAGTTGTATTTTATTTATTTTTTGAAGCTGGTCTTATTCCAATGTTTTTAATCATTGGTATATGGGGTGGAGAAAGAAGAGTTTATTCTGCATTTAAATTCTTTTTATATACTTTGTTAGGTTCAGTTTTAATGTTAGTTGCTATCATATCAATATATTGGATAACTGGCACAACAGATGTCATTAAGTTATACGATTTGGGTATCGAAGCTAAGTACCAAAATTTATTGTGGCTAGCATTTTTTAGTTCCTTTGCTGTTAAAACACCAATGTGGCCAGTGCATACGTGGTTACCAGATGCTCATGTAGAGGCACCAACTGCTGGTTCAGTTTTGCTAGCTGCAATACTTTTAAAAATGGCTGGATATGGATTTATAAGGTTTTCTCTAGGTTTGTTTCCTGATGCATCATTATATTTTGTTCCTTTAGTTTACACACTTAGTTTGATAGCGATTATTTATACATCACTAGTAGCCTTAATGCAGGAAGATATGAAGAAACTAATAGCTTATTCGTCTGTAGCTCATATGGGATTTGTAACACTGGGTATTTTTACAATGACACAGCAAGGAATAGAAGGAAGTATCTTCCAAATGATAAGTCATGGTTTGGTCTCAGCAGCACTATTTTTATGTGTAGGAGTTGTCTACGATAGACTTCATACAAGACTTATAAATAGATATGGAGGCTTAGTTTCTATAATGCCAAAGTACGCAATAGTTTTTATGGTTTTTACTTTAGGAGCTCTTGGATTACCTGGAACAAGTGGTTTTATTGGTGAATTTTTAGTTTTAATGGGTGCATTTAAAAAGAATATACTAGTAGCAACGATTGCAAGTCTAGGAGTGATCTTGGGAGCGGCATATATGCTTTGGTTATACAAGAGAATAATCTTTGGAAAATTAATTAATGAAGATGTAAAAAAAATGGTTGATCTAAAAAGATTTGAAATTGTTACACTATGGCTTTTAGTATTACCAATTATATTTTTTGGTTTTTATCCAGAACCTTTGATTAACTCTATAGAAGTATCAGTAGCAAATATGATAGATATAAATGATTTAGATAAGATTAATAAATTAGCATTAGGTGAATAATGGAAAATCTACAACTTATAATTCCAGAGTTATTTATATCAATAATGATAATGTTTTTATTAATATTTGGAGTATTTAAGAAAAATAGTTCTCAACTAGTTTATAATTTAACAACAGTAAGTTTAGTTGCTGCTTTAGCATTAATAATTAATTTAGATACGCAGATTCAATCATCTTTATTCAATAATAGTTACAATATAGATAGTTTAGCTAAATTTATGAAAATTCTTTTAATTTTGTCTGGGATTTTTGTAATGCTGTCATCATCAAAATACGTTCAGATTAGTAAAATTAACAAAATTGAATATCCAATTCTTATTTTATGCTCAATCTTAGGTATGATGGTGATGATTAGTTCAAACGATCTTATTGTTTTTTATATGGGATTAGAATTGCAATCATTAGCATTATATGTGTTAGCATCATTTAATAGAGATAATTTACTATCAACAGAGTCTGGATTAAAATATTTTGTTTTAAGTGCTCTTTCATCTGGACTTCTATTATATGGGTGTTCACTTATTTATGGTTTTTCAGAAACGACTAATTTTAATCAAATTATGATTAATACAAAAGAAATAGAATACGGATTAACTTTTGGAATAGTATTTATTTTAGTTGGATTAGCTTTTAAAATTTCCGCTGTTCCTTTCCATATGTGGGCACCTGATGTTTATCAAGGTTCACCAACATCTGTAACAGTCTTTTTCGCATTACTTCCAAAAATTGCTGCATTAACCGTATTTATTAGATTTCTATACATTCCTTTTTATGAATTAGGTGATCAGTGGCAAATGATAATTATATTTTTGTCTATTGCATCAATGGTATTTGGAGCGGTAGCAGCAATTGGTCAAAAAAATTTAAAAAGACTAATAGCCTACAGCTCAATTAGTCATATGGGATACGCTCTTGCAGGTTTATCTACAGGTACAACGCAAGGTGTGCAGAGCTCTATTACATATATAACAATTTATCTTGTCATGAATTTAGCTTTTTTTAGTTGTTTGTTTATGCTTAAGCGAAACGATGAATATTATGAGAACATAGATGATTTATCGGGTCTTTCAAAAAATCATCCGTTATTGTCATTATCATTGCTTGTTGTGCTATTCTCTTTAGCGGGTATACCACCACTAGCTGGTTTTTTTGCAAAATTCTATATTTTTGTGGCTGTAATAAATGAAAAAATGTATTTTTTAGCAATAGTTGGACTGCTGGCAACAGTAATCGCTGCTTTTTATTATCTAAGAATAATCAAAATTATATATTTCGATCCAGAGAAAGAAAAATTTGAGTCGAAACATAATTTAGGTTTAAAATTTACACTAGTAGCGTCAACTTTTTTCATTCTTGCTTACTTTATATATCCAAGTGGAATAGTAGATATAATTTCACAAATAAACATTAATTAATGAAACTCAAAATATATTCTTATAAGGGTGTCAAAAGCACTAATGATACAGCAATAAGATTAATCAAACAAAACATAAAACAAGGTATAGTTACTAGCGATATCCAGACTAATGGAAAAGGACAAAGGGGAAAAAAATGGGTTTCTAGAAGAGGAAATCTTTTTATTTCAATTTTTTTTCCTATTAGCGAAAGTTTAAATTTAAAAAAAATTACATTTTCAAATCTTAAAATAATAAAAAATATTTTAAAAAATATTGTTCCATATAAAATCAATATTAAACTACCAAATGATTTAAAAATAATGAATAAAAAGGTATGCGGAATTCTTCAAGAAATAATTTATTATAATGAAATTAAATTTCTAATTATTGGAGTAGGTATTAATATAAAAAGTAGTCCAACAATAAAAGAATATGAAACTACTTATATAAATAAATATAATAATAAAATTAATAAATCTAAAATTATAAATTTTATAAAAAATAACTTCGAAAAAAAATATTCTAATTATGCCTAATTTTTACATTATTGGAGATATTGGAAATACAGATATAAAAATCTGTGTTTACAAAAATAAAAATATTGTCAAAAAAATCAGACTATCTACAAATAAAGTCAATTTAAAATATTTAAAAAAAAATTTAAATGTTTTGAGAAAATATGATAAAAAATTAAAACAAATTTTATTCTGTTCTGTTGTTCCTAACTGTTACAAGATAATTAAAAATTATTTTAAATTATATTTTAATACAAATTGTAATGAGTTAAAAAATCTTAATTTAAGTAAATTATTAAGTATAAAAGTTAATAGGAAACAAATTGGCTCTGATAGGTTAGCTAATGCAATATCAGTAATTGACAATAAAAATAATTATATTGTAGTAGATTTTGGAACAGCAACTAATTTTGATGTAATCTCAGCAAATAGTTATAACGGAGGGTTAATTGCTCCTGGAATAAATCTATCATTAGAAAATTTATCAAAAAAAGCATTTTTAATACCTAATGTAAAATTTAAAAAATCAAATAATGTTGTAGGTAAAAATACTATAAGTGCAATTAATTCAGGATTTTTCTTCGGTTATTCTGGTCTGATTGACAATATAATTCTTTCCATTATTAAACAAACCAAAAAAAAATATAAAATAATATTTACTGGTGGACTAGCAAAAATGTTTAAAAATTCTTTAAAACTAAGAGTTAAAATAAAGTCTAATCTAACTACTGATGGAGTTTTAAAGGCTGCTATGTATTTAAATAAATGAAAGAAGAATTAATTTTTTGCCCCTTAGGGGGATCTGGAGAAATTGGGATGAATATGAATTTATTCGCCTATGGAAATCCAGATAATAGAAAATGGATAATTGTAGATATAGGAGTTACTTTTGCAGATGATGCAATTCCTGGAGTTGATTTAATATATCCTGACCCTGGATTTATTGTTGATAAAAAAGATGACTTATTAGGAATTGTTCTAACTCATGCACATGAAGATCATATTGGTGCAATTGCTCATATATGGCCAAAACTAAAATGTAAAATATTTGCTACTCCATTTACATCAGTGTTAATTTCAGAAAAATTTAAGGAAAAAAAAATTGATGTAACAGGATATCTAGAAGTTGTTCAGTTAAATAGCATTGTAGATTTAAGTCCTTTTAAAATAGAATTTGTTACGTTAACACATTCTATACTAGAACCTAATGGACTAAAAATTGAAACACCTGTTGGAAATATATTACACACTGGTGATTGGAAGTGTGATCCAGATCCATTAACAGGAGACAATATGAATTCAAAAAGATTAAAGGAAATTGGTCAAGAAGGTGTTTTGACAATGATATGTGACTCAACAAACGTATTTAGTGCAGGAAGAGCAGGATCTGAGCTCGATGTAAGAAAAAATATGCTAAAGATAATGGAAAGATTAAAGAAAAGGATAATTATTACTTCTTTCGCTTCAAATGTAGCTAGAATGGAGTCTGCCTTTTATTGTGCTGAAAAAACAGGTAGGCAAATTGCTTTGGTGGGCCGTTCAATGCATAGAATTTATAAAGCTGCTAGGCAATGTGGTTACTTGCAAAATGTTATTGAACCACTTGATGCAAGAGATGCAAAAAATATTTCAAGAGAAAAAATTGTTTACTTATGTACTGGTAGCCAAGGAGAACCAATGGGTGCGATGAACCGTATTTCAAATTATACACACCCAGATGTTTTTGTTGAGAGAGGGGACGCAGTTATATTTTCTTCAAAAATTATTCCAGGTAATGAAAAAAAATTATACAAACTTCACAATCAATTAGTTAGAGAAGGTATAGAAGTAATTTCTGAAGATAGTGAATTTATTCATGTATCAGGACATCCAAATAGAGAAGATTTAAAGGATATGTATGACTGGATAAAACCAAGATCAGTCATACCTGTTCATGGTGAACATAGACATATGATTGAACACATAAATTTTGCTAAAGAAATGCAAGTTCCATATCCTGTTAGAGTAGAAAATGGTGATATAGTTAGAATTTATCCAGGTGATAAACCTGAAGTATATGATAAAGCTCCAAGTGGAAGACTTTACGTAGATGGATCTATAAGTGTTGAAGAAGATGCCCAATCTATCAAAGAGAGAAAAAATTTATCTACCAACGGATTAATAGAAGCAACATTAGTAATAACTCCAAATGGTAATATTCATAACAAACCTTTATTAACTTTTAGAGGTTTACCTATATACGAAAAAGATGAATTTACATTTAATCTTGAAGAGGAAATTGAAAAAACAGCACAAACTTTTTCTTTAAATAATAAAAAGCAAGAATCTAATTTAATTGATGCCCTTAAAATAACTTGTAGAAAGTACACAAAAGAAAAATTAGGAAAAAGACCTTATACAAATATAAATTTAGTGAGGATTTAATTGAGTATTACAGGCTCAATAGTTGTATATGTGTGCTTGTGGTGGATAGTTTTTTTTGCCATTCTACCAATAGATGTTAATCGTGAAAAAAAGGGAAATGTAGAGGGTGTTGACCCCGGGGCGCCAGAAAATCCTAAAATAACTAAAAAAATAATTTATTGTACTTTAATTACGTCTGGTATTTTTATATTTATATATTTATTAGTAATTAATGAAATTTTAAATTTACGTAACTTTTTAAATTAATGTTTTTTTCAAAATCATTTATTCCGATACTAAAAAATAATCCATCTGAAGCTAAAATTAAATCACACCAGTTGATGTTAAGAGTAGGCATGATTAAACAGTCCTCTGCTGGAATTTATTCTTGGTTACCGCTTGGATTTAAAGTCATGAAAAAAATAGAACAAATAGTTAGAGAAGAACAAGACCGTGTTGGTGTTCAAGAAATATTAATGCCCACAATTCAATCATCCGAAATTTGGAAGGAAAGTGGACGATATGAAGATTATGGTGAAGAAATGTTAAGAATTAAGGATCGTCAAAATAGAGAAATGTTATATGGTCCAACTAACGAAGAACCTGTGACAGAAATTTTTAGATCTTCCTTTAAATCATATAAATCTTTACCTCAATTATTATATCATATTCAATGGAAATTTAGAGATGAGTTAAGACCAAGATTTGGAATTATGAGATGTAGAGAATTTTATATGAAGGATGCTTACTCTTTTGATTTAACAGATGATGATGCAATATTTTCGTACAATAAATTTTTTCTTTCATATTTAAAAACTTTTAAGAGATTAAATTTATCCGCAATTCCTATGGCTGCTGATACTGGCCCTATTGGAGGAAACTTATCACATGAATTTATTATCCTCGCCGATACTGGTGAAAGCAAAATTTATACAGATAAAAGAATTTTTGATGTAGACAGCTCTAAAATAATTCTAGACAAAGAGTCATTAGGCACATTGAGAAAACAATATGAAAAATTTTATTCTGTAACAGATGAAAAATTTAATAAAGATAAATTTGAAAAATCTGTTCCAGAGGAATTTAGAGTAAACACTAAAGGTATCGAAGTTGGCCACATATTTTATTTTGGTGATAAATATTCAAAACCAATGAATGCTGCTGTTGATTTTAATGGAAAAAAAGAATTTGTTAAAATGGGATCATACGGAATAGGAGTTTCTAGACTTGTTGGTGCCATAATTGAGGCAAAATATAACGATACAGAAGGTTTAATGAAATGGCCCATGTCAGTAACACCTTATGATTGCGCGATTATTCCTATGATAAATAAAAATGATAAATCTAATTTAGAAAAGTCTATTAAAATATATGAAATTTTAAAATCAAAAAATATAGATACAATCATTGATGATACAGATGAAAATATATCAGCTAAAATTAAAAAATTTAATTTAATTGGAATTCCATATCAATTGATAATAGGAAGCAAATCCGAAGGAAATTTTTATGAGTTTAAAGAAATTGATGGAGAAACTCAAAAATTAAAAGTTGAAGATATAGCTTCACAAATAATAAAAGCTAAGCAAAATTGATTTCACAACTAGAAAAAGAAATTATATTTAAGTTTTTAAAAGCTAGAAAAAAAGATGGCTTTTTAAATGTAATTTCTATTTTTTCCTTCATTGGTATTGGTTTAGGAGTAGCTGTACTAATAATTGTTATGTCAGTAATGAACGGTTTTAGATCAGAATTAATAAATAAAATTGTAGGTTTTAATGCCCATGCTGTTGTAAAACCTTATGACAAACCTTTAGTTCATAAAACTGATATAGATTTTGCAAAAGGAATTGCTTCAAATGATGGAGAAGCGGTAATTCTTTCAAAACTAAACA
Source organism: uncultured Pelagibacteraceae bacterium (assembly GCA_902524595.1). Taxonomy (GTDB): domain Bacteria; phylum Pseudomonadota; class Alphaproteobacteria; order Pelagibacterales; family Pelagibacteraceae; genus Pelagibacter. Next base: position 6,224 of record CABZDS010000015.1, on the reverse strand, counting down.
CAAAAGGTGTACTTTTAAAAGGATATTTGAAAAATGATTTTAAGAAACTAGAAATATCAAATAATCAGAAATATTTTGGATCAACAGAGTTAAAAAATAATTCAATTTCAATTGGAAAGGATTTAAGTTTTTTGCTTAATATAGATGTTGGTGATCAAATAACAATAATGTCACCATCTGGAGTTCAAACAATTATAGGGTCTTTTCCTAGACAAGATAAATTTGAAGTTATTTCAATATTCGATAGTGGTATAGGTGAATTTAATGAGAATGTAGCATATGTTAATCTTAATACATTAGAAAATTTTTTTGATAAAAATAAAGATAATAGATTTACTGAGTACTATTTTAAAGATCCAAAAAATATTGAATATCATAAAAAAAATTTATTAGATTTATTTCCAAGTGCATATATTTACACATGGGCAGATTTGAATGAGTCATTGTTTTCTGCTTTAAAAGTTGAAAGAAATGTGATGTTTATAATCTTATCCCTAATAATAATTGTAGCTGCATTTAATATTATTTCTGGACTGACAATATTAGTTAAAAATAAAACAAGAGAAATAGGGATTTTAAAATCTATTGGAGTAACAAATACATCGATTAAAAAAATTTTCTTTTTTATTGGATTTATTATGGGTACTTCGGCAACTTTATTTGGTATTTTATTAGGGACTTTATTTTCATACTATATTGAAGATATTAGGAAATTTATTTCTAATACTTTTGACATAATTTTATTCCCAGAGGAAATTTACTTTTTAAGTACTCTTCCATCAGAAATAAACATAAATTCAATTATTTTAATTACATTTTGTTCAATAATAACAACCTCTATTGTATCAATTTATCCTGCCTCTAGAGCGGCAAAATTAGATACAATACAAACTTTAAAATATGAATAATTTTTTAAAATTAAATAACTTATCAAAGAAGTATGAAAAAAATAAATCTCTTAAAGTTTTAAACAACATAAATTTTAAATTTGAAGCAGGAAAAATATATTCAATTATAGGACCTTCAGGATCTGGTAAATCAACATTATTAAATTTATTGTCATTGATTGATACACCATCATCGGGTTTTATTGAATTTAATAAAAAAAAAATTGATACAAATAGTTCTATTGAGAATGACTATTTAAGATCAAAAAATATAGGTATAATTTACCAAGACAAAAATTTATTACCCGATTTTACAGCACTTGAAAATGTATTACTTCCAAACTTGTTAATTTCTAATAGTAAATCAAAATCAACAGCACTAGCAAAAAAATTGATTAAAAAATTTGATTTAACCGCAAGATTAAATCATTATCCATCAGAGCTTTCTGGTGGAGAGAGTCAAAGAATAGCAATTGCTAGAGCTTTAATAAATGAGCCAAATATTATTTTAGCTGATGAACCTACTGGCAGTTTAGATTTTGAAAATGCTAAACAAATATTCAAGATCCTATTTAAACTAAAAGAAAAAAAAAGAATTATAATTTTTGCAACCCACAATAGATATTTTGCTAATATGGCAGATTGTAAAATTAAAATGATTGGTGGTAAGATGAATATCACCAATGAAAGAATCACTTAACAAAACATTTAACCAATTTAAAATACATACTCAATATTCAATTTGCGAAGGTGCTGTAAAAATTGATCAATTAAAAGATTTCTGTAAAAAAAACAAAATTAAATCAATAGGTCTATCAGATACTTATAATTTATCAGGTGCATTAGAGTTTTCAGAGAATTTATCATCTGTAGGCACACAGCCTATTATTGGAACTCAAATTTTATTTAAATATAAAGAATTTAAGGGTTTAATACCTCTCATAGCTAAAAATTATAATGGATATAAGAATATTATTAAACTTTCATCAAAATCTTATTTAAATAATTTAGAGACAACTACTCCACATTGCAAATTAGATGACTTATTAAATAATTCTGAAGGTATAATAATTTTGACTGGTTCTATTAGATGTTTTTTTGGTTCATTATTTAACAAAGGTTTATTCAATGAAATTGAAGAAATAATGATTAAGTTAAAAGAAAAATTTCAAGAAAATATTTATATAGAGATTCAAAGACACAATGACTTGAATGAGAAAGATTTTGAAAATTATAATTTACAAATTTCACAAAAGTTGGACTTGCCAATTATTGCTTCTCATGAAGTTTATTATTTAGATAAAGATATGTATGAAGCTCATGATGCATTGATTTGTATTGGTCAAAAAACTTATGTTAATGACTCAACTAGAATAAAACTAACAAATCAACATTATTTTAAATCATCAGATGAGATGATTGAAGTTTTTAAAGATTTACCTGAGGCATTAGAAAATAATTTTAATTTACCGTTTAGATGTTCTTTTAAGCTAAATTTTTCTAAACCTATTTTGCCAAGTATTTCTTCTTATAAAAAAGATCCAAATGAAATGTTAAAACAATTATCTTTTGAAGGACTTAAAGATAAATTTAAATTAGTTTTTGGTATAGACACTATAAATATTGAAAAAGATGAAAAATATTTAGAATATAAAAAAAGATTAGATCATGAAATACAAATAATAATTGAAATGAATTATTCTGGTTATTTCCTAATTGTTTCAGATTATATTAAATGGGCTAAATTAAATAAAATACCAGTAGGACCTGGTAGAGGATCTGGCGCAGGTTCATTGGTTGCTTGGTGTTTATCCATTACTGATATTGATCCAATAAAATTTAATCTTATTTTTGAAAGATTTTTAAATCCTGATAGAGTTTCAATGCCTGATTTTGACATAGATTTTTGTGAGGAAAAAAGAGATTTAGTTTTTGAGTATTTAACTACAAAATATAAAGATAGTGTAGCTCATATTATTACTTTTGGTAAGCTTAAGGCAAGAATGGTAATTAGAGATGTTGGTAGAGTTCTAGGTTTACCATATGGTTTCATTGATAGCATTTGTAAAATGATACCGTTTGATCCATCTAGACCTATGTCTTTAAAAGAATGTATTAATGTTGAACCAAGATTACAAAAATTAATAAAAGAAGATAAAAGGGTAGATCGCTTAGTCAATTTATCTTTAAAATTAGAAGGTTTAAATCGTAATGTTGCTACTCATGCAGCAGGAGTTGTTATTGCAGATAAAAAATTAACCGAAACTGTCCCTTTATACAAAGATAATTCAGCTGACTTACTTTTGCCTTCAACTCAATTTGATATGTACTCTGCAGAAAATGCTGGTCTAATAAAATTTGATTTTTTGGGCTTAAAGACACTAACAGTTATAGATAAAGCACAAAAATTAATAAATAAAAATAATCCTAAATTCAAAGTTGAAAAAATTAATTACGAAGATCAAAAAGTATATGAATTATTATCCAGTGGTAAAACAGTAGGATTATTTCAACTTGAAAGTTCTGGAATGAAAGATGCTCTTATTAACATGAAGCCAAATAGGTTGGAGGATATAATTGCATTAGTAGCATTATATAGACCTGGACCAATGAGTAATATCCCAATATATAATGAGTGTAAGCATGGCAAAAGAGAACCAGACTATCTTCACCCAAAATTGGAAGAAATTTTAAAACCAACCTATGGAGTAATTATTTACCAAGAACAAGTTATGCAGATAGCACAAGTTCTTTCTGGATTTACAGCAGGAGAAGCTGATATTTTAAGAAGAGCAATGGGAAAAAAAAAGAGAGCAGAGTTAGAAAAGCAAAAGCAAAGATTTGTTGATGGAGCTTATTCAAATGGAATTACCAAAGATATTGCTGCAGGAATATTTTTAAAGATAGAGCCATTTGCTGAATATGGATTCAATAAAAGTCATGCAGCAGCATATGCAGTTTTAGCCTACCAAACGGCTTTTCTTAAAACATATTATCCACATGAATTTTTTGTTGCTTCTATGTCTATGGAATTATCAAATCAAAAAAAATTAAGTGAATTTTTTGAAGAATTAAAAAGATTAAATATACCCATAATTAGACCAGATATAAATAAATCATTTGCCAATTTTTCATCTGATGGGAAAAATTTTTATTATGCATTGGGAGCAATAAAAAATGTGGGTTTTGAAGCTATTTCTAATGTGACAAATGAAAGATTAAAAAATGGTGAATTCAAAAATTTATCTGATTTTATAAATAGAATTGATCCTAAAGATATAAATAAATTACAATTAGAGGGTCTTGTACAAGCTGGTGCATTTGATAAAATAAATGATAATAGACAATCATTATTTAATTCTATTCCTAATATAATTTTAAAATCTAAGAATATTTATGAAAATAAATCTCTAAATCAAATTGATTTATTTGGAGAACAAGAAAATGATGTGACAAATTTTTTAGAAAATATTGATGAATGGAGTTTAGATACAAAGCTTACTAAAGAGTTTGAGACATTAGGTTTTTATATTTCTGATCATCCATTAAATCAATATAAGTCTGTTTTTGACCAATATAATATAATTAATTATGATAATTTTGAAAATAATAATGATGTATTAAGTTCTAATATTGCATGTACAGTTTTAAAAGTTCAGGAGAAAAAAACTCAAAAGGGAAGTTCCTATGGTATAATAAAATTTTCAGACTTATCAAATGTTTTTGAATTATTTATTTTTTCAGAAATATTTGAAGCTAATAGAGAAAATTTAGTAGAAGGAAAATCTCTTTTATTAACTTTAATAAAAAATTATGTTGATAGTGAAAAGTTACAAAAACGAATAAATGTAAAAAAAATAATTTCACTTAAAGAAGTTATAGACAGACCCATTAAAAACATAACTTTTAAGGTAAAAAATTTTAATGATTTAAAAAAAATAGAAAATTTTGAAAAAATAGATGGTAAAACTAGAGTTAAAATAGTAGTTGAGAAAGATAACGAAATTCTTACTTTTCAACTAAAAAATAAAAGAAAGATAAATAACAAGCTTTTAAATGTGCACAATTTAACAGATTATTCAATTATTGAGTAAAAAAGGGTTGTTTTTTGATAAATAATTAGTATTTATTTCGATAATATTAACACGCACACAATTAGTGGTTTTAGACCTCCGGTCCCTTAAGGGCAATAATTGTGGTGGCATAACCGGGAAAAAACATGAAGATACCAAAAATAACTATTGAACAGCTACTAGAAGCTGGAGTTCACTTAGGACATAAAACATTAAGATGGAATCCAAAAATGAAAAAATACATTTTTGGAAAAAGAGACTCAATACATATAATTGACTTAACTCAAACTTTAGAACTTACTAATTCTGCATTAGAAAAAGTCCATAGCACTATATCCTCAGGTGGTAAAATATTATTTATATCCACAAAAAAACAAGCATCTGAAGCAGTAGCTCAGCTAGCAAAAGATACAAATCAATATTTTGTAAATTATCGTTGGCTTGGTGGTATGCTTACCAATTGGGGAACTATCTCTAATTCAATTAAAAAACTTAATAAAATTAATTCAGACTTATCTTCTGAAAACAGAGGTTTTACTAAAAAAGAATTATTAAAAATGAGCGGCCAAAGAGATAAATTACAAAGATCTTTAGGAGGAATAATGGAGATGAAAAAAATTCCAGATCTAGTTTTTATTATAGATACAAATTATGAATCTTTAGCAATTAAAGAGTCAATAAAACTTGGTATTCCTATAATTGCAATATTAGATACTAATTCCAATCCTGATGGAATAGATTTTCCAATACCAGGTAATGATGATGCCAGAAGATCAATAGATTTGTATTGCAATTTACTAAAAGATACAATTAACGATGCAAAGATAAATATAAATCCGTTAAATGAAGATTTAGAAAAAAAAGAGATAAAGGCCGAAGATAAAACTATTGCCAAAAAATTAGACACAAAAACAAATTAAAAGTAGGCAAATAATTTAATGAGCGACATAGATAAAATTAAACAATTAAGAAAATCTACAGGTGTGGGATTTAAAGATTGTAACGCAGCTTTAAAAGAAGCAATTGGGGATCTAGAAAAAGCTGTTGAAATTTTAAGAGTGAAAGGAATTGCCAAAGCTTCAAAGAAAATGTCAAGGGATGCTAGAGAAGGTGTAGTAGTCATTTGTGGCAATGAAAAAAAAACATCTATAATAGAAATTAATTGTGAAACAGATTTTGTAGCAAAAAATGAGGATTTTATTAATTTTGCAATAGAATTAAGTGAATTAAATAATAATTGTTCTTCAGATATAGAGAAGTTAAA
>CABZDS010000014.1 GCA_902524595.1 uncultured Pelagibacteraceae bacterium | reverse complement strand
ATTCCTTGAGCCAATATTTCTGGCACTTCATCAAAAGTGAAAGTATATGCAAATAAAGCTGCGGAAATTATAATTATTACACTAAGAATTTTTATATCTTTTATCATTATGGTGAATAACGGGGGACTGCTCCCCCGTTATTTTTTTGAAATTATTTAGCTAAACCTAAACTTACCAAAGCAGCACGTGCTTCTTTATAAATAGATTTAATTTCTGCATCCCATGCTGCAGCTCCCGCAACACTAGACGAGTCTAATCCAGCACCTTGTAGGTAATTTTGATAAACTGGATGTTTCATAGCTTTTAAGAAACCCTTTTCAAGAGTATTGATAGTTTCTTGTGGTGTTCCTTTAAGAACAACTACACCTCTAACAGTAGCAAATGATGCGTTGATACCCTTCTCTTTTAAAGTAGGAGTATCTGGTAAAGCTGACATTCTTTGATCAGACATTACAGCTAATACTCTTAATTCACCTGCATCTAATTGATCTTTACCTTCGTCTAAGTTTAATCCAGCAGCTTCAATTTGATTTCCAACCAAGCTAGTCATTATAGCTCCACCACCTTCAAATGGTACAAAAGCAATTTTTGTTTTTGCTTCTCTTGCAAAAATTAGACCTGAGATATGGTCAACACTTCCAACGTTTGTTCCACCATACTTAATTGGCTTTTTGTTCCCAGCTTTTATTAAATCCTCAATTGTTTTGTAAGGGCTTTTTGCATTTACAAATATAACAATTGGATCAACTGTTGTTCTTGCAACACCTACAAAGTCATCAATTTTTAGTTCAGCATTTCCTCTAGCCATTCTAAATAAATGAGTTGGAGTAATTGCTAAGACAGTATGACCATCCCTTGGCTTTGATTTAACATAAGCCATAGCTTTATTTCCACTATCCCCTTTTTTTGGTGTGATATAAGCGTTATTTTTTAAATTTTTTCTTGTTCTAATAAGCAACATTCTCGCAGTTGTATCTGTACCACCGCCTAATCCAGCATGCGTTACAACTTCAATTGGTTTTGATGGAAAACCATGCCCATCAGCAACAGCTATATTTCCTAATCCAATAAATGAAGTTACTACTAATATTGCACTTAGAAGCAAATTAAACGTTTTTTTCATTATTTCCTCTCTTAAGTTAATAAATAATTAAATCAAAGAGAACTTCTTTATACAAGGTCCAATTAACCACACCTATTGGAGTTTAAGAAGATAGGTCCAACTTACCTATTTAAAAATATTAAATAATCGCCATATATAATTTATGGAAAATTTAAATAGGCATCATAAACCGCAAGATTTAAGTGATAAGATTGCTTTTGCATTTACAAAATTTTTAAGATTCCTTGCTGATACTTTTTTTAAAAAAAAATATGGCCATAGAGCAGTTGTATTAGAAACTGTAGCTGCTGTTCCAGGTATGGTAGCAGGAATGTTGTTACATTTAAAATCTTTAAGAAAAATGCAAGATGACAAAGGTTGGATTAAAATTCTTCTTGATGAAGCTGCGAACGAAAGAATGCATTTAATGACTTTTATTAAAATTGCAAAGCCAACGTTTATAGAAAGATTAATTATAATGTTTGCACAATTTATATTTATTTTGATGTATCTATTTATATATTTAATTTCACAAAAGACTGCTCATAGAATTGTTGGGTATTTTGAGGAAGAAGCCGTCATAAGCTACACTGAGTATTTAAATGAAATAGAAGAAGGCAAAATAGAAAATATTAAGGCTCCTGAAATAGCAATAAATTATTGGAACCTTCCATTAAATTCCAGATTGAAAGATGTTGTAAAAGTGATTAGAGACGACGAGGCTGGACATAGAGATGTTAATCACAGTTTTGCAGATATTTTGAATGCGAAAAAAAATAAAAAAGTTTTTGAAGAGGAGGATGAAAAAGAAAAAGAAAAAATTTAAGACATATATGTCTATATGAAAAAAATATTTATTGCTTACGGCCATCATAACACTAATAATTCATTTAATGCTGCAATCAGAGATACATTTATAGAAGAAGCTCAAAAACTAGGCCATACAATTGATTTGCTCAACCTTTTCGAAGAAAAAGAGCAACTTCCGTTTTATAATCAAGATGTAAACCCACCCCCAAAACTTGTTTTAGATTATAGGAAAAGATTAGAAGAATGTGATGTAATGATGCTAATTGGTAGTTGTCATAATTTAAGATTAAATGCAATTTTAGAAAATTGGGTTGATTGGGTATTGCATCCAAAGTGGTTCTTTTCCTATAGATCTTTAATTCCAGGAAATAAGTATTTTAAAAATTATGGTTATCCTGTACCAGGCGCGATGAAAGGTAAGCTTGGAATTGTATCTATTACATATGGAGGGCCTATGATAAGTTACCAAAGTTTCTCTATATTTGACAATATTCCTTTTAGAAGAATAAAGAAAGTTGTTTTCAAATTAGGTGGATTAAGAACAAAATATATTAGATTTTATTCAGTTTTGCCAAATATGGAAAAAAAAGTATTTGATAAACATATGAAAAAAGTTAGAGCGTTAGCAAAAGGTTTATAAAACTACTTCAAAACCCTCGAAATTTGGAGCTCCCAAATATAAGTCTTTGTGTTGACCTGCATTTTTATGAGCTAGTTTAAAAGCTTCTGATTTAGTCCAGTTAATAAAATCGGCTTTTGAATTCCAAATACTATGTGAAGCATACAACGAAAATTCCTCATTTTTTTCTCCCTTAACTAAATGAAATTCTTTAAAACCAGGAACTTCGTTTAAATGAGTATCTCTTTCTCGCCAAACTTTCTCAAATTCATTTTCCTTACCAGGAACAATTTTAAATCTGTTCATTGCAATAAACATAATTATAAATACGATACAATTTTCTGAGGATCAGGTCTTCTTCTTTCGTTTGGTTCCTCTTTTTTATGACCTAAGTAAATAAATCCTGCAATTTGGTCTTTCTTTAAGTCTCCACCTAAATATTCTAGCATTTTCTCGTTATAAGCATACCATTCTGTTAACCATTGAGCTGCGTATCCCATTGATTGTGCACAAGATAATAAGTTCATACATACTGCACCTGAAGATAATCTCATTTCCCACTCTGGTATTTTTGGGTGTTCTACAGGTGAAGATATTACAGCTAATACTGCCCCTGCTCTTTGAAGCCTTCTAGATTCTGTATCTAACTGCAATTGATCTGCATCAGGATTTTGTTTTTTAAATTCACTAAGAATAATTTCTTCATCAACTATTTTTAATTTTTCCCCAACTATAACTTTTATTTTCCAAGGGTTAAGAGCACCATGATCTGGTACTCTTATTCCAGCTGCTAAAATTATTTCTAAGTCTTTTTTTGGAATGTCTTTGTTAGACATCATTCTAGCTAAAACAGATCTTCTTTTTAGGTAAAAGTTATCACTAGTGCCCATTCATAAATCTTTCTTCCGCACATGTGTTTTTAATTAACTAAACGCGTCTATCCAATTACCTTGTGTAGATGCTTTTGAATATTCAGTGGCTCTACCTTCAAAGAAGTTCATATGCTCTACCGCATTTAACATTGTATCTAACCATGTTAATGGGTTTTTCTGAACATTATATATTGGCTCAAGACCTAACTGGGTTAATCTTCTGTTTCCAATGAACCTTATATAATCTTTAACTTCTTGAGCAGTTAAACCTTGCATTGGTCCCATTTCAAAAGCTAGATCAATAAATGCATCCTCATGTTCAATTATAGTTCTGCAAGCTTCATAAAGTTCTTTTTTAAGTTTTGGAGTCCAAATTTCAGGGTTTTCTTTAATGAACTCTTTAAAAATTCTAATCATAGAATTACAATGAAGAGTTTCATCTCTAACTGACCAAGTAACTATCTGACCCATTCCTTTGAGTTTGTTGTGTCTTGGAAAGTTTAATAAAATTGCAAAACTTGCAAATAACTGAAGACCTTCTGTAAAGGCACTAAATACTGCAACAGTTTTTGCGATATCTTCTTTTGAGTTTACATTAAAGTTTTGCATGTAATCATATTTATCTTTCATCTCTTTATACTTCATGAATGCAGAATATTCAGACTCTGGCATTCCAATAGTGTCTAACAAATGTGAATAGGCTGCTACATGAACTGTTTCCATAGACGCAAATGCTGTCATCATCATTAAAACTTCTGTAGGTTTAAACACAGTTGTGTAATGTCTTAAATAACAGTTATTAACTTCAACATCTGCTTGAGTAAAAAATCTAAAGATCTGAGTTAATAAATTTTTTTCTGACTCTGAAAGATTTTTTTGCCAATCTCTAACGTCATCACCAAGTGGAACTTCCTCTGGTAACCAATGAATTCTTTGTTGAGTTAACCAAGCATCATAACACCATGGGTATCTGAATGGTTTATAAACTGGGTTCTCAACTAATAGACCCATTTTTTTTGGTTCTGTAATTTTTTGTTTTGTATCTTTTAGACTTTCTACTGACATGATAAACACTCCTCATATTCTGGTTGTTGATTTTCTTGTTTTTTAGATTTGTAAACGTTTGCAGTCACATCTGTAGAATTTGCATCGTTTACGTTTTCCGCTCTTTGTATTGATTTAGATCTGCAGTAATAAAGGCTCTTCAGTCCTTTTTTCCAAGCTTGGAAATGGATTTGGTGTAAGTCCCTTTTATGAATATCTGCAGGTATAAATATATTTATTGATTGTGCTTGTGAAATATGAGGTGTTCTATCTGCACCTAATTCCACGATCCATTTTTGGTCCAATTCAAAAGCTGTTTTAAATACGTCTTTTTCTTGTTGTGTTAAAAAATCAAGATGAGAAACTGAGCCTTGATTAGTAGTGATACTTGACCATGTTTCATCATCATTTTTACCGTGTTTTTCTAATAATTTACTTAGATATTTATTTCTAACGTTAAATGATCCAGACAAAGTTTTATGTGTATAACTATTGGCTGCAATTGGTTCTACACCTGGAGATGTTCCACCACAAATAATTGAAATGGAAGCAGTAGGAGCTATTGCAGTTTTGTTTGAAAATCTTTCATTAATACCATAATCAGCTGCATCTGGACATGCTCCTCTTTCATCAGCCAAATCTTTTGAAGCTTGATCAACTTGTTTTTGGATACTTTCAAATATTTTTTTATTCCAAACTTTGCTCATTACAGACTCGAAAGGAATCATTTTTTGTTGGAAGAATGAATGAAGTCCCATAACACCTAGACCAACACTTCTTTCTTTCAATGCTGAATAAACAGCATCACTAAATGACTCGGGTGCTTTTTCAGTAAAGTCCGTTAATACATTATCTAAAAATCTCATTACGTCTGGAACAAAGTTTTCATCGTCTTTCCATTCATCATAAGTTTCTAAATTTAAAGATGATAAACAACATACTGCAGTTCTATCTCTACCCTCTTTATCAATTCCTGTTGGTAAAGTTATTTCACTACACAAATTAGATGTCTTAACAGTTAAACCAGCAAGCTTATGATGTTGGGGTATCATTCTGTTAACTGTATCTATGAAAACGATGTAAGGTTCACCAGTTTCAATTCTAGCTGTTAACAATCTAATCCATAAATTTCTTGCCGAAACAGTTGCTTGAACTGATTGATCCTTTGGGCTTTTCAGTGCCCATTGTTCATCTAGCTCTACGGCTCTCATAAATGCATCTGAAACTAAAACACCGTGGTGTAAATTTAACGATCTTCTATTTGGATCACCACCAGTTGGTCTTCTCATTTCAATAAATTCTTCTATCTCTGGATGATCAATTGGAAGATAACAAGCTGCAGATCCTCTTCTTAAAGAACCTTGACTGATCGCCATTGTCAAAGAGTCCATAACTTTTATAAAAGGAATTATTCCTGAAGTTTTTCCAACTCTTCCAATTTTTTCTCCGATAGATCTTAAGTTACCCCAGTAACTTCCAATACCTCCACCTTTAGCAGCTAACCAAACATTTTCACTCCAAAGATCTAATATTCCTGTTAAGCTATCCCCTGCTTCATTTAAGAAACAAGAAATTGGCAAACCTCTTTTTGTTCCACCATTTGATAAAACCGGTGTTGCTGGCATGAACCATAAATTACTAATGTAGTTATATAATCTTTGCGCGTGTAAGTTGTCATCTGCATAATGACTTGCAACTCTTGCAAATAAATCTTGAAAAGACTCGTTTTCTCCAAGGTATCTGTCGCTTAGTGTTGCTCTTCCAAAATCTGTTAAATTATTATCTCTAGACCTGTCTATCTTAATAGTTATCCCTTTAGAATTTTGAAACAACTCTGTGTTGTTATTTAGTGAAAATAAGTCTGGTCTTTTGTCATTATTGCTGATTTTTTCCGCTGGTTTGTAATCAGAGACAGCCTTCCTGATTGCCTGAGACAATATTTTGTTCATTAAACTCCCTTTTTATCTTTATACTAAAAAATCTAGTAAATAACTAGATATAGTGTGTAGATTTACTTGATATACTATATAAATAGTAAATCAATAGAACATTTATAGAACTTATTAAATATATATCAATAAAAATTTTAAAAAAATGTACATATATCCACATGAATAATTCAGGAAAAATTGATCCTTATGGCTTTCGGGAATATGACGCACGATGGGTGTACGAAAAAGACATAGATGATCAAGGAATCGTTCAACTCGGTAAAGGTCTTGGAACTCAAATAATTAGGCATACAAAAAAAAACAATCCTAGAATCATAGTTGGTCAAGATTACAGATCTTACAGCGAACATATAAAAGAAAGATTAAAAGAAGGTTTGATTTCAACTGGATGCAATATCGAAGATATAGGATTGTCCTTATCCCCTATGGTTTATTTCGCACAATTTAATTTAAATTCAGATGCAATTGCAATGGTTACAGCTAGTCATAATGAAAATGGTTGGACAGGTGTAAAAATTGGCATCAAAAAAGGATTAACTCATGCACCTGAAGAAATGAAAGAACTAAAAGATATTACTCTCAATCTAAATTTTATTAATGGTGAAGGTAATGAAAAAAAAATTGATGAATTTCAGAATGTTTACAAAAATGATTTAATAACAAAAAATCCATTAAATAAAAAAATTAAAGCAGTAGTTGCTTGTGGCAATGGAACAGCAGGAATATTTGCACCAGAAATTTTAAGAGGTATTGGGTGCGAAGTAATTGAACTTGATTGTGAACTTGATTGGACTTTTCCAAAATATAACCCAAATCCTGAAGATTTAGAAATGTTACATGCAATTTCTTTAGCAGTTAAAGAAAATAATGCTGATATTGGATTTGGTTTTGATGGAGATGGAGATAGAGTTGGGGTTATAGATGATAAAGGTAATGAAATCTTTTCAGATAAAATAGGGCTATTAATTGCTAGAAATCTTTCAAAAGATCATAAAAACAGCAAATTTATTGTTGATGTAAAATCGACAGGACTTTATTCCAATGACAAAATATTAAAGGAAAATAAATGTGAAACAATTTATTGGAAAACCGGTCATTCTCATATCAAAAGAAAGGTAAATACCGATAACGCTTTAGCAGGATTTGAAAAAAGTGGTCATTTCTTTTTTAATAAACCTTTTGGATATGGCTATGATGATGGAATTAACTCGGCAATACAGGTCTGTAAGTTACTCGATAAAAATAACAAAAAAATGAGTGAAATTCTTGCTGAATTACCAACAACTTATCAAAGTCCGACTATGGCTCCTTATTGTAAAGACAGTGAAAAATATGAAGTAGTTGAGAATTTAGTTAAAGAAATAACAAACATTAAAGAAAATAAAACTAAAGTAGATGATCAAGAAATTAGAGAAATATTAACTGTTAATGGAGTAAGATTTTCTTTTGATGATGGGTCTTGGGGATTAATAAGAGCATCTTCTAATAAACCCTCTTTAGTTGTAGTTACTGAAAGTCCAAGCTCTGAAGATAGAAAAAAGAAGATTTTTGACTTTATTGATAATCTCCTTCAACAAACTGGTAAAGTTGGGGATTATGATCAAAAAATTTAAAATTCAACTATAAAGAGTTAAGAAAAAATTAGAGAATCGTTTAATATAAAATTGAGGTGGCGGAGGGAGACTGAAACCACCTCGTCTCCTAGGTCACTAAAAATCTATACAGAAATAAAGTACCAATAACATAAAGAAAAACACCAAATAACCTTTGTGTTTTAACCTTATCTAGATCTTGAACTGTTTTTGCTCCAATCCTTGCCATGAATGTGGTTATTGGAACAAAAATTATAAATGCAGGTATATTAATGAATCCAATACTAAGTGGAATATCTGCTTTTAACATTAAGCCAGATGTAAAAAATCCAATTGATCCAAATAAAGCTATTATAAATCCAATGGCTGCAGAGCTTCCTATTGCTAAATTAATAGGATAACCAAAGTATCTTAATATAGGAACATTCATCATAGCACCTGTTATGCCCATAGGAGCAGAAATTAATCCTGACAAAAATCCAAATATTATTCTTGGGAAAATATTAAATTTTTTCTTAATTTTTTTTTTCTTTTCACTTTGTAACAACAAGTAAGCTCCAAAAAAGTAAACAACAGCAGAAAAAAAGAATAACAATGTTTTAGTATTCATCAATGCTGCCATCAATGTTCCAGAGAAAACTCCAATTATTACAAATATTCCATAATTTTTAATAATATTAAAATCAACAGCATTATATTTTCTATGAGTTAATACTGAAGCTGTAGCAGTTAAAATTGTTATTGAGAAAGCTGTCCCTACAGATAAATGCATTAAATAATCTTTATCTACATTAAATGTTTCAAATACAAAAAATAAAAATGGTACAGATATTAACCCTCCGCCAATACCAAAGAATCCTGCAAAAAAACCAACTGGAACAGCTGCTGCCATCATTAAAAAAATAAAATAAATGTTATTAATCTCTATAAGAGTATTATTCAATTTGCCCTGCAGATATACTTTGTGGATTAAACTTTACTTTATCCATTATGTGATCAATTTTCTTAACATCGGCATCTCTTACACACATATTTTCACTTAAATATCTTTTCCAAAAACTTGAACCTGTTTGTCCATGAAATAAACCAAGAGTGTGTCTCATGATTTGATTTAATCTTGTACCTTTTTTAATTTCTTCTTTTACATACTCAATTAGTTTCTCAACAACTTCTTGTCTTGTAATAACTTCACTATTATTAAAAATTTGGTTTTCAATTTCTGCTAACATGTAAGGAGAATGATAAATTGATCTTCCAATCATAACACCATCTACATTATCTAAATGGTCTTTAATTTGATTGGTAGAAGTTATGCCGCCATTAATTATTATTTCTAAATCTTGAAAATCTTTCTTTAATCTATTTACGTATTCGTATTTCAAAGGTGGAATATTTAAATTTTGTTTAGGTGTAAATTTTCCTAACATTGCCTTTCTGGCATGGATTATAAAAGTTTTAACACCCGTTTCTTTCAAAATATTTATAAAATTATATAAATTTTCATATTGATCGACATTGTCATATCCAATTCTAGTTTTAACAGTTACTGGAAGTGATGTTTTTGATATCATGGAACTTAAGCAATCAGCGACAAGATTAGGTTCTTGAATTAAACAAGCACCAAATCTATTTTTCTGAACTTTTTTACTTGGACAGCCTAAATTCAAATTTATTTCATCATAACCAAATTCTTCTCCTAAATGAGCAGCATTTCCTAATAATTTTGGTGAAGAGCCTCCTAACTGCAGAGCAACGGGTTTTTCCCTCATATCAAATTCTAATAGTTTCTTTTTATCTCCTCTATCAATAGCTTCTGAGACAATCATTTCAGTATAAAGAAGAACGTTTTTACTGATCAATCTTAAGAAAAATCTTTCGTGTTTGTCTGTGCAATCCATCATAGGAGCAACAGAAACTATTCTATTTAATCTAGACATATTTTTTGAGTTTGCTTGATATATTAATTTTCTTTTCGTTTACATACTCTTGATGATTTTGCTCAATTTTTCCAAGTTCATATTTGTAATTAACCATTATTCCAAATGATCTTTTAAAACCTACATCGGACACATTTGCATTTATTACAATATCGTCAATTTCTGCACCATTGTTTAAATGAAATCTACAAACATCATTAATAGGAAAACCTAAATCATTTTTTTGAATAGCTAAATAATCTAGAGCAATTTTTGTAAGTAAATCTTTATTGTCTATAAATTTTCTATCTCCAATTTTTAATCCTAATGATTTTAGAAATTCAACTTTAGGAAAGTTTTCTTTTTTAACTATTTCTCCTAATTTTTCATTATCTAAAGACTTAACCCAATCAGCAAATCCTATCATTGGAGAAAGTGTTCCAAAGTTCTTTACATCAGGTAATTCTTCTTGTAATTCATAAACTACTCTTTTGATTAAAAAATTTCCTAAAGTAACCCTAGATAGCCCTTCTTGACAGTTACTAATTGAGTAAAATGTTGCGGTGTCATAATTTTCTTTTTTCTCATTATTAGGTCGTGTCAACTCTTGAATGGACTTAGCTAAACCTTTGGTTAATGCAATCTCGACAAAAATAATTGGTTCTTCATCTAAAGCAGGGTGAAAATAAGCAAAAAATCTTCTATTTTCTCCAAGTCTAATTTTTAATTCATTCATATCTTTCATTGAATGAACTTTCTCATATTTTAGTAATTTTTCTAATATTGCTGCTTTAGTGTCCCATGTAATTTTTCTTAATTTTAAAAATCCAGGATTAAACCAATTTTTAAAGATATCTATGAGATCATAGTCTAAATCTTTTAATTCTGGATTTTTAATTAGAAAAGTTTGTAAATCCTCTCTTAAAGAAACTATTTCTGGTGTTCCATTTGGTGCCATATTTAATCTCTTAAATAATTCTTTACGTTTGCCTGACGATATTCTTGATAAATTTAAAATTGACCTACTATTTTTGTTTTGACTATAATCTTTTATTGCCTCATCTATGCTATCTGAATTTGGTTTATATTTTTCATCAACTTGTAATAAGAATTTTAATTTTTCATCGTCAGATAAGTTATGATACCTAAACAACACATCTCTTGCTAATGTAATTCCAAATGCCGCTCCTTTAGATGATAATAGGTCATCACATAGCTCAATCAAATCCCTTTTTTTAGAAAATTTTTTTATAGACTTTCTCTCTAAAATTTTTTGACCTGCATCAGCAATCGTCTCGAATATTCTTTTTATATTTAACATGGTGCTTTTTATATATTAAAAACCTAAACTTTTACCCATTATTTTGTCAGGTAACCAAGTCACAATCTCAGGAAAAATACACAAAATAAGTATAGCTAAAGCCATAATTATCATAAATGGTATAGATCCCTTTAAAATTTCTGACAAACTAACGTCTGGTGTTATACCTTTGATTATATAAAGGTTTAATCCAACGGGTGGAGTAATAAGACCAATTTCCATATTAATTGTAAATACAATTGCAAACCAGTACGGATCAAATCCCAGTTGAGTTATAACTGGCAATAATATCGCTGAAGTCATAACAATTACAGCAACTGGAGGTAAAAAGAAACCTGCAATCAACAGAAATATATTTATTAAAATAAATACTATCCATTTATTAGAGCTCATCTCTACCATACTTTGAGCTAATGATTGAGTTACGTAAAGTTGTGATAATGTAAATGCAAAAAGATAAGAAGCTGCAATGATAAACATTATCATCACACTTTCTTTCATTGAAACTTTAACAATGTTCCATATTTTTTTTGGTTGGTAAATTTTGTATACAACAGCGATTAAAACGAAAACTAAGAAAGCTCCAACTCCTGAAGCCTCTGATGGAGTGGCAACACCACCATACAAAACATATAAGACACCAGCAATGATTGCTAGGAAAGGAAGTATCCTTGGTAACACTTCAATTTTTTCTCTAAAAGTTGGAGGTGTTCTATTTTTTAAAGCTTTAGCTGAATCTTTATCTATAAAGTAACTGTGTATCAGTGCCCAGATAGCAAACATACCTGCAAGCATAAATCCAGGTATCAATCCGCTTAAAAATAATCTTCCGATTGATGTTCCGGTTGCAATTCCATAAACAATTAAAACAATACTTGGAGGTATTAAAACTCCTAACGTTCCACCAGCTGCTATTGTCCCTGTTGCGATTTGGTCTGAATATCCTCGTTTTCTCATCTCAGGAATTCCCATAGTACCAATCGCTGCACAAGTTGCCGGACTTGATCCACTTAGTGCAGCAAAGATTGAGCAAGCTCCTATATTAGAAATAACTAAACCCCCAGGTACTCTCCATAGCCATCTATCCAATCCTGTATATAAATCTTTTCCTGCTGGCGAATTAGCAACTGCCATTCCCATTAAAATAAACATTGGTATTGAAAGCAAAACGAAAGAATTTAATCCTGCATAGAAAGTTTCAGCAAAAACATCCAACATTTGGAAACCTTCGAAAGCAACTAAAAGAGCAATTGATACAAAACTTAAACCAAAGGCGATTGGTATTCCCGAAAATAAAACTATTAAAGTAAAAACAGCAACGATTATTGCAATTATTAATGGATCCATTAGCTTACATCCCTTTCGTCTGTAAGCTTAATAATCTCTGCTATATATTGTAAAATCATTAATGCAGCACCTATCATCATTGAAGAATATGGTACCCACAGAGGAGGGTCCCAAACTGTTCCTGTTGAATAATTTTTAGTGAACGCTTCCTCAACCATTAAAAAACCAAAATAAAATAAAATTAAGAAAAATAGTAAACTGACTAATGAAGTAAAAATTTTAAGTCTTAATATATTTTTCTTTGATAAAAAATCATAGATCCATTCCATGCTAACATGAGCTTTCTCACTTAAAACGTAAGCACTTCCTATAAATGTTGAAGCAACGAGAAGCATTGTAACAAGCTCAGTTTGCCAAGTGATTGCTCTTTGAAAAAAGTATCTCTCGAAAACTAATTCAACAATAACAAGGATTGATAAAAGTAAAGCTAATACAGCAAAAGCTCCACAAGCTCTTGCTACATAATCACAGAATTTTAAGTATTTTTCTTTCATAAAAAAACCCCTACTTATAGAGAATAAATAGGGGTTCTTTATATATTATTTTATTTAACTGCTAAAGCCATTTCCATTAGCTTATCGCCACCTGGAACTTTTTCAGCAAAAGCTTTGTGAGATGATTTTATTGCAATATCAACCCATGCAGCATGATCATTGGCATCCATATACACTAATTTAACACCTGCAGCTTTGTACGCTTCCTCAAACTTTTTATCTAAGTTTTCTACTTGAGCTGTCATATATTTCTCAGCAACTTTTCCTGCTTTCATCAAAGCCACTTGCTGGCTTGAATTTAATGCATTGTAGCTTTTCTTAGACATTAAAATTGGCTCATACATAAACCATAAACCAAATTTTCCTGGAGGAGTTGCACATTTTACTTGTTCGTAAATTTTGTAACTTACAAAACTTCCTGAACTAGTATTTGCACCTGTTAATACACCAGTTTGTAATCCAGTATAAATTTCAGATGATGGCATAGATTGTATACCTGCACCAGCAGCCTCTAACATTTGGTTGAAAGCTTTTCCAGCAGCTCTCATCACTTGTCCTTTAGCATCACTTGGATTCTTGATACATTTAGTTTTTGATGCGAAACCACCGCCTAACCATGCATCAGATAGTACTACAACACCAGCATCACTGATTATTTTTTTAATCTCAGTCATCATTGGACCTTTATTAAATCTCAACGCATGCTCATGATTTTTTACAGTTCCTGGCATTAATGTAGCATCAAACTCTGGATGGAATTTTGATGCATAAGCTAATGGGAAAGCAGAAATATCTAATTGACCTGTAGTCATAGGCTTCCACTGTTCTTTTGGCTTATAAAGTGACTTAGCTGGATAAATTCTTATTTCTAAATCAACATTTGCTTTTTTTACTTCATCAGCAATAATTTGTACCATTTCATGACGTGGATCAAAAGAACCGTCAGCTCTAGGTGTTCCTGGCCATTGGTGACTTGCTTTTAACGTAACTGCGTATGCAGATCCTACTATTGAAAAAGCTATAATTATTGAAGACAAATATAATGTTATTTTTCTTAACATAGTTTTCCCCTTTTTATTTATAATGATGATATTAAATTGAACTTGAGCAGAAGAGTCAATATAAGGAAATGACGTACTTATTATGGATGGTCCTTTAAAAAATTTATTAGTTGTTGATCTTACTAGGGTTTTGGTAGGTCCATATTGTACAATGATCTTATCTGATCTCGGAGCACGTGTAATTAAAGTAGAAGCGCCAGAAATTGGTGACGACTCTAGAAAATTTGGACCTTTTGTTAAAGATTATTCAGCATACTTCATGTCGCTCAACAGAGGAAAAGAAAGTATTGCTCTTAATTTAAAAAATGTAGATGACAAAAAAATCTTTGATAAAATTTTAGCAAAGGCAGATATTTTAGTAGAAAATTTTAAACCAGGCACTTTGGAAAAATGGGGATATGGTTGGGAAGATGTAAGCAAAAAATATCCAAAACTAATATATGCATCTGCATCTGGTTTTGGTCAGACTGGTCCATTAAAAGAATTACCTGCTTATGACATGGTTGTTCAAGGAATGGGTGGACTGATGAGTGTCACAGGTCATCCAAACAGTGAACCAACAAGAGTTGGAACATCAATTGGTGATATTACAGCAGGTCTTTTTACTGCTATTGGAATTAATGCAGCTTTATATGATAGACAAAAAACAGGAAAAGGGATGTTTATAGATGTTTCTATGTTAGATTGCCAAATTGCAATTTTAGAAAATGCGATTGCTAGATATTTATCTAAAAATGAAATTCCTAAACCTATGGGATCTAGACATCCTTCAATTGCTCCGTTTGAAGCATTTAAAACAAAAGATAGTTATATAATCATTGCTGCAGGTAACGATAAATTATATGAAAAACTTTGTGAAGTATTAGGAATACCTGAAATGGTCAGCGATAAAAGATTTAATACCAATTCTCTTAGATGTGAAAATATGAATGAACTAAAATCAATATTTGAAGATAAACTTTCTTCAAAAAATACTTCCGAATGGGTAAGAGAAATGGAAAAATTAAAGATACCTTGCGGACCAATATTTAATATTAAAGAAGCAGTAGAGAATCCTCAAGTCGAAGCAAGAAATATGATTGTTAAAGCCTATCATAAAGTGGTTGGTGATTTTAGATTAGCAGGTAATCCAATAAAGATGTCATCTTATGAAGATAAAAGTACTAGAGGAGATATACCTGATTTAGATGAACACAGGGAAAAAATATTAAAAGAGTTTTCTTAATTAGGAATTGTTTTCTTCGTCGCTAACATTATCTGAAACTTGTTCTTCTGCTTCAGAAACTTGATCTAATGAAACGTCATCACCATCTTCAAATTCACTTGGAGCTTCTACATTGACTTCAGTTTGAGCTGAGGGTGATAACTCAGCAAGATCTTCTTTTGAAACTTGAATTTTTTCAGGAATTTTTCTAGCTCTTTTAGAAGGAAGAATTGGTACTCCACTTTTTGAGATTTCACCTTTGTACAAATTCTCAAAATTATCACCAATATCTTCATCTTCTTCAGCATTATCATCAATTTGTTCTACATGTTTTCTTAGTTTGTAAACTGCAGCTTCGGTTAAATCTGAAACTTTAATTGTTTCTTCAGCTATTTCTCTTAAAGCAATAACTGTGTGCTTGTCGTTATCTCTATCTAATGTAGGGTCAATTCCTGAATTAAGTTGAGTAGCTCTTTCTTTGGCAACCAAAACTAATTCATAAGGGCTATCTACTTTATCTATACAGTCTTCAACGGTAACTCTTGCCATGGCCGATTACATATACTTCAACATCAATAAAATCAAGCATTTTTAAACTAAAATAGGATTTAATTTTTTTTTAACCAAAAAAAGAAGAATAAAAGAAATAAGTATATAAAGTGCAGATATTATAGCAATTTTCTCAATTGAAAATCCAATATCAATTAATATTCCAAAAAGAGCAGTTCCAAAAGCTGTTGAAAAAACCATAAGAGCAGTGGTCAAAGCTTTAATAGATCCAATATGCTTTACACCATAAACTTCAGCCCAAGTAGAAGATCCCAAAACGTTTGCCAAACCATTTGATATTCCAATTAAACCTAAAAAAATAAATGCAGTAAATTGTGCATCAAAATAAATAATTACAAAAGTCGATAGAAATAAAGGAATATTCATAAAAATTAAAAGTTTTCGACTTGTGAATTTATCAATCAAAAAACCAGATATTAAAAGTGTAATTACCGAAAATACTGAATATGACATAAAAGACTGCGCAATTACAAATGGTCCCCAGTTTTTTGATTCAGTTATAAAAGATTGATAAACAAATACGCCTGTTGCAATCCAAGGCATAGCCAGCATATTCATGCTTACTATATAGAATTTATAGTCTTTTATTACTTCAATTCTTTTCCATTGCTTAATATTTTCCTCTTTGAATTCTTCACCTTCAGTGCTTTCTCTCGTATCAAGTTTAACTGTTTGAACTAAAAAGAATGATGTAATTGGCAAAAATATTAAAATTAATACAGCGATTACTGTCCAAATATTTTGCCAGGTAGTTAATGACAATAGAAATACCATTA
Source organism: uncultured Pelagibacteraceae bacterium (assembly GCA_902524595.1). Taxonomy (GTDB): domain Bacteria; phylum Pseudomonadota; class Alphaproteobacteria; order Pelagibacterales; family Pelagibacteraceae; genus Pelagibacter. The sequence goes on along the minus strand of CABZDS010000014.1, from coordinate 7,274 downwards.
AAACAGGTAAAATAAATTCAGCACTAGATAAACCAAACCAACAAATACTTAATGCCCTCCCCCTAGATTTTGTAAAATATCTTGAAACTGTTGTTGTTGCAGTATGAGACATCATTCCTTGACCTGAAAATCTCATTAAAAAAATTGCAATGAATAAAAAAACTATTGATGAAATTTTTGAAAAGAAAAAACAAGAAAACGATAAAAGCAATGTTACATAGATTGCAAATCGGAAAATATTTATATCATCAATTTTCTTTCCAACCCAAATAAGTAATAAACTACTGCACAATGTTGCAGATGCATATATTGAGCCAAATTGTCCATGAGTTATAGAGAGTGTCTCTCTAATGCTTGTATTGAATATTCCAAGAAAAAAACTCTGTCCAAAGCTTGAAAAAAATGTAAATATAAATCCAAATACAATTACTTTTAAACTTAAATTTTTAAACATAAAAAAATATGACTTCTAAAGTTGCTTTCATAGGTCTTGGTGTAATGGGTTATCCAATGGCAGGATATATATCAAAAGCAGGAAATAATGTAACTGTTTTTAACAGAACAAAATCAAAAGCAGAAAAATGGATTGGTGAATACAAAGGTAATATGGCTGATACACCATCTGAAGCTGCTAAAGATGCTGATTTTATTTTTACGTGTGTTGGAAATGATGATGATTTAAGACAAGTCTCTTTAGGTGATAATGGGTTATTTCACAATGCTAAAGAGGGATGCGTATATATAGATAATTCAACAGTCTCTGCTGAAATTTCTAGAGAACTTTATAAAGCAGCAAAAGATAAAGGATTTGGTTTTTTAGATGCTCCTATATCTGGAGGACAATCAGGTGCAGAAGGTGGGATATTAACTGTTATGGTTGGTGGAGATGACAGTGATTTTAAAAAAGCAGAGCCAATAATTGATTGTTATAGTAAAAAAGTAACTTTGATTGGACCATCAGGTAGTGGACAATTAACTAAGATGGTTAATCAAATGTGTATAGGAGGTTTGGTTCAAGGTTTATCTGAAGCAGTAAATTTTGGAATTAATGCAGGTTTAGATATGGATAAAGTTATGGAAACTATATCAAAAGGTGCAGCTCAATCTTGGCAAATGGAAAATAGATATAAAACTATGGTTGCTGATAAATTTGATTATGGATTTGCTGTAGATTGGATGAGAAAAGATTTAAAAATTTGCATTGAAGAAGCAAAAAGAAATGGTTCACCTGTTCCAGTAACTGAAATTGTTGATGGTTATTATGCTGAAGTTCAAAAAATGGGTGGAAACCGTTGGGATAGCTCAAGTTTAATTGCTAGGTTAAAAAAGAAAAAGTAATTGTGTCTACCACTGTTCCCTACTACGAGGATTTTTCCGAAATAAAAAAGAAAATTTGGTTAATGTTAAATGATGCGGTTACTAATAGATCGTCTCCTTTTAGAATACCTGTTTTTTCATGTGGAAGTGAGAACGATATCGAAAGTAGAATTATTGTTCTTAGAAAATCAGATGAACAAAATAATTTAGTGCAATTCCACAGTGATATTAGATCTGATAAAATTAAAATCTTAGAAAAGAATCCTAATTCGTCTTTGTTATTTTACGATAAAGATGAAAAAATACAGGTTAGATTAAAAGTTGAAGCAATTATCAATCACGATAATGATATAACAAAACAATCTTGGGAAAAAACTCAACATATAAGTCGTAAATGTTATTTAGTAGATAATGGACCAGGTACAGAGTCTGATATTCCAACATCTGGTTTAAAACCTGAATTAGATAATTTTGATTACACAAAAGAGCAAAGCGAAGAAGGATATAAAAACTTTACTGTTATACAGTGTAAAATTAAATCTATGGAATGGCTATATTTAGCCGCAAAAGGTCATCGAAGAGCTAGATTTGATATTGATAATAATAAAGATGCCTGGTTAGTTCCTTAATTATTTAATGATCTTTTGGATTTCGATTATACTCTCTGTTAGCCTGTTCGTTATTAAATAATTTCATAACCCCAGTGCCGTTTCTGTCCCAATAAGTAAACTTACATCCAGATCCACCACTCCTATAGTTCCACTTGCCTTTTTTAAGATCGCTCAATTGTTTTTCTCTAAGTTTAACAAGTTTTTTATGATTATATTTTCCCCATTCATTTAGACATATTAGCTTAAAAGGATCGTAAGGATCTTTTGATGTTGGAGTTAAATAAACACTATCCTCTCCTTTTGGACAACCTTCAACATCATGAACATAAGCTTTTCCAAAAAACATTTGCTTTTCATCAGTGTCTTGTCCACTTTTAAAATGTGCTTTCTTACTCATTCCAGGGACGCAAGCAAAACCTCCTCCCATTGCATGATGCACTTCGTGAACAGCTGTTTTAACCATACTATTTATATTTTTATTGTATTTACTTTTAAGAAAAATTGATGCCATTCCTACACCACCTTCTCCACCATCTTGGCTAGTTACATCAGCAAAAGTAAAATATGCTTTTTTTGGATTGTTAAATCCATTTAGCCAGAGGTAAGCACGATAATTATTATTTATATGTTTGTGGAGTTCTTTTCTTTTTTTATCTAATCTTATAAAGGTAACATCTAATTTTCCATCTTTTCGATAATCGTATTTATACTTTTTTTCACCTGATGACCCTTTTGTTTTTTTACTAAACTTTTCAACAAGAGCGTTCATTTTGTTCGCATATTCCTCAATTTTACCATTTATATCTAGCTCACGATCTTTATCACTGGCTGTTAGCATGTATATAAAATGAATTTGATAATCATCAGTTACATCTGGTTGATCTTCAAAAAATCTACCTGGTTTTTCATCTGATGCGAATAATGATGAACTAAATATAGTGATTAATAATGTAAATAATATTTTTCTCATAATCCCCTTATTATTATATTAGTCCCTTCAGAATTATCCAATCTTATTTGTTTAATTGGTTTGTATTCTTCTGAATTATACCACTCTAGTGCTCTCTCATAACTTGGAAATTTTAAAACTATTATTCTTGGAAATTTAGTTTCACCATCAAATATTTGATATTCACCATTTCTAACTAAGAATTCTCCATCAAATTTTTTTACAATTGGATTAACTTTTTCAATGTACTCTTTGTAATTTTCTGGGTTAGTTACTCTTAATTGTGCAATTACATACCCTGCTGGCATATTAAAAAACAGTTTTTACGTATCTTTTCCAATTATCTTGGTAATGTTTTGCATTCTCTGTAATTTTACCTATCTCTTCGTCTGTAAGTTTTCTAACTACTCTTCCTGGAGCTCCAACCACTAATGAGTTGTCTGGAATTTCTTTGTTTTCAGTTATTAATGCTTTTGCACCAATGATGCAGTTTTTACCTATTTTTGCATTATTTAAAATGACAGCTCCAATACCTATTAAACTATTGTCTCCAATTGTACATCCATGAAGCATAACGATATGACCGACAGTTACGTCTTTACCAATTCTTAAAGGGCAGCCTGGGTCAGTATGTAGAACGCTCCCATCTTGAACATTTGAACCTTCTCCAACATGAATGTTTTCATTATCTCCTCTAATTACAGCATTAAACCAAACACTGGAGTTTTTTTCTAATGTGACATCTCCAATAATAGTTGCATTTGGGGCTACCCAATTTTCGCCAGAGTTTTTTGGTTTTTTATCTTCCAAATCGTAAAACATAATTTATATATTATTACATTATGCCTATTAAAACACCAGTATGTGATTTTGAAAAAAAAGCAGAAAACTTTGAATTAAAATCTACAGAGAACAAATTAATATCTTTAAATGATATCAAAGGTGAAAATGGAACTTTGGTAATGTTTATTTGTAATCATTGTCCTTATGTAAAAGCAATTATAAAAGATGTAGTAGAAGATTGTACTAAACTAAATGATTTAGGAATAAATTCAGTTGCAATATGCTCTAATGATCCAATTAATTATCCAGAGGACTCATTTGAAAAAATGATTGAATTTGCAATTAAACATAAATTTAATTTTCCTTATCTAATTGATGAAACCCAAGAAATTGCAAGAAAATATGATGCTGTATGTACTCCAGATTTTTTTGGTTATGATAAAGATTTTGGTCTTCAATATAGAGGAAGAATTAGAGAATTAAGAGAATTAAAACCTGTCAGATCTGGAGATAGTGATTTATTTATTGCTATGAAACAAGTTTCAGAAACAGGTAAAGGTCCTGAAGAACAATTCCCAAGCATGGGTTGTGGTATCAAGTGGTCATCTAATTAATGTATTTAATAATAACTAGAACTTTCCCTCCTGAAGTTGGTGGTATGCAAAATCTAATGTGGGGATTAGCGAGATCTTTATCAAAACTTGATATGGTTAAAGTTTTTGCCGATTATCATGAAGATCATAAAAAGTTTGATGATAAAGTTTCATTTACGATTGAAAGAGTTAGTGGAGTTAAATTATTAAGAAAATATAGAAAATCTCTACTAATAAATGAATATTTAAATGAAAATAAAAATGTAAATTGTATTATAGCAGATCACTGGAAAAGTTTAGAACTTATTAAATCCCCAAAAAAGAAAATATGTCTAATTCATTCTAAAGAAATTAATCACCCTAAAGGATCTCGATTAAACAAAAAAGTTCTAGAAGTTTTAAATAATGTTGATCATGTCGTAGCAAACTCAAACTTTACAAAAAATTTAGCGATAAACCTTGGAGTTGAAGAAAAAAGATTAATAGTCATAAATCCAGGTGTAGATCCTGTTGAAGAAATTCCAAAAGATGACCTCAAACAAGCAGAAGAAATGCTAAAAGGAAAAAAACAAAGGCTAATTACTGTTTCTAGATTTGACAAAAGAAAAAATCATGAAAAAGTTATAATGGCTATTCGGAATTTAAAAGAGAAATATCCTGATATTACCTACACTTGTATAGGATACGGAGATGAAGAAGAAAATTTAAAAAAATTAGTGATAGAATTAAAACTTGATAAATATGTAAATTTTTTAAGTGATATCTCTAATGAATTAAAAAATGCACTAATAGCGAAGTCTAATATTTTTATTATGCCATCAATAATTCACAAAACTTCAGTTGAGGGCTTTGGTATTTCTTTCATTGAGGCTGCACAATATGGGATTCCATCTATAGGTGGTAAAGATGGTGGTGCTTCTGATGCAATTGTTCATAATAAAACGGGATTAATTTGTGATGGTAATAGTTTAGATGAAATTTATTCAAGCATAGATAATTTATTTGTAGGAAATAAGTATGTTGAATTTGGAAAAGAATGCAAAATACACGCCGAAAATTTTCTTTGGGACAAGATAATTGAAAACTACAGAAGAATCTTATAAAATTCAAATATGTTAGATAAATTTAATGGAATAATTTATTTAAGTATTTTCATTGTTCATTTTATCGTTTACGCCGTTTATGCTTTTAGAACAGTGGTTGCAACAAAGTCTTTTTTAGACCAATACAATATTGATCACTCGGCCGCTGTGATGGTTAGATTTTTTGGCGCTCCGTTTATTGCATCAATTTTAGTAGCACTATACATAATGTTAATTAAAGCAGATGGTTTGGCTGGAACATGGGGTTTCTTTACACTAATCTTTGCACAAAATGTTTTATATTTACTGATTGGGATATATACAATCTATGTCAATAAGCTTGGGCATAACGAAAAAACTAATAGTGAAGGTGTTATTGCATCAGGAATTTTAACTGTGCTGAGTGGAATTCTTTGTTACGGTCTAGCTGATAAAATTTATATTTAACTTTTTTTTCTAAAAGTTGAAAAAATTTGCCAACCAACAATTGTTACTGTTATCAATAATATTATTAGTGTTATAGGCCTATCCCATAAAAAATTAGGTGACCCATCACTTATTAAAAGTGATCTTCTCAATGTTTCCTCCATTAGTCCTCCAAGTACAAAAGCTAATATTAAAGGTGGCATGGGAAAATCGTAGAGCCTTAAAAAAGTTGCAACCACTGCAATACCTATCATTAAAAAAATATCAAAATTATTAAATGACATTAAATAAATTCCTGTCACTGAGAAAAATAAAATTAAAGGAATTAAGTAATTTCTAGGTACTGCTAAAATTCTAGCGATATAAGGTATTAAAGGTAAATTTAAAATCAAAAGCACTACCATACCGATGTACATTGACATGATAACTGACCAAAAAATTTCAGGGTTTGTTTGATAAAGTCTTGGTCCAGGCTGAATACCAAATCCTAAAAGAGCTCCAAGCATTACAGCAGTTGTTCCACTTCCAGGAATTCCTAATGTTAATAATGGAACAAATGAACCAGAGCAAGCAGCATTATTTGCCGTTTCTGGTGCTGACAAACCATGAACGCTACCTTTTCCAAATTTTTGTTTTTCTTCTTCGTTTACATAATTTCTCTCCATTCCATAAGCTAAGAAAGATGCAATTGTTGCACCTGCTCCAGGTAAAACACCAATTAAGAAGCCAAGTATAGAAGATCTAGGTATAGTTTTGGCCATTTTAATTGTTTCCTCTTTATTAACTTTAATTGAACCTAATTCTGTTAATGAGATTTGTTTAGCTGCTCTGTTTGGATCTTTCCCTCTAAAAATAATCGTCAGAGCTTCACTCATTGCAAATGTAGCCATGACAATTAATACAAAGCTTATTCCATCAGTTAAATTCATATTGTTAAAAGTAAATCTTGTTATATCTGACAAAGAGTCTTGTCCTACAGTTGCTAACATTAATCCTAAAACTACCATCATCATTGCTTTTAAAAACTGTCCTTTAGATGAAAATGCAGAAATTGCAGTTAAACCTAAAATCATTAGAGCAAAATAGTCAGGCGACCTAAAAGCTAAACTTACTTTTGACAAACTAGGGGCTGCAACTAATAAAAATATTGCAGAAATTGTTCCACCTGCAAATGAACTATAAGCGGCAATTGCTAAAGCTTTACCAGCTTTACCTTGTTGTGCCATTGGATAACCATCAAATGCTGTTGCAACAGTTCCTGGTATTCCAGGTGCATTTAACAAAATAGAAGATGTAGATCCTCCAAATACTGCTCCATAATAAACGCCTGCCATTAAAATCAAACCTGTTGATGGATCAAAGCCATAAGTAATTGGTATCATTAATGCGATTGCAGTCATTGGTCCAAGTCCTGGCAACATTCCAATGATTGTTCCAGCAAAACAACCAACCATTACCATTAAAATATTTGTTAGTGATAAAGCAGTTGATAATCCAATTAATATTCCTTCGA
>CABZDS010000013.1 GCA_902524595.1 uncultured Pelagibacteraceae bacterium | reverse complement strand
GTCAGTGCCTAAGATGTTTGCAAAAAAATACATATATTTCTATTATCCCTTTTTCTGGATCATTTTAATACTATTCTTATTACTAAAATGACAAAGTCTAAAAAACCTGTTCAGCCTGTTAGCGGTACAGAAGTGCCAAGATATGCGGGCCCCTCTACATTTGCAAGATTACCTGAGCTAAGAGACGTAGAAAGTTGTGATGTTGCTATTGTCGGGGTTCCATTTGATTCAGGAACAAGTTATAGACCAGGTGCAAGATTTGGCCCACAAAGTATTAGACAAGCATCCAGACATTTAAGGACCAATTATCATCCAAATTATGATGTAGAACCATTCAAAGTACAACAAGTTGCAGATGCTGGCGACATTACTTGCAATCCTTTTAATATTGATGAAGCCATCAAACAAATTGAAGTAGGAGCAACCGATTTATTAAATAAAGTAGGAGGAATAATAAGCCTTGGAGGAGATCATACAATTGCTGTGCCTTTACTTAGAGCAGCCAATAAAAAGAACAATGGACCCGTATCACTTGTTCATTTTGATGCCCATTTAGATACCTGGGATACCTACTTTGGAGCACCATATACGCATGGCACTCCATTTAGAAGAGCTCGTGAGGAAAATTTATTTTTAGATGACGCCTCGATGCATGTAGGTATAAGAGGTCCACTTTATAGCCGAGATGATATAAAAAATGATGAAAGCTTTGGATTTAAAATTATTCATTGTGATGAATTTCAAACAGAAGGAATTGATAAAATTGTTGAGAGAATAAAAGATAGAGTAGGTGATAATGCATTATATTTGTCAATTGATATTGATGTATTAGATCCAGCATTTGCACCAGGCACAGGAACACCTGAAATTGCAGGAATGACCACAAGAGAAATGGTAAACGTCCTCAGGGGTTTATCAGGTTTAAATTTGATTTCTGCAGATGTAGTTGAAGTTGCGCCTGCTTATGACCATGCAGAAGTAACCTCTCTAGCTGCAGCAACAATTGTTTATGAATTAACAAATTTATTTGCAAAATCATGAAGAAAGGATAATTTGCGCGCATGATCGAAAAGAGAAATTTTTATATTAATGGTTCATGGGTTTCCCCAAAAAACCCAAAAGATATTGAGGTCATAAATCCAGCAACTGAAAAAAATTGTGCAGTAATTTCTTTAGGCAGTAAGGAGGACATCAATGATGCAGTTTTAGCAGCTAAAGAAGCTTTTAAAACTTGGGGATTTACCTCTAAAGAAGAAAGATTGTCATTATTAGAAGTATTTTATTCATTATATAAAAAGAGATGGAATGATATTACAGATGCAATTATTCAAGAGATGGGAGCGCCAAAAGATTTTGCGTCAAAACTACAAACAGGAACTGGCGCGAGTCATACAAAATCATTTATTCGTTATCTAAAAGAATTTGAATTCGAAAAACCTTTGGGAGATCATGCAAAAAATCAAAGAATAATATACGAGCCTAAAGGTGTGTGTGCATTAATAACACCGTGGAACTGGCCGATAAATCAAGTTACTTTAAAAGTCATTCCTGCATTGGCTTCTGGTTGTACTATGATATTAAAACCTTCAGAACTAGCACCTTTGTCGGCAATGATCATAGCTGAGTTAATAGATGAAGCAAAATTTCCAAAAGGTGTTTTTAATTTAGTAAATGGAGATGGGGAAATAACTGGAGATGCATTAACAAGTCATCCAGATGTAAATATGATTTCATTTACTGGCTCTACAAGAGCAGGGGCTTTAATTTCTCAAAATGCTGCAAAGGACTTTAAAAGAGTAAGTTTGGAACTGGGAGGCAAAGGTGCAAATATTATATTTGAAGATGCTGATGCTGAAGCAATTGAAAGAGGTGCATTTAGATGTTTTAGAAATTCAGGACAATCATGTAATGCTCCTACAAGAATGCTTGTTGAAAAATCAATATATAATGAAGCAATAGAAAGACTGAGAAAATACGCAAATGAATTTAAAGTAGATGATCCAAATAAAAATGGAGAGCATATTGGTCCTGTAATTTCTGAAACCCAATTCAATAAAATTCAAGGTTTAATTCAAAAAGGAATAGATGAAGGAGCAAAATTAGTTGCAGGTGGAATTGGAAAACCAAATGGATTAAATGAAGGTTATTATGTAAAACCGACAGTTTTTGCAGATGTAAAAAATAAAATGGAAATTGCAAGAACAGAAATATTTGGTCCTGTTTTATCTGTTATTCCATTTGAAACTGAAGAAGAGGCTATTAAAATTGCAAATGATACTGATTATGGATTAACAAACTATATTCAAACTCAAGATAAGGAAAAAGTACAAAGAGTTGCCAGAAAACTTAGATCTGGAATGGTTGATGTAAATGGTGCTGGTATTGCAGTTGATGCACCTTTTGGAGGTTTCAAACATTCTGGAATTGGAAGGGAAGCAGGTAAAGAAGGATTGCTTGAATTTCTAGAAGTTAAATCTGTAGGTGGTTGGAATTAATTTATAGATTTATCTTTTACACCTTTTAAAAAGTCTAGACATTTCTTTAATTCACTAAGCTCTATATATTCATCAATTTTATGAGCCTGCTCAATCGAACCTGGTCCACAAACTACAGTGCTAATGCCAACTTCTTGAAAGAGTCCAGCCTCTGTTCCAAATGAAACAGCTTCTCTTGAATTGTCACCAGTTATACTAGAAACAAATTCACAAGCCTCGGAATCGTTCAATCTATTAAATCCAACTACTTCGCCTATAATTTCTTTTTTAATATAAGCATCTGAAAATACTTTTTTCATTTCTGGCAATAATTCTTTATCAACATAATCGTCTATTATTTGATTTACAAAATCTCCATCTTCTCTGACCACCGGTCTAGTTTCCCACTCAACTTTACATTTATCAGCGATAACATTATGAGCTATACCACCTGAAACTCCACCAACTGATAATGTTGAATATGGTGGATTAAATATACAATCTTTAGGAGCTCTATCTTTTAGTTTTGATCTAATTTCTAATAATTTGTTTACATACCTCGACGCATATTCAACTGCATTAACACCTTGGCCTGGTTTAGAACTATGACCAGCTAAACCTCCAAAATGGACTGTATATTCATTCATACCTTTATGGGCATCAATGATTTTCATATTGGTTGGTTCACCAATAATGCAAATTCCATCTTTAATATCTCTTTTTTTTAATTCTTTTATTAATAATGGTGCGCCGATGCATGCGGTTTCTTCATCGAATGTAAATGAAAAGTGAATGTCTCTATCTAAATTATTTTCTTTAAATACAGGAGCATATGCTAGAGCACATGCAATAAAACCTTTCATATCACAAGAACCTCTTCCAAATAATTTCTCATTTTTTATAGATGCAACAAATGGATCAGTAGACCAGCCTTTTGAAACGGGGACTACATCTGTATGACCTGAAAGAATGATAGGTTTTTTACTATTTCCGTTTTTAGATTTTAAAGAAGCAAAAAGATTAACTCTTTTTTTATCACCATCAAAAATTCTAAATGAAGTTGCTCCTAAATTTTTTAAAATATCGTCACAATAATTAATGAGACTATTATTATCGTTTCCAGAAATAGTTTTGAAAGCAATCAAATCTGTCAATATTCGTATCGAATCTTTATAAATTTTTTCAGGATTATTTTCTGTACTCATTTAGGAATCATTATATATTAAATTTATGAAAGAACAAATTACGTATGAAGACTTTGATAAAGTTGATATCAGATTGGGAACAATTATTTCTGTAAGAAAAAACGAAAAAGCAAGAAAACCTTCATTAGTTGTAGAAGTTGATTTTGGAGAAAAGATAGGGATAAAACAATCTTCAGCTCAAATTACTCATTATTATAATGAAGAGAATCTCAAAGGAAAACAAGTAATTGGTGTCTGTAATTTTGCAGAAAAAAATATTGCTGGAGTTGTTTCACAAGTGTTAATACTCGGATCTATAGATGCAGAAGGTAGAGTAACTTTAGTTCATCCATCTCAAGAATCAGAAAATGGATTACCAATTGCTTAAATGCATCCAGAACTATTATCACTAAGTTTATTTTTTTTTGTTACCAGTTGCTCACCTGGCCCGAATAATATTGTTGCATCTCATTCAGGTTTTAATCATGGAGTAAAAAAAACGATACCTCTAATGTTAGGTGTTATATTTGGTTTTACTTCAATGCTATCTTTAGTCAATTTTGGGCTAATTAACATTTTTAAATTATATCCAATTATTCAAAAGATTTTAGTTTTTACAGGGTCTGCATTTTTAGTTTATTTGGCTTATAGAATTTCATTTTCTAAATCATCAAATCAAAAAGAAAAACTAGAACCTGTTAAATTTATAGAAACATTTCTTTTTCAATTCTTAAATCCTAAAGGAGTAATAGTTGCTATTATTGCAGTATCAACTTATATCGAATCTGGAGATAACTTTTTTACTTATTCTTTCTGGCTCCTAACTTCTGCCTTTTTCTTTGCTATATTTAGTATCTTATTTTGGACTTTAATTGGTAAATTTATGAGAAAATTCGCGACAAATGAGAAATTTATTAAATGGTTCAATTATGTTATGTCAGCGCTTTTATTAGGCTGCATAGCTACATTTTATTATTAAATATGAAACCAGGAGACAAAAATTCGTTCAATTCGTTAACTAAAATTTCAGTTAACGGCAAAAGTTATAATTTTTACTCACTGAAAGAAGCTGAGAAAAATGGTTTAGCAGGTATATCAAAGCTTCCAAAATCATTGAAGGTCTTACTTGAGAATTTGTTAAGATTTGAAGACGATATAACGGTTAATAAAAACCAAATTGAAGCTATTAAAGATTGGTTAAAATCTAATAGTTCTAATACAGAAATTGCATATAGGCCTGCAAGAGTTTTACTTCAAGACTACACAGGAATTCCTGCAGTTGCAGATTTAGCTGCAATGAGGGAGGCTGTAAAAGAAAAAAATAAAGATCCAAGCACTATCAATCCATTATCATCAGTTGATTTGGTAATTGATCACTCTGTTCAAGTAGATAAATTTGCAAATAAAAATTCATTAAAAGAAAATGTTGATATTGAATTTAACAGGAATGCTGAAAGATATTCTTTTCTTAAATGGGGGCAACAAGCATTCAATAATTTTAGAATAGTTCCACCGGGAACTGGAATATGTCATCAAGTCAATCTGGAATACCTTTCAAAAGTTGTTTGGAATGAAAAATATAAAGATGAAGAATATATATTCCCAGATACTTTAGTTGGAACAGATAGTCATACAACTATGGTAAACGGTCTATCGGTTTTGGGCTGGGGCGTAGGTGGAATTGAAGCTGAAGCTGGAATGTTAGGTCAACCTATTTCGATGTTAATACCTGAAGTTATTGGGTTTGAAATGAAATCAAAAATGCCAGAAGGTACAACTGCAACTGATCTTGTTTTAACAGTAGTTAAAATGTTGAGAGACAAAGGAGTTGTTGGAAAGTTTGTTGAATTTTATGGCGAAGGACTAAAAAATCTTACTTTAGCAGATAGAGCTACTATAGCAAATATGGCACCTGAGTATGGTGCAACTTGTGGCTTTTTCCCAATTGATGAAGAAACTTTAAAATATTTAAAATTCTCAGGAAGAGATGATGAAAATGTTGAAATTGTAAAACAGTATGCTCAAGAACAAGGACTTTGGGCAAGTTTAGATGTTAAATTTACAGACACACTATCTTTAGACATGTCAACTATAGTGCCAACTATCTCTGGACCAAAACGTCCACAGGATAAAGTTTTGCTAACTAATGCATCGACAAATTTTAAAAAAGTATTTTCAGAAATTACAAAAAAAGAAGAACCAAATATTTATGATGTTGAAAAAGAAGATTTTAAAATAACTGATGGCGATGTGTTAATTGCTGCAATCACTTCTTGTACTAATACTTCTAATCCAAGTGTACTAATTGGAGCAGGTTTACTAGCAAAAAATGCAATTGAAAAAGGTTTAATGACTAAGCCCTGGGTAAAAACATCTTTAGCACCTGGATCACAAGTAGTTACAGATTATCTAGAAAAAGCTGGGCTAAATATTTATTTAGATAAGTTAGGTTTTAATTTAGTTGGTTATGGATGTACCACTTGTATTGGTAATTCAGGTCCATTAGCTGATAATATCTCAGATTCCATAAAAAATAATAATATTTATGCTGTCTCAGTTTTATCTGGAAACAGAAACTTTGAAGGAAGAATTTCACCTTTAATAAAAGCAAATTATTTAGCGTCTCCGCCATTAGTCGTTGCTTATGCAATAGCAGGAACTATGAGATTTGATTTGTATAAGGATCCATTAGGTAAAGATAAAGATGGTAAAGATGTTTTTTTAAAAGATATATGGCCATCTAACAAAGAGATAGAAGAAACATTGAGAAATTCATTAAATGCAGAAATGTTTATAAAAAGATACTCAAATGTTTCTCAAGGACCAGAACAATGGCAAAAAATTAAAACAGAGGAAACCAATATTTATAATTGGGAAGATAATTCAACGTACGTAAAAAAACCTCCGTTTTTTGATAATCTTCCTGATAAGCCAGAAGGGTTTAAAGAAATTAAGGATGCAAGACCACTATTAATATTAGGTGATAGCATAACCACTGATCATATTTCACCTGCTGGATCAATTCAAAAAGATAGTCCTACTGGAGAATATTTTATGAAACATCAAATACTTCCTAAAGACTATAATTCCTATGGAGCAAGAAGAGGCAATCATGAGGTTATGATGAGAGGGACTTTTGCTAATATAAGAATTAGAAATGAAATGGCACCTGGTACTGAAGGTGGTTTTACAAAGTTGTACCCTGAGGAAAAAGTAATGCCAGTATATGATGCGGTTGTTGAATATAAAAAGAGAGGTACCGATTTAGTTGTAATTGGTGGTAAAGAGTATGGAACTGGTTCTTCTAGAGATTGGGCGGCCAAAGGAACTAAACTTTTAGGTATAAAAGCTGTTTTTGCAGAAAGTTTTGAGAGAATTCATAGATCAAATCTTATAGGAATGGGCATACTACCATTACAGTTTAAAGATGGAATAAATAGAACTAATCTAAAATTAGATGGCTCAGAGCTATTTTCTATTGTTGACTTAGAAAAAGGTATAGATCCTAGAGATGAAGTTGATGTTGAAATCAAATATGTCTCTGGAGACATCAAGAGAATTAAAATGTTAAGTAGAATAGATACCAAGAACGAATTAGAGTATTACAAAAATGGTGGAATCTTACAATATGTACTTAGGAACATGATTTAATGGATGAAGATATTGAAATAATAAATACTCAAACACGTAATGAAAAAATTAAAAATTTTTTCATAAATAATAAAAACTCTTTAATTTCGATATTAGTAATAATTATTTTGGCTTTAATTGGCTTCTTTTCTTTTGAAGAATATCAATCTAGCAAAAGAGAAAAATTAGCTGATAGGTACGACTTAGCTGTAATAAGATATGAAGCTGATAATAAATATAATGTGATCCCAGATCTTAAAGATGTGATTAATGCTAAAGACAAAACATATTCTCCTTTAGCTTTTTATTTTTTGCTAGATAACGATTTGATAAATTCAAAAGATGAAATTAACAATTATTTTGATATTTTAATTAATGATATTGGTTTGGATAAAAAGTTTAAAGAGCTAACAATCTTTAAAAAAGGCCTATATAATTCAGATTTTTCAGATGAAAATGAATTGTTAGCTATTTTTAATCCTTTAATTAAAGCAGATAGTATATGGAAACCACATAGTCTTTATATTATGGCAGAATATTATTTATCAAAAAATCAAATGCAAAAATCAAAAGAATTTTTTGAACAAATAGTTAGTCTTGAAAATAATAACTCTAAAATAAAAACCAAAGCTCAAAAAAGGCTAAGATCTAGTTTCAGTGAGTAGGATAGTATTATATTTCGTCTTTTTACTTTTATTATCAAGTTGTGGTCAAAGTGATAAATCTGTAGAAAATACAAATACTAAAATTTTACTTGAAGAAACTAAACCAATTCAAGAACAATTAAATCCAAATATACAAATAAAACTATCTAAATTTGTTAAAGATAATACTTTTGTAAATAATATTACAAATAATAATGGAAATATTAATTTTGAGCCAACATTTGAAAAAAAGAAAACATTTAAATTTTCAAAGATTAAACAGTTTAATTCAATCGATACAGAAATTTTATTTATTGAGAATAATGATCTAATTTATTTCGATAATAAAGGCACAATATTCAGAATTAATGAAAATTTTGAAACTTTATGGAAAGTAAATCATTACTCAAAGAAAGAGAGAAAACTTAATCCAATATTATATTTTAATTATATAGATAATAAATTTATTGCTGTAGATACTCTTTCAAATATTTTTTCATTAAATTTAGATAATGGGGAACTCATTTGGAAGAAGGACAGTTTGTCTCCATTTAATTCAAATATTGCTATAAAAAATGATAAATTTTTAACTGTTGATTTTGATAATGTAATTAGATGTTTCTCAATAGTTGACGGAAATGAATTATGGAATTTTAAAACAGAAAATACATTCATTAAATCTCAAAAAAAATTATCTGTAATTATTAAAGATGAAATTGTTTATTCGCTTAACAATTTGGGTGATCTTACAGCATTAAATATTAATGATGGGAGTTTAGTTTGGCAAACACCTACTCAAAGTAACGAAATATTCTTAAATGCATTTAGTCTAAAAAATTCAGAAATGATTTTAAGTAATGAAACAATATATTTTTCAAATAATAAAAATGAGTTATTTTCAATTGATATAAGAACTGGAATAGTAAAATGGAAACAAACTGTAAATTCCAGTTTAAAGCCTACGATTTCTGAAAATTATATTTTCAATATTTCAGAGGAAGGATATTTATTTGTAATTGATACTGAGACTGGAAATATAATCAGGATCACTGATGTTTTCTCAACATTTAAAAAAAGAGAAAAAATTACACCAATAGGTTTTGTTATTGCTAAAAATAAAATTTATTTGTCTATCGATAATGGACGAATTATGATTATTAATTTATCTAATTCAGAAACAGAGAAAGTAATTAAATTTAATAATGAAAAAATATCGAGGCCATTTATTAATAATGCTAATATTTTTTTAATTAAAAATAATGGAATTATAAGATCAAATTAATGTTATTAAAATTTTTAGAAAAAATTGGAAGAAAAAAGGTAGTTTTAGATAGAGGACCGTCTCATCCAAAATTTAATGAAGCCAAACCATGGATGAATAGATATTATTTATTATTTAGGAATAGACCAAAATGGTTCCCATTTAATATATTAATTCATGAAATGTTGGATGATGATCATGGGGATGGAGTTCATAATCATCTATTCCCTTATATTACAATAATTTTGAGAGACGGTTATTGGGAAACTACTAAAAAAGGCAAGTTCTGGAGAAAACCTGGATATATTGGATTTAGATCAGCCAATGCATATCATAGAGTAGACCTTGAAATAGGAACAAGGCCAATGACAATTTTTATCTCTGGACCTTTTGGATTAAGAAAAGGACCAAGATCAGAATACGGTATCGATTTTAATTCAAAAAAGAATTAATGCAACAAAGTTTTGTTAAAGAGTTTAAGCTTTACTGCAAAAAAAAAAATTTAGATGTTAATTCGCATCAGATAAAACTCATAAAAACATTAGAAGAATATTATAAATTAAACTACAAATCATTTATCTCAAAAATTTTATCAAAAAAAAATTATAAAAAAGGCTTTTATCTCTATGGAGATGTTGGTGTCGGCAAAACCATGATATTAGATTTTTTTTTCAACTTAGTTGAGGGTAAAAAATTAAAACTTCACTTTAATGAGTTTATGCTTAGCTTTCACGATTTTGTTCACCAATCCAAAGGTAAAAATGATGAAAATAAAATAAGTAAATTTGTTAAAAAATTAAAATCAAAAGCAAAATTAATATACTTTGATGAGTTTCAAGTTACAAATATAGTAGATGCAATGATACTTGGAAAATTATTTGATGAAATATTTAAAGAAGATTTAAAAATTATTGTAACTTCTAATATAAAAATCGAAAATCTATATAAAGATGGGTTGCAAAGAGATCAATTCAAACCTTTTATAAAAATAATGCAAAAGCAGTCATTTGAATATCAATTAAATATACATGATGATTATAGAAAGTCCAAAGGAAATAAAACTCAAAGATATTACTCACCTTTAAATCAAGAAAATAATTTTAAAATAAACAAATTATTTAGAGTGATGACTAAAGATAAGGTTTTAAAAGAAAAGATTTTAAACATTAAAGGAAGAAAATTTATTTTAAAAAATTTTTACGATGGAATTGTTCGATTAACTTTTAAAGAAGTATGTGATAAAAATTTAGGATCAGAAGATTATATCAAAATAGTAAAAAATTGTTTTTTTATAGTTATGGAAAATGTACCAGCATTTAATGATTTAAATTTAAATCAACAACAAAGATTTATTACTTTTTTAGATATCGTGTATGATCAAAATATATCTATGGCCATTAGCGCAGAACAAAATATTGATAAACTCACTTCATCAAGATTATTAGAAAAACCATTTAAGCGAACCATTAGCCGATTATATGAACTAACATCTAAAAAGCATTTATGAGACAAGAATTTTTTAATCTTGAGCTTAAAACAAATGGTCAAAAATTATATGAATTTACCGATCAAACGATAGACTGGATAAATAAAAATAATTTTAATAATGGTATTTTAAATTTAAGCATACAGCACACTAGTGCATCTTTAATTGTTCAAGAAAATGCTGATCCTGATGTTCAATCAGATTTAATTAATTATTTTGATAAAATTGCTCCAATGGACAATAAATTATATATTCATACAATAGAAGGTAAGGACGATATGCCAGCTCACATAAAGTCAGCTTTAACTAACAATCAAATATCCCTCAGTATAAAAAACAAACAACTTTTGTTAGGAACTTGGCAAGGAATTTACCTTTTTGAACATAGGTTAGCTTCTACAAAAAGGCTGATTATTCATCATTTTATTGGAGATTAATTAATTTTTTAAAGTTTGAAATGCTTTGAGAGCTGCATTTCTAGCTTCTTCATGTACAACTATTGGAGAAGGGTAATCAGAACCAATTTTAGTTTTTATAGCTTCTTGATATTTTGTTTCCATTTCCCATGGTTTATGAATAAATTTATGTGGAACTCTCTCTAGTTCAGGTACCCATTTTTTTACATACAAACCTTGTTTATCAAATTTTTCACCCTGCAATATAGGATTAAAAATTCTAAAATAAGGGGCTGCATCTGCACCACAGCCAGCAACCCATTGCCATTGTGCAACATTGTTTGCTTCATTGAAATCTAACAAACAATTTCTAAAATGTTTTTCACCCTCTTTCCAATTAATTCTTAAATGTTTTACAAGAAAAGAACCAACTACCATTCTAATTCTATTATGCATCCAACCTGTTTCATAAAGTTGTCTCATCCCAGCGTCAACAATTGGGTATCCAGTCATACCATTTTTCCAAGCTTTCAAATTTTTTGCATTTTTATCCCATGGAAATTTATCAAATTCTTTTCTTAAATTACCTTTTAGCATTTCAGGGAAATAATTAATTAAACTATGTGAAAATTCTCTCCAGCCTAATTCATTTAGATATTTTTTTACACTAATATTTTTTGATTTATATTTATAACATTTGTCCCAAATGTTACTTACATGTATTTGTCCGTTTCTAATGAATGGTGAAAGTTTTGACGAACCATTTATTGCTGGATAATCTCTATCAACTCCATATTTCAACATTCTATTTTCAACAAACTCACTTAAATATTTTTCGGATTGTTTTTCAGATGGATCCCAATATTTTTCAAATTTTTTATACCAATTTTTCTTTGGTAAAATTTGATCTGGAACGTTATTATTTTTAAATAATTTTATTTTGCTCTTAACTTTTTTAACGTTTAATGATTTATTTTGGATACTATCTAAGTAAATTTGCTCTCCAACTCTCCAAAATGGACTATAAACTTTATAAGGGCTTCCATCATCTTTAGTAACGTTGTTATATTCATTAAGAACATTTCCTTTAAAGCATTTTGAGAGTATTTTGTTTTTTTCAAAAATTTTAATGAGATCATCATCTAACTTTAATTGAGATGGCTCATATATTTTATTCCAAAATATAGAAATTTCTTGTTTATCTTTCATTTTACTAAAAAAAGATATCTCATCAGAAAATACTAATTCTAATTCAATATTATATTTAATTAATTCATCTTTAAAATTTATTAATGATTTACTTACCCACCATTTTTGTGCTTCTCTAACATCATCAAAGTTTTCCTTATTGTAAATATATAATGCTGTGACAGTATCGTAATTATTTGTTGCATAAGATAATGCATAATTATTTTTTATTCTAAAATCATCTCTTATCCAAACAACAGCTTTTTTTGACATATAATTTACTTTCTGCCTTTAGATAGCAATTGTTTGTAAAGTTTTACATCTGCATTACCTTCGCATCCAATAACTAAAACGTTAGATTTTTCGTTAAGATTTATAAATTTCTTTGTTTTAGGATCGTTGCAGAGACTAATAAGACTTATAATTCCTGGTGTAGCACATTCACCACCTATTATTGATTTTTTGCCTAGTTTCTTGTCTTTTAGCATTGCAACAGTTTTTGGAACCTTTGATTCATTTACAGTAACACAATAATCACTAGCCCTTTTTAATACATGCCAAGGTATGAGAGACATTTCATTGCATGACATACCACCCATTATACTTTCTTTTTTTATTTTAATTTTTTTTAAACTTTTACTTTTTATGCTCTGAAGTACACAATCAGCTCCATCTGGTTCAACTATTATTATTTTAGGAATTCTCTTGAAATATTTTGCAACTCCCGCAACTACACCTGCTGCCATGCCACCAACGCCAGCTTGAAGGAATATATGTGTAATATAATGCGTAGTTTGTTTTGAAATTTCTTTAATCATAATTGAATAACCAGCCATAGTTAACAAGGGAACATAACTATAATTTTTCGTAGATACATCTTGAACAATTTTCCAATTATTCTTTTTTGATAATTTTCTACATTCGTTTAATGAATTTTCGTAATTACCTTTTACTCGAATTACATCGGCTCCAAATTTTTCAATTTCTTTTACTCTCGCTTCACTTACATATTGACTAACAAAAATTTTACATTGCAAACCCAATCTTTGAGCGCCCCAAGCAACTGATCTACCATGATTTCCAGCTGTTGCAGATGATATTATAATATTTTTTTTCCCTTTGGATATTTTTTCTACAGCATATGCTCCACCTAAAGCTTTAAATGATTTTAAATGAAATCTTTTCGATTCATCTTTGTAAAATATATTATTAAGTTTTAAATTTCTGTTTAGTTTCTCTAATTTTAATAGTGGTGTTTTTTTGTAATTTTTCCAGTTCGATATAGTTTTATTTGAATTCAATAGCAAGTTAGAAGGTATAAGTTTTAAAATTCTTTTACGATCAAAGTTATAAGATTTATTAATTAGAAAATTAGAATATTTCCATTTAGAAATATTATTTAAATTCATTTCTAACAATCTAAGGTGTTATCTTTTTCCCATTTAGTAACTGATTTTTTCTTATCAAAGACTTCTTGTTTATTGAAATTATCTATTTCGTTACTTTTTAATTTTATATAACTATCAATAACTTTTTTTCCAAATGCTTTATTAAGGACTTTGCTACCACTTAACATATTTAGTGCCTCAGAAACGTTATTAGGAAGTTTAGGCAAGTTTAGGTATTTTTTATAATCTGTATACATATTACAGAATAAAGGTTTACCTGGATTTATTTTTTTATTTATACCTTCCAAACCAGCCGCAAGAACGCCAGCTTGTAATAAATATGGGTTAGCTGATCCATCCATTAATCTAAGTTCAAATCTTCCTGGGTCCGGAATTCTAATCATATGTGTTCTGTTATTTCCCGTATAAGATATGCTGCTTGGAGACCAAGTAGCTCCTGATTTTGTTGGTGGAGCATTTATTCTTCTATAACTGTTAATAGTCGGATTAAAAAAAGCTGATAAAGGTTGAGCATTCTTTATAACTCCGCCTAGGAAATTGTAAGCCATTTTGCTTAAACCCAATCTATCTTTTTTGTCTAAAAACTGATTTTTTCCTTTTCCCCAAACAGAAACATGTGCATGGCAACCATTACCAGTTAAATTATTAAATGGTTTTGGCATAAATGTAGCTCTTAAACCATGTTTTTCAGCTAAATTTTTTACCATAAATTTAAAAAAAACATGCCTATCTGCAGTTATTAAACTGTCAGAATAATCCCAATTCATTTCAAATTGACCATTAGCATCTTCATGGTCATTTTGATATGGTTTCCATCCTAACTCAATCATACTGTCACATATCTCTTTAATTAAATCATATCTTCTCATTAAAGCTGATTGATCATAACAAGGTTTTGATTGGATATCTCTAGGATCTGCAATAGACGATCCATCCTCAGAAATTAAAAAATATTCACACTCAACACCAGACTTCATTTGAAGTTTTTTTTCACTTAA
Source organism: uncultured Pelagibacteraceae bacterium (assembly GCA_902524595.1). Taxonomy (GTDB): domain Bacteria; phylum Pseudomonadota; class Alphaproteobacteria; order Pelagibacterales; family Pelagibacteraceae; genus Pelagibacter. Next base: position 14,314 of record CABZDS010000013.1, on the reverse strand, counting down.
TTTTTTTATCTGATTTTTCAACATTACTCTTGGAGATGCATCTACAGGTCCACCATCCATATATAAATCTGAAGCTAACCATCCAATCTCTTTATTCCATGGTAATTGAATTAAACTATTTGGATCTGGTATTGCGAACATGTCACTATCTGCTGGTGACATATCAAGCCATGTTGCAAATCCTGCGAAACCAGCTCCATTTTTTTGCATTTCAGCAATTGCTTGTGCTGGAACTAATTTTGATCTTAATACACCAAACAAATCAACAAAACTGATTAAAAAATATTTAATTTTTTTAGATCTAGCTATTTGAGATAAATTTTTAGGCATTATTAATAATATGAATTAAATTACTTAGTATCAATATTTATTTATTATTTATACCTGGTATCCACGTAGTACCAGCTAAAGGAACTCTAGCCATCGCGGCAGCTTCAACCGTTAAAGCACACATATCTTCTGGTTCTAAATTATGTAAGCTATTTTTACCACATGCTCTTGCAAGTGTTTGAGCTTCTAATGTCATTACTTTTAAATAGTTTGAAAGTTTTTTTCCAGCTTTTATTGGATCTAATCTTTTCATTAATTTAGGATCTTGAGTTGAAATACCTGCAGGATCATTTCCTTCATGCCAATCATCGTATGCGCCAGCAGTAGTTCCAAGTTTGTTATAATCTTTTTCCCATTTAGGATCATTATCTCCGATAGCAATCATTGCTGCACTACCGATTGAAACTGCATCTGCTCCAAGGGCCAAAGCCTTAGCTACATCTGCTCCATTTCTAATCCCACCAGAAATAATTAATTGAACTTTTCTATGCATATTTAGATCTTGTAGAGCGTCAACAGCTGGTCTTATACAACCCAATGTTGGTTGACCAACATTTTCAATAAATACTTCTTGCGTCGCCGCAGTTCCTCCTTGCATACCATCTAAAACAACTACATCTGCACCAGCTTTAATTGCTAATGCGGTATCATAATAAGGTCTTGCTCCTGCAATTTTCACAAATATTGGGACTTTCCATTTGGTAATTTCTCTTAACTCTAAAATTTTGATCTTCAAATCATCTGGTCCAGTCCAGTCTGGATGTCTACATGCGGAACGTTGATCAACTCCTTTTGGCAAAGTTCTCATTTCAGCAACACGATCACTAATTTTTTGCCCTAAAAGCATTCCACCTCCTCCAGGCTTTGCACCTTGTCCAATCACAACTTCTATTGCATCTGCTTTTCTTAAATCATTAGGATTCATCCCATATCTAGACGGTAAAAGTTGATAAATTAGATTTTTTGACTGTCCTCTTTCTTCAGGTGTCATGCCTCCATCACCCGTAGTTGTTGATGTACCTGCAATACTTGCTCCACGACCCAATGCTTCTTTTGCAGACCCTGATAATGCACCAAAACTCATTCCTGCTATTGTTATTGGTATATCAAGTTCTAAAGGTTTTTTTGCATACCTTGTACCCAAGGTTACATTAGTTGTGCATTTTTCTCGATATCCTTCTAAAGGATATCTGGACATTGATGCACCTAAAAATAAAAGATCATCAAAATGAGGAAGTCTTCTCTTAGATCCACCTCCTCTTATATCATAAATTCCTGTTTCAGCTGCTCTCCTAATTTCAGAATTTGTATACTCGTCGAAAGTCCAAGATTGTCTTGGATATGTTTTATTATTTTTTTTCATATTTAATAACTTGATACATTGTCTATTTTAAAATTATAAAGTTTTCTAGCTGAACCATATCTTTTAAAATCTTTAGATTTTAATTTATCTAACTTTGCTTTTTTTAAAAGTTTATCTAATTTTTTTAAATGTTTATTATCCATTTTTTTTTCTATGCAATCAGCTCCTAAGGACTTAACCTTGCCTTTAATATAGATATCTGTTTCATATAAACTATCACCTAATGCCTCACCCGCATCACCACAAACTACCAAATTACCAGATTGGGCCATAAAAGCAGACATGTGACCTACAGAACCTTTCACAACAATATCAATTCCTTTCATTGAAATTCCACATCTAGAACTCGCATCTCCATCGATAAGTAAAAATCCTCCATGTGCTGTAGCTCCAGCAGACTGAGAGGCATTTCCTTTCACATGAATTTTTCCGGACATCATATTTTCAGCCACACCTGTTCCAACATTTCCTTCAACTGTAATATTTGCATTTTGGTTCATTCCGCCACAATAATATCCAACATGACCTTTTACGGTCACATCTATATCATCTATTAAACCTGCACAGATAGCATGATTTCCCTCTGGATTTAAAATTGTATAATTTTTATTATTTTTTTTAGGGTCGATTGATTGTAATGTTTCATTTACTTTTCTAAGTTTCAATTTTGTCAAATCTAATTTCATTAACTGCCCCAAGAATATACAATACCAGGTTCAGGCTCAAAAATTTTAGCCATGTTAACACCAGGCAAATGTGCCATTGCTTGAAATTCAGATGCTATAGCAACATAGTATTTAGTTTCAGCAACAACAGCAGGTTTACATGCAATTTCATCTCTAACTATGGCAAATCCTTTTCTTGTACCTGTTATAAAAGTGTAAAATCCATCTAAGTCACTCAAACCTTTTTTAAGTGTCTCTTTCAAATTTTTTTTATTTGATAAATGATTTGAAATATATCCTGCTGCTACTTCGGTGTCATTTTCAGAACTAAAATTTACTCCTTTTTTTGTTAAATTTCTCCTCAAGTTATTGTGATTTGATAATGATCCATTATGTACCAAGCATTCATCGGAGCCTGTAGAATAGGGATGAGATCCGTCAGTTGTTATAGCACTTTCAGTAGCCATTCTCGTATGACCTATCCCATGAGTCCCACTAAAATTTTCTAGATTAAACTTTTTTACTACTTCCTTAGGATTTCCAATTTGCTTAAATATTTCAATAGACTTACCAAAACCAACTAAAGAAACTCCTTTAAATTCATTTAAAATATTCAAAACTTTTTTTAATTTTTCTTTGGAGCTTAAAATTACGTGGTCCGAATTTTTTAATATTTTAGTTAATTTAATTTTTTTTGAAATATCTTTTTTAAATTTTTCAAAAGGTAAATTGTTAATACATATTGAATATTTTAATTCATCCTTTTTTTCTTTTTTATAAATAGCAAAACCAGCACTATCAGGACCTCTGGACTCCATATTAATCAACATTCCAGACAACATTTTACCTAAATCATTTTCAAACTTTTTTGATTTTAGATATATTCCAACAATTCCACACATAAAAATTAATTAAATTAAAGATAATAAAAAATCTTTATAGTAAACGAGATTTACTAATACAATAATGATGATTGCGGCATAGACACCATACTTTGCTTTTGGCCATGTAAGTCTTGCCATTTTACTTGGTGTTTTATTTTCTTCTTGATTTTTATTTTTAGAATTTTCCATTTGAAAAAGAGGGCACAATGTTTCATGTGCCCTCTTTAAAGTTTTAACCGTCAGTTATATTGCTCTTCCAGTCGTTAGAACTAGGTTTTTTTCTGACAATTTCATTCATCTTACCATCTTCTTGTTTAGATGAAATTACATGCCAGCCAACCCAAATAAGAATCGCTACTATTACAAGCACTCCTTCAGCTCCAACACCTGGGTAGACAGATCCTTGTACCTCAGAGGCACTTAAATGATCTACCCAATTTGATACTGTTGCCATTTACATACCTCCTTTATCTACTGGCTGAGACTACTGCTTTCTCGTCTTCTTTAGCCTCTTCCATTATTGTATAGTCAAGTCCTGCAAGTTCAACTTCTCTAGGTATTCTTAGTTTACCCATTCCATTTAGAACTTTAGCAATTATATATCCAGGAAGCATACCCAAAACAAAAAACATTATTATTGCTCCGATAAACATTCCTAGAGGATTAATTGCTGCATAATTAGTTCCGTCCCACATAGCTCCTACACTGTAACCAGATGAAGGATAACCATTTAAAACAAAACCACATATTACAAGACCAACAAATCCAGCATAACCATGAACAGCTACTGCTCCAACTGCATCGTCGATTTTATATTTTTTCTCGACCCAATAATGCATTTTGTAAGCTATAACCACTCCGATCATACCGATTATCATTGATTGTATTGGATGATATAAATCATTACCTGCAGATGCACATATTATGCCTGCAAGTCCTGATGAATAAGTCCAGAAAGGATCTCCCTTTGATATTACATATCCAGCCAACAAACCTCCAGATAACGACATTAAAAAGTTCATCGTTATTCCACTAAGTGTTGTAGGCGTTAGGTAGATGTTAGTTGCCGTAAAGAAAGTTACACCTTCCATACCATACTCTGGTCCAAGATCATAAATTGGTACATTACAAGCTGCGTAAAAACCCCAAAAACCTGTATAGATTAAAAATAATCCAACAGTTACTAACCAAGGATTTCTTGGTCCAATATTTCTTGGTTCTCCACTAGATGAAAATTTTCCAATTCTTGGCCCTAAAACAACAAGAACACCTAAAGCAAAACCCCCGGCAATTGCGTGAATTACTCCAGAAGCATATGCATCGTGATATCCTAATATTTTTAACATCCATCCATCAAAATGCCATCCCCATGAAGCATCAATTGTCCAGAAAACAGATCCAATTGCAATTGCAAGTATTCCAAATGCAAAAGTAGTTATCCTTTCAATAACCGCTCCAGATACAATTGAAGCTGCAGTCCATGAAAATAATAAAAAGGCTGCCCAGAAGACACCCATTATATGATCGTTTAGATTTACTGCCATCAATGCATTTGTAGGGTTAGCAAGATCATTTCCACCAAATCCACCTCCAAGAACTAAACCAGTACTTTCCGTCATTATTGAAGGAGCTAATCCAGGTCCTGTGGGAAATGCCCAGTATATCCACCAACCAAAGAAAAACCATGTAACTGTTACCAGTGGTATTAGCATTGTATTTTTCATAAGAGTATGTTGGTGATGTTTGTAACGAGATGCTCCAACTTCATACATACAAAATCCTACGTGGATCAAAAACATAAGAACCACAGTTACCCAATAATAGAACTCTGTAAATAATGTTGTGAGAGCACCTAATTGATCAGTCATATTTCTCTCTCCTATTAATAGTTAATGAACTTTATGAAATTTTTTTAATGCTTACAATTTTATTTTTGTTATAAAAATTAGATGTTAATAATTATTTTATCAACTTCAAATTGAAACTTAGAATTTTAAATAAGCTTTTTTCAAATCAACCAAAGGATGATTCGGAGACATTTGAAATTTTACTAATAATTCTCTGGCAATCATATCTCTATCTTGCTGATTATTTGGCAATTTTATTTTACTTGGAATTGTTACCCAACCGTTTGCATTTCTGTCAAAAACAGCAGGCCTATTTTCTTCATAACCCATATGAACGTCTTCTAACCAATTAAGATCGTCCCAACCCATAGCTTCTATATATTTTTTTAAAAATGGAGTAAGTCGGCTGTAATCAGGTAAAAGATTTACGTCGTATCTGTAACCAATAGTTTGGCCAATCATTTTCTCTCTAGCAGTTTCTTTTTTTTTACCTAGCTGACCTTTTATCTGTTTTGATTTGACTTTCTTTTTACCTTTTTTCTTGACCATATTTGCAACTAAATTTTATGAAAATCTTTAACTCCTACTGTATGATTTGTTCCTGCAAGAGGTACTTTTGCTAAAGCCGAAGCCTCCATAGTTAACGCTGCCATATCTTCTGGCTCTAGTGAGTGAATATTTGTTTTTCCACATGCTCTAGCCAATAATTGAGCCTCTAATGTCATCGCATGCAAATAATTGTATACTCTTAGTGCTGCATCATCAGGATTTAATCTTTTTCTTAACTTTGGATCTTGAGTAGCCACTCCTACTGGACATCTACCTGTATGACAGTGATAACAATGACCTGCAGGAACACCCATTTCTTTTTCAAAGTTAGATTCTGGTATTTCTTTATTGCAATTTAAAGCCACCATTGCACCGGTTCCAATTGCAATTGCATCTGCACCAAGTGCTAAAGCTTTAGCCATATCCGCTCCATCTCTAACACCACCTGCATAAATTAAAGTTACTTTTCCAGTTTTACCTACATCATCCAAAGCTCTTCTTGCTTCTCTAATTCCAGCAATTCCAGGGATACCTGTGTTTGCAGCTGCAATGTGTGGTCCAGCACCTGTTGAACCTTCCATTCCATCAAGATAAATTGAATCTGGATCACATTTTGCTGCCATCCTAACATCATCATAAACTTTTGCTGCACCAAGTTTTAATTGAATTGGTACTTTATTTTTTGTTAATTCTCTAAGCTCTTGTACTTTTAAAGCTAAATCGTCTGGACCTAACCAATCTGGGTGTCTTGCTGGTGATCTTTGGTCAATACCTGCTGGTAGTGATCTCATTTCTGCAACTTGGTCAGTAACCTTTTGACCCATTAAGTGACCTCCCATTCCAACTTTCTGACCTTGTCCAATAAATACTTCAATTCCATCAGCTAGTTGTGCATGGTGTGGATTAAAACCATATCTAGATTGAATACATTGATAAAACCATTTTTCAGAATATCTTCTTTCATCCGGTATCATTCCACCTTCACCCGAACATGTTGCGCTACCAACCATTGTTGCTCCTCTAGCTAGCGCAGTTTTAGCCTCATACGATAAGGCACCAAAACTCATTCCTGTGATATAAACTGGTATATCAAGTTCGATCGGATTTTCGCACCTTGGACCAATAATTGTTTTAGTTTCACATTTTTCTCTATAACCTTCGATTACAAATCTTGTTAAAGTACCTGGCAAGAAAACTAGATCGTCAAAAGTTGGTATTTTTTTCATCAAAGCCATACCACGCATCCTGTATCTACCTAACTCTGCTTTAATATGAATGTCATCCATCACTTCAGGAGTGAATATTGCATTTTGACCTAGTAAACTTTTGTTTCTAGACGCTACTCCGTTTCCATTAGAATGTCCGTTTGACTTTACGTTACCGTTTTTTTTCTTTGCCATTTAAATTGCTCCTTTTTTCTCTGTAGGTTCAAGAGCATCGTAATTCCAAAGTTTTTTTCCTGCAACAACTTTGGTCATTTTAGAAACATCGAAATTTTCTCCGATCTCCGCAACCTTTAATTTTCTCTTAAGCCAATCTTGGTCAGAATCAGTTAACTCAGCTTCGACAGCATCACTACCAAATGATCCAATTTTTCCACCTACAAAAATTGTCCCATCATACATTGAGTCGCCTAAGTTTATACCTACGTCACCCAAGATTATTATTCTGCCTCTTTGCATCATAAATCCAGTAAAAGCGCCAGCATCTCCGCCAATTATTATAGTTCCACCTTTTTGATCAATGCCAGTTCGTGCACCTACGCTTCCTTTGCATATCAGATCGCCGCCTCTTATAGCTGCCCCAAAGCAAGACCCCGCATTTTTTTCTATGACAACTTTGCCAGCCATCATATTTTCAGCACAAGACCAACCAACTCTTCCATTAATTCTGACTATCGGACCATCCATTGATCCACACCCAAAATAACCTAAACTTCCTTCAAATATTAAATTTAGTTTGTTTAAAATTCCAACACCTAAACTATGTTTCCCTTGAGGATTCTTTATAACAATTGTTCCATATCCATCTTTCATTAGTTCATCAATTTTTTTATTGGCTTCTCTGCATTCCATATTTTTTACATCGATTTCAGTTCTTTTGTTAAAATCAACATCATATGTGCCAAAATAATAAAAATTTTCTGCTTCATCGGGGTTAAAAAATTTTTGTTGAGTTTTACCTGTTAGAACCTCTGAATGAAGTCCCATTGATTGAGCTTTAGTTTTTTTTTCTGATGTTTTTAAATTTGCCATACTTTAACCTCTCCATCAAATGGATCATATGTTTCTATTTCTTGTGGTAATACTGATCTAATTGCTATTTCTTCGGAACCCATAGCTACAAGATCATCAGACTCATATAATACCAGTGGTTTTGCGGCCATAGTATCTTTTGCCATTCCTAAAGAGTCTTTGGTAGCAACGAAGTAAGTGAAAACCCCATCCAGGCCCGTTAAAGTCTCTTTCATTCCTTCCTCAAGTGTCGCTCCATTTCTCATTTTTTCAGCCAAATAAACTGCAATTAATTCAGAGTCACACTCTGACATAAATCTCATTCCCTTATTCTCTAATACTCTTCTATTATTCCAATAATTAGTTAATTGACCGTTGTGAACAACAGATACATCACTGAAAGGATATCCCCAGAATGGATGTGCTGACTTAATATCAACGCCTGACTCTGTTGCCATCCTCGCATGTCCAATAGCATGAGTACCAACTAATTTATCAAGGTTATATCTCTTGCATACTGCCTCTGCATTTCCTAAATCTTTAATTACCTCTAAAGATTTGCCCATTGATAGAATTTCAACACCAGGCACACTTTCTATTTTTTGCGAAAACTCCATAAGATCTTTATCGTACTCAATTTCATATCTTAATGAATAAGGAAGTATCCTTTCTTCTTTAATTATCTTTGCTCCCAAATCAGATAAATATCCATCAACTATTTTTTTTCTTTCATCATATACTGAAACATCTTCCATGACTGAATTACTGCCTTCACCGACATTTTCTCCAACTTTAAATCTCATGATAAAATTTTGACCGTTAGTTTTTCCGTATAGAGCGTATCCAGTTGAATCTTCTCCTCTATGCTTTAATGCTTGAAGCATACCTTGAAGTTCAAAACCAACCTTTGAAGTATTTCCTCTATGAATTAATCCTGCAATCCCGCACATATTTTATCCTACTAGGGTAGACAATCTAAATAAGTATCAAGATCCCATTGTGTTGTTGCACCAAGGAATTTTTCCCACTCATCTCGTTTGTACCAACTAAATACTTTATACATTTCATCTGGCATTGATGATTTTATAACTTCATCCTCCGCCAATCTATCTAAAGCTTCACCTAAACTTAGTGGAAGTTTTTTAACATCTTTACCAGCTTTTTGAGCTTCATATATATTTCTAGACTCTGGTTTAGCTGGTTTCATTTTTTTAGATATTCCTTCATCACAAGCTTTAAGTAATGCTGCACCTAACAAATACGGATTATGCATAGAGTCAACTGATCTGTACTCAAATCTACCTGGAGCTGATACTCTTAAACCACAAGTTCTATTTTGATAACCCCAGTCAGCATATACTGGTGCCCAAAAACCTTGATCCCATAATCTTCTATATGAATTCACTGTTGAAGAACCAATTGCTGTTAAAGCTGGCAAATGTTTCATTATACCTGCAATTGATTGTAATCCAATTTTTCCAGGTAATTGCATATCCTTAGTATCTGGCATGAAAGTATTAGTTCCACCGGATACATAACTAAAGACTTCTTCTACACCTGGAAGTTTTTTGTTACCTAATTTATTTACAGATACTTTACCACCTTTCCACAAAGACATGTTGGTGTGACATCCACTTGCTGAAACTCCCATAAATGGTTTAGTCATGAAGCAAGCAATAAGATTATGTTCTCTAGCTACTTGAGCGCAAATTTGTCTATATGTTGATAATCTATCTGCATTTCTTAAAACATTATCAAATGTCCAGTTAAGTTCTAATTGACCTGGCGCATCTTCATGGTCACCTTGGATCATATCAAGACCCATCGCTTTTGCGTACTCAATAACCTTCAAAAACACAGGTCTTAAAGATTCAAATTGATCAATATGATAACAGAACGGTTTTGAGAAACCTTGTCCAGTTGGAGTTCCATCAGGATTTTTTGTTAACCACATCATTTCAGGCTCAGTTCCAACTCTTAATTCTAATCCATGTTTCTTTTTGAACTCATTCATGAAAATTCTAAGATTACCTCTGCAGTCACTTGTTAAATGACCTCCTGGATTTTTTCTTTCTTCTCTGTTTCTAAAACACGTAACAAAAACTCTTCCAACTCTCTTATCCCAAGGTAATTGAACAAAAGTTTCTGGATCAGGTATTCCTACCAATTCCATAGCTTCTGGACCGTAACCAATATAATTATTATGACGATCTAAAAATAAGTTTGCAGTTGCTCCATAAACTAATTGAAAACCCTTTTCCGCAGTTCTTTCCCAGTGGTCTGCTGGTATTCCTTTTCCAACAACTCTTCCAGTTACTGAAATAAATTGATAATAGATATATGTAATTCCTAATTCGTTTATTTTTTCTCTAACTTTTTTGACGAGTTTAGCTCTACCTGGTTGGTTTACATGTTTATCAAGATCCGTCATTCTTCCCCCTTTGAATTTTCAGATCAAAAAGGTAACTGAAAAAAAAACGTTTGTCTACTTAGATAAATTAACTCCAAGGAAACGGACTATTCGAGGTCGGATGAAGTTTTCCTTTTTCATATCTATCGAACCTGAACGGTTTTAGTAATTCACTTTCTTGACCTAAAATTTCTTGTGCCACTAGGTGTCCAACACCTATCATTTTATAACCATGATTTGCATCTGCAATCATGTAAACATTTTCAAAAAATCGATCGAATATCGGGAATGAGTCTGGGGTTAAACATCCTAATCCACCTGACGGTCCCTTTCTATACAAATGAGATTTACCTACAAAACGCTTCTGAATATGTGCAAGTGCTGAAGTCCACATTTCAGAAAATTTATCTGTAGTTTGATATTCTGGTGAGTCTATTCCATATGGATCAACATTAACTTCATCAAAATGTTTTTGCACAATGTAAGGTGATGTTCCACCTTGAACTCCCAATCCTTCAATATCAGGTTTGTAATAAATACCCCATAAGTCTTCTGTAATTATTTTACCATCTTTATCAGAATAAAGTGGAGCATCTGTATCAACATGAATTACTGGAGGTGCTTTACCTTCATTTGTTTTTAAATAGTCTGCGTCTACACCTAATATACCTTCTTGTAAAAACCAGTACTTCCACATTTCAACTTCATGCATTTTTCCATTTTTTGCATCTTTTATGTTTGTTGTTTTTGGTAACTCCAACATGTTCCAAAAATCTCTTACCCATGGTCCTGCTCCAATTACTACCTGATCACAATCAATTATTCCTTTATCTGTAACTACCCCATTAATTGCATTGCTGTTACTTCCTCTTTTAAAACCTGTAACTTTTATTCCTTTATGAACGTTAACACCGTTTGAATTTGCTTTTTTCTCTAATGCTTTAATTGAGTCTTTATTAAATGCGTATCCACCTTTTTTTTCATGTAAGACTGACGTAATTCCTTTTGCTTGCCAATCACTAAAAATTCCTTTCATATATTTCATGCAATCTTTTTCACCCTCGATAAATTCAGATTCATATCCAATAGCTTTTTGTTGCTCGTAAATACTTGCTACATCTTTATGCATTACTTCTGGAGAAATTTGCATATAGCCAACTGCATTATATTTAAATGCTTCTGGATCACTTTCCCAAACACTAACTGAGTGAGCCATTAATTCTCTCATTGCTGGTTGAAAATAATTATTTCTAACAACTCCACACGCAATTCCACTTGCACCTGCAGCTGTGTCTTCCTTTTCTAAGACAACTACATCGTTTGGATTTTTATATTTTTCAGAAAGTTTCCAAGCGGTACTTAACCCGTGAATTCCTCCACCAATTATTACAACTTTTGCTTTTGTCGGTAACGACATGAATGAATTTTAATTTTTTAGCAAAGGAAAGAATATAATAATTTTTATATATAATTTATATAAATTCTAAATATTTATTAGATTTTTAATTAAAAACTCAAATTTTTGAGAGTTTTCAAATATTCGTTAAATTCATTAATAAAATTCTGTGTGGGTAAAACGTACTTTTTTCTATGGTCATTTCCGGTTTTCTCGAGGTAAAAAAATTCTTTATCACAAGCTTCTTTGATCATAAGTGCAGATTTGGGTCTTGAGGTTTTAAAGAGTCTAGTCTTAAGTTCTTCGACAGATAAGTTTTCATTTAACTTATAGGAATTCATCACAATCAACATCATATGATAATGTGAAGGAGATTTTCTGAAAAAGTAATTACTGGATGTATGGGATAGTTTCATTTGATCTTCCCAAAATTCAAGTAAATCCTTAGATGATTTTGACATTATGATTTTACACGAGTTTTTTGAGGATCGTAATGTGGAAAACCAACAACTTTGGCAGGTATTCTTTTTTGATGTCCGTCAATTTTGCCTACTTCAACATTTATACCTATTTTTGAATGACCCACATCAATTCTACACAATGCAATATTTTTATTCAATGTAGGAGACAGACATCCACTTGTGACTACCCCAACTTGGGACCTTCCAATATGAACGCAATCGCCATGATTAGCTTTTTCTTTGCCTACAAGCTCTAATCCAACTAATTTCTTTTGCGGATTTTCTTTTCTATTTATTAATGCTTCTTTACCAATGAAATCTGCTGTTTTTGTTTTTAATGGAACCGTAAATCCAACACCAGCTTCAAACGGGTCTACTTGGCCATCAAATTCATTACCAAATAATATTAGACCTGCTTCAATTCTTAATAAATCTAATGCTCCAAAACCAGCAGGTATTAATCCTTCATCTTTTCCAGCTTCAATAAGCACGTCCCAAACCGCTGGTGCATCAGAAGGGTGACACCATATTTCATATCCTAACTCGCCTGTGTATCCAGTTCTAGAAACCATTAATGGAATTCCACTAAGTTTTTTTACTCTACAGATTGTAAACCTAAACCATTGTAATTCTGAAATAGAAGGTTGTGTTGGTGGAGTAAAAATAAACTTTTCTAAAATTTTTCTACTATTTGGCCCTTGTAGAGAAATATTATTTATTTGATCAGTGGAGTTTTTAATTAAAACATTAAATTTTTTCTTTTTTGCTTGTTCTTTTAACCATTCACCTGCATATTCATCACCACACACCCACCTGAATCCATGATCACTCATTTTTAACAAAGTTCCATCATCAAACATAGAACCATTTTCATAACACATCGAAGAATAAACAATTTGTCCAACTGACAATTTTTTAACATTTCTTGTTAAAGTATAGTCCATCAATTCTTCTGCATCTGGACCTAATATTTCAAATTTTCTTAATGAAGATAAATCAATTAAAACTGCTTTTTCTCTACATGCTGTGTATTCATTTATTACTCCGTGTTTAGTATAATCATTGGGCAACCAATATCCTCTTGCATCAACAAAGTTTCTTGTTAACTTAGATGTTCTTTCATGAAATCCAGTATTTTTTGTTAATTTAAATTCTGAGTCTGGTTTCATTCTAAATGCAAAAGATTTTGTAAATTCTCTTTTTTTTTCATAAGTTCTAACAAAAATATCTGTAGGGTTCCATGAATTACATGGATCTATATCACTTGGACAGGCTGATGTTCCGCAAGTTAAATCTTTTAAAGCTTTTAATATTACATAATCCCCAGGTCTAGCAAATGATTCATCAGATAGCACAGTATTTAAGCCTCCTGCCGAAGTATTAAAAAATAAATTTATAGCGTGCCACCCTTTTTGTCTATTAACACCAAAATTTTCCATAGCACCGCTTAAGTTATCTGAGCAATTTGGATGCCCAAAATAACCAGCATCTTCATAATATTTTGATGTACAAGCAAGATTAAAAGTGTCATGTCTACCAACAGTATCTCTTATTACTTCTACTAAAGGTTCATGATCTGTGTCATAAAATTTTGAATACAATCCTGGTCCCGGAAATGTATTACCCATAAAGGTTCTGGTTGTTTGCCAATCTAAACCTTTCTCAATACCTTTGCCTAATTTAGCTGTATCAAAAGCAACAAAATCTGAACATTGTCTACCAGTTGGACAAATTATTTGAATATAATCTCCTTCTTTAACTTCAAAAGAAATCGCTGATTGTTTTGCAATATTTTTTTCGTCTAAAGGATCAAAAATTGGATCTGGAATTATTCTATGTTCTTTATAGTCAACAATATTATTTCTTTTAATAAATAAAGTTAGTTCTGTAGGAGGATTTTGTTCATGAACCAACATATCATTGCCAGGGGCAGAAAAAATACAATAACATTTATCTTTTGAACTTATTTTAATTTTTTCTCCTGGTGAAGTGTCTCTATCAAAAAGGATTGATGATTTAGACTTTGCAATTTTAAGATTTCTTTTTTCTAATTGGCGCAATGCAATTTTTGAACTTTCTTCATTTTTATTCAAAATTTTGATTATATTATTTTCTGATTTAGAATATTTTAAATTTAAAATTGATGGATCTGAATTTCCATTAGAATTAAAAACA
>CABZDS010000012.1 GCA_902524595.1 uncultured Pelagibacteraceae bacterium | reverse complement strand
AAAATTAGAAACGCCAGTGACCACCTTAATATGTTTAATGAAATTGGAGGTATTTCATTTAAACCTGCTATCTTTCCAACAACAAAATTTCCAGACCAAAACAAAGCTGCTAAAAAAAGCAAAATAGATGCAATTATTATATTACTTTTATTTTCAAGCATGAAATAGAGTACTATAAAAGATTAATTTTAACTAAACCTTATTGAACTGTATGGTTGCAAATCTAAGTTAGTATTCTCACCTGAGATCATTTTAGATATAATTTTTCCTGATATTGCTCCAAGTGTCCAGCCTAAATGATGATGACCAAAAGAATAAAAAACGTTTTTATAGTTTTTAGAAGGTCCTATAACTGGTAGAAAATCAGGTAATGTAGGTCTAAAACCAAGCCACTCGTCTTTATGTTCTGGTAAACCATCCAACATATCTTTTGCATTTAATATCAAGTTTTTTATTCTAGATTTAGATGGAGAATTTTCCAAACCTCCAAATTCAACCGTTCCAACAACTCGTAGCCCTTGTTCCATTGGTGTCATCCCAAAACCTCTATTTGCATAAACTATAGGTCTTGAAATTAAATGGTCATAATCTTTAAAGTGAACGTGATATCCTCTTTCAGTATCTAAGGGAATATTTTCATGTAATTTGTCAGTTAGTCTTTTTGAAAATGCTCCACATGCAATAACAAGTCTATCAAAAATAAATCTTTGAGTTTCCGTTCTTAGAACAGGATTTTCTTCATCAAAATCTATATTTTGAATATTTAATTTTAAAAATTTTCCACCCTTATTTACAAAATTTTCAAATAATTTTAATAAAATTTTTCTTGGATTTCTTGCATGTCTAGCATAATCATAGAAAACTCCACCATGATAAAATGGTTTTAAGTTAGGTTCTAAATCGTGAATTTCTTTTTTATTAACTAATTGTTGTTTTACTCCAAGTTGATCTCTAATTCGAATTTCTAATTCTCTACTCTTCATATTTTGGTCAGTCCAAACATAAAGAATTCCATTATTTTCTACTAACCCATCTAAATCAATTTCATCAAATAATTCATCGAACGCTGGTAATGATTGATCTAAAATTTGATGCATATTCTTAGCTGTATGCATCATTTTTTCCTCCCTACAATTTAATATAAATCTAGCAAACCAGGGAATCATTTTTGGTACATAGTTCCATTTTAAAGCAAGAGGTCCTCTTGAACTAATTAACATTGAAGGAACGTCTGCTATGACATCTGGTCTGTTTAAAGGAACAGACGCATAAGGAGAAAAGTGACCAGCATTTCCATATGATGCTGCACTTCCTGGCTCTTCTCTGTCAAAAAGTGTTACTTGAAAACCTTTTTTTTGTAGAAACAAAGCATTACAAACTCCTTGTATACCAGCGCCAATAATTCCAATTTTTAAATTTTTTTCATCCACATTCGAAATATATTTTCTAAGATATGCTTATTATATATGATATTTGATCGCGGGTTTATTTAACTTAGATTGTTATTTACCTATAGATATTAAGGTTAAGTCGTCACTTAGCTTATTATCCCCGGCAGTATTAATTACTGTATTTGATATATCTGATAATTGTTTGTGAGAATCTGTATTAAAATTTTGCTCTATAATTTTTAATGATCCATCTATTCCTATTTCCTCGCCTGAACTATTTAAGCTTTCAGATAAACCATCAGTGAACGCGTAAAACCTGTTACTATCTAGCTTAACTTTATGAGTTTTATAAACTGATTTATCCTTCTGAAGTATAACACCCATAGGTGGTGAATTACTCTCATATTTTTCATAATTTCCTGATGATGATCTAATAATTGCTGGTTGATGACCTCCATTTACCCATCTTAATTCATCAGTCCTCATATTATATTCTCCCAATATACTAGTAACAAACATTCCTCCAGTTTTGGTTAAAAATAGATCGTTATTCATATGAAACATCATTTCATCTGGATCTACTTGATCTTTAGACATAATCTCAAATAAAGTTGATGCTTTTGCCATTACCATTCCTGCATGAATTCCTTTGCCCGCAACATCAGCAATAATAAAGTAAACACTATCATTGTGAGGATAAAAGCTGAAGAAATCTCCAGAAACTTCTCTAGCTGCAATATTAATTCCGTGCACAGGGTAATTTTCTAAATTCCTCTTTGGTAAAAAGTTTTCTTGAACTTTTACTGCAAGTTTTACTTCATTTGATATTCTATCTCTCCATACTTTCTTTTCAGCTTCACTAGTTTCTAGTTTGCTCATCAATCTATTATAATAAAGTCCAATCACACCACCTGCAGTAAATGGATCTTGTGGACCTCTAACAGTTAAATCACCAGACTCAGACTGTTTTTCTAAAACTGTGATTAAGTCGTGTTCCACAGATGTTGCATTATGTTCTGCAATGTTAAGACCTAATTCTTCTTGCAATGGACTTACTCTTAGCGGATAAAAGTAATTTAAAATTTTTAATAAAATATAAGATCCAAAAAATGAAAATGCACCAATAGAAATAATTCCAATAAATTGCGCTTTGATTTGTTCCAGTCTGGATAATCCCGTTCCTAAAATTTCAAGATCACTAAATAATCCTACAGCAATAGTTCCCCAAACTCCTGCAGCTAAATGAACAGGCACAGCACCGACAACATCATCTACTTCAAATTTATTTAGCAGTTCATTAACAAAAATTGCAACTACTGCTCCAATGATTCCCACAAAAATTGAAGTCACAGATGTCATTGAATTACATCCAGCTGTGATTGCAACGAGACCTGCGAGTGGTCCAAGAATTACATAGTAAGGATCTGGTTTATTAAATAATGCAAATGAAATACCAAGACCAGTTAATAATCCAAAGGAAGCAGCAAGAAATGTATTTATTAAAATTAGAGGAACTACTTCATCCATAGCTCCGTTACTTCCACCATTAAAACCAAACCATCCGAACCATAAAATTAAGGTTCCCAATACTGCCAAAGGGAAACTTGAGCCTGTAAACTTTCCCTTGTTTGCATCTGAATATTTTCCAATCCTGGGACCTAAAATTAAAACTGCAGAAAGTGCAATCCATCCACCAACAGAGTGAACTATTGTGCTTCCAGCAAAATCAACAAATCCAATATCTGTAAGCCAACCGGTAGATTTAACTTGTCCAGTAATAACAAGCAATTGTCTAGTTGCATCAATATTATTTAAATAACTAGAAGACCAGGCCCAATGTCCGACGATAGGATAGATTAATCCTGTAGCAATAATAGTAATTAACAAATAACCATTAAATTTCATTCTTTCAGCAACAGCACCTGAAACAATTGTTGCGGCTGTTGCAACAAACATTGCTTGGAATACAAAATAAGTCATGTATTCAGCCTGATCAGTTTTAAAAAAGAATAAATCAGTTCCAAAATAACCATTAAAACTTTTTCCAAACATCAAACCGAAACCAAATAGCCAAAAGATTACAACTGCAAGACCAAAGTCAGCTGCATTTTTAAGAGCAACATTAATACTATTTTTATGTCTAGAAAGACCAGTTTCCATACACATAAATCCAGCTTGCATTATAAAAACAAGTATAGCGCAATCTATAACCCACAAGGTATCTACGAATGATTTAACTGAATACAGATCTACATTCTCCATTTTACTTCCTTAGTTTATAATTAAATAAATATACATCACAGAAATTAGATGCTCAAATTAGGTTTGTTACTCTTTCTTTTTCCAAATAAAATAAAATAAATAAGGAGATAATGCTGGAACGACACCAAACCAAAACCATTCATCCCATCTAAAGCTTTTGTCTAGCATAGGACTTTTTAAACCATTCCACCACGTTAGATACCCAATAAAAATTATCCAACCTAAACTAATAGTTGTATAAATTTTAAATTTTTTTTCTAATTCTCCAGAAAATATAAATTTAATTTTTTCTAAATATTTTTGATAATCCATGAGTTTGTATTAACAGGTAGAAGTGTCGAGCTTTCCACTTCTAGTTAAAGTCGGTTCACATTTACCAGATCTAGATTTTGCTTTTACTTTATAATCGGCCGTTGTTCCTTCAACACAAACCCAATATCCCATTTCATCTGAAATAAGATTTGCTTCATTCATAAAGTCTTTTTCTAAATCACTTGAAGTTTTTGCACTTGGGGTACATGCAGAAGTTTGGTTCCAATAATTACCTGTTTCAGAATAATATTCCGCTTGTGCAAGTGTTATTTGTTGCATTACATTTATAACTGCTTTTCTTTTGGCTGCTTTTGTGTAGCCGTTGTAACTCATTAAACCAACTGTAGATATTACACCTAAAATTGCAACAACAACTAAAAGCTCAATAAGTGAAAACCCTGAGCTTTTAGTATTGTTGAAATTCAAAATTTATTAATATTAATCGTCCGCAACACTAACTGTTTCAGTTAGAACATTGCCTGCGTCTGAACCCCACTTAGTACTCACAGATAAACTACCAGCAGTTGCACTCTTACTAATAACTGTCTGTCCTTTAGTAGTAGATACTATATCATTACCAGCGTTTACTGTATGAGCATTAGTTTTAGTATTGTGTGGGTTTTTATCTTTAAATAACGTTTTTATATTTCCATCTATATGAGTATAAATATTATCTCTAGTTGTTGGACAAGCTAAGCCTCCAAAAATCGAAGTAACATCCATCTCACATTTTTTAGATTCTGCTGCTAAAAACTTTGCTGTTGATGCATGTATTGTTTTTGATGCACTTTTCTTTGCTGATGTTGTATATCCATTATAAGCAACAACTCCAACAGCTGCTAAGATACCTATAATTGCTACAACAACTAATAATTCTATAAGTGTAAAACCTTTATTATTTTTTTTCATAAATATGATTCCTATATATTTGTAAAAATTGTGTATAGTTATAATTTAAATCTTTTAAAAGACAATATCTATTACTAATAATACCAAAATGGGCTATTTTAGTTGATTTAGTTAATAAATTTAATAAATATTAATATTTATGTCATATAAAGTAACAGAAGAAGACAATGTATCTATCGTACACTTGGACGGTGAAATAGATATGGATGTTACTGAAAAAGCTAAAGAAGTAATAATGCCTCTAATTGAGGCAAAAAAAGAAGTTCATCTAAATTTAAAAAATGTTCAATATATGGACTCTTCTGGAATTTCGGTTCTTATTGAGAGTCACCAAAAAGCAACTGAATTAGGAACTAAGGTTATACTCAAAGATATTAGTAAATCGGTTTTAAAAGTAATTATGATGGCTAAACTTGAACAAATTCTTAATTTGGGTTGATGAATGAATTCATCAGTTGAGAATCATATTTCAGAAAAAAAAGATTTTGTTGTTAGTTCGTCTAGTCTTAAGGATGTGCGAACATTTTCAAGAGAAGTTTTTTCAAAAGTTAACTTAAACCAAGATTTAAAAGATGAATTGGTTTTAGCAATTGCTGAAGCGGCACAAAATATTGTTAAACATGCTTACCAAAATCAGGAAACAGATGATAAAATGGAGATTAAGATATCTCTAGATAATGGAGAGCTTGAAATAGGTTTTTTTGATAAAGGTAGACCGGTAGATAATTCTAATGTAAGACATAGAAAAATTGATGATGTTAAGCCGGGAGGATTAGGAACTTTTTTTATTAAACAAATAATGGATGCTGTTGTTTTTAAAGAGGGTGAAAAACCTTGGATCAACCATTTAATTCTTACTAAAAAAATTAACCACCGATAATTGAACCTACATTAAATATTGGTGAATACATAGCTATCATTAAACCACCAATCATGGTTCCCATGAAAACGATCATTATTGGTTCAATCATGCTAGACATATTTTCTACAGAGGTATCAAATTCTTCTTCATAGTATGAGGATACTGATGTAAACATTTCATCTAAGTTTCCAGTTTGTTCACCAACAGAAATTAATTGACTAAAAGTTGGAGGAAATACAGGTTCTTTTAAAAATAACTTTGTTAAAGTATCTCCTGAAAAAACACCTTTTTTAACATTCTCTAAGGCTTGTGTAACAACATCATTATTACTAACTTGTTTAGATATTTCTATACTCTCTAAAAGATTAACTCCTGCTGCACTTAAATTACCCATTATAAGAGAAATTCTTGCAATCAATGATTTTAAAATCATATCTCCAAAAATAGGCATTTTTAAAACTTGTTGATGCCACTTATATCTAATTTTTGGAATTTTTGTTGTTGTGTATTTAAAAATAATAAATGAAATTGTAAGTATTATTCCAAGAGTTAAGCCTCCCGCACCTCTCATAAAATTACTTGCATTTAAAATTACCGCAGTAGGAGTAGGAAGGGCTACCCCCATTCCTTCATACATCTCTGCAAAAACTGGGACGACCTTTATTAACATAAAAACCATAACTGTTATTGCAACAGTAAACATTACTATTGGATAAGTTAGTGCGCCTTTAATCTTCTTTTTTACTTTCTCTCTTTTTTCTAATGAATCTACTAACTTAAGTAAGAAAACATCCAATTTACCACTGGCCTCTCCAGCTTTGATAAGGTTTATATAAATATTGTCAAAAATTTTTGGGTATTTTTCAAAACACTTAGAAAGGGTTATTCCTCCCTCAAGACTTTTTCTGATATCCTCAATAATTTCTTTCATCGTAGGATGTTCTATTTGGTCTCTTAACATCGATAAAACGTTTAAAATTGGCAATCCGGCCTTTACCATTGTTGCAAACTGCTTTGAAAATATCATCACATCTTGCGGCTTAACTGCTTTCTTTCCAAATGAAAAACCTCCTTTTTTTCCTTTTTCTTTAGCTGCTTTCTTTTTTTTGGCTTTTACTAAGTTTGTAATTATTATTTTTTGTTCTTTTAATTTAAATGAGGCTTCCTCTTGATTAATAGCTTCTATTTCACCTTCAATGTATTTGCCGGCTGAAATACCTTTATAAGTAAAAGTTTCTGATGACATATTATTCCATTGATAGAACTCTATCGAATTCTCTAAAATTTAAATCACCTGTTAAAATTAATTCTCTTCCCATATCTTGCATAGTTCTAAATCCTTCATTGATTGCTATTTCTCTTAGTTCAGGTGTGGTTGCTTTTCTAAGAATTGCCTCTTTAATTGGTTTTGTAACATTTAAAATTTCATAAATTCCCATTCTACCTTTGTAACCAGTATCTTTGCATTTCGGGCATCCTTTGCCTTTTTGAACTTTTGCTCTTGAAGCTTGTTCTACAGTAAAACCAAGATCAGCTAAAGCCTTTGGAGTAATATCATGGTCTGGCTCTCTACATTCTTGACATGTCTTCCTTGCTAATCTTTGGGCTAACACCAAGCTTACCGCAGCACTAATTAGATAATCGGGTGTTCCCATATTTTGTAATCTAGTAATTGTACTCGGAGCATCATTAGTGTGAAGTGTGCTAAATACTAAGTGACCTGTAAGAGCCGCTTTAAGTCCAATATCAACTGTCTCTTTATCCCTCATCTCTCCTACTAAAATTATTTCTGGATCTTGTCTTAAGAATGATCTCAAAGCTGTTGCAAAGTTTAAACCTATATCATCTTTAATTTGAACTTGGCCTACTCCATCAAGTTCGTATTCTACAGGATCTTCTGCCGTGAGAATATTAAGCTGAGGTTTCGAAACTTCCTTTAGAATACTATAAAGAGTTGTAGTTTTTCCTGAACCTGTTGGTCCTGTAACGAGTACCAATCCTTGGGTACCATGAATAGCTCTTCTGAGATTTTTTAAATCTGTTTCTTCAAAATTTAATTGCTCTAAGCTTATATCTCCAGCATCTTTATTCAAAACCCTCATTACAATTCTTTCATTTGTTGCGGTTGGAAGAATTGAAAGACGAAGATCTACTACTTTTCCATCTATCTTAAATGGAATTGCTCCATCCTGAGGTAGTCTTCTTTCTGCAATATCTAATTTACCCATAATTTTAAATCTTGTAACAACTGCTCCATAATTTGAATGTAAAAACTTTTTAAAGTGCTCTTGTTCTTGAAGAATTCCATCTAATCTATATCTAACTCTTGAACTAAATCTATAAGGCTCTATGTGAATATCAGATACTCCAGATTTGATTGCTTCGGCAACAACTGCAGTACTAAATTTAATTACCTCCGACTCATTCTCTATTGCCTCAATATCTTCTTCTGGTTGTTTTTCCAGTACTTCTGCTTGTTCATCAACATCATAATCAAAAGTTTTAGTCTTTTCTGCATTTGTTTGTCTGATATCAGAAATTGTTTTTTCACCATCCGCTAAAAGCTGATTTATAAAATTTGATATATCTGTAACTTTAGCTGCATGTAGTTCGATATCCATTTTTGTTATAGTTCTTAAATTTCTCATTAAGCTTAATTTTGAAATATCAGAAATGGCGATGTGTAAAACCTTTCCATCAATTTTAAATGGAGCTATAAAGTTCATGTTAATATAATTAGAAGGAAGTACCGATTTTAATTCATCTGATATGGCAATTCCAGTTAGATCAACAACATCTAATGATTGATCATGAACTAACAAATCCAAAATCTTTTGTTCATCAGTTAAGTTAAGCTCAAATACTGCATCAAGCTGAGATTTATTTCCGTCACTAGAAACTTTTTTTATTTCTGCTAAATCTTTTCCCGAAATAATATCTTGATCAATTAAGATATTTATTAAATTTATTTCAGACTCTCTGCTTATATTTATCATTATAAAATTCTTGGTGCTATAAACACTAATAATTCATCTAGATTATCAGAATTTTGCTTATTCTTAAAGAGGTTACCAATTACAGGGACATTGCCCATTCCGGGAGTTTGAGACTTAGCTTCAGTTAATATATTTTTTTTAATTCCACCAATAACCACAATATCTCCATCTGCAACTAATAGTTTAGTTACAATTTCCATTTTATTTATTGGAGGTTCTTCAGACGCAGTTGATCTATTAGGTGTATCGTTATTAACTTTAATATTAAGCAATACATTTCCGTCACCAATTATACTTGGTGTAACTTCTAATTTTAAGGCTGCCTCTTTAAATGATGTTGAAACAGATCCATCTGATTGAGTTTGATAAGGAATTTCTTCACCTTGAGTAACAGTTGCAAGTTGATTATCTAGTGTGAAAACTTTGGGATTTGAAATTGTCTTACCCATTCCTAAACTTTCTAATGCTGTTATCTCTGCTTTAAGAGCTAAAGATCCTGTTCTTTTTAAAATTCCAATACCGCTTGTAGTGCCGGAAATTGGGAAATTCGTAAAAGAATCTGATGCTTCACCTAATGCAAAGTCTTCAAGTGCATCATTACCACTTGTTCCACCTCCCATACCGCCTGCAATTCTTCCACCTCTCATATATTTACCACCAAGCCTTGTACCTAAAGCTCTTTCAAAATCTGAGTTGGCCTCAACTATAAATGCTTCAATTAAAACCTGCTTAGTTCTTATATCTATTTCTTTAATAACTTTATCTACAACGTCCAGGTCTTTCTCTTTTCCTCTAACAATAATCGATCTTGTTGTAGTTTCTTCAGTAATTTGTATTGGGCTGAATCCATCCCCACCTCCAGACTGAGTAAATAATTCTTCAACTGTTTTTTTAGCTTGTGCTGGAGTGATATAATATAGTCTGAATATCTCCGAAAAAATTGGTTCAACACTATCTTCTAGTTCAACTTTTTTCTTAACTGCAGCAGCTCTTTCTGACTTATACTGCTCTTGTGAAGTTAAGGTATCAGGAGAATGTACTCTAATTAAATTACTAGCAACATCAACGTCAGATGCAAAATTTTTCATATCTAATAATGCTTGAAATGCTTTATCCCATGGTACATCAATAAGTTCGGCAGAAATTGCCCCCGCAACTTCATCACCAACTAATATATTTATCTCTCCAATTTTACCCATTAATTTCATTGTTTCCTTGTAATCTAAATTTTTAAACTTTAGAGTTACTCTTTGTTTAAGAAGTGGATAATCATCTGAAATTATTAAATAATTTCTTTGAGCTTCAGACGAAATCTTTTTTCTTTTCCCTAACTTTATTGTATCACCTTCAACTGGTTTCGGTCCCATCTCAAGTGTTTTAGCAATTTCAGATTTTCCTGAGTTTACTACTGCTTTATCTTTTATTAGCGGAACGTTGTGCTTAAATGGTTTGTCATACTTTTTCATATATTTAGAACCACAACCACTTAAAATAAGAGCTAGAAAAAATATTCCAAATATATTCAATATTTTTTTAATATTCATTTGCCTCTCTTATTTGATTATTAAAATCAATTATGATGAATGATTTGTCTTCTTTTTTAAAAATTGCCTCATTTAAACGTAAATCAACTAATTGTATTTTTCCTAAATATTGACCAAGAGTAATGGTCATTACTTCTCCCGCAGTATTTACAATAGATATGTAACTGTAATCTTTACCAGAAAT
Source organism: uncultured Pelagibacteraceae bacterium (assembly GCA_902524595.1). GTDB lineage: Bacteria > Pseudomonadota > Alphaproteobacteria > Pelagibacterales > Pelagibacteraceae > Pelagibacter. Next base: position 18,701 of record CABZDS010000012.1, on the reverse strand, counting down.
TAAACCTGCTAATTTAAAATTATATAAACTTAACTCATTGTCTTGTTCATCTTCTGGAACATTGCTTGACATGCTATTGTTTCCTTCATTACCAGCAAATGGATCATTTAGTGGAACTTCATCTTCGTCTTCAATATCTTTAGCAATTTCTTTAACTTGATTTAATACATCTTCTTTTTGGGTTTCGTGATTATCGGAATAACTTAATCCAGAAAAAGTTAAAAAAATCATCAATATTAAAATTCTAAAAAAACTCATTAGGCAAACCTACTATTGTTAATTCTCCACTAGCTATAATCGCTCCAGTTGAATCGTTTTGTACTATACTTATTGTCTCCTTGTCAAAGTTTAACATTTTTCTTTGCTTAGATACTGCTCTTTTAAACTTTATATATCCTAAAAAATTTCCTTTAATTTCATAGTCAACAGGTATTTCGTAATGAGAAATCATTGATTGTTTTAAATTTTCTTTTTTTTGATTTGCATTTCCTGGTTTTAAAATTGGCTTAGGCTCTTTTTTTGCAATTTTAGAAATAACTAAACCGTTCACTGCAGCATGTTTACTAAGACTTTCATATAAACCTTCAACTTCAGCCTTAGAATGGAAAAGTGTTGTGGTTTTTTCAAATTGAGGTTTATTTTTTTTAATAACTTTTTTTAAACTTATAATATTATTTTCTAGCTCAATAATTTCATTTTCCTTTGTAATTTTATCGTTATATATTTCTTTACGTTCCTTAACCATAGGATTTAAAATTGCATAATATATAATTAAAAAAATTAATATTGCTCCAAAACCTGAGCCAAACTTAATTAATGTTTTTTTATCAATCGTTGCAAATTTAGCTTTTAGATCATCCATTGTAATATTTTTAAGATCCATTATGCCGCCTCCAATACACATGCTATCACAAATCCTTTTTGAAGCTGTGTTGTATTTTGATCAGGTAAAGTCATACTTGCTAAAGAGGCTTGTGATATTAATTTCTTATTATTTAGGTTGCTTATCAATTTCAATATATCCTGATCACTAGATGCTATACCTTCAATTATAACTAAATCCGATCCATTATACTCTATTGAATTAAATTTTACTCTTTTCGGAACTGCCGAAGCTATCTGTGCAAGAACCCTAAAGCTTACAGTTTTGTTTGATTTAATTGAATTACTTAATTTTAAAGATTTATCCATCATTTTCTTCTCTTTAAGAAACTTATCTCTTAGAGCAGTTCTATCGCTATGAGTTTGAACTATCTGCTCATAACCATCAATTTTTTTATTCAGATCTGTTATTTGCCAAAATGATAAACCAAATAATATTACATAGATTACTGCTACTATACCTGCAACACCCTTAAACGCGAAATTTGAAAATGCTTTCGCTTTTTTTTGTGCTATCATATTATCTCTATTAGGTAATAAGTTTATATTCTTAACAGCGGTTACAAATTTGTAATATCCAAATACATCTAACTTTCTAAATGCTAAACCCATTACTGTTGAAAGATAAGAAGGATTACTAAATTTTACTTCATTTTCTATTTGCGCAGGAATTTTTATTCCATCAAAAGGATTAAAAAGGTTATAACCAGTATTAACCATATTTTTTCTAAAGCTTGCTAGGTAATCCTCTACATTAGATAAATTAGATGTAACTTTTAAGTTCCTTATTCTCTTTTCATATTTGGTTTCGAAATCTTGGACAGCTTGTTTTACCTGGGTCATATATCTTCTAACTAGAGCATCCATCTCATCTTGATTATTGCTTTCTTGAAGAGTTTTACGATCTTGTGATCTTATAAATATATCTGTAATAATCGGATTGTTATCATAAAGTATCATTACATAGTTCTCGTCTAAACCAAATTCTAAAACTGCAGTTAAATTCGAATCCTCAATAGAACCAGCAATTTGATTTATTTGATCGACTGCTGATTTTAATGCAAAACATTTAACATCTATAATGACTGCATTAAGTCCTCCTTTTTTTATGATTGCTGTATAACTGTTGATGTCAGAAAGTTTTGATGCAACGAATAATATATCCATTGTATTACCTTTTTCATCTTTGTTTATAACTTGATGGAAGATTGAATAATCATTTAAATTATCAGTCAGTTGAACCAAATTTTCCCACAAAGAATCTGTATCAATTGCTTTTTTTAGTTCTTCGTCAGTCATTAATGGTGCGGTCACAACTCTTATAATTGCGCTAGTGACTGGTATGGCAATTGCAGCATTAGTAGTATTTATTTTTGATTTTTGAATTGCTAATTTTAATTCATCTGCAATCTTGTCTTGATTTTCTAAAACTGTTCCATTTTCATCTATACCTTCAAACTTGTGTATATAAAATTTATCTAATACCCACTGATTTGCTTTATTGCTTGAAACCTGTGCAAGTCTTATTTCTGATGTTGTTAGTTCAACTCCTAAAATTTCTTCACCCTTAATTGAGGATTTTCCTAATCTATTTTTTAATAATTTACTGAAAAAGTTCTCTTTTTTTGGTTTATCTGCCTTTAAGACTGCTGCAGCTTTTCCATCTTTACTTTTTTTATTAAACAATTTTAAGTTTGAAAATGGATTTTTCATAATTTTAATATTTAAATTTTAACTATATACTCAACTTTTACTAGAATAAAAATAGTGTTATACAACATATACTTATTAAAAATTAAGTCTTAAATAACGAATTTTTATAGTAACAATATAAAATGTTTGAAAAATTAGAACAACTAGCAAAAGATAACAAAAAAATTTCAGATTTCCATATTAGGTCTGGGTCTCCGCTGGCGTATAGACAAACAGGTGAAATTATTAAAGTTCAAGATGTAATGGTAACAGCTCAAGACCTCAAAGATTTACTATCAATGAACTGTAATGAACACGAACTTGAAAAATTTAACAAAACACATGAATTAGATACATCTGTAACATTAAGTGGATTAAGATTCAGGGCTAACTTTTACAAAACAATAAAAGGTCCAGCGTGTGTATGTCGAAGAGTAGAAAGCAAAATTCCTGACATGGACCAATTCAGTTTACCTCAAGCACTTTATGATATAGTTGATTTCCATAAAGGTTTAGTTTTAGTAACTGGACCAACTGGATCTGGAAAATCAACAACACTTGCTGCAATAGTTAATGAGATTAATAAAACAAGAAATGCAAATATAATAACAGTAGAAGATCCTGTTGAATTTATTCATACAGATAACAAAAGTATAATTTCACATAGAGAAGTTGGTAAACAAACCGAAACATTTGCAGCGGCATTAAAAGCTGCATTAAGAGAAGATCCTGATGTTATTTTGGTTGGAGAGATGAGAGATTTGGAGACAATAAGTTTAGCTTTAACTGCTGCTGAAACAGGTCATTTAGTTTTTGGTACATTGCACACAAGTGGGGCGCCAAGTACAATTAATAGAATAATTGATGTATTTCCACCTGAACAACAAGAACAAATTAGAGCACAAATTTCAACATCGTTGAAAATGGTTGTGACACAAAGATTATTAAAAACAAGAGATGGTGCTGGAAGAGTTGGTGCATTTGAAATAATGAAATGTACTGCTCCAATACAAAATTTAATTAGAGAGGCAAAAATTCATCAAATACCAAGTATAATGCAAACCGCAGTCAGAGATGGGATGATAACAATGGATAAATCTCTTGAAGAATTAGTAAAATCAGGAAAGATAGACCCAGGTGCAGCAAGATCAGAACATTAAAGGTTTTACACTTTTAGAAATAATTGTAGTTGTTGCAATAATAGCAATTGTTTCAGCAGCAGGATATCCTACATTTTCAAAATGGAGTAAAGATAGAGCTGTAAGAAATGCTGCTGATAAAGTTACCACTATGTTAAGAAATATTAATTCCAATGTTCAAAGAGGGAGTTATGCTTATGTACAAGTTGCAATTTATACCCACAATTTAAGTGGTGGTCCAAAAGTAGATTTTATAACAAGAGGTCTTAGTAAGCGTGGTTATACAAATTTAGTTAAACAAAAAAACTCAGGGGCAATTTCGGAAATTCACTGTTCAACCAGTTCAAATGACTGGAAAAATAATGGAAATAAGGAAATTAATTTTCATGAGAAATTAGAGATAGGTATACATTTTTCTGGCTCTGGATCTGTTTGTTTTTCAAAGAATGCTGCTCATTACAGGTTGGGTGGTAAATTATACAACCAACCCAATATTAAGGTAGATACAATTACATCAGATAGATATATCATCATATGTAATAGAGGTAATGCTGTTAGAAATAGTAATAAATGTCCCACATCAAAAACAACTGGTTTAAAATCTCCAGCTTATTTAATAGAATGGACTAGATTTGGACAAATAACTAGATACAGATTTAATGAAAGATTAGATGAGTGGGCTAGATTATAAAAGAAAATTTGAAAAAGGTATTACACTGGTTGAAGCATTAGTTGCAACTGTTATAGTTGGAATTGGATTTGTATCGGTATTTCAAATGGTTCAGTATTCTGTCCAATCAATTGGGGTTTCCAGTGAAAGAACAAAAGCAAATCTGCTAATTACCATGGTAGCAGAGGATTTTATTTCAGTTAGAAATTCAGATTCAAAGACAAAAGGAGTAAATTTTAAAGATGCTTTTGTAAAAGAGCAAATCACAAAAAATAAAAGTTTATTTGAAATTAAAGAATGCTCAAAAGGCTCAGGCACATCTATAGGAAAAAATGCACAGGATAATAAGATAAATAAATGGACGAAAAGATTTTCAGATAGAAGATTAAAATGTGCAACCAAAAATGACCAAACTAACGAGACTAACGATACAAAAAAAATAGAAGTATTTACTTATTGTAGTAATCAAGTAGCGTCGAAAACCAATCTTTCAAATAAAGCAAGGCCCTGTATGTATACTAATAATACTCGATATAGTTCATCACCTAATGGAAGAAAAGAAAGATTTTATGATGAAAGGTATTTTGCAAGAATGGAAGTGGGTGTAACCACTGGAAAAATGAAAACTGACAGCTCTGGTAACAGAGAACCAACTTCAAAAAAAAAATATATATATTTTCAATTAGATTAGATGGAGAAACTGAAAAATAATGCTGGTGTAACTTTGGTTGAAATATTAATTGGAATAATAATATCAACAGTCATGATGGGAGCAATGTATACATCCTATAACGCTGTAAGTGGATCTTATTCTCAAGTTTCAGATAGAGCAAAGATTTCAAATCAAGGAAGAGATTTAGTTGGAATGATCGTAAGAGATATTAGAAACGCAGGTTTTAGATATTTTGGTGATAATATTCCAGTGACTAGTGCGCATTCACCTATAATTATAACTAAAGCAAAAAATTTTAATAGTGAATGTGATACTCTTGTAGTCGTTTATGGAGGTGGAAAATATGTTTCTGGTAAATATCAATATGCAAAATACAGAGTTAAGTATCATTGTGAACCCTCTAAGATAAGAGATAAAAATTCACCAAAATTACCCAGTGGACAATATCCATTGATGAAGGGATTTGGAGTTTATAAAACAAAAGAGATTTGGGATAAGAATGCAAATAAATGGAACATTAATGCAGATTCTGATGCTTACGATGAAACTTTTGAAAAACAATTAGTGGCAGATTATATCGAAGACATGGTATTTATTCCGATTGATGAAAATGGTTTTGCGCTAGATCCCCCACCGTCCCCTACATTTCAAAAAGAAAAATTATATAAAATCAAAACAGTTGATGTTGCAATAACTGTAAGATCAACGAAACCGTTTTATCAAAGGGCTGCCGAAAGATATAAACAAGCAATTAGTAATGTTCAAAGAACATCAAAGTACAAAGGTAATCCAGACAGATTTTTTAGAGATCTGATCACTGTAACAGCGCACGCCAGAAATCTAGGTTTACAATGAGAAATAATAAAGAAAAAGGATTTGCTTTAATATTATCTATAGTCCTGATGTTAGCAATGTCGTTAATGGGTGGTGGTTTAATTATAATAGCTTCAGGAGATCACTCTTCAAACAACAGCTCAGAAGACTATCAACAAACTTTCTATGTTGCTGAAACTGCATTGTTAGAGGGAGAAAGATATCTATTAAATAAATTTCTTGGGCCTTGGGATTCAAGTAAACATGAAAGGGATAAGACAAAAAGAGCACTGCCAGATGACACTATAAAATTTAAAGGTAAAATGGAAAAAATTAATTACAACAAAGCATTTAAAGATTTTTATGAGACGGATAATATTTGTTTTCAAAGTTTTTCAGATATTAACACAAATGAAATTAATGTTGTCATAGCGGATAGTTACAATTTTGGAAAAATGCTTGCAGATGGATTTAAAAATAAAAAAAAAGAATATTTCGATGAAGCTGAAGATTTACAGAAATATTATTTTGATTATTTCATAACAAAAATTGGAGCTGCACCTTTTAGAGGATCTGGAGGAAGTGTAAAAAAAGGCGCTAATAACCTAGGAAATGACGGTATGGCATATAGAGTTCACGGTTGTGGGATTAGAGGTGTAGGCAATGCCGACCCGATTGTAATTGGTTTAGAAAGTGTAGTTGTTTTACCAAAATAATTATGTCAGATTACATACTTTATATTATATAATATAATAAACAATTTTTATGAAGATAATAATTAAATCCATTTTAATTTTTTCATTATCGATTGTTTATTCTTATTCTGCATGTAACTTCAAAGTTAAACTTGGTGCAAACAAATCAGATTTTGAAAAACTTGAAATAACTGGTCCTCCACTTCCATCGGAATATGAAAATTTGTATATTTACGGTGTCTTGGCAGAAGATGTTTGTCCTAATGAAAACTTAAATGATGTTGCATTAGAATATAAATTTTTAAATGATGAACTAATAGCGATAAACCTAATTGCTTTAAATGACTATACAAATCAAGTTTCTGAAAAGTTAACTTTAATGAATTACGTAAAAAGAAATTATGGTGATTTTGATACTTCAAATAATCCAAAATCTTATATTGGTTTTGAAGTAATTGAGAAAGTTAATGAATTCATAATTTATCAAAGACTAATTAATGATGATGCTACAATTGATGAACAAATATATATTTCAAATCCAGAACAAGATAATAAATTCATGGAGTATGTGAAAAATCTTGAAGAACAACAGCTTAAGGAAGAACAATGAAAATAAATAAAATATTTTTCTTTGTCTCATTAATACTCTTATCAATTACAAATAATTCTTTTTCAAAATCATTGCCTCCGGGAACAGGTATTGGTGATGTTCCTGCGAATGTTCTTCTGATGTTAGATAAATCAGGAAGTATGGGATGGAGAATGGGAGGTGGAACTGTAGGTATGAGATACCCTTACGATGCAGATGCTGACAGTAATGGTGACATTATGGTTTCGCAATATTACAGGGATGGAGTTAAAAAATTTGTTTATGGATCTGCGAGTGTCGATACTGGATTTGGGAAAAATGGAGTCTCTGGAAAGGGTGACGCTAGATATGAGGGTAACAACCAATGCAAAACTTCATATTCTTATAGTGGTGAAACTTATAATGATGTTTATTATACCACAGCATATTGGGAAAAATCAGTTGTAGCAATACGAGCAAGTGATGGAAGATGTTTAAAAAAATATTATGTTGGATTTTATCCTTATAATATGACCATAGATCAAAGTACTGGGTATCTTTATGTTGGAGGGTGGAGTGGTTATAAAACAATTAATCTTACAAATCATTCTATTAACAACTGTTCATTTAATGATAATATGAGAAGATCTTATGGTGCGGCTATTGCTAATGGTAAAATAGTTTACTCAAGAAGTAATAATTTATGGACCCATAACTTAAGTACTTCGGGTTCAAGATGTCCAAGTACAAGTCAATCGGCTAGGATAAATTATCGGGCGGGTAGTTATGTAGGCTTGCAATTTAATCCAAATAATAATCAAGAATTATGGACTTTATCTTGGTCAAATAGTAGAATGCAAAAGCTTACTTTAAACAGTAATTACAGCAGTATTTCATCTAAATCATCATTTGGAAGCAGAAGTAGATCGAATTCATCTGCTACAAGGACATATTTTTATTATCCTTGGGGATTAGGCTGGGATCAAGTAAATAACAGACTTTTAGCGTCTGATCTAAATAAAGGAAGTGTTCAAGTTTTTGACTCTAGTGGAACATGGATCAAAAACTTTGGTGGAGCACCAACAACAAGAATGCAAGCAGCACAAGCAGCTATAAAGTCCTTAGTAACAGACTCGTCTTTAGCTGCAGGGGTTAATTTTGGTTTTGCAAAATGGTCAGCTGGAGGTTCTGGTTTCAGTTCTTGGTCAGGGGGAGATATTAGACAGGGAATTGGAAAAGCTAAACCTTGTAGTAATTATAATTGTCTAAAAGTTCCAATTTACAAAGGTGGAGGACAGGCTATTGAGAAAATGATTACTACTGTAAATCCAGGTGGCGGAACTGACGCCAAAGCATTCATGAATATTGCAAGAGAATATTATTTGCATGGCTCTTTATCACCGGTTGATAAAAACTCTCCATGTCAAAATAGCTATGTTTTAGTTATTGGAGATGGAGATTGGTACAATCATAGTAGAGCAAAAAGTATGGCTCAAGGTTTGTATCAAAACCATAAAATTAAAACTTTTACTGTTGCCTTTGGAACGGGAATAAGTTCTAGAGGAATGAGGTATTTTAATGAGATTGCTAAAGCAGGTGGAACCGATAAGGCAATTGTTGCTCAAACTGCGGAGTCTTTGAAAACACAACTTAAAGCTGCCATCTCGCAGATTATTGCATCTAAACTATCTTTTACTGCTCCAGCGATTACAGCAACTATAGAGTCCGGAGGTTCAATGTATCAAGCTCAATTTGATTATAGACAAAATAAAGAGTGGGCTGGAACAATTACAAGAACAAAAATTAACCCAGATGGAAGTTTAGATACTTCGGCTGGTGCAGGAAACTGGTCGGCTGTTGACAAGATGCCATCTCCACAATCTAGAAAAATATGGAGTGCAATACCAGGAACAGATTACAGAGTAAACTATAGTAACTTTTCTGCAGCAAATGCAACTGACGTTGGAAATCTGATGGCTATTTACTCAAACGATATATTAGATTATCACAAAGATAGTGCCAATGCAGATGGATCCACTAATAACAGACGTTGTGCTAATACTAGTGGAGTAATAGATGGAACATCTGATGATTTAAAAGGTTTAATAAATTTTGTAAGAGGTGAAGACTATTTTGATTATGATGGAGACTGCAATCTAACAGAGACTAGAACTAATCCTTTGGGAGATGTGTATCACTCTCAATTAGTTGTAGTAGGTAAACCATCAGCAGAAACTTCATTTGTCTCAACCAATCAAGAAGCATACTTTAGAAGTACAAATGGATATGACAAGTTTGCTCTAGACAACGAACAAAGAAAAGAAGTTATTTATGCTGGATCAAACAGTGGCATACTACATGCTTTTGAGGCTAAGACTGGTAAAGAGCTTTGGGGTTTTGTTCCTCCTTTAATAGCTCCTAATTTACCAAATATTATGAATACCTCTTTAAATTTATCAAAAGGTGGAACCAATGCAATGTTTGGTGTTGATGGATCCCTAGTAGTTCATGATATGTATTTTAAAAGTCCTCTTAAAAATTCTAAACAGTGGCATACAATACTGTTTGTGCCATATGGAAGAGGTGGAGCAGGATTTAGTGTACTAGATATAACTGACCCTCAAAAACCTGAGCATTTATATTCTATATACAATGATATTATCAATAATAGAGTTTACAAAATGGATCATACTCAAAATGTATTAACTTATCCTTATATTGCAACTTCCTATTCATTAGCATCTATGGGTGAAGCAATAAAGGTAGCTGATAATTATACTAATGATGTAAGCGATCAAAATGTAGGAGAGCAAGCAGCAAAAAAAGTTTGTAAAGGAGATACGACTACTTACTGTTACAAGGGTAAAACTTGGACATTTCCAATTCAAGGTGTAACAAAAAGTGATTTGGAGATTTTTAAAGATGATAAACAAATTAAAAGTTTTTCTGTAAGTTCAAATAGTGCGGGTGATACTGTAATAACTTTCCAGAAACCTATTCAATACTCAGCATATGGTGGAATAGATTCTGACCAAGTTGGTGTTAGAATTAAAGCTGGAACTTTGCAAACTGGAGTTCAACCGCCTGATCATCATTACGATTACAGTGCTCTTGGTGAAACGTGGTCGGATCCAAGAATATTTAGAATACCTAATAAAGATGAAGGTGATGATAATATTATGGATGACATTTATGTTGCTGCTCTTGGAGGAGGATATGGAACACAAAATGAAGGAGTTGGATCAAATTTACACATAATCAATTTGGAAGATAATGTAAATCCTGGAAGTATTTATCAAGTAATTCAGATCGATGATTTGCCAGGAAATGGTATTGCTAACTCTACTCCAGGATCACCAGTATTAATAACACCAGATACTGCAAGAGGAGTAACATTTACAGGTGCATTGTTATATTTAAGTGATCTAGAAGGAAAAATTACAAAATTCAATCTTACAAATATGAAAACTGAAGACGGAACTACATCTGGCAAAAAAATAGAAATATTTGACAAAACTACTTTATTTAGTGCTGGAGCTTCTAAATTGAATGGTAGATACATGTATCATTCAATGGATGCAACAATTGGAAGAGATACTAATCAATTATGGTTATTTGCAGGAACAGGTGATTATGAAAGAATAAATGATGATACAGCTGGTGTTGATAATTTATTATTAGGAATAAAAGACCCTGATTATCCTTTTTATAAAAAAATCAATAAAGCATCAAATGCAGATACTATTAATAATTGTACGGACACAACAGGAAATCTTCCAGGAAGTGCTTGTATAAAAAGCAGTAAAAGAGGTTGGTATATAAAATTGAAGGATTACGGTAAGGTAACAGCTGAGCCAACAGTGTTTAAAGGACTTGTATATTATCCAATATACGAACCGACAAAATCAAAGAATAAATGTAGTCTTGGAAATGCATATATCTGCGCTGCAGATGACGAGTGTGGAACTAATACTGCTTCACAATTAAATCTAACTACAAATAATTCAAATAAATGCGCATTTGTTGGTCAAGGGGTGCTTTCGAAAATTGTAGTATTTGCAAATAAATTATTTGCGAACATTGCTGGTCAATCCTTAGGATCTAAAAAAGACTTAGTTACATTAGATGCTGCAGGAGGAGATTCAAATATCTTTAGAAGTTCTTGGAGACATAACTACTAATAATCCTTAAAGGATGAGAAAAATATTATTTAGTTTAATATGCTTTTTTTTATTTGGATCAGTAAGTTATGCAGGTCCTTGTTTAACAACAATTGCTAGTGCATCAACAAACCAATTAGCTTGTGCCGATGATGATATTTTGAATGTAACTTCTACTGGTTCAATCACATACAATGATCATAAAGCTGTTGATCTCGAAGATATAAATGGAGTTCAAATTACTAATGATGGAACAATTCAAACAGAGGATGGAACTAACAAACAAAAGGCTATTCATGCTGAATCATCTTTAAATACAACAATAACTAATAATGGAACTATCAATTCAGATAATAATGAAGGTATAATCTTAGATTATGCTGAAAATGTTATAATTACTAATAACGCTGGAGCCACAATAAGTGCTGAGGGAAATAACGCAATCTCAGGAAGAAACGTTGGAAACTGCCATTTTAATGGTACTAATTGCCATGCCGATTTATCTGGTCAATCAAATGGTGTTGGTCTTACATTGTATAATTATGGGACTATTACTTCTGCTCATGAAACAATATGGTTAGGTTCAGGAGCCTCAGGCAATCACAGGAGTAAAGGTCTTAAAATTTATAATTATGACGGTGGAATTATTAAAACAACAGATGAAGGCGATAGTCCAATTAAAGCATTTCATTTAGTTGATTTTGAAATCGTTAATTATAAAGGAGGAACAATTGAAGGTGCTGACAGACACGCAGTGAATACTGAACAATCTGAAGATGTCAATTTTACTAATCATGGAACAATAACTGCAGTAGATAAAAGTGTATTTTATTGCAAAACATGTCCAAATACTACTTTTAATAATACGGGCACAATGACAGGTGGAAATAACGCTGTAGTAATTTCACATGGTGATAATATAAGTATAACAAATTCTGGAACAATAACTGCCACTACTGAAAATTCAGGTTTATCTATAAATTCATCAGATGGCACCGTTGTTACTAATACAGGCACTATATCTGGGGTTCGTCATGGAATGCAATCTTCAAATGTAGATAATTCTACGATAACAAATCATGGAACCATTTCTGCAAGCTCTAATTCAGGATATGGACTATTGTATGAAAATGATGGAACCAACAGAGTAAATAATACTTTAAACAATTATGGTACAATTAGTGCAACATCAGGTTCTTTTGCAGATGGAATTGGTATTGGAAGAGGTGCCTTCCCAATGTTTAATATTACGATAAATAATTATGGTACAATTTCAGGATCTGATGATTCTATAAAAATGCTTAATTCTTCAAACACGGGTATAAATATAGTTACCAAAGGTGAAGGTAAATATGTAGGTGAGATAAATCTAAATGATTCATCGACAACAATGACATTAGATTGCAGTATTTCAAAAGATCAAAAAATAGAAATTCATAACAAAACAAATATGGTTGTCACAAATAATCTTTGTGGAAATGATACCTATGAAATATTAGATAGTAATAGTGATCCAGATGCAGATAATTCAGAAACTAATGGTTTTTTATATGTTTATGGTGAAGATTTAGATATTGATAGCCATAACAAAAAATATAGATCTGAAATATTTTTATCTAATTTAAATGATATTTTCAGTTCGGTTTCAGAAGAAAAAAAATCTAGTGGATATTATTCTGTTAAAAAAAGAGATAATATTTATAAAAATGAAACAACAGGTGTTACCGGAGACTTTAAAATCGAAAATGATAACTTTACACCCTTCCTAAGTTATTCAAGCCAACAAGCAAATTTTAATAACGGAGAGTCTTTAGATAGTGAAAATTTAGCTATTGGTCTAAAAAAAGAAATCGATTACGAGAAATTTAAATTTTCTGTAGTTTCAATTTTTGGGTTAACTCAAAATAAATATTTAGATCTTGAAACTGAAACACAACAAACTATTTCAAAAGAAAATCTAGGTCAGTTTGCTGCTGTAAATTATAGAGCTTCTAAAAAATTAGAAATTGATGATAGTCAAAGTTTAAATATTGAAGTGGATGGTAAATATGGTCTAAGAAGACTTCCAACTTATTTAACATCTTTTACAGATGGAGATCTTTCTGTTGATGATGCGGTAGATCAAGTATTATCAGGTGGATTTAATGTTGAGTATTCAAAATCTTTTGAAAATGGATTCGTTCTTAAGCCATATACAGGCCTATCTTTAAATCAAACTCTGAGTGAAAAAATTGACATTGTTGCAGACGGTGAAAGAAAAGATATGGCCAATTATATGAATGATGATTTAGCAGTAAAAGCTGGTTTAAATATCAACAAAAATACTGATAATTTTGGCCTAAACTTTAATCTAGAGTTTAATGAACAAAATGGACTTAAAGACAGCCAAGTAAGTATTTCATTAACGAAAGTAATTCAAAATAATATTAGCAAAAAAATAGAGGGTCTACCTATTGATCCAGAACTAGAAAATTTGTTTGATCAATTACAACTAGCTAAAGAAAATGAAAGATTGGCAAAAATTGCAGGAAAGACAACTGAAGAAAATAGAGTAATGAAAGAAATGATTATACAATTAATTAAGGAAAATAATAAACTTAAAACCGAAAGAAATCTTTTATTAAAAAATTAATTTTAAAGTTTTAATTAATCCAATTTTCTTATCTGAATATCTTTCTAGCTCAAAAGCATCAAAAAAAGTTTTATATTTATTTCTTTTGGATGAAGGTAGTTTTTTTAATATTTGTTTAAAAGTATCTGACTTTAGGATATTTAAATTTTTTCTTTTACCTAAAAGTATCCAGTATAAGTACAACTTCATAAGATTTCTGCTATTAAAATTAAAAAATAAATTTAAAGAAAAGTAAATTATTAATGGAGCAAAAATCCAAAAAATATTTGGGGATAAATTAAAATTAACTATATTTTTTATAAAATTTTTCCTCTCATCATTATTATAGGAAAGTAAATGTCTAGACCAAACAAAATCTATGTAACTAAAAAAGTAATTTACTTTTTGTATCCACGAATAGGAAAATAAACTATAAGAGGGCAAATCTTCAGAGCTTAGTACAGTATTCAAAGTATCTTTAACATTTTCTTCTGGTATTGCCTTTGTTGGATCAATCCTTACCCAACCTTTTTCTTCCAACCATACTTCAGCCCAGGCATGAGTGTCTTTTTGCTTAAATTTGTAAAAGTTACCTATTTCATTTAATTCACCACCGTAATAACCAGAAACAATTCTACTAGGTATATTTGCCAATCTTGAAAGAAGTACAAAAGTTGAAGCAAAATATTCACAGTATCCTTCTTTAGAATTAAAGAAAAATTCTTCGTAATTATTATTACTACTTTGTGGAGTTAGATTATAATAGTAGCTACCATCAGAAAATTTAGAATAAATTTTATTTAGGAAATCTTCTTTATTAGAATTATTATTTTCTTCTACCCAATTAATTATTTTTTTTGATATATTGTCTGGAATGGCTAAATAATAATTTTGTAAATTATTATTTAAATTATAAGTTATTTCATATCTTTGGAATTCTATTTGCTTTTTTCTATCAACTAATTTATTTTTTATAAAAATATCATTATAGTAATCTTTAGTTATTTCTCTATAATTAGAAGTTAATTTAGAATTTTTAAGGCTAGGTATCCATTTTTTTTTATATGGCTCCAATATTATTTGATAACTTTCATTAAGATTTTTTGAGTCTTTTATTTTTATAGAATTTTTAAATTTACTATTTAAAAATGATGTTGAAGATGCTCTCCAAGACTTATTATTATTAATGTAATCAAATACTTTAACCCTAAAATATAATTCATCTTTATTATAATTGTTATTTATCAATATAAATACTTCTTCCTCTGAGTTTGAAAATTCACTAAAAGAGCCAAGATTAATAGTGTCAGGAATACCAAGCGTACTCATAGGTGTATCAAATACTCTAAAATTAAACTCTGCCCTTGGGAAAATTAGATAAAAAATAATGATAAATGGGAAGATACTTAAACCAAAACCTAAATACTTAAATAAATTTTTTATTTTAAGATCAGCAATCTCATCTTGTTGAATTAAGTACATATTTACAACAATCGCTATAATTAATGTAATCGATGTAAGTGTACTAAGGATATCTTGTCCTTTAATTAAACTTGCTATGGCTATTACCATACAAATTAGGTTGAATGATAAAACATTATTTTTATCTTTTAATTCAGAAAATTTAATTATTACCAAAACAGCAAGACAATTTAGAAAAAATTCATCGGATATAACAAACTGGTCTAAGTTGAATTGTATATATAATGCACCAATTGCAAAACAACCAACAAATAGACTTTTAAATTTAAATTTATATCTCAGTAAACTTAAACTAACCAAGAATAGTAAGATCCAATATAATTTATTAATAAATATTAGTTCACTTGAAAGACTTAATACAGATAATACTAAACAAACAAAAGTTAATATTGAGATATTTAAAAATTTAATTTTTAACATATGCTAAATATTTTAGAATTTGATTTAAAGATTGTTGATTATTATCTAATTCAAAAAATTTATCTTTGTGCTTAATTGTTAAATTAGCTTTATTTGTGTAATATAATTTTAATATATAAACAACATTGCTCAAAAGTTGTTCAAAATTTATGTGATTAAATTTATCTATATCTAAAATTGAATTTGAAATTTTCTTTTTATCACTAAAAATTTTTACATATTTTTTATCTATCGTAGATTTTTTCCATGCAATTTTTGAGTAATTGTCACCATATTTATATTCATCTATTCCTTCAAATTCATCTAGTTTTATGTTTTTAGAAATTGCAAATTCGCTTAATAATGAGTCAGTAGGTTTTATTTTTTTTGGGTAAACTATAATTTTTGTTTTTGGATAGAAATTAGTTTTTGTTCTAATTACACCAAATGGATAGATTGATTTTAGAATTAATTTATTTAAATAAAATTCACCTCTTAAGGAATTTTGATATTCCAATCTTAAAGCAGTTAATTTTTTTTTAAAATTAAAATTACCTATTTTTTTATTGTTGTGAATAATGTCAATATTTAATTTTTTTTCATCAGTTAAATTTAAGATTTGAAAGTTTAAAATTTCATTTTGCTCTGCTTCTAATAAATATTCTTTATTAAAATTTATTTCTAAATTATTTATATTTTGATGAGAGACAAATATAGATATAAAAAAAATAAAAAAAATAATTATAGAAACCAGTAAACCTGAATTAATTTGATAGAAAACAGATATCAAAAAACAAAAAAAAATAAATAATCCTAAGCCAATACCATTAAGATTTGGGTAAATATAAATTTTATTTTGATTTAAAGAGGGTATTAAATCTTTTAAACTTGGAAATTTTTGAATAGCTTTAACTAACATTAATTTATGTTAATCTTTTCTAAAACTTCTTTATTAATGTAATCAACTTTGTTTTCTTGACTCAAAAACTTAATTCTATGCCTTAAGATAAATGGTAATGTTTCCTTAATATCTTGATGTGTTACGTACTCTTTTTCGTTAATTATTGCCCATCCTTTAGCTAAATCAATAATTTGCTTCATACATCTTGCAGAGATATATATTTTATTTTCTAGTGATTGAATAATATTTTCAATATCTACTACATACTTATAAATTTCATCCTCAACTATTATGTTGCTCTTTTTTTTCTTTATTTCTTCCCAATCAATTTTGTGAGAAGCACCATTAAATTTTACTTCTCTTTTTAACATTATAATTTTTTCTTCTTCACTTAATTCTGACAATGAAAATGAGATCATAAACCTATCTAATTGAGACTCAGGTAAAGAACTTGTTCCCGATGAGTCCATTGGATTTTGAGTTGCTATAACAAAAAATGGTTCTGGTAGGTTATAGCTTTCACCATCTATAGAAACTTTTTTTTCTTCCATAGCCTCAAGAAATGCACTTTGTGACTTTGGGCTTCCTCTATTTAATTCATCTGCCAATACAATATTTGTAAATATTGGTCCTTTTTGAAAATTCATTTTTTCATTCGATAACATATTAAATCCCAAAATATCGCTCGGTAATAGATCGGAAGTAAATTGTATTCTTTTAAAATTTAAACCAAGATTTTGAGTAATTGCTTTAGCAAATGTAGTTTTCCCAGATCCAGGGTAGTCCTCAATTAGTATACTGCCCTCGGATATTATTGCCGCTAAAGTAATTTTTATTTTACTAATATTGCCTACAATAGTTTTTGCAGTATCATTAATTATATTTTTAATCATGTTGCGAATTTTATTACAATAATTTTACAAAATTATCTTGAAATACCAAATAAAAAATTGTTCCCAATATAATAAACGGACCAAATGGAATTTGTGATGATAATTTTTTTGAACTCTTTAACAAATCTGGCAAAACACTTAATAGTGCAGTTATAGAAGAAAGAAATATTACAAATGGAATTGATATCCATCCAAACCAAAAACCAATAACTGCAAAAAGTTTAGCATCTCCTAGACCCATACCCTCTTTTTTTTTAAATTGTCGATAAAAGTATATAATTGAACAAATTATTCCATAACCAAGTAATCCACCAATTAAGGAATTTAAGAAATTAGGAAAAATCGGATCTAGATTTGGATCAAATGATTTAACGAAACCTAAAATCATCATCGAATATGTCAGACTATTTGGAATGATGTAATGTTTTAAATCAATGAAGAAAATTATTAAAAATACTACACTCAATATAATTAATAATAATGTAGTTAAACTTATTCCAAATATTAAGTATAAAACTAAGAAATTTATTAGACTGATACCTTCAACTAAAAAGTATTGAAATGAAATTTTATTTTTGCAGTTTCTGCATTTGGATTTGAGTAATAAGTAAGAAATAATTGGAATATTATCGAACCATTGAATTCTTTTTTTACACTTTGCACAAAATGATCGTCCAACAACTACCCCTTTGCCTTGTGGTATTCTGATAATGCAAACATTTGCAAAACTTCCCCATAAAGCACCTAGTATGATTACGAAAATTAAATCCACGAAGATTATTAGAATTTAATATTTGAGGAAATTTCTATAAAACCATCCACTAAATATTGAACAAACAGAACTGCATCGTATAAATGCACGTATAAATTGGGGCTATTAATGATAATCTCCATTATTGAAAAATTTACCAAAAATTGCTTAAATTACTAGTTAAATAAATGTTTCTATTTAAATCAAAAAAACCTATTGAACCTGAAAAAAAGGCCTCACAAGTCAACGAAGATTTAGAACTTGTAACTAAAATGAATCAAGAGTTTGCTGTATCTCTTGATTTAAATGATACATTAAAGACAGCACTTCAAGTAATTATTGCAAGATTAAATGCGGAGGCTGCAAATATTT
>CABZDS010000011.1 GCA_902524595.1 uncultured Pelagibacteraceae bacterium | reverse complement strand
TGAACTAAAAAATATTTTAACCGGTGAGAGAGTAGCATTAAACTTTGTTTCTCATATCTCTGGGATAGCAACAAAAACAAGTATGTTTGTAAAAAAGGCTGGAAAAAAAACTAAGATATGCTGCACAAGAAAAACGATCCCAAATCTCAGGGTAATTCAAAAATATGCTGTTAAATTAGGTGGTGGAATAAATCACAGATTTAACTTAAGTGATGAATACTTAATAAAAGATAATCATATAAGTTCTGAAAAAAATTTTGAAAATTTAATTCAAAGAGCCATTAAAAATAAAGGAAGAAAAAAAATAACAGTTGAGGTTGATAATTTATCTCAGTTAAAGAGAATATTGGGTCTGAAATTTGATAGAATTTTATTAGATAATATGAGTTCAAAAGATTTAAAAAAAGCAGTCAGAATGTCTAGCAAATTTTATGAAACTGAAGCATCAGGTGGAATTAGCTTAAAGAATGTTAAAAATGTTTCCTCTACTGGTGTAGATAGAATTTCTGTAGGGTCTTTAACTCACTCAATGAATGCATTAGACTTAAAATTGGAAATATAAAATTTAATTTTATTTTTTTAATTGAGCTTGAGCGGCAGCAAGTCTTGCAATAGGTACTCTATAAGGTGAACAAGATACATAATCTAGACCAGCTCGTGCACAAAAGTCGATACTTTTCGGATCGCCTCCGTGTTCACCACATATACCAAGTTTGATTTTTTTGTTTATTTTTCTGCCCTTTTTTGTTGCGATTTCTATCAAATCTCCAACTCCTTCATCTATAGAAACAAATGGATCAACATCGAAGATTTTATTATCAATATAATCATTTAAAAACTTACCACTATCATCTCTGCTAATTCCAAAAGTTGTTTGTGTTAAATCATTTGTTCCAAAACTAAAGAACTCTGCATGCCTAGATATATCATCTGCTTTGATTGCTGCTCTTGGGAGCTCAATCATTGTACCCACTAAAAATTTTAGTTTTGTTTTAGTTTTGTTTTCAACTTCTTTTGCAACACTAATTACTAAATCTTTCATTATTTTTATTTCTGCTTCAGTTGATACTAGAGGTATCATAATCTCAGGAATAATAGATTTTATCTTGAGTTTTTTACACTCAACTAACGCATCAAAAATTGCAGTACACTGCATCTCATATATTTCTGGAAATGATATACCTAGTCTACAACCCCTATGACCGAGCATTGGATTTTGTTCATGAAGCTCTGTTATTCTACCCTCTAATTCAGAACTTTTGATGTTTAAAGCATTCGCTACATCGCTAATTTCTTTTTGATTTTTTGGTAAAAATTCGTGAAGTGGTGGATCTAATAATCTGACTGTAACAGGGAGACCATTCATAATTTTAAAAATATCAATAAAATCCTTTTTTTGGAAAGGAAGTAGTTTCTTTAAAGCATTAGCCCTATCTTCTTTTGATTTAGATAATATCATTTCTCTTACAGACAAAATTCTCTCTTCTTCAAAAAACATATGTTCCGTTCTACAAAGACCTATTCCTTCAGCTCCAAATTCCCTAGCAGTTTTACTATCTGTAGGAGTTTCGGAATTAGTTCTAATTTTTAGTTTTCTAAATTTATCAGCCCAGCTCATAAGTTTAGAAAAATCTCCTGATATTTCGGGTTTAACAGTTTCAACCTCTCCTTTTATAATTCTACCAGTTGATCCATCAATAGTAATTAAATCACCTTCTTTAATTTCAATATTTTTCGTTTTAAAAATTTTATTTTGGTAATCTATTTCTATTTCGCTTGAGCCAGATACACAAGGTCTACCCATTCCTCTTGCAACCACTGCAGCATGACTGGTCATTCCTCCTCTCGCCGTAAGAATTCCTTTAGCTGCATGCATTCCATGAATATCTTCGGGTGATGTTTCTACTCTTACTAGGATTGTATTTTGCATCATTCCATTTAATCTTTCAGCTTCATCAGAAGTAAATACTACCTTTCCACTAGCTGCTCCTGGCGAAGCTGGAAGGCCTTTGGCTATTACTTCTAGATTTGCTGTTTCATCTAAAGTTGGATGAAGCAAAGTATCTAATGAATTTGGCTGTACTCTGAGCACTGCCTCTTTTTTTGTTATAAGTTTTTCTTTTTCCATGTCGACAGCAATTTTTACTGATGATTTTGCAGTTCTTTTTCCAGATCTTGTTTGCAACATCCACAACTTATTATTTTCGACTGTAAACTCTACATCCTGCATATCTTTATAATGTTTCTCTAGTTTAGTAAGAATATTTTTTAGATTTTTGTAAACTTTAGGCATAGACTCTTCCATTGAAAGAAGTGTTTCTTTTGCATCTTTTCTAGCTTTCTTAGTTATATGTTGGGGGGTCCTTGTTCCCGCAACAACATCTTCTCCTTGAGCATTTATTAAATATTCGCCATAGACTTCATTCATTCCATTAGATGGATTGCGTGTAAATACAACACCTGTCGCACAATCATCACCCATATTACCAAAAACCATGGACTGTACATTTACTGCGGTTCCCCATTCTGATGGTATATGATTTAATTTTCTATAAACTTTCGCTCTGTTACTCTCCCATGACAAAAAGACTGCGCTAATTGCACCTAGTAATTGTTCATTAATATTTTGAGGAAAATTCTTTTTAGTTTTCTCTTTTACAATATTTTTAAAGTCTTTAATCAATCCATCCCAGTCATTTTCATCCAAATCAGTGTCTAACAATACACCTTTTGTAAGTTTATAGTTTTCAATTAGTTCTTCGAAATTATAACTTTCAACACCCATAACAACATTTGCATACATTTGTATAAATCTTCTATAACTATCTTTTGCAAATCTCATATTTGATGTTTTATTTGCTAAAGCAATTACGGTTTTATCATTTAGTCCAAGATTTAAAATTGTATCCATCATGCCTGGCATGGAAACCCTTGCACCAGATCTTACAGATAACAATAAAGGGTTTTTCAAATCTCCAAATTTTTTACCAGAATCTTTTTCAACATTTTTTAACTCTTTATTTATTTCATTTATGATTTTAGGCTTTAATTTCTTTTTATTTTTATAAAATAAATCACAAACTTCAGTAGAAATCGTAAATCCAGGTGGGACAGGCAAACCCATCCTTCCCATTTCTGATAAATTTGCACCTTTGCCTCCTAGGATATTTTTTGGATTTTTTATTTTTTTTGTGTCTTTAGATTTAAAATTAAATACTAATTTTGGCATTTATGCTTCTATTTTAGAAAAGTTAAAATAATTATCGAAGCTTTTACACAACATTTTTAAAAGTTCTAGTCTGTTTTTTTTAATTATTTCTTCTTGATCATTAACTATTACATTATCAAAAAACTCATTAACCTCTATTTTGGCACTTGAGAGTGTTTTTAGACTTTCATCATAATCCTCGTCTCTACCTATGCTTGAAAAATACTTTCTTATAATATGTATTTTTTTATAAAGATTTTTTTCATAATCATTTTTAAAGAGACCAGGATCGGCAGAACCTACAATTTCTAGTTTTGATTTACTTTCACTATTTAAAATGTTTGCAGATCTTTTATAAATTGCAATAACATCAAGACCAAAATCTTTTTTAATATTTTTATTCAAATTTAATGATTTATTAAAAATTTTTAGTAAATCATCTATTCCATATGAATTAGTGGAGCACTCAATAATATCCGACCTAATATTTTTTTCTTTCAAATAATTTTTTAATCTTTCTAAAATAAAATCTCCCAATTCGTCATTTATCGATTTTGAGTCAAAAGAGTAATTTTGATCTTTGTATAAATTTATTGAATAATTTATTAGATCTCTTAATTTTATTTTTTTTTGATTTTCTATTATTAATCTTAACAAACTAATCGCCATTCTTCTTAAGGCATAAGGATCTTTTGAACTAGTTGGTTTGAGATTAATTCCAAAAAATCCAACTAAGGAATCTATTTTGTCACTTAAAGATAATGCTATGCTGTATGGTTTTTTTGGAACTTTACTATCAATACCACTTGGTAAGTAATGCTCTGAAACAGCTAAACTTATTTCTTCGTCAAAACCTTGCTCTCTTGCAAAGTATCCGCCCATTACGCCTTGTAATTCGGGAAACTCTCCAACTAAATCTGACATCAAATCTACTTTGCAAATTGAGGAGGCAATTTCTATCTTTTCTTTACTTATTAAAAGTTCATCTGATATTATTCCGCTTAGTTTTCTTACTCTTTGTATTTTATCAAAATAACTTCCCAATCCTTTAAAATAATTAATTTGCTTCAATCTAGATACCTGTTTTACTAAATTTTGAGACTTATTTCTGTTCCAAAAAAATTCCGCATCTGCCAACCTTGCATCTACAACATTTTGATTTCCTAATTTAACTAATCCTTTTTTATCTTTACAATCTGCTACGACTATAAAATTATTCGTTATTTTATTTTTACTATCAAATGTAGGAAAATATTTCTGGTGATGTTGCATTGTTATAATAAGTATTTCTTGTGGAATTTCTAAAAATTTCTTATTAAACTCACATACTAAAATTTTTGGTTTTTCAACAATATTTATTATTTCGTCTATAAGTTTTTCATTCACGTTTATATGAACTTTTTTTTGATTAGTTACCTTATTTATTTCTTTAATTATAAATTCTTTCCTTTTATTTTGGTCAATTGTTACTCCTTTTTGTTTAAAAAATTTTATATAAGATTTAAATTCAACAAAACTTTTTACTTCATCTTCTAGATCTTTATCTGTAAAAGTTTTATTTGAACTATGTAAATGGTTTAATTTAAATTCAATTATTTTTTTATCAAATAAAGCTAATATTGATTTTAACGGTCTTCCCCAATATAAATCATGATTGCCCCATTTCATTGATTTTTTCCATGAAATTTTTAAAAGCAAACTTGCAATATTTTCTTTTAATAAATCGTATGTTTTTGTTTTTTGTGATGGTTTGTTGTAGAAGTAGAATATGCCTTTTTCAGTACTTTTTTTGAAAACTTTTTCTTTACTTATTTTATTAGATTTTAAAAATCCATCTAAAGCCTTTTCTGGAGCATTTATATTAGGACCTCTAATTTCCTCTGCTTTTTTTATTACATCTTTAGGTATCTTATTTATATGAATAATGAGCCTATTTGGAGTTGAATAAGTATTAATTTTATCTTTAATTATAATTTCATTATCATCAAAAAATTTTTTAAAAATTTGTGTTAAATCATTTCTAGCATTGATTTGCAATCTGGAAGGTATTTCTTCACTAAATAATTCAAGGAAAAATTCAGACATTTTAATTTTGTGTTTCTACCCAAATTTTTCCAATTTCTCTTGTTAGATCTCTTATCCTTGCGATATATTCTGCTCTTTGAGCAACACTTATAACTCCTCTAGCATCTAAAATATTGAACACATGACTTGATTTTAAACATTGATCATATGCTGGAAGAGAAATTTTCTTTTCAATTAATGATTTTGCTTCTTCTTCGAGCATATCAAAAATTTTAAATAATTTATCTGTGTTTGCATACTCAAAATTATAGGCTGAAAATTCTTTTTCAGCTTGATGAAAAACATCTTTGTATAACACTCCTTCATCATTCCAAATTAAATCAAAAACATTTTTTTTACCTTGAATAAACATACATAATCTCTCTAAACCATAAGTAATTTCAACAGATATTGGATTGCATTCCATCCCTGCCATTTGTTGAAAATAAGTAAATTGAGTAACTTCCATACCATCACACCATACTTCCCATCCAAGACCGGCAGCACCTAAGGTTGGACTTTCCCAATCATCCTCTACAAATCTGATATCGTGCTCTTCGTATTTAATACCTACTGATGAAAGGCTATTAAGATACATTTTTTTAATATCTTTTGGTGAAGGTTTTATTAAAACTTGAAATTGATAATAGTGTTGTAAACGATTAGGATTTTCTCCATATCTTCCATCTGTTGGTCTTCTTGATGGTTGAACATAAGCTGTTTTCCATGGTTTAGAACCTAATGATCTCAGAGTTGTTGCTGGGTGAAATGTTCCTGCTCCAACTTCTAAATCATAAGGTTGTAAAATGACACAACCTTTTTTTGACCAGAACTTTTGAAGATTTAAAATTGTATCCTGAAAAGAGATAAATGATTTTGAATTTTTTGTTTTTTTTTTAGAAACCATATTTTTGCCAAATAGATCTTTCTTCTAAAACACTTATCAATTTATCCGCATGGTCTTCTGAGGACGAAAGTTTTTTGGCAAGCCATCCTTTAGACTTTTCAAATTTTTTAATTTCAACATCTTCACCAAATTTTTCTCTCAATATCTGCTCTGCATTCCCTATTCCATCTATCAAACCAAGTTTTAAGGATGTTTTGCCAGACCAAAATTCTCCAGAAAAAAGTTCAACATCAGTTTTGTTTAGTTTTGTTGATCTACTTTCCTCTACAACATTAATAAATTCTTGGTGAAGTTCCAGTTGAATATTTTTTAATCTTTGAATGTCCTCTTCTTTCTCGTCTAAAAAAGGATCTAAAGTACTTTTATTTTTTCCGGCTGTATAAACCCTTCTTTGTACCCCAATTTTTTGAATTAAATCTTTAAAACCAAAAGAAGAATAAATCACTCCTATTGATCCGATTATAGAACTTGCATTAGCATAAATCTCATCACCTGCGCATGCAATTAGATAGCCTCCAGATGCAGCAACATCTTCCGCAAAAATTATTACTTTTTTTTTGTTTTTCTTAGATTGTTCTCTAATAAATTTATATATTAGATGTGATTGAACAGGTGAACCACCCGGTGAATTAATTGAAATTGCAACAGCCTCTGCTTTTTTTACTGAAAAAGCTTTTTTTATCATTTCTTCTTGAGAGGAATATTCTATTCCTTGTTTAAACTTTCCAACATTTCCAATGACGCCGGTAAGTCTTAAATGGCTAACAATTTTTTTTTTTTTAAAAAATGAAAACATACAAATGATTATAAAAATTTTACTTAATTTTAAAGCTACTTATAGTTGAAGAAATAGGTGCGTCAATTGATAAGTATATTAATAAACCTAATGTAATATTTTGAATTTATGGGTTCAGTAGTTCAATTAAAAAAGCAAATAACTAATGCATATACAGATTTAGTAAATTCTGTTGATGATAAACTAAGTTTAGTTGAAGACAAAATTTCTTATAAATTAGATAGTAAAGTTGAGCTTGTTAAAGAAATGACAGCTTACCACATGACTAGTGGAGGTAAAAGATTAAGAGCATTGCTTACTTTGGAGTGTGCTAAATTGTGTGGATATACAAAAGGTAGTAGAGATGTGAACCTAGCTGCATGTATTGAACTTATACACGCAGCAACTCTTATGCATGATGATGTAATTGATAGCGCAGATTTAAGAAGAGGCAAAAAAACTACAAATAAAATTTGGGGAAATCAGTCATCAATTCTTGTTGGAGACTATTTATTAAGTAGATGTTTTGAAATGATGGTTGAGGATGGAAGTATTGAAGTATTAAAACTTTTATCTTCTACATCATCAACTATTGCTCAAGGAGAAGTTTTGCAGTTACAACATAAAGGTGACTCTGAAATGTTAGAGGAAACATATTTGAATATAATTTCTTCTAAAACAGCAACTTTATTTTCAGCATCTTCAAAAGTTGGATCGATAATTACCGATAAAGGCAATAAATTTAAAGATGCACTGGAATTCTATGGAAAGAACCTTGGATTAACATTTCAGATTGCAGATGACACACTTGACTATAACTCAGAATTAAAAATGTTTGGTAAAGAGATAGGGAAAGATTTCTATGAGGGCAAGGTAACTCTCCCAATCATTCTATTAAATCAAAAATTATCTTCAGATGAAAAATTGGTTTTAAAAAAAATATTTGAACAAAATATCAGAACTAAAGAACAATTTGATTATGTGCTTAAGTTAGTAAAAAAATATAATATAATTAATGAGTGTTACAAAAAAGCGGAACACTATATAAGTTTAGCATCAAATTCGTTAAGTATATTTCAAGATTGTGAAGAAAAAACTATACTTAAAAATTTAACTTCTTTTAGTATTAACAGAAAATTTTAAGGTGATAAGAGAATTTTTTTCCAAGTATTATTTTCTTTAATATATTTTAATCTTTCGTGAATTCTATTTTCACCATCTAACCAAAATTCAATTTCGTGGTGTTTTAACCTCCAGCCTGACCAATGATCAGGTCTTGGAACGTTATTTTCATCTTTATAGAGATCTTTAAATTTTTTTATTGATTGGTTTAGTTCTTCTCTATCTTTTAAAATTGAGCTTTGATTTGAAGCCCAAGCACCAATTCTACTTCCATAACTTCTGGAATTGTAATAATTATCAGCTTCATCATCTGAAACTTTTTCAGCGGTACCAACTATACGGATTTGTCTTAGTAAACTTTTCCAATGAAAGCACATTGAAATATTTGGATTCTGCTTTATAGAGTTTCCTTTATTGCTATTAAAGTTAGTGTAAAAAACAAACCCATCTTCTCCATAGTCTTTAAGCAATACCATTCTTACGTTTGGATAACCTCTTTTATCAATAGTGCCTAGAGCTAATGCATTTGGATCATTAATTTCAGTTTTCTTTGCCTCTTTATACCATTCAGTGAATAATAATATTGGATTATCAAGTTCAAGAAAGCATTTATCTAATCCTAAAGAATTTTTTTCGTTCATAATTTAACCAAAATAATTTATATAATAATATAATGTCTTTTAATACATTTGGAAAATTTTTTCGATTTACTACATGGGGTGAGTCTCACGGTCCAGCAATAGGATGTGTTGTTGATGGATGTCCTCCAAATATTAAGCTTAATATCAAAGACATTCAATTAGAATTAAATAAAAGAAAGCCTGGTCAGTCTAAATTCACAACTCAAAGAAAAGAGGATGATAAAGTCGAAATTTTATCAGGAACATTTGAGGGCAAAACAACTGGCACACCTATCTCAATGATTATCTTCAATAAAGATATGCGTTCTAAGGATTATAAAAATATTAAAGATAAATTTAGACCAGGTCATGCTGACTATACATATTTTAAAAAATACGGAATCAGAGATTATAGAGGTGGAGGCAGACAGTCAGCAAGAGAGACTGCATCAAGAGTAGCAGCAGGGGCAATAGCAAAACAAGTTTTGGAAAAAATTATCGGAAAAAAATACAGCGTAATTGGAGCAGTAACACAACTAGGAATACTAGGATGTGACACAGAAAAATGGAATGACAAATTCATTGCAAAAAATCCTTTATTTTGTCCTGATAAAACAGTTTTAAAATTATGGGAAAAATATTTACTTGGAATAAGAAAAGCTGGCTCATCATGTGGGGCTATTATCGAAGTAAGAGCAAGAGGTGTGCCTGTCGGACTGGGAGCTCCAATTTATTCTAAATTAGATATGGATTTGGCATCAGCTATGATGAGTATTAACGCTGTAAAAGGTGTAAATATAGGATCAGGAATGAACTCTGCTCAACTCTCTGGTGAACAAAATTCTGATGAAATGTCTCAAACAGGAAAGAAAACAAAATTTAAATCAAATAATGCGGGAGGAATTCTTGGAGGAATTTCTAGTGGTCAAGAAATAATGGTTTCATTTGCAGTAAAACCGACTTCATCAATTCTTTCTCAAAGAAAAACAATTAATAAATTTGGAAAAAATACTTCGATTTCAGTCACAGGCAGACATGATCCATGTGTAGGTATTAGAGCAGTGCCTATAGGTGAAGCAATGATGCATTGCGTAATACTTGATCACTACTTGATGAATAAAGCTCAATGTGGCAATTAATTTGTTTTTTTAATTACAACTTTGGAATTTAAAGTTTCCAAAACTTTCGCTTCAATAGATTTAGCATCTAAACCAGCTTCTTTATACATCTCGTCTGGTTTATCTTGGTCTAAAAATTTATCAGGTAAAATCATTGATCTAAATTTTAAATTATTGTCTAATAAATTCTTTTCATTTAAGATATGATTTACATGAGCTCCAAAACCTCCAATAGAACCTTCTTCCAATGTAATTAGTGCTTCGTGATTTGTTGCAACTTGCCACAAAAGATTTTCATCAAGAGGTTTTGCAAATCTGGCATCTATAATTGTTGGATTAATTCCCATTTTTTTTAAGCTTTCTTCAGCCAATAAGCATTCTTTTAATCTGTTTCCAAAACTTACTAAAACAACTTTCTTTCCTTCACTTATAACTCTACCTTTTCCAATATCTATTTTTTCATTGATATCTGGTAATTTTAAACCTATTCCATTTCCTCTTGGATATCTAAATGCACACGGTTGATTATTAATATCGACTGACGTATTAACCATCCTTACCAATTCTGCTTCATCACTTGCTGCCATAACAATAAAATTAGGCAAGGTTGATAAATATGTAATATCGAAAGCACCTGCATGAGTAGCTCCATCAGCGCCCACTAGACCAGCTCTATCGATAGCAAATCTTACTGGTAAACTTTGAATTGCAACATCATGAACTACCTGATCATAAGCTCTTTGTAAAAATGTTGAATAAATTGCTGCATAAGGCTTATAACCCTCTGTAGCTAAACCTGCAGCAAAAGTAACAGCATGTTGTTCGGCAATTCCAACATCAAAAGTTCTATCTGGGAAAGCTTTACCAAAAGCATCCATACCTGTCCCAGACGGCATAGCTGCAGTAATTCCAACAATTTTACTGTCTTTATTTGCATGCTCTATTAATGTATTTGCAAATACCTTTGTAAAAGCAAGAGCTTTAGTTGTGGTTTTTTGTTGAACTCCAGTTTGAACATCAAATTTTGTAACTCCGTGATATTTATCATCAGATTTTTCAGCAAAGCTATAGCCTTTACCTTTTTGAGTTTTTATATGAATTAGTATTGGACCATTATGATTACTTTCTTTTGCGTTTTTTAAAATCGGCAATAAAACATCTAAATCATGACCGTCAATTGGACCAACATAATAAAAACCTAGTGAATTGAATAATGTACCCCCTGTAACAGCCGATCTCAAAAAATCCTCAGCCTTTCCAGCCTTTTTACTAAATCTTTTTGAAAAGGATGAAATAATCATTTTAACTGTTTCTCTAAAACTAAAATAAATCTTACCTGAGAAAATTTTAGCAAGATAAGATTTCATTGCGCCAACTGGTTTTGCAATTGACATATCATTGTCATTCAAAATTACGATCATTTTAGTTTTTGAGTCTCCAGCATTATTCATAGCTTCATATGCCATTCCTGCGCTCATGGCACCGTCACCAATAACTGCTATAACTTGATCTGATTTATTTGATAATTTATTTGCTGTTGCAATACCAAGTCCAGCAGAAATAGAAGTAGAGCTATGAGCTGCACCAAAAGGGTCAAATTCACTTTCTGATCGCTTTGTAAAACCAGATAATCCACTTCCTTGTCGTAAAGTTCGTATTTTATCTTTTCTTCCTGTTAAAATTTTATGAGGGTATGATTGATGGCCAACATCCCATATCAATTTGTCCTTTGGTGTGTCAAAAACATGATGAAGTGCTACTGTTAATTCTACAACACCTAAACCTGCACCTAGATGACCACCTGTTTCTGAAACAGCATCAATCATTTCATTTCTTACTTCATCTGATAAAACTTTTAATTCTTCATTGTTCAGTTTTTTTATATCTGAAGGAAAATTAATATTATTTAAATATTTATAATTCTGCATTTATTTATTTCTACTTAATATAAATTCAATTGTCTCTTTTAAATCACTAGCATTATTTCCATAGCTAACTAAACTATTAAATATTTCTTTTTTTAGTTTAGATGCATATTTAATAGCATTTTTATACCCTAGTAAACTTATTAATGTTGCTTTTCCCCTTTTAGAATCTTTATTTGTTTTTTTTCCTGCAGTTTTTGATGTACTGCTATAATCAATTAAATCATCTGCAATTTGAAAAAGTAAACCAATTTTTTCACCGATAACTGAGAACTTTCTTATTTGATCTTTTTTATTTGTCAATATAACTGGAGATAAACAACTGAATGAAAATAATTTTCCAGTCTTTTTAATCTCCATATCTATAACTTTTTGTTTAGAAACTTTTTTTCTTTCATAATTTAAATCTAAAAATTGACCTCCAGCTATTCCTTGGTGTCCTGATGATTGTGATATTAGATTTATTAGGGTTATTTTTTTTTTGTTATTTATATTGAACTTTGGATCAGATAAAATTTCAAAAGCTAATGTCAAAAGGGAGTTTCCGGCTAGAACTGCTGTTGATTCTCCAAATTTTTTATGTGTAGTTAGTTTACCTCTTCTAATATCATCATCATCCATACAAGGTAAATCGTCATGTATTAGCGAATAAGCGTGTATACATTCAACAGCTGAACTTAAATATAAAAGAAATTTTTTTTCTACATTAAAAATTTTTCCAACATCAAAAATAAGCTTAGATCTTATTTTTTTTCCCCCAGGAAATAAACCATACTTAATAGGTGTGATTAGATCTGTTTTTTTTTGTTCAGCTAAGTAGTTTTTTAAAAATTTATTTATTTCATTAACAGTTTTAACTAATTTTTTTTTCATTTTTTTTTGAGGTTAATTCTTCGATTTTTATCTTGGTACTTTCAGATATATTTTTTGAATTCTTTTGAAATTTTTTTTCTATTAAATTATTTAATTTTATTAAATATTGATAATCATCAATTGATTCCTCCAAATTTTTTTTATTTTCTAATTCTTGAATTAAACGATCTGCTATATCTGTGAGTTCACTCAAAGATTTTGTTTCAATATCATCTGGCAAAATTTTTTCATTCATATAATAGTTTGTAATATTATATGAAAATTAATGATTCAAATATTAAAAAAGCAGTAAAATATTTAAATAATAACGAATGTATTGGAATACCTACGGAAACTGTCTATGGATTAGCTGCTAATGCCTATTCTGATAAAGGTACTAAAAAAATATTTAAATTAAAAGGAAGGCCTACTGATAACCCCTTAATAGTTCATTATTATAAAATTAAAGATTTAGAAAAAGATTGTGAGACTAATACTTTGTTTTATAAACTTTATAATTCATTATGTCCTGGGCCAATTACATTTGTATTAAAACTAAAAAATGAAAGCAAAATTTCAAAAAACGTTACTAATAACAAAAAAACGTTAGGTGTAAGATTTCCAAGTCACCAAACTGCTAGAATATTATTAAAATCTTTAAAATATCCTTTAGCAGCACCAAGCGCAAATATTTCTGAGGGAATAAGTCCAGTGACAAAAGATGACGTATATGATGAATTTGGAGAAAAAATTAAATTTATTCTAGAGGGTGGAAGATCAAAAGTTGGCGTTGAGTCTACGATAATAAGTTTAGTAAATAAACCTCAAATTTTAAGATTGGGTGGTTTAGATATTTCTATATTAAATAAAAAATTAAAAACAAATTTAAAAACTAAATTGCATGTTAAAAGCAATATAAATTCTCCAGGGAGAAGAAGAATTCATTATTCACCAGGTATACCCATTAGATTAAACGCAGTTAAAATAAAAAAAGATGAGGCTTTTATTCTAATTAAGAAGAAAAAAGAAAATAATAAGAATTATTTTTACTTAAGTAAGACAAATAATCTAATGGAGAGTGCTAAAAATTTATATAAAACATTAAGAAAAATTAAGAAGTTAGGTTACAAAAAAATAGCTATACAAAGAATACCAAACCAAAACTTTGGATTAGTAATTAACGATAGACTTTTTAGAGCATCAAAAAAATGAAAAATTTAGTGGAAGTTAAAAATATAAAAAAAAATTATGGAAAGAATGAAGCTGTCAAAGGTATAAGCTTTAACATAAAAGAAGACGAAATTTTAGGTCTATTAGGTCCAAATGGTTCGGGCAAAACAACTACGATAGGCATGTTGTTGGGACTTTTAAAACCAACTAGTGGAGAAATTTTTATAAATGGTCAAAAACTGGAGGGTAATAGAATTGAAATCTTGGAACAGATTAACTTCATATCTCCATATATTGAATTACCAAAAAAACTTACAGTTAAACAAAATCTAACTGTTTATGGAAAATTATACAAAATAAATAATATTAATGATAGGATCAGATTTTTATCAGAAAAATTAAGATTAGAAGGATTACTTAATAGCATTACAGGTGAGTTATCATCTGGACAAAAAAATAGAGTAAGTTTGGCAAAAGCATTAATCAACGAACCAAAAGTATTACTACTAGATGAGCCAACTGCATCGTTAGATCCAGAAGTAGGTGATTTTGTTAGATCTTTTTTGGAAGATTATAAAAAAGAAAAAAAAATATCTATACTTCTTGCTTCTCATAATATGAATGAAGTCACTAGACTTTGTAAATCTATTCTAATGATGAAAGACGGAATTATTATCGATGAAGGAAATCCTGAAGAATTAATAAATAAACACGGCAGAAAAAACCTTGAAGAAGTTTTTTTAAAATTATCAAGGAGTAAAAATGAGTTTAACTAGGATGTACGGTCTTTTTTTAAGACATTTTTATTTAATAACTAGATCTTTTCCAAGAGTTTTAGATCTTGTTTATTGGCCAACAATTCAAATTACTTTGTGGGGATTTATCTCAAATTTTTTTGCTACACATACAACATATTATAATAACGCTGTAGGAGTTATATTAACATGCGCAATCCTTTATGATTTTCTTTTCAGAACAAGCATTGGATTTAATATGCTTTTTCTTGAAGAAATTTGGAGTAGAAACTTTACAAATTTATTTATTGCACCAATGAAAATTGGTGAAATATTAACTTCACTTGTTGCTACAGCTTTAATTAGAGCTCTTATAGGTTTAATACCAGCAGTACTTTTAACTTCTCCATTGTTTGGTATTTCTATTTTAGATTTAGGAATATTTTTATTCTTTCTATTTTTAAGCCTTTATTTATTTGGAATAACACTTGGCATCCTGGTATCAGCTGGTCTATTGAGATATGGGCCCTCTTTTGAAAATATAGCATGGTCTACAATGTTTTTATTAGCTCCATTTGGATGCATTTATTATCCAATTGAAATATTGCCAGATGTGTTTCAGAAAATAGCTTACTTATTACCATTGGTATATATTTTTGAAGAGGCAAGAAATATTTTGATTAATCAAACTGTAGATATTCAAAATATCTATTATGCATTCTTGTGGAATGGGGTTTACTTTGTATTATCAATTGTATTATTCTATTATTCATTCAATGTCGCAAAAAATAAAGGGACGCTTATTAATATGGGTGAATAGTGGTGCGCCCGCAAGGAGTCGAACCCTGAACCTCCAGAGCCGAAATCTGGCGCTCTATCCAGTTGAGCTACGAACGCATAATAATTTAATATAATAATTTATGAAAAATTTCATCAATTTTATTATTAAAGAAGATGATAATAACAAGAGAGTAGACACGATATTAGCAAATCATGATAAAAGGTTAAGCAGAACTAGAGTAAAAAATTTAATTCTAGATAGTAAATTAAAAATTAACGAGAAAATAATAAAAGACCCTTCGATTAAAACAAAATTAAATGACAAAATTGATCTTGAAATTGCTGAACCTAAGAAACAAAGCTTAAAACCTTATAATTTTAAATTAAACATAATTTATGAAGATGAAGACTTAATTGTAATTGACAAACCTTCTGGAATTTCAATGCACCCTGGCCCAGGCAATTATGATAATACGATAGTTAACGCATTAATGAATTATGATAGTAAAAATTTATCTGATATTGGAGATGAACTTAGGCCTGGTATAGTTCACAGAATTGATAAAGATACATCAGGATTAATTGTAATTGCAAAAAATAATTCAACTCATGAAAAATTATCAATTCAGTTTTCTGAACATACTATAACAAGAGTTTATCAAACTTTAACATGGGGAAAATTAAGACCTCGAAAAGGAACTATTGAAACGTTCATAACTAGAAGTTCAAGAAATAGACAGATGATGGAAGTATCATCTAGCAAAGGTAAAAAGGCAATTACACATTATGAAACTTTAGAGCTTTTTGAGAGTGATAAGGTTCCAACTTTTAGTTTTATAGAATGTAAATTAGAAACTGGGAGAACTCATCAGATAAGAGTTCATATGTCAAACAAAGGTAACAACATTCTTGGAGATAAAAAATATAAAAAGAAATTTAAGAAATTTAAAAACATTGACGAAGATCTTAATAGTAAAATTTTAAATCTTGATAGACAATTCTTACATGCGAAACAGTTAGGTTTTGACCATCCAATAACAGGAGAAAGATTAGAATTTTCATCAAATATCCCAAAAGAATTAGGTGATATCTTAAAAAAACTAAGAAAATTAAGTAAATAAAACGATTGTAAAAAAAAATTTCTCCATTACATAAATACCTTCGATGAGTAATAATACATACAACTTGCCAACACTTTCAAATGAAGGTGGCTTAGCAGCATATCTAGCTCAGATAAAAAAATTTCCAATGCTGGATGCAGAAGAAGAATACATGCTTGCTAAAAACTGGAAAATGACAGGAAATGTTAAATCAGCTGAAAAACTTGTTACAAGTCATTTAAGATTAGTTGCTAAAATAGCAATGGGATACAAAGGCTATGGCTTGCCTCTTAATGAAATGATTTCAGAAGGTAACGTTGGTTTAATGCAAGCTGTTAAAAAATTTGAACCAGAAAAAGGTTTTAGACTTGCAACTTATGCAATGTGGTGGATTAAAGCATCTATTCAAGAATATATTCTAAGATCATGGAGCTTAGTAAAAATTGGGACTACAACAGCTCAAAAAAAACTTTTTTTCAATTTGAAGAAGCTAAAAAATCAAATTGCACCTAGAACAGAGGGCGACTTACGTGATGAACACGTAAAAGATATAGCAAATAGATTAGATGTTAGTGAACAAGAAGTAGTATCTATGAATAGAAGGCTTTCAGGAAAAGAACAGTCATTAAATGCGCCAATTGGAGAAGACGGTGATGAATGGCAAGATTGGGTCGTTGATAATGATATGGATCAAGAACTTAAATTTGCGCAAAATGAAGAAATGGAACAACGAAAAGATCTACTTCAGGATTCTGTTAAAATTTTAAATGAGAGAGAAAAAGAAATCCTTTACTCTAGAAGATTAATAGATGATCCAATAACTTTAGAGGATTTAAGTAAGAAATTCAAAATAAGTAGAGAAAGAATAAGACAAATTGAAAATAAAGCATTTGAAAAGCTACAAAAACATATGTTGAACTCTGCTAAATCAAAAAATCTTCTACCGGCTAATTAAGCTAATTAAAATTCTTTTCTAATATTTGCTGTTAAACTAGTGTTAAAGGCTTCGTTATCATCTCTATAATGGTCAATCATAAAACTTATATTTAAATCATCTTCCAGCGCAGCCCCTATACCAAGGGTTAATTTTGCATGTGATGTATTTTGATCAGATATTGCATTAGCATAAATAGTTGAAGAATCATTAACATAATAAGCTTCAGACAGTGAATTTATTGTTTTATTTTTACCAATTTCAAATTGTATTAAAGGAGTAATAAACCCTTGATCTATCTCTATTATATTAGAAAAATTAAATCCAAAAGATAATGACGAACTTTTTATATTTTGATCATTGTAATTAATTGAGTCACCATCACCACTTTCAATATAATCGTCTAATATCGTATAACCCAAATCTATCCTAGAATAGTAATTTAAGTTTTTATTTTCTTTTTGTTCTAATGGTTCGTACAAATAAGTGAAGCTTCCAAATAATTGTTTTCCATCTCTGAGACCTTTATTATTTCCTCCAGATACTTTTCTATTGATATCGATTTCTGTTTCTCCAAATCCAATTGCAGCCTCAAAATATCGATTTTCAAAAAATTGGTTACTGCCATAAATTAATAAAGATTTTGCTGTTGCCTCCATATGTGCATCATTACTTCCAATTTGAGTTTCTTGCTCAGATTGATTTAATGCTAAACCTATAGTTTTTAAATCTGTAATTTTTTTATCAAGTCCTACAGTAAAACCTTTGGTGCTAAGATCTTGACCTAAGTCTTTACCTTTGTTGTTTATTCTACCAAAAGAAAGATTGCCTTCACTCCAAAATGCAAATTTTCTCTCCTTTTTTTCATATTTTATTAAGTTGGCTGTTAAAGCATCAACTATTTTGTTTGCATATGGGTCATTAAAATTTAATGCTATCTTATTTTTTGAAGTATTACTATTTTGAATTGGTCTTATAAAATTTAAACGGCTATTTACTCTATTTAAAGATTGCGTCATTGATTGAATTGAAGCTGTTGTTTGATTTTTTACTAAAGTTTTTACAGTATCGTTAAAAATTTGTCCTTTTGCTGTAGTAAAATTCAAAGCTGTCGTGTTTGAAATACCAGCATAAGAGTTCCCAACGGAATCATCAAATGCTGTTGAGTCTATTTTTACGTGATATGAAGTGTCATTTTCTAAGTTAGATGAGGGATTAATAGTAATTTCAGTTGTTCCACTTCCAGATAATAAAGCTCCAGTGACATCTATTTCTATAACTTCTCCTGTTGATGTATTTATGATATCAATATTTCCACTTTCTGCATCTACAGTTTCATTAAATGTAAGGACTATATTTGATGATACATTAACATTAGATGCATCATCAGATGGCGAAGAAGATGTTAAAGTAGGATTATTATTATCAACTGTTTTAAAATTTAATTCTGTTTTACTTGAAATACCATCAAAATTATTAAATGCTGCACTATCTACTAGGATATAATATTCAGTATCCTCATCTAAATTTGATGATAAAGCAAATGTAGCTGTAACTGTTGCTGGAGCAGATAAACTCATAGATAAAAAAATTCCATTAGTTGAAAAAGTTTCAACAGTACTGTCATCTAATTTTTTTTTTAAAATTACATTTCCATTATTTGCTGATACAGACCCTGATGCTAGCCACACGAGATCTATTCCAGTATTCACTGCAATCTGTGTTGCATTATCTGCAGGAGTTGTTGATGATAAATCAACAGCATATACATGCTTAGGATTGATTAAAATAATTATAAAAAAAACAAATATATGAAAATATTTATTATTCATACTAATAATATATGATGGATTTTATTTTTACTTAAACTAATTCTGATATTAATTAAATGGATCAATCAAAAGAATAGTATCCTCCCTCTCCGGACTGGTTGAAATACTAGATATTTTTGTCTCAATGAACTTTTCAATAGCTTTTACATAAATTTTTGCATTACTAGGTAAATCTTCAAATTCTTTTATTCCTTGAGTTTTAGATTTCCATCCTTCAAGTTTTTTATAAACTGGTTTGACATTTAATTGATCTTGTACAGCGGCAGGAAAATAATCTATTTCTTTGCCATTTAGTTCGTAAGCTACACAAAGATTTATTTCATCGAGTTCATCCAGTACATCCAATTTTGTTAATGCTATTCCATCAATACCTGAAATCTTTATAGTTTGTCTTACTAGAACTCCATCAAACCAGCCGCATCTTCTTTTTCTGCTGGTGACAGTTCCAAATTCATGTCCCTTTTCACCTAAATGATTACCAATATCATCTGTGAGTTCTGTTGGAAAAGGTCCTTCGCCTACCCTTGTTGTGTATGCTTTTGTAATTCCTAATACATAGTTTATTGAGTTTGGGCCACATCCAGATCCTGTTGCTGCTGAAGCTGCTACAGTATTGGATGAAGTTACATATGGATATGTTCCGTGATCGACATCCAGTAATATACCTTGAGCTCCCTCAAATAATATTTTTTTATTTTGTGATTTAAATTGATCTATCTTTCTCCAAACAGGTGCTGAATATTTTAAAATATTTGGAGCTATTTTTAATAAGTCCTTAACCAGTTTATTTTTTTCATATATTGGCTTACCCAACCCCTTTCGAATTGCATTGTGATGCTCAAGTACTAGTGATAATCGATTTTCGAGATTTTGTTTTGATGCAAGATCCATTACTCTTATTGATCTTCTTCCTACTTTATCTTCATATGCTGGACCAATTCCTCTTCTAGTAGTTCCAATTTTTGATTTACCTGCAGTGTCTTCTCTTATCTGATCCATCTCTCTATGAAATGGTAAAATTAATGTAGCAGCCTCTGATAATATTAGATTATTTTCATTAATTTCTACACCTTTAGATTTAGCTTCTTCAATTTCATCTAGAAGCGCCCAAGGATCTACAACAACTCCATTTCCTATAATTGAAATTTTATTTTTTCTCACAATTCCAGATGGTAATAATCTTAATTTATAAGTAACACCATCTATGACCAAGGTATGACCAGCATTATGACCTCCTTGGAATCTTATAACAACATCTGCTTCGCTGGATAACCAATCAACTATTTTCCCTTTTCCTTCATCTCCCCACTGAGATCCAACAACGACTACATTTTTCATCTAAATTTTTTTTCTATTATAAAACTATTTAAATGGTTAATTGGTCCATTTCCTTTTCCAAGGTTCGGCCTTGTTTTAATGGCATTGTTTACATATCTA
Source organism: uncultured Pelagibacteraceae bacterium (assembly GCA_902524595.1). GTDB lineage: Bacteria > Pseudomonadota > Alphaproteobacteria > Pelagibacterales > Pelagibacteraceae > Pelagibacter. Next base: position 10,047 of record CABZDS010000011.1, on the reverse strand, counting down.
ATACCTAACTCACAAGATTTCTTTAGAGTTTTTCCACACCCATAATAAGTTGCAATTGCACTGGATAACGTACATCCAGTTCCATGAGTATTATTTGTTATAATTTTTTTATTTGTAAATATTGTAGTTTCTTTTTTATTTACAAAAATATCTTTCATAGTTTTAGAACTTAAATGACCACCTTTAATTAAAACATTCTTAGCACCTAAATCTAATAATATTTTAGCAGCATTTTTCATTTCCAGCACAGAATTAATTTTGATTTTAGTTAGTATTTCTGCTTCAGGAATATTTGGTGTTATTAAATCAACTTTTTTTATTAGTTTTTTTTTTAAAACTAAAATAGCTTTATTATCAATAAGCTTAGCTCCACCTTTGGCTACCATAACGGGATCTAATATTATTTTTTTTAAATTTGATTTTTTAATTGATTTTAACACTGAGTTTATAACTTGAGTAGAATGCAGCATTCCTATTTTTACTGAGTCTGGCTTAATATCTTTTGACGTGAATTCTATTTGATTAGAAATTTCTTTACCATGCATTGGTATTATAGACTTTATACCTGTTGTATTTTGAGCTGTAACTGCTGTAATTGCTGTCATAGCGTATGAGCCAAGAGAAGTTACTGATTTAATGTCTGCTTGAATGCCAGCTCCCCCGGAAGAGTCTGATCCAGCAATAATTAATATTTTAGATTTGATTTTCAATTTACTGAATAGATTTTTTAATTATATTAACACACAATTTATTTAAACTTGAATCATCTGATTCGCTCATTATTCTAATTTTTGGTTCAGTGCCAGATTTTCTAACTAATATTCTACCTTTATTTTTAATTATTTTATTTGCATCATTGATTGCTTTTTTGCATTTTAAAGTCTTGATTATTGATTTATCTTTAACCTCTATATTTTCCAGTATTTGAGGAGTCGGTTTAAATTTATTAAAAAGTTCACTAGCTTTCTTTCCTTTTCTTAATGAAAAAAGTATTTCTAAGGCAACCAGCAATCCATCTCCTGTAGTTGCAAACTTTCCAAGGATTATATGGCCTGATTGTTCTCCACCTAAATTAAATTTATTTTTTTTCATTTTTTCTTTCACATATCTGTCTCCTACATCTGACCTTAAAAATTTTATCCCATTATTTTTAAAAAAATTTTCTAAACCATAATTTGACATTAGTGTACCGATAACGCCTCCCTTTAAAATTTTTTTTCTTTTCCATCTTTCACCTAACATTGCAAGGATTTTATCACCATCAATTATTTTTCCATTTTCATCACAAACAATTATTCTGTCTGCGTCACCATCTAATGAAATACCCATATGAGCCTTATTTTTTTTTGTCATTTGACAAATTTTACTTGGATAAGTAGATCCAGATTTGAGATTTATATTTAATCCATTTGGAGAAGTACCTGTACTGTATACTTTGGCACCTAGTGATTTAAATAATTGAGGACCAGCTTTATAACCAGCTCCGTTAGCACAATCTAAAGCAATTTTAATCCCCTTAAGACTAAACGAGGATGGGAAATTTTGTTTTAATATTTTTATATATTTTTCATTAGCATCCTCTAATCTTTTAACTCTGCCCAACTCAATTGGCTTTGAAAGGTTTTTAGTAATCTTTGAGTCAATTAACTTTTCAATTTTTTTTTCAATTTTATCAGAAAGTTTAAGTCCGTCAGGTCCAAATAACTTTAATCCATTATCGTGATATGGATTATGTGATGCAGTAATCATTATACCCATATTTGCTCTCATTTTTTTTGTTAGCATCGCTAGGCCATTTGTCGGTAGCGGTCCTAAAGTATAAATATGCATTCCTGCTGATGCCAATCCAGATACTAACGCTGGCTCTAGCGTATAACCAGACAATCTAGTATCTTTTGCAATAATTGCTGTTTGTTTACTTTTTTTTAAATTTTTAAAATATGTTCCAGCAGCTAAGCCAAATTTAAAAAACATTTCTCCATTAATTTTAGATCCATTAACTTTTCCTCTAATTCCATCTGTACCAAAATATTTTTTAATCATATTTAATTTTGTAATTCTTTAAAAACTTTAAATGCCTGGTTAATTTCTTTAACATCATGAACTCTTAGAATTTGAACCCCTTGGAGATACGCTTGAATACATGAAGATACGGTTCCACCAATTCTATCTTTTGTATCATTTTCTTTTGAAATATCCTTAATAAATCTCTTTCTAGATAAACCTAACATAACAGGAAGGCCTAATGAATGAAAAATAGAAATATTTTTTAAGAGAGTAATATTATGTTTCAAATTTTTTCCAAATCCTATACCTGGATCTAGTATGATATTATTATGTTTAATACCTTCTTTTCTTAAGTATTTTAATTTATTTTCAAAGAAATCATAAATATCGAGTAACACATTATTGTATGATGGTTTTATTTGCATATCTTTTGGTGTTCCTTTCATATGATGGATTACAAAAGGTTTTTTTGTTTTTTTTAAATAATTTATAGTTTCAGGATCATATTTTAGACCAGATACATCATTAATAAGATTTATTTTTATTTCAGAAGCTTTCTCCATTACAAAACTTTTTCTTGAATCTAATGAAACAAAATATTTTTTATATTTTAATATTTTTAATAGATGCTTAATTCTATCCCATTCTTTTCTTGGATTAATGTCATTTGCACCAGGTCTTGTAGATTCACCTCCAACATCTATAATTTTTGCTCCATCTGATATCAAGTTATCTACATGTTTTATCGCTAGGTTTTTTTTGTTATATTTACCACCATCTGAAAAGCTGTCTGGAGTTAAATTAACTACACCCATTAAAATTGGGATGTGAGATAAATTTAATGTTTTAAACGTTTTCTTTTTTTTTATATTTTTTAAATCTTTGTTAACTTTATTTTTTAATTTAGTTGAAAGTTTACTAATATCTTTAACATTAATAATTTTGTTTTTTTTTCTGTTTATAATTTCTATTTTATCGAAAGAGATTTGATTATTGCCGTTAAGACAAACAGATTTTTTTTTTTTAATATATGTTTTTGATACAGTTCCGTAATAAAAATTACACGCTCTAGTGTAATATTTATTCATTAATTCTTAGTGAACTATCTTTGGTTTTAAACCCATTGAACCAAGTGCTGAACTTTGATCATCATCTTCAACTTTGAGATCTTCTTTGTTCTTAGGATATATATTTTTATTAATTAAATCCTCAATTTCAGCGCCTGTTAAAGTTTCATAAGTTAGTAAAGCTTTTGCAAGCTTATGTAGATCATCAATTTTTTCTGTTAGTACTTTTCTTGCTCTTTTATAGCCCATATCAACAAATTTTCTAATTTCACTGTCTACTTTTCTGGCTGTTTCTTCTGACATATTTTGCTGTCTAGCTACAGATCTTCCTAAAAATACTTCTTCTTCGTTTTCACCATAAGCAACAGGTCCCATTTCTTTACTTAATCCTGCTCTCATAACCATGGCTCTAGCTCTTTTTGTGGCTTGCTCGATATCACTTGCTGCACCTGTAGTTACTTTATCATCTCCAAAAATTAATTCTTCCGCAACTCTTCCGCCCATAGCAATTGCCATTTGTGCATGGAGTTGTTCTCTTGTTTGAGAAACTTCATCTCTTTCGGGTAACTGCATAACCATTCCTAGAGCTCTTCCTCTTGGTATTATTGTTGCTTTATGTATAGGATATGCAGCTTTTTCATTTATAGTTACAATTGCATGTCCTGCTTCATGATAAGCAGTTAATTTTTTCTCCTCTTCTGACATTACCATTGATCTTCTTTCAGATCCCATCATTACTTTATCTTTAGCTTCTTCAAATTCTTGATATGTTACAATTCTTTTATTTTTTCTAGCAGCTAGCAATGCAGCTTCGTTTACAAGGTTTGCTAAATCCGCCCCAGAAAATCCAGGTGTTCCTCTTGCAACTGTTCTTAAATTAACATCAGGTGCCATTGATATTTTTTTTGCGTGCACTTTTAAGATTTTTTCTCTGCCAATTAGATCTGGATTGGAAACAACAACTTGTCTATCAAATCTTCCAGGTCTTAAAAGAGCTGGATCTAATACATCCGGTCTATTGGTAGCAGCAATAATAATTACACCTTCATTAGTATCGAAACCATCCATCTCAACTAATAACTGATTAAGTGTTTGTTCTCTTTCATCATTTCCTCCACCAAGACCTGCTCCTCTACTTCTTCCTACCGCATCAATCTCGTCAATAAATATGATACATGGAGAATGTTTTTTTCCTTGTTCAAACATGTCTCTAACTCTTGAAGCTCCAACACCAACAAACATTTCAACAAAATCTGACCCAGAAATAGTGAAGAATGGTACTCCTGCTTCTCCAGCAATTGCTCTGGCTAATAGTGTTTTTCCAGTACCTGGGGGACCCACTAATAAACACCCTCTTGGAATTTTTCCACCTAATCTGCTGAACTTCCTAGGATCTTTTAGAAATTCTACAACTTCCTCTACTTCCTCTTTAGCCTCCTCAACACCAGCAACATCGTTAAAAGTAACTTTTCCTTTTACCTCATTCATCATTTTTGCTTTCGATCTTCCAAAGCCCATTGCTCCACCTTTTCCACCTTGCATTTGTCTCATAAAGAAAATCCAAACGGCGATTAATAAAAGCATTGGGAACCATGAAAGAAGTATGCCTAATAATGAAGGCATTTTTTCCTCTAATGGACTTGCAGAAATGCTGACACCTTTATTACTTAGCTTCTCAATTAAGTTCGGGTCTTCAGGTGCATAGGTAGTAAATTGATCTCCATTTGATAATACACCTTTAATATTCTTTCCTTGTATTTCAACTTTAACCACTCTTCCATTGTCTACTTCAGTTAAGAATTCAGAGAAAATAATTTTATTTTTTTGGGAAATAGATCCTTGAGGGTTTTTGAACATATTATATAGCCCAATCGTTAAAATAACGATTATTCCCCACATAGCTAAATTTTTAAAATTCATAAAGAACTAAATTAAGAATTATTAGTAAATTAACAAGTGTCATTTTGTTCATTTAACAAAAAAAATTATCATTTTTCAGGGTAAATAATCACTGAATCACTAATTTTTTCAATAATACATCCAGAAAGTGTCAATTTTACATTTTTGTTTGAAAACTTTATATAATCTAAGAGACCTAATACTTTTTTACCTCTTGGATAGTTTTTTTTCTTACTGATATGTTGAATTACTTGCATAAAACTTCTTAAAATAATCTCGTCAGGATTTTTAAAAAAGGATTGGTTTAAAATAATTTTTTTATCTTTTTGAAAATATTTTGAGTTTTCTACAACATTTTTCTCAACAAAAAATTCAATAACTTGATTGCTTTTTGATAAATTTTTTAAAGTTAAGTAGAATTTATCGAAGTTTAAACCTTCTTTATCTAGATTTCTTAAAAGTTTTCTAATTCTGTTTCTTAAAAATTTATCATTATTATTTGAAGGATCATCTACAAAAAAGCCGAATGTTTTTTTATTAATATTAATTAGATCTTTTTTTGGAGTAGACAGAAATGGTCTGACAATCTTTATATTGTTATAATCACTCACATTTTTGTCAAAAGAAACAAGTCCTTTTAAACCAGAGCCTCTAAGCAATCTTATAAAAAAGTTTTCTATCATATCATTTTTATGATGGCCTAATAACAGATATCCAATATTATGCTTGCTACATTCTTTATAAAATAAATCATATCTTAGGTCTCTTGCTGAAGATTGTATATTTTTATTAATTTTAATATTTTTTTTTTTTAAAATTTTGCAATTAATGCTGAAGTTTTTTTTTAGTTTAAATTTTAAATTTTTAGCCTCAATAGATGATTCTTTTCTTAGATTGTGATCAATTATTACCGGATACAATTTTACCCTGTGTTTCAATGCATAACACTGAGAGAAAAATAAAATAGACAAACTATCAGCACCACCCGATACTCCAACCATTACTTTTTTTTTTGCAACATCTAAAGAAGTGAGATTATTTGAAAATACTTTATATAATTTTTTAACTTTGGGATCCTTTAATTTTGTTAAATAAAAATTAGGAGTTTTCTTTGTTGCACTCAAACTTTTTCTCTTCATATTTGGCTTTTTGAAGAACTGATTGAGTGGCATTTGGATACTGTTTTTTAACACCAGCAATCATTAAGCAACCCTGATCTTTCTCTCCTATTTGAACTAAAGATACACCAAGCTTCAAAAGGTTAATAGGCGCTTTTTCACTCTTGGGATATTTTTGGTAACCCTCTAAATAAGCAGATGCTGCATCTGTGTAGAGCTGTCTTATTCTAAAAGTTTCCGCATACCAATACTGTGCGTTTCCAGAAAGATCATTATCTGGATTTGTATCAACAAATTCTCTGAATGCTCTTTCCGCCATATTATAATCTCCCACCTTTAAAAAGCTAGTTGCAAATTCATACTGCTCTAAAGGAGAAGCATCAGGTAAAATTTTTTCTTCGTTTATAAAATTTTCTGTCAAAATTGTCTGAGTCGTTTCGACAGACTGTATTGCTTGTGTCTCATTTGTGTCTGTCATGTCTTTATATGATATAGTGCCTAAATCTTGAGGTTGGGATGTTCCTGGCATAATTTTTTTGCTGGCTAAATCATTATCTAGATTTTCATTTGTAATTAAGTTCTCTTGATTGTTATCACTTTTTTGAACGATGTTAGAATTGTTTTCTAAATCTTGAAATCTTAATTGGTTATCTGCTTGTGTTTTAGACAGTCTTGATGATAATTTATCTACTTTGAAATTTATTTCTTCAAATTTGTTAGTCAGATTTTGAAATTGTTTTTCTATTTCAGACAATTTTAATAGATGTCTTGTCAAGACATCTTCTGTTTCCTTATTTGTCAAAGCAGTTTCATCTCCAGTTTTTTTCTGAAATGATTCTGAATAAACTGCCCTTTCCAAAGTTCTAAGATCTTTTTGAATAATTTCTAAGATTTCTCTCATACTTAGTTCCTCAGAAGCTGCACTGAACGTAATAGAAAATATAGAGATTATATAAATAAAAATGTTGGTAAACTTTTTAAACATTAAATTATTTTTTAATTATAATGATGGCAAAAAAAAGACCCTGAAATTATTTATAATAATCTTAGGGTCTTTAAAATATTTCAAATAGCTTTAATTAGCTTTTACGGTTACGGATCGTCTGTTTTTTGACCAAGAAAGTGGGTTTGAACCAGAGTCAACTGGTCTTTCTTTACCATAACTTATAACTGAAATCCTGTCTGCAGATATTCCATAAGTGATCAGATAATCTTTGGCAGCATTTGCTCTTCTTTCACCTAATGCCAAGTTATACTCCCTTGTTCCTCTTTCATCAGCGTGGCCTTCGACCACTACATTGATGCTAGAATTCTCTCTTAACCAGTTTGCTTGTTTTCTTAATGTGTCTCTTGATTTAGTTGTTAAAATAGACTCGTTTGTTGCAAAAAATACTCTGTCTGGAACACCGTCAGCTAAATATTTAACAGTATCTGTGCCTGTATAAACATCACCCTGCATTTGACCTTCGACTTTTGTAGTGGTTTTTTTCGTTGCACAAGCTGATACGATTAAACTTAATAATATAACTAGAAAAGTATTTCTAAATGATTTGCTAAAATTCATTAATGCTCCTTAATAATTTATTAGAACTTTTTCACAACTAATTAGATGTTTCAAGCATAAAAATCAACTTAATTTATATTAAAAATTAATAAAAAAGGCCTAATTACTGAGTAAAGACGACCAAGATGGGTCGGAGGCGTCAGTCTCTGTTTGAACCTGCCTTTCATTATATCCTGTAAGATCTATAGACCAAAGTTTTGCACTAAATCCTTCACCTTTATCGTTAGATTTGGTCTCTCTATAAAAAATTAATACCCTTCCATTAGGAGACCATGAGGGAGCCTCTTGATAGTAATTTTCAGTTAACAATCTCTCACCCGAACCATCTGTTCGCATAACACCAATATAAAATTTCCCTTTATGTAATTTTGTGAATGCAATTAAATCACCTCTTGGAGACCATACTGGCGTGCCATACAATCCTTTACCAAATGAAATTCTTTTTACATTTGACCCATCAGATTTCATTACGTAAATTTGTTGATACCCACTCCTATCAGAATTAAATGTTATAAATCGATTATCAGGTGAGTAAGAAGGCGATGTATCAATTGATGGATGATTTGTTATTTTTTCAACAATTCTATTTTCTAAATCCATAGTATAAATATCTGAGTTACCATCTTTAGCAAAACTCATAATAATTTTCTTTCCATCTGGAGAAAATCTTGGAGCAAATGTCATTCCTGGAAAATCACCAACTACTTCCTGCGTACCAGTTTCAATATCTAATAAATATACTCTTGGTAGATTTTTAAAATAAGATAGGTAAGTCACCATCTGACTTGTTGGATTAAATCGAGGAGTTAAAACTAATTCATTTCCTAATGTTAAATATTTTGTGTTAAAACCGTCTTGATCCATAATAGCCAACTTCTTAACCCTTGCAGTCTTAGGTCCTTCTTCAGATACATAAATAATTCTGGTATCAAAATATCCCTTTTCTCCTGTTAATCTTTCATAAACTTTATCTGAAATTATATGTCCAACTCTCCTCCAATTACTCGGAACCGTTGTAAATGCTAAAGCCAACATTTCTCTTCCAGCTAAAATATCCCAGAGTCTAAATTCAACTTTTAATTTTTTGTCCTCAATTACTACTTTCCCTGTAATTAAAGCTTGAGCTTTAATCAATGCCCAGTCCTCAAATCTTGGTTTTAAATGAGCAATATCTGGCTTTTGTAAAAATGCTTCTTTACTGAGAGGATTAAATAAACCTGAAATTTTCAAATTATTTTCTACAACTAATGAAATCTCAGATCCAACATTTTCAATTTTAAGTTCATTAATTGAATTTCTTTTTGAATTATCATCTTGAAACAATGGAGAAACTGCAATTGGTAACGGATCTAGATTACCCCTAGTTATATCAATCTCTATTAATGAATAAGCCTTAGGTGATAATAAAAAAAATATAATAAAAAATAAATTAATTATTCTAATCATTATCCTCCAAGCATATCACGAGCATCAAAATTTAAAATCATATTTTTCCATCTTTCATAACCACTTGTGGGAACTTTTAATGGATTGCACAGCTGAATAGCTCGTCTTACACTATCAGCTAGTGTTCTAAATTTTTCTTTACCAGGCGTATTCATTTTTACATGATCTAACATTTCAAGTTTTTCAATTGTTCCGTCTGGTTTTAATTGAAGTTTAACTCTAACTAATAAATCTTCACTAAATGGCAAACCTATAGGAACGCTCCAGCATGTAAATATTTGAGCTTTTAATGCGTCTTCTTCGCTTAAGGTTAATTTTGAATAATCCATAGTTTCATCGGTAGATTGAGAAATCTTATCAACCTCTTTTTTTGTTTCTGCTAAATTTTCTTTTTTTTTATCAATTAAAGCTGCAATTTCATTTAAATCTAATTTTTCCTTTTTTTCAAACTCTGAAACTTGTTTAACTTTTTTTTCATCCAAAATAGGTTTTTTAGTTTGAAGTATTTTTTTTATATTTTCGTCATTGATTTCTTTTGAAGGTTTTTGTTTTTTTTCATCTTTAGGTTGAATTTTTTGTTTATCATTATCTGGCATAGGTACAGCATTTAATTTTTCTTTTTTTAACTTTTCTATTTTATTTTCACTGGTTGGTGTTTTTTTTGATGCAACTTTAGAAATTTCATTTTTTTTTTTATCTGTCTGAACTTCTTTTTTTTTGTCTTTTTTTACTTTTTTAGGAGGGGCCTGTTCAGAAAAAAGCTTTTCATTTTCTTTTTTTACCTTCTCAATTATTTTTGATGCCTTTGGTGCAAAAGGAATATTTGTCTTTTCGGCTATTTGAATTAGTTCAACAGAAATAAGAGGTGGAATATCCAGAGGTTTTTTGGCAACAAATGGCAAAGCCAAAATACTCACCATTACAATAGCTACATGAAATCCAGATG
>CABZDS010000010.1 GCA_902524595.1 uncultured Pelagibacteraceae bacterium | reverse complement strand
AATTATATTTCTAAGTATATTTGGAATTTCAAAGCTTGAAGTGGAAAATAGTTTTATAAATTATTTTGATAAAAATACGGAAATTTACAAAGGAATGAAGCTTATAGATGAAAAATTAGGTGGTACAACACCACTTGAAGTTATTTTAAAATTTCCAAAAAAAGATGATGTTAAAAAAAAATCTGAAGATGAAGAAGACGATTGGGGTGATGAAGATGAGAATGATGAAAAATATTGGTTTACTAAAGACAAAATTGATAAGATAAAAAAGGTCCATAACTATTTAGACTCTTTGGAGCCAATTGGAAAAGTGCTTTCTTTTTCGTCAATTATTGAAGTTGCTACTCAATTGAATAACAATAAAGAGTTAGGATCTTTAGAAATGGGTGTTTTATACACCAAAATACCGGATAATATAAAAAAAGAAATTGTAGATCCATATATCTCCATAAAAGACTCAGAAGCTAGGATAAGTTTGAGAATAAAAGACTCTCTAGATAATTTAAGAAGAAATGATTTACTCATTAAAATAAACTCTGATCTTAAATATAAATTAGATTTAAAAAACGATGAGTTTAAATTAGGCGGTGTATTAATTCTTTTCAATAATCTTTTACAAAGTTTATTCAAATCTCAAATTTTAACACTTGGATTTGTTATGCTTGGAATTTTCATTATGTTTATAATACTTTTCAAAAATTTAAAATTAGCTTTGATAGGGGTGGTGCCAAATTTTATAGCAGCCTTCTTTATATTGGGTTTAATTGGATTATTGGGAATTCCTCTTGATATGATGACAATAACAATTGCTGCAATAACAATAGGTATTGCAGTAGATAATAGCATTCATTATATTTATAGATTTAAAGAAGAGTATGCAAAATTAAAAAATTATAATAAGACATTAAAACTTTGTCATTCAACAGTTGGTAAGGCTATTTTAAATACATCAATTACAATAGTTTTTGGATTTTCAATTTTGGTAATGTCTAATTTTATACCTACAATTTACTTTGGTGTATTCACAGGTATTGCTATGTTGCTTGCAATGGTTTCCGTTTTAACACTTTTGCCCTCTTTATTGCTTAAAATTAAACCATTCAATTAATGATTGAAGCTATTAAGGATTTTTTAATACAAGTAACATTATTTGATTATATTTTTTTTGTATTAACAATTTTTTTTTTAATTCAAGGATCTAGAAAAGGTTTTGTTTTAAGTTTATTATCAGCTTCTAAATGGATATTGGCTTATATTTTAACAATTTATTTGTTTCCAAAAGTAAAACCTTATTTTGATGGTATTTTAGATAGTGAATACGTTCTTGATATAATTTTAGGAATAACATTATTTATTATAATAATATTCCTTATTCTCTTGGCAAACAAAGCTATTAGTAAAGTAATTACTTACACAGGATTAGGTTCAGTCGATAAAGTTTTTGGTTTTTTCTTTGGAATCGCTAAGAGCTATGTTTTAATTGTTTGTTTGTTTACAGCTCTAGATGTTGTCTACGATAGCAAAAAATGGCCGTTAAATTTAAAAGATTCTTTAACATTTCCTTGGGTTGAAAAAGGTAGTATGTATCTTATAAAGGTATTTCCAAATCAAAAACAATATGAAGATGCTAAAGAAAAAGTTCAAGATGTATAATCCTAAGTTGAAGGAGGAATGTGCTGTCTTTGGTATAAGCAATACACCAGAAGCATCAACCTTAACCGCTTTAGGACTTCATGCGTTACAACATAGAGGACAAGAGGGTTGTGGAATTGTATCATTTGATGGGGAAAAATATCACTCTGAAAAAAGATTTGGTCTGGTTGGTGACAACTTTAATGATGAGAAAGTTTTAAAAAACTTGCCAGGAAATTACGCTATAGGTCACAATAGATATTCTACAACTGGAGGAACTGCTCTTAGAAATGTGCAGCCATTCTTTGCTGATACTAATTCAGGTGGAATTGGTGTAGCACATAATGGTAATCTAACTAACGCAATAACACTCAGAAATAAAATGGTTGATGAAGGGTCAATTTTTTACACAACATCAGATACAGAAACAATAGTAAAACTTATAGCTAAATCAAAAAGACCAAAGACAATTGATAAAGTTATTGATGCTCTATTTCAAATTCAAGGAGGATATGCATTAGTTATGATGACACAAAATACACTTATTGGTGTAAGAGATCCTTATGGAATTAGACCTTTGGTTATAGGAAAATTGAAAAACTCTTATGTTTTTGCATCTGAAACCTGTGCTTTTGATATTATTGGTGCAAAATTTGTTAGAGAAGTTAAAAATGGTGAAATTGTTTATGTAGAAGATGATGAACTAAAAAGTATTAAGCCATTCCCTCAAAAAAAAGTAAGACCATGTGTGTTTGAATATATTTATTTTTCAAGACCAGATAGTATTTTAAACGGTAAAACAGCATATGAATATCGTAAAAGATTTGGAGCTGAGTTGGCTAAAGAAGATAATTTAGATGCTGACTTGGTTGTACCAGTGCCAGATTCTGGAAATGCTGCTGCATTAGGTTATGCAGAAGAGAAAAAAATAAATTTTGATTTAGGTTTAATAAGAAACCATTATGTTGGTCGAACTTTTATCGAGCCATCACAACAAATTAGAAGTTTAGGTGTTAAGTTAAAATTAAATGCAAATGTTTCAGTTATAAAAAACAAAAAAATTATTTTGGTTGACGACTCTTTAGTTAGAGGGACAACTTCATCAAAGATTGTAAAAATGTTATATGATAATGGTGCTAAAGAGATACATGTTAGAATAGCTAGTCCGGAAATAAAATATCCGGATTTTTATGGTGTTGATACGCCTACTAAAAAAGAACTATTAGCAGCAAACAAATCAGTAGATGAAATAAAAGAATTTATAAAAGCACAATCACTTAAATTTTTAACTTTAGATGGCTTATATCGAGGAATAGGTTTTGATAAGAGAAATGAAGCGTATCCTCAGTTAACTGATCATCATTTTACTGGCGATTATCCCGTCAAAATAATTGACGAACTTGGGGAAGATAAAGTTACACAATTATCTTTATTAAGCACAGGATCGAGCAATTAATGAAAAAAGTAAATTTTACTGAAATGAAAAATGGTTCAAAAGAGGATTATGAATTATTAGAAAAGTATGAAAAAAATTTTGAACGAGATACTGCAGATAGATTACTTAAATATCTTGCAAGTCAAACTACAACTCTTGAGGGTTATCAAATAACTAGATTAGAACATTCATTACAGGCAGCAACAAGAGCATTCATGAATGGTGAAAGTGAAGAGATGGTTGTGGCAACTTTACTTCATGACATTGGAGATGATTTAGCACCCATGAATCATTCTCAATATGCAGCGTCAATAATCAGACCTTATGTTTCAGAAAAAACATATTGGATAATACTTCATCACGGACTTTTTCAAACCTATTACAGTGCTCATCATTTAGGTGGAGACAGAAATGCTAGAGATAAATTCAAAGATCATAAATATTATCAAGATACAGTTGATTTTTGTGAAAAATATGATCAATCGTCTTTTGATCCTAATTACAAATCTATGTCTTTAGAAGAGTTTAAACCAATAGTGAAAAAGATATTTGATAGAAAACCTTTTTATCATCACTAATTTTTAAAAAAAAACATGACTAACAAACTTAAGGGAGAGAAAAGTCCATATTTAAAGCAGCATAAAGACAATCCTGTAAATTGGTTTGCTTGGAATAAAGAAAGTTTAGAACAAGCAAAAAAAGAAAAGAAACCAATATTTCTAAGTATTGGATATGCAAGTTGTCATTGGTGTCATGTGATGGCACATGAGAGTTTTGAAGACGACCAAACAGCAAAAATAATGAATAAAAAATTTATAAACATAAAAGTTGATAGAGAAGAAAGACCTGATTTAGATTATGTTTTTCAAAGAAGTTTATCTATTCTTACAGGAACTCAGGGAGGTTGGCCTTTATCGATGTTTCTTGATGAAAATGGAGTTCCCTTCACTGGTGGAACTTATTTTCCTCCAAAAGAAATGCATGGAAGACCAGATTTTCAAAAAGTTTTAAATAATGTATCTGATGTATATAATAAAAATAGACAAAAAATTCTTGATCAAGCTCCCCAAATGCAAGAAATATTTGGTAAGATCAATCAAAGATCAGCAGTTCTAAATCAGCCATTAGAACCATTTTTAGAAAAAATTATACAACACCTTGATAAAGATAATGGAAGCTTCAAAGGAGCTCCTAAATTTCCCCAATTTTATTTATTTGACGCAATGTTTTATTTTTATTTAAAAACAGGAAAAGAGGAATACTTCAATCCAGTTGAGACTTTGCTTTATAATATTTCTTCAAAAGGAATGTATGATCATTTAGCTGGTGGTATAGCAAGATATACTGTTGATGAAAATTGGATCGTCCCTCACTTTGAAAAAATGCTTTATGATAATATTCAATATATCGGATTGTTAAATAAGTTCTTTCAAAATACTAACAATCTTTATTATAAAGGAAAGTTAGAGCAAACTATAAATTTTATCAATTCAGAATTTAAAAATAATTTTGATCTTTATGGGTCAGCATATGATGCTGATAGTGACGGTGCCGAAGGAAAATATTATGTATGGAATTATTTAGAACTAAAAAATATTCTGGGCCCTAAATTTAATTTATTTGCAAAAAAATATATTTTAACTGAAGAAGGAAATTTTGAAGGCAATAATATTTTAATAGAAAATAAAAGTAATCTTTCCAATGACGACACTAAAGAAATTTTAAATATAAAAAAAGCATTGTTAGATAAAAGAAAAGAACGTGCTAAACCATTATTTGACGATAAATCTCAAACTGATCAGAATTGTTTTTTATTAGAAACACTCCTTCTTTCATCCCTAGTAACTGATAATGAAGAATTAAAACAAAATACTTTATTAAGTATAAATATATTAGAAAAATATTTGTCAGACAAAATTTTTCATTGCTATCAAGACACAGAGATTGACGCTTTTTTGGAAGATTACGTATATTATGCAAGTCTTTTGATAACTATTTATGAATTAGATGGTGACGTTAAATACATCGAAAAAGCAAAAGATATATTAATAAAAACCTGGGAATATTTCTTTGATAAAAAATCAGGATTAATGCAAAAAAATAAAATCTTAGATAATGATCTTTTTGTACAGCCGGTGGATTTAAATGATAATAATATACCAAACGGAAATAGCGTATATTTAAGCTTATGCAACAAGCTATATATTATAACTAGCGATAAAATATGGTTTGAAAAAATTGATATTCTAAAGAAAAGTTTCCACCAAGTTTTAAACTCTAACTTTGCACAAATGTTTAGTTTTGTTAAATCATTAGATATTTGTAATGAAAGTATATCTTTTACAATTCATGGAAAGCAAAATTTAGATAATAATATAAAAAAGTTTTTACAAAAAAAATTTTTTACAAGAGCAACATTTAAATATCAAGATAATGAGGAAAAAGAGGCAAAAATTGTTATATGTAAAAATCAAACTTGCTCTAACAAATTAAGTAATATAAAGGAAATCGAAGATTATTTAAAAGAAAACAATATTAGCTGATGATAGAAATAAAGGAACAAATAATAGAACATTTTAAGTCAGGCTCAAAAGATAAATCTAATTTAAAGATTGGAGTTGAGCATGAAAAATTTATTTTTGATAAAAAAACAAATACGAGAATTGATTATTCCAAAATCAAGAAAATGTTTGAAAATTTATATGAGTTTGGATGGAAACCTATTTTTGAGGAAAAAAATCCAATAGCGTTAACTAAGAATGGTAAAAGTATTACTTTGGAGCCTGGCAATCAAATAGAGCTATCTGGAGCAAAATTAAATAATATTCACGAAGCTTGTGCTGAATCTCATGAATATTTATTTGAGTTAAAGCAGGTAATTGAAAAATTAGATTTTAAAATAGTAAGCTCTGGATATGATCCTATATCTAAACTTGAAGATATACCTAATAATCCAAAAAAAAGGTATGAGGTTATGACGAAAGATATGCCTGTTGGAGGAAAACTAAGTTTGGATATGATGTATAAAACTGCAGGTACGCAATTAAATTTAGATTATACCTCAGAAGAAGATTTTATTAAAAAATTTAAGTTGGCAAATAATTTAGTTCCAATATCTATCGGACTTTTTGCAAATTCCTCTATAGTTGAAAAAAGTAATAGTGGATATTTATCTTACAGATCTAAAGTTTGGCAAGAAACGTCTAGAGGTGGATTGCCTGAGTTTTTTTTAAAAGATGTAAATTTTGAAAAATATGCAGATTATATTATGAATTATCCAATCTTATTTTTACAAAGTGAAGGTAATTATATATCTGGAAAAAAATATTTATTTAAAAACTTTATGAATGGAGAAATTAAAGAAATTGGAAATAAAATTCCTAGTACTAATGATCTTGATACACATTTAGGAACAATATTTTCAGAGAACAGATTAAAACAATATATCGAATTAAGATCAATGGATGCGTGTGGATGGGAATGTTTGTGTGCTGGTCCTGCCCTATTCACCGGATTGCTCTATGGAAATCTAGAAGAAGCTTTAGATTTAATTAAAAATTGGGAAGTTGGTGAGGTGCTTTCAGCTTATAAAAATGCACCTAAAAATGGTTTAAAAACAAATTTGATGGGCAAGGATATTTCGTATTGGGCAGAGAG
Source organism: uncultured Pelagibacteraceae bacterium (assembly GCA_902524595.1). GTDB lineage: Bacteria > Pseudomonadota > Alphaproteobacteria > Pelagibacterales > Pelagibacteraceae > Pelagibacter. The sequence goes on along the minus strand of CABZDS010000010.1, from coordinate 25,324 downwards.
ACTAATAGACATATCTAAGTCAGGATTAAAAAAGAGAGATTTTTTAAATAGAAAAAAATTAAGTGAGGTTAAGTTTTTAAATCACTTAGAAAAGATTGTAAAAAATAAAAAAACAAATGCCGATAATATAATAAGTAAGTATTCAAATTCTGAAAATTTGAATGATTTATATGACCAATAAAATTGTTGCTATACAAGGTGATAATTTAAAAAAGTTAAATATCAAAACAGATACTACTATTTTTTTAGCTCATGAAGCTCAAAACAGGGGTTATAAATTATTTTATTATTATCCAGAAAATATATCAAATATAAGAGGAAAAACTGTAAGCGAAGGATACTTTATAAAAATTGATTATTCAAAAAAGAAATTTTATAAAATTTTAAAAAAATCAAAATTGGACTTATCCTTTACAAAATATATTTTAATAAGACAAGATCCGCCATTTAACTTGGAATATATTTCAACAACATTAATATTGGATAGAATAAAAGATAAAACAAGAATAATTAATGATCCTACCTCCGTAAGAAATATTTCAGAAAAATTTTATTCATTAAATTTTAAAAACTTTATGACAGATACAATATTTACAAAAGATTTGTTTGAAATTAAAAAATTTTTAAAAAAACATAAAAAGATTATAATTAAACCTATTCATAGTTATGGTGGTAATGATATAAATCTTATTTCAGGAAAGCTTAATGTATTAAAAATTAAACAAATATTGAAAAAACATGGTCATATCATGTGCCAAAAATTCCTAAGTAAAATTAAGTTTGGCGATAAAAGAGTTTTTATTATAAATGGTAAAGTTTGTGGAGCCATATCTAGAGTTCCAAAATCAGGATCAATATTGAGTAATATGAGCAAAGGTGCAAAACCTAAAGTTGCATTTTTAAGTGATAAAGAGCTGAAAGTTTCAAATATTATTGCAAAAAAAATTAAGAAAGACGGAATTTACTTTGCAGGAATAGACTTCATTGATGGAAAGTTAAATGGAGATATAAACGTAACATCACCAACAGGTATAAAAACATATTTTGATTTATCTCAGATAAACTTGGCTAAGACTTTTTGGAAAGGTTTATAGTTGAAAAATTTGTCAAATCAGCAAAAAGGATCATCCCTTGCATTTATAGCTGTGATATTTATCACACCAGATTCACTTTTTATAAGATTATCTTCGATAGATACTTGGGGATTATTGTTTTATAGAGGTGCGATACCATTTGTAGCTGTATTAATTGGACTTCTTATATTTTATAAAAAAAACTTTATTAAAGCATTTTTGAATGTTGGTTATGCTGGTATTTTTTATATTATAAGTTTTTCGATTTGTAACATCACATTTATAATTTCAATCCAAAATACAAATGTAGCAAATACATTAATAATGATTGCAATGGCACCCATGCTTTCGGCAATCCTTGGTGCAATATTTTTAAAAGAGTTTCCCGATAAAAAGACTTGGATAGCTATAGCTATTACTTTAGTAGCTGTAATATATATATTCTACGACTCTCTAGAGATGGGTAACTTATTTGGTGATCTCATGGGTATAACAACAGCTTTTGGACTCGCCACCAACGCGGTAATAATCAGGTCGGCAAAAGATAGAGATTTGCTACCTTCAGCAGTTGTTGGTAAGCTTACAGTAGCTCTATTTGCTCTCTTTTTCGTTGAAAGTTATGAGTTAGTTGAAAAAGACCTGATATATATACCTTTAATGTGTATTTTGTGTGTAGCAATACCATTCGTTTTGGTGACGATTGCTCCAAGATTTATACCTGCCGAAGAAGTTAATCTTTTTTTTCTTCTAGAGACCATTTTAGGACCCATTTGGGTTTGGTTAGTTATCAAAGAACAGCCGAGTATAGAGACAATAGTTGGTGGACTGGTAATTATATTCACTATAGCTGTTCACTCTTATCTAAAATTAAAATCTTCTTCTAAATAAAATTATTTTTCTTTTTGTCACAAATTTGTCTTGATTTAAAATTAGATCGCCCATAAACACCGCTAATTTTATGAACAAAATTATAAAAAACTCTTGGGCTCTCTTTATGGGTATGGCATTTATAATGCTCGCTCATGGTTTTCAAGGTATTCTTTTAGGTGTTAGAGCAGTTAAAGAAAATTTTGGTCTATCATCGACAGGTTTTTTATTTTCTGGATATTTTGTTGGATATTTTATTGGAGCAAAAATTATACAATCATTAATTTATAGAGTTGGGCATATTAGAGTATTCGCAGCTTTTGCTTCTGTCACTTCAATTGTGATCTTATTACACTCTATTTTTGTAAATCCTATTTCATGGTTTGTGCTTAGAATGATTTCTGGATTTAGCATGGTTTGTCTTTATACAATTGCTGAAAGCTGGTTAAACGATAGATCTACAAATAAGAATAGAGGTAGTGTTTTATCTATCTATATGATTGTTATGTATGCCTCTATGGCGATTGGAATGTTTTTCATAAACTTTAGTAAACCAGAAAACTTTCAACCTTTTATACTGATCTCTTTATTTATGTCATTGTCTCTTGTTCCAATATTATTAACGAAAAGAAAAGCTCCAAACTTTAAAAAAATATCAGGTATGAAGCTAAAGGAAGTTTATAAATCATCGCCTTTTGGTGTTGTAAGTTCTTTTTTAATTGGAATATCCCATTCAGCTGTTTTCTCATTGATTGCAGTTTATGCTACATCGATGAATTTTAGTATTTTAGAAGTATCAATAGTAACCTTTTTATTTGCTATATCCGGAGCTATATCTCAATGGCCAATAGGAAAATTATCAGATGTTTTAGATAGAAGAATTGTAATTATTTATACAACATTTGGAGCTGCTTTATTTTGTTTTTTGGCGATTATTTCCTCGGGTCAAATGTATATGCCTGCAGGTTTAGCTACATCAAAAATATTTTTTTATATCTGTATAATGTGTTTTTCTTTTTGTAGTCTACCAATGTTTGCATTAATTTTTGCACACACAAATGATTTTATACCAAAAGAAAAATTTGTAGCGGCAGGAGCAGGATTACAATTTGTCTTTGGACTTGGTGCAATTTGTGGTCCTTTTATGTGCTCATTGTTTATGGAATTTTTAGGAGAAAATGGATTTTTTATTTTCTTAATTATATTTCACTCGTTTATTGGTTTATTTGGAATATATAGAATGCAAATTAGAGAGTCTGGAGATAACCCAGATTCACAATTTGCACCTATGCCACAAACGATTACTCCAGCCGGTATAGAACTTAATCCATCAACTGAACCAATAGATGAACCAAATAATTTAAACGAATTTAAGAAAATTTAGTGTAAGTTCAAAATTATGAAAACAGCATTAATATTCGGTTCAACTGGATTAATTGGTGGAATATTACTTAAATTGTTAGCCAGTGATAAAGAATATAAAAAAATCAAAGTTTTTGTAAGATCTTCTACTTCAAAAATTGATCCTAAAATAGAAGTTATTCAAACAGATTTTACAAAATTAGAAAATATTAAGTCAGAAATAAAAGGTGATGATTGTTTTTTTTGTATTGGAACTACAAGAAAAAAAACACCTAACAAACAAGATTATATAAACACCGAGTACAATTTACCTGTAACAATTGGAAAAATTTGTAGAGATAATAATGTACAAAATTTTACTTATATTTCTTCATTGGGTGCCAGTTCAAAAAAAACAAATTTGTATTTAAAAAATAAAGGTATGGCTGAAGAAGAATTAAGAAAACTAAACTTTAAAAAATTTATTGTAATTAGACCTTCATTTTTAATTGGAAAAAGAATAGAGGAAAGATTGGGGGAAAAAATAGGTATTTTCGCCATGAAATGTATATCGCCAATTTTAGTTGGAGATTTAAAAAAATATAAATCGATAAATGCAGAAATAGTTGCCAAATCCATGATAAATATATCAAACAGTGAAATACAAAGTGGAATATTTGAACCACCACAATTATTACAAATTGGAAGAGAATAATTTTTTTATAAATCAATAAAATGTTAAAAAAAATTATTTTAAGTGCTATAATACATTTAAAGGAGGTATCTATGGCTAAATTTTTTTTAATGGGAAATTTTACAGAGAAAGCATTCGCAGGTTTTTTAAAAGATCCTGGATCAGATAGATCTGAGGTTGCTAGAAAGTGTTCTGAAAGTGTTGGTGCTGAAATGAAATCTTACACATATTTAAGAGGACCTTATGACTTTATAGTTGAAACCCATGGTACATTTGAGCAAATGGCTGCTATAAAAGTGGCTACTGAGGGAAGTGGTGCACTTAAAAATATCGCTATTTGTGAAGAAACACCAATGAATGAAATTGCAAATCATGCAACAAAAGTATCAAGTGGCTATAAAGTGCCTGGACAATAATCTTAATGGTAGCTTCATTAATTATGAAGCTACCAATTTAAAATCGAAGCTGTCAAAATATCTCATACAAATAAAGTAATATTGATTTATTAAGAAAGTTATGAACAAAAGAAAATTTATAAAATTATCTATATTTGGATCGTTACTATATAGTATTTTTCCTTACAAAATTTCATTAGCTGAAACCAAAAAAATAATTAATCAAAATTTAACAGAAGCCCAAAAAAAAATTATGTTTGAAGAGGCAACTGAACGACCATTCTCAAGCCCTCTTAATCAGGAGAAAAGAGAAGGTTTTTATCACTGTGCTAATTGTGGAGCTAAACTTTTTAAGTCTAACTCAAAATTTGATAGTGGAACTGGTTGGCCATCATTTACAGAGGCACTTCCTGGAGCTTTTAAAACGAAAGTTGATTACAGCTTTGGCATGAAAAGAATTGAATATCATTGTGCAAAATGTGGTGCCCATCACGGTCATGTCTTTGAAGACGGTCCTGGAACTACTGGAAAAAGATATTGTAATAACGGCTTATGTTTAATATTTAAGCCATCATCATAAAATGGAGGAATAATGAAGATATTGAGTATATTAAAAGGAGTTGAATTAGTTATAGCGGATTTAGAGGTAAATTTGGGAGAACAGGTGAGAAGTGCACCTACTTTATGTGCTAGATATAATGGTAAAATTATACCATTAAACACTGCTCATGATGGTAGACCTATTCTTATGAAAGAAGAAAATGCGATTGAAAATTAATCTCTAATTAAGTTGCGTCAACTTAAGTAAGTTTATTAAATATAAAATATTATAAAAAGAAATATGACATTTGAATTACCAAAATTAGATTATTCTAATGACGCCTTATCTCCAATAATGTCACAAGAAACGTTAGAATTACATCATGGAAAACATCATCAAACTTACATAACAAATCTTAACAATTTTATAAAAGATACAGACATGGCTGAGATGTCATTGGAAGATATAATTTTGAAAAGCTCAAATGATAAGTCAAAAGCTGGAATATTTAATAATGCAAGTCAGCATTGGAATCATAATCTTTTTTGGAAATGTATGAAGCCAAAGGGTGGTGGAAATATTCCATCAAAACTTGAGAAAAAAATTATTGAGGATTTTGAGAGTGTTGAAAAATTTAAAGATCAATTTAAACAAGCCGGTATAACTCAGTTTGGATCAGGTTGGTGTTGGTTATCTTTGAATAATGACAAATTAGTTGTAACAAAAACAGCTAATGCAGCAAATCCATTAATAGAAAATATGAAACCATTATTAGGTTGCGATGTTTGGGAACATTCATATTATATTGATTATAGAAACAGACGACCTGAATATTTAGATAAATTTGTTGATAATCTTATAGATTGGGAATTTGTTGAATCTCTATTAATCTAATTAATTATAGAAAGGAAAAACTATGAATTTTGTTGGAACAACAACTTATGAAGGAACTAAAAAAGATGCAGATGAATTATATAATATGTTTAAAGATGATCTTGCAAAATGCACGTCATCATTTGAATGGGCACACATTCGTGAGGGTAAAATGATTTTTATTGCAAATGTCACTGATGAAGAAAAATTTTATGGCTTATTTGAAGATCAAAGATCTAAAGACTGGAACACAAAGTTTAATGCTAAAGATGAAGCTTGGAAACTTGAAAAAATAATGTAACTAAAACCATAACGATAACTTTTTGAAATAAAAAAGTTTAAAGTGGTATAGGTCCAGAAATCACCTAAAATTTAGAAAATAAAATAAAAAATAGTTTTATGACGACTTTTAACAAAAAATTAAATCCTAAGATACCTGATGCTTCTGATATAAGCAAACCATGGGATAAAGATAATCAGGCTTGGTGGGACTGGTATGTTAGTCTTGCAGATAATGACATTAAAAAAGATGAAATTATTAATGCCGATCCCTTACCAGAAATTGAAATACCAAGTGATAATGAAGTTATCTCACAATTAGCAAAGCCCTACCAGTTAACAAACGATCAAATTGATTTTTTTAAAAAAAATGGTTTTATAAAACTAAAGAAGGTTTTTTCACCTGGAGCTGTGTTAAAACTTAGAGCTGAATTAATTAATCTATTAAAGAAAGAGTTTAAGGTTGATCCAGATAAAGGAGCACATGACCGTTTCCTTAGTCTTGAAATGATTTGGCCCGACAACGCACTCCTTAGTGCTTACGTGTTATCACCACGTCTAGGGCAAATTTCAGCAGATCTTCTTGGGGTACCAGCAGTTAGACTTTACCATGACAATGTACTAGCTAAACAAGCTGGTTGTGGTCGTACGCCATGGCACTTCGACGATCATCATTTTCCTCTAGATACAAACGATGTAGTTACAGCTTGGGTACCAGCTCAACCAACCCCTCTTGAGATGGGACCACTCTCTTTTGCGTATCCACTAAGTGTGCACGAATTAGTTAAATCTGTTGAGTTTGAAAAGATTGGTACTGGATACGACCGTGGGGTCTCAAACATTTTTTCAAAAAATAATGTAATGATAAATGAAACTCCATTTGAACTGGGCGAAGTTAGCTTTCACCATAATTTGAATTTTCATACAGCTTCACGTAATCGAACCAATCGTAGCAGAGTTGCTCTAGCCAATACTTATTACCGCGATGGAGCGAGGGTAATTAATTCACCTACAATGGTTTCGGGTGACTGGCAGAAATTTATGCCTAATGTTAAACCAGGGGACTTAGCTGCTAGCCCGCTAAATCCAATTTGTTGGCCAATTAAAGATAAATCATGAAAAACATAAATAATCAAAATGGGCTAAATTCGATCTGGACTGATAGTCTTACTCGCAATCTCCATCCTGATAGTAATGCTTTAATTGATCATTTAAGAACTGTGCATCAAGAACATGCAGGCTTTACTGAAGCATGCGCAAGTTCGTGTCGCGATGAAGCTGGACGTAATAGTTATGAATGGCTAGCTGAAATTGTGCCTCATAATGAAAGTTTAAATATATTAGATCTTGCTTGTGGGTCAGGACCATTATTAAAAATTTTATTTGATCGAAATAAAAATTTGAATTTAAAAGGTATAGATATGTGTCCTGAAGAATTAAATTTAGCTAAGAAACTTCTTATAAACAGTAAAGTCAACCTTATTGAATCAAAAGCACAAAATTTGTCGGCAATTAATGATAACTCTATTGACATAGTTCTATGTCATTGGGCTTTAACATTAATGGACCCCATAACTCCTGTATTGAATGAAGTAAAACGAGTTTTAAATAACAAAGGTCAGTTTGCAGCTTTGATTGATGGACCAATGAATATGGCTCCGAAGTATAAAGAAGTACACGATTTAATTTATAGCTACGTACAAGAAGAAATACCTAGTTATGGAGAGATTGATTTGGGTGACCCAAGGATAAGAGGATCTAAAAGCCTAAGTGATCTTGCAAATAAAACATTTCCTGGAGCTAATGTGAATATAGAAACAAATGTTGTATCTATGATTGGGCCTGTTACACAAGTGGCTGAAATTGCAGCAGGATTTTTTTATGCTGCTTTTGTCTTAAAACCAAAAAAAAGAGAATCAATGATTGCAGATCTATGTAACATCCTAACAATATCCAAAGAAAGTACTTATGCTGAAAGAACAGGACGATTTTCAATGCCAATTAGTCGTCTTTTAGTTATACCTAACAAAAAATGAAAAAACTTTTAGGGATTGTGGTTCTGGTTATTGGATTTTATAGGACAACTAGTGTCCAGACTAAAGACTTTCGAGATAAAACAAAGTTTTAATGGTTATGACGCCAGAAAACTCGCAGAAACTCTGGAAAATTATTCAGGAAGCTGGCGATTATTTGAATGGTCAACTTCCTGATCATCCAAATCATCCAAAAGGAAGAAATCCATATGCTCATGTAGCAATATGTGTAAAAAACAAATTTAATTCTACTTATAAAGATATTCCTGATGAGAAATTTGATGAAGTAATCAACTATATTAAATTTTTAAAAGAAAATCCTAGTTAATTAGATATAGTTTTTAGAAACTCATCTACTTCACTACTTTTAGTATTCCAAGCTGTAACAAGTCTAACTGTCTTGCCGCCTAATTCCTCATTGCTCATCATATATTCTTCTGTATTTAAATGCTCAACCATCTTTTTTGGCAGTTTAACAAAAACTTCATTTGCCTCAGTTGGATATTCAAGTTTAACTTGATTACTAGAAACTAAACCATCGCTTAATTTTTTTGCCATTAGATTTGCATGTCTTGCATTTTTTAACCAAACATCATTTGAGATATATCCATCTAATTGTGCAGAAACAAAACGCATTTTAGATAATAGATGACCGGATCTTTTTAATAAAAAGGGTAAATTGCCAACTAATTCCTTATTAAAAATTATAATTGCTTCAGCTGCTATACATCCGTTCTTTGTTGCTCCAAAAGATAATATGTCAATTCCTGATTTCCACGTCATTTCTGCAGGAGTAACATCAAGTGAAACTAAAGCGTTAGCAAATCTAGCACCATCCATATGCACTTTTAATTTTTTTTTATGTGCAATTTCAGAAATATTTCTAATTTGATCTAAAGTATAAACTTCACCAGTTTCTGTTGCTTGAGTTATGCTAACAATAGATGGCTGAGTATGATGTACAATTCCAAACCCTCCAATATTATCATTTAGCTCATCAACTGTTATTTTGCCGTCTTTACCGTTCAATGGAACAAGTTTTGCCCCACCTGTATAAAATTCAGGGGCTCCACACTCATCAACATTGATATGAGAAAATTTATGGCAATAAATATTTCCAAATGATGGAGATATAGCAGAAAGAGCTAAAGCATTTGATGCGGTTCCTGATGCTGTGGGGTAAACAATTACATCCTTTTCAAAAATTTCAGAAAATTTTTCCTGTAACACGCCTGAAATTTCATCGTTACCGTAAGGAGGAGCTATACCATCATTTGCTTTGATAATTGCATCCAAAACTTCTGGACAAGCTCCAGTCACATTATCTGAAGCAAATTTTACTCTTTTTCGTTTTGTATTAATTTTTGCGTTCATTTTATTGTTTTGGAAAATAATCTTTTAAAGTACCTTCTCTATAAACATCGGCTGTACAACAATGAAGGCCCCCACCAAAAGCATATGCATCTCTCAACTCTACAGGGATAACTTCCATACCTAATTTATCTAACTGTTCGGCTTGATATTTTTCACTTTTTTCAACGCATACAGTTTTAGGGTCAAGAACCAAAACATTCATTGATAGCCATACTGAAGAGTAACAAAGTGGTGGTGGGGTATTATGAGCAGGTTGTGCTGCATCTATAATTTCCCATCCATTATCTTCAAATAATTTTCTTTGTTCTTTTGGAAGTCTTCTTTGTGGATTATTAATAACTAACCCCTCTTTAATTGGGGTAAAGGTTGCATCAATATGAATTGGATAAGGATCTCCTGGGAAATTAACAGCATGAACTCTATGTTCCTTAAAATGTCTTTTTATCCAATCAATTCCTTTTAAGTTAGTTGTAAATCCGTGTTGTATAACTAAATCCTTTCCAAATCTTAGAATATCTGCAGCATCAAATAATGGCTCTTCCTCAGTTGTTACAAAGTATTTACTTTCTGTCCATTCAAGTCTTTTAGTTACACCAATTTTATCTGATAAATAGTCTTTTCTATAATCTGCATCTGTTAATCTAGGCTTTGGTGCTGACTCATGTCTCATATTTGGATCTTTATTATAATAGTCTTTTAAAAGAGGTCTGTAACAAAGGTACTCAAACCATCTGCACCTGTAGCTCATTGTAGCTTCTAATATTTCATTTCCCACAGTTAATAAAACATCTCTAGGTGGCATGCATCCAAACATAGTTTTGGCTTTCCAGTCAGGAGTTGATGTTGGTTGATTAAAATCTAAAGGTGTTGGTCTATCAACTTTTATGCCCCTTTTTTCAAGCAAATTTGAAAAGTTATTTAATAGTTCATTAGCTTTATCGACAGTGTCCTTAGTTCTTGGACCATAAGTTCCTCGCATATCAGAGTCTTCTGGAACTTTAGCATCTAAAGCAGGTTCAGGTGCTGGAATACAAGTACCATCTGCTCTTCCAACAATTACATGTTTTAATGGATCCCATTCATTCCAACTATTAACAATCTTATAATTTTGACTCATACAATATTAGTTTAATCCAATAAACCTTCTATTGGATTGCATTATCATACTATAATAAAATATTGCTAAAAAAATAAAGAAACCTCCAATAATTGTGTTCGTTGAGGGAATTTCATTTATTCCAAGCCATGGAAGCCAGACCCAAAATATACCTCCTATAACTTCAGTCAAAGATAGCAAAGTCAAATCAGCTGCCGGAATGTGTTTAGATCCAATTGAATAAAGAATTAAACCCATGCAAACAAGAGTCCCATGAGTTGCAAATAATGCTTCATTTTTATTTGAAGATAAAAAATTTGCATCATCATTTAAAAGCATGACTGTTGAAAATAAAAAACAAAATAAGCCAGCAATAGCAACAGTTGTAAACGTAGGAGTTTGTTTTCTCCATCTCAGACTGACTGAGAATATTGAAAAACCTAATGCTGATACTAGTCCAAATATTAAACCCATTAAAGAATTTTCTCCAGTATTATCGTAAGCCATTACTATAATACCAAATGCTGCAACTAAAATTGATATCCAAACTGTAATTGAAATTTTTTCTTTCAAAAAAAGAAATCCAAGTAATGCAGTTATAAAAGGCATTGCAGCCAAACATAATAGAGTTACTGCAGCTGTAGTATTAGTAATCGACCAGATGAATGTTATCATTGCTGTTCCTAAACCAACACCACCTATAATTCCAGATATTCCAATTTTTAAATAATTTTTATAAAAAGAAAATCCCTCTTCCAAGAATAAGTAGACATTTAGCAATAAAAAAATAACAATACCTCTAGCAAACAAGTATTGCCAAGGAACAGTTTCGGGTTGATCTATATGTCTTACAACATATGGTCCAAATGACCAAAGTATGCCAGCAAATAAAACAATTGGAATAGCTACTTTAGGATTTTTTAAATCAGGCATAAAATAATTTATTTTTTATAAATTTTTAGTGATATTATTAAATTAATATGGATTTAGATATAATAAAAATTGCATCCGACACGACTAATAATAAAATATTGAAAGATTACACTCATAGATCGAAATACAAAAATAAAACTTGTGGTGATATAATTGAAATGAGAGTTAATATTAAGAAAAACATAATACAAGATATTGGGTATCAGACAAAGTCCTGTGTTTACTGTCAAGCTTCTGCAAGCTTTATATCTCATAAACTTATCAAAAAAAGTAAAAATAAAGTTAATTATTTAATAAAAAATCTTATCGATTATTTTGAAAATGAAATTAAACCTTTGCCAAAAAATCTAAATAAATTTAATAAATTGTTTAATAAAAAAAATATATCTAGAAAAAACTGTGTATTAATGCCATTAATTGCACTTATAAAACTCCATATTGATGAATAATTTAGATATTAAAAAACCTGTTATCGCTGCAATATTTTCTACTTTGACAATTGGGGTTTTGTCATTGCTTACTTATAAAACACCTTATGGATTATTTTTGATTGCTTCCTTTGGTTCTACAATGGTTTTACTTTATGGGTATCCAGAAAGTCCTTTTGCAAAACCTAAAAACATATTTTTTGGTCATTTTTTAACGGCGCTTGTTGGAGTGATATTTGTGAATTTTGTTCCACTTCCAATATATATTATTATACCTGTTGCTGTTGGAATAGGTGTCGGATTAATGATTATTCTTAATGTAACCCACCCTCCTGCAGGAGGAAATCCGATAATTGTGATCATGGGATCAGTTTCATTTGAATATTTAATATCCCCAGTTATAAGTGGATCAATAATTGTTATAGTTTTTGGCATAATCCTGAACAAATTTTTTGCTAAAAGGAATTACCCAAAATAAACACAATTTGTTTGCTAGTCCTATTTAACTTGTGCTAGTCTTTTCAAATAATAATTGATAATTCAGCTTTAAGAAGCTAGTAATAGGAGTAGAAATGAAAGTACTTTGTGTATTGTATGATGATCCAAAAGGAGGAATGCCTAAATCTTATCCTCTATCAGATTTACCAAAATTAGAGAAATATCCAGATGGAATGACATTGCCATCGCCTAAAGGAAGAGATTTTACACCAGGTCAATTACTTGGTTGTGTTTCAGGTGAACTTGGTTTGAGAAAGTTTTTAGAGAGTAATGGACACGAGTTGGTTGTTACTAACAGTAAAGACGGAGATGGATGCGAAGCGGATAAACATATTGTTGATGCTGACATTGTTATCTCACAACCATTTTTCCCTTATTATTTAACTAAAGAAAGAATCGATAAAGCAAAAAACCTTAAGATGGCAATTACAGCAGGAATAGGTTCTGATCACGTTGATTTACAAGCAGCAATGGATAATAAAATTGATGTTGTTGAAGTAACTTTCTGTAATTCAAGATCAGTTGCTGAACACATAGTAATGATGATTGTTTCAATGGTTAGAGATTATCACAATCAACATAGAATAGTTAATGAAGGTGGATGGAATATTGCAGATGCTGTTCAGAGAAGTTATGACGTTGAAGGAATGCATATAGGAACCGTTGCTGCTGGAAGAATCGGATTAGATGCACTTAGAAAAATGAAACCATTTGATGTTCATTTGCATTATTTTGACAGACATAAATTACCTGACAGTGTTGAAAAAGAACTAAACTTAACTTTTCATGAATCTGTAGAATCTATGGTAAAAGTTTGCGATGTTGTTACAATCAATTGTCCACTTCATCCAGAAACCGAAAATTTATTTGATGATGAAATGATAAGTAAAATGAAAAAAGGAGCATACATAGTTAACACTGCAAGAGGTAAAATTTGTAATAAAGATGCAATAGCTAAAGCCCTAAAAAGTGGACAACTAAGTGGTTACGCAGGAGATGTATGGTTTCCACAGCCTGCTCCTAATGATCACGTATGGAGAACAATGCCAAATCATGGAATGACACCACACACTTCTGGTACATCTTTATCTGCTCAAGCAAGGTATGCAGATGGTGTTAGAGAAATACTTGAGTGTTTTTTTGATGGAAAAGAGATCAGAAACCAATATTTGATTGTGAAAGATGGCCAATTAGCAGGTATGGGTGCTCATTCTTACAGCAAAGGGTCAGCTACAAGTGGTTCTGAAGAAGCTGCTAAATACCAAAAAAAATAGATAAACTTTAGGTTCTAAAGGTAGTTTTGACAGCTACCTTTAGACATATAGATAATTCAAAAAATTTTTAATTACATGTTCTTATTATAAAAGGAGTAATTATGGCAAAATATTTCGTTATGGGAAAATATACACCAAAAGCGTTTCATGGTTTTATTCAAAATCCAAATCAAGACAGATCTGCAGCAGTAAAAGCATTAACTGAAGCTGTTGGAGGTAAATTGGAATCTTTTGCAATAACAAGAGGTTCATATGACTTTGTTGCTGTAACATCTGGCGATTTACCTTTTGAAAGTATTGCTGCTGTTAAGTTAGCAGTTGAGTCAAGTGGGGCGATTACAGATATGACTGTTTTGGAAGAAATGGACATGAACAAAGCTGCAGAAGTAGCTGGAAAAGCTGCAGGTGGTTATAAATCACCAACAGGTTAATTTTTTTCGTTATCAACTACAAGGCAGATTTCTGATTTTGTCAGGAATCTGCGACCTGTTCCGTTATCTAAGGAAAACATTCCACCAATTCCTTTTACAGCATCGATTGTAAGGTCAGTGTGCTTCCATCTCTCATATTGATCAACATTTATATAAAATGGAACGCCATCAATATCACCTAGTCTAACATCACTATCTCCAATTAAATATTCTTTTGCAGGAAAACACATAGGAGCACTACCATCACAACATCCTCCAGATTGATGAAATATTAGTTCTTCACCGTGATTTTTTTTTATTTCAGTAAGCAAATTTTTTGCTGATAATGTAGCTGTAACTTTCATTTAATATTTTCTGGCCTAAGAATCACTTAGGCCAGTATATCATTCAATTATAGATAAAATCCATCAGGTTCTTCTTTATAAGAAACTAACAAATTCTTAGTTTGTCTGTAATGATTCAACATCATTTTATGGGTTTCTCTACCAATACCAGATTGTTTATAACCACCAAAGGCAGCATGCGCTGGATAGGCGTGGAAACAATTTGTCCAAACTCTTCCTGCTTCAATTGCTCTTCCAAAGTTATATGCGGTATTTATGTTTCTTGTCCATACTCCAGCACCTAAACCGTAAAGAGTGTCATTTGCTATTTCCAAAGCTTCCGCTTTATCCTTAAAAGTAGTTACAGAGACCACGGGTCCAAAAATTTCTTCTTGGAATATTCTCATCTTGTTATTACCCTTAAAGACAGTTGGTTGAATATAGTTTCCTTTCTCAAGTCCACTATTTAATTTAGCTATGTCGCCACCAGCTAAAACCTCAGCACCTTCTTTTTTACCCAAATCTAAATAAGATTTGATTTTTTCCATTTGCTCAACAGATGCTTGTGCCCCTAAAGCTGTATCCGCGATAAGTGGATTGTCTTGTTTTATGTTTGCAACCCTTTCCAAAGCCTTTTCCATAAACTTCTCATAAATAGATTCTTGAACCAAAGCTCTACTCGGACAAGTACACACTTCACCTTGATTAAAAGCAAACATTGCAAAACCTTCAAAACATTTGGATAAGAATGCATCATCTTCCAACATAATATCCTCAAAGAAAATATTTGGAGATTTGCCACCAAGCTCTAAGGTAATTGGTATTAAGTTTTGAGATGCATACTGCATTATAAGTCTTCCAGTTGTTGTTTCACCAGTAAAAGCAACCTTTTTTACTCTTTTTGAAGAAGCCAAAGGTTTACCTGCTTCTAGACCATAACCACTAACTACATTCAAAACTCCTGGCGGTATCAAGTCACCTATAAGTTCCATCATTACCATAATTGATGCTGGAGTTTGTTCTGCTGGTTTTAAGACTATACAATTTCCAGCAGCAAGCGCTGGAGCAATTTTCCATGCAGCCATCAATAATGGAAAATTCCAAGGTATTATTTGTCCAACAACACCTAATGGTTCTGGTATATGATATGCATACATATCATTACTTATTTCAGCAACGGATCCTTCTTCTGCTCTAATTATTCCTCCAAAATATCTAAAATGATCTATTGTTAATGGAATGTCTGCACCAGATGTTTCTCTTATAGGTTTTCCATTGTCCATGGTTTCAGCAGCGGCTAAAAGTTGAGCATTAGCTTCTAATACATCTGCAATTTTATTTAACATTATAGAACGTTCGGTAATTGAAGTTTTCCCCCATTTAGGAAAAGCAGCATGAGCAGCGTCTAGGGCTGCATTTACATCTTGTTCATTTGATCGCGCAACAGAACAAATAGTTTCATTGGTTATCGGGCTAGGATTGTCAAAATACTTACCAGATTTTGGTTCTACAAACTTGCCGTTTATGTAATTCCCATATTTTGCCTTAAATGGGAATTTAACTTTCATATGAGAAGTATCTAAAGCTGAAGACACCTTCATTTCTTCTGCACTCATTATTCCTCCTTTTTTTTTAAAAAATTATTAAAACATTTTTTTTTATTAAACTAAATGAGTTAAATTGGTTTCAACTTCAAATTGAATTGAGCAGTGGAATATTAATGCCTTTTTGTCAAATTTTTATAATGTTAAAATGATATAATTATACTTTATGAAATTTAATTTTGTTTTTTTAATTTTATTTTTTTTTATAACATCGAATATTCAAGCTAAGTCAATTGACAGAGCATATTTTGCAGGAGGATGCTTCTGGTGTATGGAAGAATCTTTTGAAAAGTTAGAAGGAGTTGAGAAAGTTATATCTGGTTACTCTGGAGGAATTACAAAAAACCCAACTTACAGAGAAGTTACCCACGGAGATTCTGGTCATTTTGAAGTTGTTGAAATAATATATGATAAAGAAAAAATATCATATGAAGAACTTTTAAAAAATTTCTGGATCAATATTGATCCTTTTGATGCATATGGCCAATTTTGCGATAAAGGGTACAGTTATAGATCTGTAGCATTTTATGAAAATGATTATCAAAAAAATTTAATCGAAAGTGACATAAAAAAGTTTGAGAAAAAATTTAAGAAAAAAGTCGTTACATATGTGAAAAAGTTTGAGATTTTTTATAAAGCTGAGGATAAGCATCAAGATTACTATCAAGTATATTTAGAAAATTATTTGAGATATAAAAAGGCATGCAAAAGAGAGAGGATACTTGAAATTATTTGGGGAACATAGTCAATGTCTATAACCAGCAAATTTGTAGCTTTAAAAAATTATATTCCAACTGGCTTACCAAAAGAAACTGACTTCGAAATAAAAACAAAAGAAATATCTTTAGATACTAATAATAATATTTTGGTCTCAAATTTATGGATTTCAGTTGATCCTTATATGAGGGCAAGAATGACTGAAAGAAAAAACTATAAACCACCATTTAATATTGGTGAAGAGATGGAAGGTTATGCGTTAGGTATAGTTAAAGAGTCTAAAGACAAATATTTTAAAGAAGGAGATATTGTTTTTAGTAATTTTGGAATGAGAGATTACTTTGTTTGTAATCCCAATGATTTAAAAAAAATTAAACCAATAAATATTCCTATACAAACATATTTAGGTCCACTTGGAATGACAGGTCATACAGCCTATATAGGGCTTTTTAAACATGGTGATTTAAAACCAGGTCAAACTATCCTTGTTTCTTCAGCTGGAGGAAGTGTTGGATCTACTGTTTGTCAAATTGCAAAAAATATGGGTTGTAAAGTAATTGCAAGCACAGGTTCAGATGAAAAGGTTAAATGGTTAAAAGATGACTTAAAAATTGATCATGCGTTTAACTATAAAAAAATTGAAAATCTTGTATTGCATCTTAAGGAAGTTTGTCCTGAAGGATTTGATTTATATTTTGATAATGTTGGTGGCGATTTCTTAGAATCAGCTATTTTTCAAATGAAGAACTTTGGAAGAATTGTAATCTGTGGAAGGATATCTCAAATGAATGTAACTAATCCTGGCTCTGGTTTAAAAAATATGGCTCATGTTCTTGTAAAAAGACTAACTATTAAAGGTTTTATAATTTTTGATCATGAAAATGATCGAGAACAGTTTGAAACCGATATGGCTAAATGGCTACTAGAAGATAAAATTAAGTTTAAAGAAACGGTTTACGAGGGTATAGAAAATACGCCAAAATCATTCATTGATTTATTAGAAGGTAAAAATATGGGAAAAATGCTTGTAAAAATTTGATTAGAATTTTTATGGAATTTTTAAAAAAGTTTTATAGACCCTTTTTATTAACCTATATTTTTTTAAGTATTGCTATCAGTTTTTATCCATCATTTGATTTTTACTCACTTAAAGGTCAAATTCTTATAATTGTTGTATCTTTTTTTAATGGAATGATGGGAGTTTACGTAAAAAAATTATAATACATAAGGCTCAGGTCTTGCTGAGCTATTCAATACTCTTTCGACTGCGAAAACACTAATATCAATAGTTTGATAGCTGCCTGTAGTTATTAATTCTGTTAGAGCTCTACCTATTCCTGGTGCTTGCATTAAGCCTCTGCCAGTAAATCCTGAAGCCATGTAAACATTTTCATATTTTGGATGTTTTCCAACTACAGCATTATTATCTAATTTATTACAATCATAATATCCAGCCCATCCGCCTGTTAATTTGAGTTCTTCAAATGCCGGTATTCTTTTTGCAAGAGCAGGCCAAACTAATTCCTCAAAATCATTCCAAGCTGGTTCAAGATCTTCTGCATCAAAAACTGAAATTGGAGAACCTGCTAAATATTCTTTTCCTTCTGGTCGCCAATATACTCCTGTTGTTAGATCCCCAGTTAGTGGCATCTCCGGAATATGTTTAGGGCATTTAACTCTAAAGACTGTATGTTTTTGAGGTACTACAGGAATATCTTCAAGCAGTTCCTTAGTCCAACATCCAGCTGCAGAAATAATTGTCTTTGCATTAATTTCTGAAAGGCTTTTAACTTCTCCCTTAATAAATTCTGCTCCAAGATCAATTGCTTTATGCTTTAAAGCGCTATGAAATAAAAATGGATCTATCCATCCCTCGCTTTTGTTATCAGTAAATGTTGCAGTTTCAATTCCCTCCTCATTAATGTAAGGAAAATAGTTTTTTAATTCAGAACCTTTAATATTTTTTGTACCAGCTTCACATTCTTTATGATTATCTAAAGCTCTGTATTGCTCCTCTGCGTGATTTGGTCCAAACATTAGAAGGTATCCATTAGGGACCATGCTAGCTGTTGGAT
Organism: uncultured Pelagibacteraceae bacterium; assembly: GCA_902524595.1. Taxonomy (GTDB): domain Bacteria; phylum Pseudomonadota; class Alphaproteobacteria; order Pelagibacterales; family Pelagibacteraceae; genus Pelagibacter. The sequence goes on along the minus strand of CABZDS010000010.1, from coordinate 6,475 downwards.
TTGGATTTTTTTCAGTTTTCAATAATTCTGGTATTTGAAATATAAATTCCCTTGCAAATTTTCCTAAAAGAATATTTTCTTTTTGAAAAAACTGTCGTCTAAATCCACCAAGTGATAATGGGAATGATGCAGTTTTATAAGTTGGATCTCTTTCAATGACTTTTACTTTTCTGCCTTCTTTGGACATAAAGTATGCAGTTGCTGCTCCAATTATACCACCGCCTACTATTACAACATCATCCATATTAGTTTATCAAAAAAATGTTTATATTTAAAAACAATGCAAAACAACACCATAACAAATATGGAATCATTAAGTACATGCTTAATAGACTTATATTCTTATATTTAAATACCAATAAAACAATAAATATAATTAACACAACAAGATTTAAAATTGCTAAAGAAATATTATGGAAACCAAAGAAAACAACACTCCAAGTTGTATTAAAAAAAAGATGTATGAAATATAAAAATACAATATTTAAATTTTTTGTATTTTTATGCCACGCATTCCATATGGCTATTGTCATAAATAAATAAAGTAATGTCCATACTGGCCCAAATATCCAATCTGGTGGATTGTATTGAGGTTTAGATAAATTTGAATACCAAGGTTCTTTAAAATTTATAGTAACCAAACCTCCAATAAATGAAGCTGAAAACGTAGTAATTGCAAAGAGAATAAAAGATAAAATTTTATTTTTTATCATTTAAGTACTATACAGCAGTTAAATATGAATAAAAAAGTAATTTGGATCACTGGTGGAAGTACAGGAATTGGCAAAGCACTTGCATTAAAATTTGCTAATAATGGATGGACAGTTGCCATTTCTGCAAGAAGAGAAAATTTATTAAAAGAAATTGAAGGTAAGCATCAAAATATTAAATCTTTTCCTCTTGATGTAAATGACAAGGAAAAGTGTAAGTCTGTTTTTGAAAATATAAAAAAGGAACTTGGTGACATTGAAATTTGTTTTTTTTCTACAGGCACTTGGGATCCAAAAAAAGAAAAAGAAATTGATGTAGAACAAATTGAAAATGTATTTAAAGTAAATTTTTTTGGAACATTAAATTGTGTAAAAGCAGTTGAAACTCATTTTCGAGAAAGAGGAAAAGGTATTATTACCATTGTATCTTCGATTGCAGGATACAAAGGCTTACCTAATTCTAGTGGCTATGGACCATCCAAAGCGGCTTTAATTAATCTTGCTGAAAGTTTACATTTTGATTTTGGAAGATATGGTGTGAGGGTTTGTTTAGTTTCTCCAGGTTTTATCAAAACACCAATGACTGACAAAAATGATTTTAAGATGCCGTTTCTAAAAACTCCAGAATTCTCAGCAGACAAAATTTACGATGGACTTATCAATGGAGCCAATTTTGAAATACATTATCCAAAAGAATTAACTCTGATCCTTAAATTTTTAAAAATAATTCCTGATCGACTGTATTTTTACTTAATACGAAAATTAACTAAATTACAAAAAAAATAAAATTAATCTTTAACGAACATTACAGTCAACTCTGCTACTTTAATTCCAAACTTTGTCATTTTCGCTCTGTTAATAGCTACTCTTTCGTCTTGCATAAATATCCAATCATCAAAAGTAATTTTGATATTTTTTCCTTTCACAGGAACTAACAAAACATACTCAAATTTAAATGCTGGGCCATATGAATACCCCCTAGCCTTACCAACTACATCACCTGCAGTTCCCTCGTAATTATGTTCATCAATTTTATCTATTACCCATTGCCTATTTTGTATTTCACCATCATTCCAAATAAATTTTTCGTCTAATATAAGTTGTTTGCCATCCCACTTACCGTCTAGGTCTGCTGAAAATTGTCTTGTAACTTTACCTGATCTGTTTTGTAGTATGCCCCAAGCTTTGACGTTTCCGCTTAAATATTCTTCAATTATTAATCTTGGTTTTTGATCTTTAAAATCTTCTGGTTTCATAGATTGATTATTTATACAGCTTGTAATTAATCCTGTAAAAATTATCAATAAAAATACTTTAAAAAATTTTTTGGTAGTCATATTAAATTTTATTTTGCATGGAAAATTGAATTAAATCTATATTCTTTGATTTAAACCCAGCTTCACAATATGACAAATAAAAATGCCACATACGTTTAAATTTATTATCAAATCCATGTTTTGAAATCTCTTCCCATTTTTTTAGGAATTCATCTCTCCATATTTTTAAGGTATTGGAATAGTGAGAGCCATATGACTCATATTTTTTAATTTCTAAACCGTTGCTACTAGATAAATCATATAATTTTCTTTTTGATGGCAAAAAACCTCCAGGAAATATGTATTTTTGTATAAAGTCTTCTTTGGTTTTATATCTGTCAAATAAACTATCATCGATTGTTATAGCTTGTATGGCAGCCCTTCCATTCTCAGATAAATTTTTTTTAATACTTTTAAAATAATTGACTAAATAATTTTGCCCAACAGCTTCTATCATTTCTATAGATGCAATAGAGTCATATTTGTCTTTTACATCTCTATAATCTTTCAAAAATATATTCACTTTTTCATTCAATCCATTTTCAAATATTCTTTTTTTTGTAAATTCAAATTGCTCTTCAGAAATTGTTATACAATCTAATTTAACATCATAATTTTTACCCACATATTCAGCGAAACCGCCCCAACCACAGCCAATTTCTAAAATTTTATTTCCTACGTTTGGCTTTATTAATTCTGTAAGCTTTTTATATTTATTTAGTTGAGCAGAATACAAATCGTCTTTTTGTTTTTCAAAAATTGCACTTGAATAAGTAAGTGAAGGATCCAACCATAATGAAAAGAAATCATTTCCTAAATCATAATGTTTTGAAATATTTTTCTTACTTCTACTTTTGTTATTTTTTATGAAAATACTCTTTAGTTTATTAATCATTGATAAATCAAAGATACCTGAAAATTTATAAACAAGTTTTATATTTTTAGCTGTTATTTCTATTAGATTAGTTAGATTATCTGTTTCAAATTCATTTCGCATGTACGCTTCTGCAAGTCCTACACTTCCTGATTTTATTATTTGAAGTGTTAAACCAGGTTTGTTAATTTTAATCTTTGCTCTTAATAATTCACTCTCATTACCAAACTTATATATTTTGCTATCATGATTTTGAATTTCAAGAAATCCGTGCTTTATTAGTTTAAGAGAATTAAATACGATTTTATCTGACAAAAGATTAAAATTCATTTTTTTTCAAACGTAATATTATTTTTTATTTTTATATTTTTTTTGACTAACTTAACTCCCTTTAACCATAATTTTAATGCTTCAAAATGAATTGCGGCAATAACTTTAAAAGTCATTAAAGGGTGAGAAATATAAGATATAAGCATATTTTTATTGTTAATTTCTTTTGCAACACCATCTTGTGAAGCATATAACAATTTTCCCTCCTTATCACTTTGATCAATTATTACGGATAACATTTTTTCAGGTTTAAGGATTCTAAAATTATATTTACTTTTCATTTCAATAAATGGTGAAACGAAAAACTTTTTCTCACAGCTATTTGTAATTATTTTTTCGTCGTTGACTTTAAATATATAAGTATGCTGCTCACCAAATGTATTTTTAACTTCATACAATATAGCTATAATTTTTGAATGATTATCATAAACGAAAAAAATACTTAATGGATTAAATACGTAACCAAATATTCTAGGATAACAAAGTAATTTTACTTTTATGTTTTCAAATTGAATATTATTTGATTTTAAATTATCTATCACCCAGACTTTTAAATCACTACCATCTCGAGGTCCGTGATCTTTGTCATAAAAACTTAAGATATTAAAACTATTGTTGGAAAAAATTTTAATTTTTTTTTGTATCAAATTAATTTCATCAAGATCTAAAAAGAGTGAGAAAACGTTGTATTTAAAAAAGTGATATTTTGGCTTAAATCTTTTATGTATTACTTTACCTTCGTAGATATTGGAATTTTTAATCATTTAGGTTTTCAATCATATTAATGGATGATTTTATTCCATCTTCATGAAAACCGTAACCAAAATAACTTCCACAAAACAATACATTTCTTTTATTTTGTATTTCTTTTAATAATTTTTGATTATTCAAAGCATCTTGATCAAAATAAGGGTGGGTAAAAGTAACTTTTTGTAGGATTTTTTTTTGATCTATTTCAAAAAAAGGATTTAAGGTTAAGAAAATATTTTTTTCTGTTTTCAGATTTTGTAATAAGTTCAACCAATAAGTTAGTGATGTCTTGCTAATATCTGATTTATCAACTGAGGAATTCCATGAAGACCAAACTTTTTTATTAGTTGGCATACATACATCATCAGTATGTATTACTGCTAGATTTGATTTGTATTTGAAATTTGATAGTATTTTTTTTTCATCCTCAGTCGGCTCACTCAAAATTTTCAATGCATCATCTGCATGAGTAGCGATAACAACTTTATCATAGTCAAAAAATTCGTTGCTTGCACCGTAATATACTTGAACACCAATTTTATTTCTTTTTATCGAACTAATTTTATAATTTTTAAAATATTCTCCACTTATTTGAGTTAATACTTTCTCTACATAAGTTCTGCTTCTTTTGGTGACTGTGTACCATTGTGGTCTATTTTTTAATTTAAAAAGTCCATGATTTTGAAAAAATTTTAAGAAAAATTTAATTGGCATTTGATTTGCTTCTACTGGTGGCATAGACCAGATAGCAGAAACCATTGGGATTAGATGAAAATTAATAAAATTTTTTGACCATTTATTTTTTTCAAGAAATTCACCAAGAGTAATCTCTTCATTTAAACTTTTAATTTGATCACACTTTTTGTAGAAATTTATAATATCAAAAAACATTTTTAAAAATTTTAAATTAAAAAGATTAGCTTTATTTGCAAAAATTCCGTTTAAGCCTCTGCCACAATACTCATAATTTGTATCTTTTACAGAAACAGAAAATGACATATCACTTTTTTCAATTTCAATTTTTAATTCATTAAAAAAATTTATGAGATTTGGATAAGTTTCATGATTAAAAACAATAAAGCCAATGTCTACAGGAACTTTTTTACCATTAATTAATGTGTCTAAGGTATATGAATGACCTCCAAAATGATCCTCACTTTCAAATAAATCGACATGATGTTTTTTAGAAAGCTTTTGTGCTGCTGACAAACCAGAGATGCCTGATCCAATTACTGCAATTCGCATTAAGGCTATGCTGCGTCTTCTTTAAACTCATCCATACTTGGACATGTGCAGAATATATTTTTATCTCCATAAACATTGTCTACCCGAGCAACTGGAGGCCAAAATTTGTTTTGTTTTAAAAAACTAGCAGGATATGCTGCTTCTTGTCTCGAATATTTATGTTTCCATACATCTGATGATAATTCAGTATCAGTATGAGGAGCGTTTTTAATTGGATTATCAATTTTATCAAATTCACCTGATTTAATTTTTTCAATTTCTTGTTTAATCTTAATTAAAGTGTCACAAAATCTGTCTATTTCTGATAACCCTTCGCTTTCAGTTGGCTCTATCATCATAGTGCCAGCTACAGGCCATGACATAGTTGGTGCGTGAAATCCAAAATCTATCATTCTTTTAGCAATATCTTCTTCAGTTACCCCTGTTTCAGATTTAATATTTCTAATATCAATTATGCACTCATGTGCAACATTGCCATTTGCACCTTTGTACAAAATCGGGAAGTGATCTTTTAGTCTATGAGCAATATAATTTGCATTTAAAATTGCAACTTGAGTAGCAAGCTTTAATCCTGCTGATCCCATCATTTTAATATACATCCAGGAAATTGATAGAATACTTGAGCTACCCCAAGGAGCTGCTGATACTGCTCCAATGCCACTTGTTGGTCCACAATCTTTTATTACTGGATGATTAGGCAGATAAACTTGTAAATGTTTTTTACAAGCTATAGGTCCCATTCCAGGTCCGCCACCACCGTGAGGAATACAAAATGTTTTATGCAGATTAATATGACAAACATCTGGACCAAAATTTCCAGGCTTTGCAACTCCAACAAGGGCATTTAAATTTGCTCCATCCATATAGACCTGTCCACCATGTTTATGAACTAACTCACAAATATCAGTAATTTTTTCCTCAAATACTCCATGGGTAGATGGGTAAGTTATCATTAACGCTGCAAGATTTTCTGAATGTTGCTCTACTTTTTTTTCTAAATCATCGAAATCTACATTTCCCTCTTTATCACAATTAACGACAACCACTTTCATTCCAACCATTTGTGCGCTTGCTGGATTTGTACCATGTGCCGAACTTGGGATTAAGCATATATTACGATGAGCTTCATCTCTATCTAAGTGGTACTTTCTTATAACCATTAGACCTGCATATTCTCCTTGGGCGCCTGCATTAGGTTGTAGAGAAACACCGGAAAAACCTGTTATAGATCTCAACCAATTTTTTAAATC
>CABZDS010000009.1 GCA_902524595.1 uncultured Pelagibacteraceae bacterium | reverse complement strand
TATTAGGGCCTTTATTTTATTTTGTAAGTCCTGATTGGTGTGTTTTGATCGGAGGTTTTATAGCTGGAAGTATTGCATATTTATTTGGAGAAAAAAATGTCAGTTAATATAATGTTAATCATCCTGATTACTTCTCTAGCAACATACATTTCTAGATTTTTGGGAGCTTTTACTTCAGAAATAATAGATGAAAATACAAAAATATATAGATGGTTTAATTATTTAGCCTACTCGACTTTAGCAGCATTAATATCAAGAATGATAATATTTCCAGCGGGCACTCTTGCAGAAAGTAATTATTTATCAAGGTTTATTGTTGTTATTGCAGCTATTATTATTTTTAAAATTACCAAAAAAAATTTAGTTTACCCAACATTATTCTCTGCTATCATTATGTTTTTATTAAGTAGTGAAAACATATAATGAAAAAATTGCTATTTTTACTTTTTTTAATATTTATACCAAATATATCATATTCCGCATGTGATGATCCTTTAACAGATGGTGTAGATTATACTAACTGCAGATTTTCAGATGGCCAAGATTTACAAGGCAGTTATTTACCAAACTCGAATTTATCATTTGCAAGTTTTATACAAGTTAATTTTGATAAAAGTATAATGATGACTTCAAATTTGTCATTTGGAACTTTTCCAGAGTCCACTTTTGTTAGAGCAAACTTATACGAGTCAACATTGGTTGGTGGAAATTTTGAAAAAGCAAATTTTACAGGAGCTAATATGACAAGAGTTGATTTTATGGGCTCAACATTAATTGAAACTAATTTTCAAAATGCGAATTTAATGGAAGCAAACTTTACCTCATCTAATATGACCAATGCAAATTTCGATGGTGCTAATTTAATTGGTGCTACATGGACAAACGGTGAAACTTGTGGTCCAAATTCAATTGGGGTATGTAATAAATAATATATGGAGAGCTTAGCAAACATTTCTGGATTTAATATTTCTTTAAGTAAATACTCGAAGAGAATTGTAAATATTGAAATTGAAGACGAAATTATTGATAAATTAATCTTTCCTTTCAAAAAATTCGATATCACTGCTCTTGAATACAAACCATTTACTAGATTTACATTGGCAAAATCATTAGATGACTCAACATCTGAAAAACTGGGAAAATTTATAAATTCCATAATAAGAGACAGAAATACGGGATGCTTTGTGATTGGACCAAAAAATACATCAAAAAAAATTGATAATAATTTTTTAATAAAACTTTCTACTGCGGTTACACATTTACTTGGTAATCCAAATTTTGATTCTATGGCTGGAAAATATTATGCCAGATTTCATGTTAAACATGAAGATAGTAGCGACTCTTATCTTAGAAAAGCTTATACCAATATGGATCTTCATACCGATGGTACTTATGTTAAAGAAAAAACTGATTGGCTCTTAATGTTAAAAATGGAAGAGGAAAACGTTCAAGGTGGTGAAACTGCAATGTTACACCTTGATGATTGGGAACATTTAGATAGCTTAACTAATGATAAAGTTGGAAAACAAAATTTTGTTTGGGGTTCACCTAAAAGTAAAAATGTTGATTATAAAGTTGAACATCCTGTTTTTTCAGAGGATGAAAATGGAAAACCAAAAATTTCTTATATTGATCAATTCCCTGAGCCAAAAAATATGAAGCAAGGATTATTTTTACAAAAGTTATCTGACTCATTAGAAGGTAGTCAAAATAAAGTTATAATGCCTTTACCAGTTGGTTACTCAGTAGTTGCGAATAACTATTTCTGGTTACATGGTAGAAAACCATTTGTAGAAAATAAAAAATTATCAAGAGAATTACTAAGAATTAGGGGTTCTTTTTTTACTAATTAATTAATTTTAGTGATAATAATCAAATAGTTTATCATGAAAATTGGATTTATTGGGACAGGACATATTTCAAAATCAGTAATAAATGGAATACTGGGATCAAAATTAAAAGTTAATAAAATAATTATTTCAAAGAGAAATTCAAAAATTTCGAGCGAACTTAAAAAAAAAAGTAAAAAGATAAAAATATCTAATGACAATCAAGATATTATCAATCAATCAAATTGGGTTTTTTTAGCAATAACACCAACGATTGGAAAAATTATTCTTCCAAAGCTAAAATTTAAAAAAGGTCAAACGATAGTAAGTTTTATTTCAACTATAAAAATGACTGAGTTAAAAAAATATATTAAAGTTAAAACTAAGATTATTAGAGCAATTCCTTTGCCTCCAATTTCTATTAGAAAAGGACCGGTGCCAATTTTTCCACCAGATAAACAAGTTAGAAATTTTTTTAATAAACTTGGTACATCTGTTGAAATAAAAAATGAAAACCAATCACTAAATTTTTGGGCAACTTCATCAATGATGGCCCCATTTTATGAAATATTACAAACTCTAAGTGAATGGTTAGTAAAAAAGGGAATTAATAGAAATGACTCTCAAAAGTATGTTACTTCGTTATTTATTGCTTTATCTGAGGATGCAAAAATTAATTCAAATAAAGATTTAAAAATACTTGTTAAAAATTCACAAACCCCAAAAGGCCTAAATGAGCAAGCTGTAAAAGAATTGAGAAAACTTGGATTTTACAAATCACTATATAAAACAGCTAACAGCGTTTTAAATAGATTAAAAAAAAGCAAGTAAAATGTCTGATAATATCTTACAGGTAAATAATCTTACAAAGTTATTTGGAGGGTTAGCCGCAGTATCAAATTGTTCATTAAATATTAGATCAGGCTCAATCACTGGAATAATCGGCCCAAACGGATCAGGAAAAACAACCTTATTTAATTTAATAGCTGGAAATTTAAAATCTAATGATGGAGAGGTAATATTTAATGATGAAAATATTACTGATGTCCCATCTTATGAATTGTTTGGCAGAGGTTTATTAAGGACATTTCAAATTGCACATGAATTTTCAAACTTAACAGTATTAGAGAACCTAATGATGGTGCCTGCAAATCAAAGTGGAGAAAATTTATTAAATGCGCTTATTAAACCTGGACTAGTTAAAAAAGAGGAAAAAGTTATTAGAGAAAAAGCCTATGAGGTTGTAGATTTTCTTAATTTAACACATTTAGCTAATGAAAGAGCTGGAAACCTTTCGGGAGGACAAAAAAAATTATTAGAATTAGGAAGAACAATGATGGTTGATGCAAAATTAGTTTTACTTGATGAGGTGGGAGCGGGAGTTAATCGAACACTTTTAAAAGATCTAGGAACTGCAATATTAAAATTGAATAAAGAAAAAAATTATACCTTTTGTATGATAGAGCATGATATGGATTTTATAAGCAGAATGTGTGATCCAGTTATAGTAATGGCAGATGGTTCAGTTTTATTTGAAGGAACATCAGAAGAAGTGAAAAAAAACGAAAAAGTAATCGAGAGTTATTTAGGAAAGTCAAATTTAACAAAAAAAGAAAATTAATGGCATACTTTAAAGGATTAAAAATGACTGCAGGTTATGGGGATGGCCCTGATATTATTAGTTCATGCTCCATAACTGCAAATAAAGGAGAGATAGTAGCTATTCTAGGTCCAAACGGTGCTGGCAAATCAACAGCTATGAAAGCAATGCTTGGATTATTAAAATTAAAATCAGGATCAGTAACTTTGAATGGAGAAGATATTTCAAATATTAATCCTCAAGATCGAGTAAAAAAGGGCATTTCATTTGTTCCACAAACAAGAAATGTATTTGCTGAATTGACTGTAAGAGAAAATTTAGAGATCGGTGGCTTTTTAACAGAAGGGAGTTTAGAAAATAAAATTGATGGTATTTATAGTTTATTTCCAATCTTAAGTGAAAAAAAATCCCAAGTCGTCGGTCAATTATCTGGTGGTCAACGACAGCAAGTTGCTCTTGGAAGGGCTTTAATGAGTGATCCATCAGTTTTAATGTTAGATGAGCCCACCGCTGGAGTTTCTCCAATTGTAATGGATGAATTATTTGAACATATAATCAAAGTAAAAAAAACAAACGTTGCCGTTATTATGGTCGAGCAAAATGCAAAGCAAGCATTAAGTATTTCAGATCGAGGCTACGTATTGGTAACTGGACAAAATAAATTTGAGGGATCTGGTAATGATTTACTTGAGGATCCCGTGGTTCGTAGATCATTTTTGGGAGCATAATGGATTTTTTAAATGCAATAATTGTACTTTTTAATTTTACAGTAATACCAGCACTAGCATATGGTTCTCAATTAGCTTTAGGTGCAATTTTTGTTACTTTAATTTACGCAGTTTTGAGATTTGCAAATTTTGCAACTGGAGACATGATGTCTTTTGGAACAATGTTTGCAGTTATTTTTACGTATTATTTTCAATCATTAGGCATTGGTTTAGGTGTTTTGCCAACAGCGCTTTTAACAATTCCTTTCGCAATCTTAATGATGATTATATATATGTTAATTATAGATAAATTTGTATTCAGTTATTATAGGATAAAAAAAGTCCTCCAGTCCAGTTTGCAATGGTCAGCGTTGGGGTAATGTTTGTCACTCAAGCACTAATTAGAATAATCATTGGACCATCTGACAGAAGATTTTTAGATGGTGAAAAATTCATACTTAAAGCAACAGAATTTAAAGAAATGACAGGTCTTGCAGAAGGTATAACTCTAAAATCGACGCAAGCAATAACAATCATTGTAACTTTAATTGTTGTTTCAATAATGTTTTGGTTTTTAAATAGAACAAAAACTGGAACAAGTATGAGAGCTTATTCAGACAATGAAGATTTAGCATTATTGTCTGGTATAGATCCTAAGAGAGTTGTTTTGATAACATGGATCATCGCAGGAATTTTGGCTACTATTGGTGGAGTATTATATGGTTTAGATAAAAGTTATAGACCTTTTGTTTATTTTAATAATATGCTTCCAATATTTGCCGCAGCGATTGTTGGGGGGATCGGAAATCCATTTGGAGCTTTCTTGGGTGGATATGTAATAGCTTTTGCAGAAATATTTGTAACTTACGCATACAAAAGATTTATTTCATATCTATTACCTGAAAATCTCGAGCCAGATTCTTTACTTCAATTATTATCGACAGACTATAAGTTTGCAGTTTCATTCTCTATTTTAGTAATTGTTTTATTAATAAGACCGTCAGGTATCTTTAAAGGAAAAGTCATATGAAAAATTATAAAAATGTCATCACTGCATACTCTATTATGATATTTTTAATTATTATGGTTGGGATATTTCAATCCTGGTCTATCGCATTAACTATTTTAAATTATTGTTTAATTTCCGCAGTTATGACAATTGGAGCAAACATACAGTGGGGTTATGCAGGATTGATTAATTTTGGTATAATGGGATACACAGCATTAGGCGGATTAGCTGTAGTCTTAGTTTCGGTTGAACCAGTCAAAAAAGCCTGGCAGGTTGGTGGTTTAAATATTTTAGCTTGTATATGGATAATTGTTGCAATTATCTTTGTGGTTAAATTTATACTTAATAGATTTGATAAATCTAAATTAAGAAACTACTCAGTAGCCTCTGTAATTTTAGCTGGCATAATTTTATTAAGAGTAACTGCCGCCCCTGGAATAGAGGCGATCGAATCGGTAGAACCCGCAAAGACAGGATTTCTAGGTGGCATGGGATTACCTGTTTTATTTTCTTGGATTTTTGGTGCGCTGTTGGCTGGCAGTTTAGCTTTTGTCATAGGAAAGATCGCATTAGGTCTTCGAGCAGATTATTTAGCTATTGCAACATTATTGATAGCAGAAATTATAGTTTCAATTATCAAACACGAGGAATGGTTGGCAAGAGGTGTAAAAAATGTAATAGGATTAAAAAGACCAGCACCATACGAAATAGATCTACAAACTTCAGAATGGTTTATAGACTTAGTTGCAAAATTTAATTCATCAAAATTAAATTTAATTAATTCAATCTCTGATAAACAAGAAGCTCTAAATCAAATGGTTATTGATGCTTCATCAGTTTATGTAAAATTATGTTTTACAGGTTTATTTCTTACTGTTGTTATTATTTTGTTAATTGTGACACAGAAGGCTCTTTATTCACCTTGGGGAAGAAAAATGAGAGCTATAAGAGATAATGAAGAGGCAGCAAGTGCTATGGGTAAAAATATTGTCAAGGAGCATCTTCTTATTTTTATTTTAGGATCGGCTATTGTTGGCTTAGCTGGAGCTATGATGGTTACAAATGATGGTTTGTTTACTCCAGGTAGCTACAGACCCATGAGATACACTTTTGTAATTTGGGTCATGGTTCTAGTAGGTGGAACAGGAAATAATTTTGGAGCAATTTTAGGGGGATTTGTAGTTTGGTTCTTATGGGTCGAAGCTGCTCCAATTGCATTATTTTTGATTAATTTGTTTACATCTCATCTGCCAGAAACTAATGCATTTAAAGTTCACTTAATAGAAAGTGCTCCATATTTTAGATTCTTAGTTATTGGAATAGGTTTACTTTTAATAATGCGTTACAGACCTCAAGGAATTATTCCAGAAAAAATTATTAAACAATAATGTATTATATTTTATTAGGTATTGTTTTAGGATTAATATTTTATTTATCTGATAAATATATATTTTAAAACCCCAGTAAAGAAACTGGGGTTTTAATCTCTAATTATCTTTGTTTTTTGTCTTTAAACTTTCCACCTTTTATTTCTTTTTCAATAAAAGATCCAAAAGATTCACCGACATCTGTTAATTCAACAGCTGTGGCACCTTCGTAATTTACCGCTTTACCTTTAGCTAATAAATCAAGTGCTTTCTTTAATTCACCTGGATAAATTTTTGTTCCAGGAGCATTGGCAACTGACATTACATTTTTTTGAACAGTCATTCTGTCAGCTTTTCCACCAGCTTGCATTGCAAGCGTGATCAAAGCAGCTGCATCATAACTTTCACCTGTATATGGACCTGATGAATCGATACCACCAGCGCTAGCAACCTCTTTAAATATACCAGCACCTTTACCCATTGATCCAGGTAAAGATCCAAATGATTTATTTAAATCTTTTCCAAATCTGTCAGTAAGAGAATCACCAATCATTCCATCTGAAAGAACAAAAGTGTCAAAAGATCCTGAGTCTAATGATCCTTGAATTATACTACCACCAGCTTGATCTAAGTAACCTAAAACTGCAAGAGCATCACCACCTGCCGCTGCAAGTGTTGCAACTTCTGCACCATAGTCACCTTTACCTTCTTCATGTGCTGTAACAGCTGTTACATTAATACCATGTGCTTTAACTGCAGCTACATAAACATCTGCTAAACCTTTTCCGTAGTCATTGTTAGTATGAGTTACTGCTAGTGATTTAACTTTTCTGTCCTTCGTAATATCTGCCAAGACTTGACCTCCTCTAGCATCTGATGGAGCCGTTCTAAAAAAGTATCCATTATCGCTTAGAGTTGTTAAACCTGGTGAAGTTGCCGATGGAGAAATCATTACAACACCGTTTGGAACAGCAACATTAGTTGCGATTGCACCTGTTACTCCAGAACAATCTGCTCCCATAATTGCAACTACTCCACTATCAATTAATCCTTGCGCAGCAGTTGTAGCAGCAGCAGAGTCAACACAAGTTGAGTCAGCTCTTTCTACAGATATTTTTTTTCCGCCAAGTAATGAACCAGAATCTGAGGCTTCTTTAAAAGCGAGCTCAGCCGAGGCAGCCATTGCTGGTGTTAGAGTTTCAATAGGACCAGTAAATCCTAATATAACTCCCATTTTTATACCATGTCCATCTGAAAAAGCTTTTGCTGTAAAGCTCAAGACAAACACCAATATACCAATTATTAATTTTTTCATATTTTCCCTTTAATTGTTAACAATTTATATAATTAAAATTAAATCCTATTAGATTTTTTTTTCAACGAGAAAATTGACAACTTTTAATAAAAAAATCACTGTTGTCTAAGAGGTTTTGAATTAAATATTAAAAACCAAGTGAAATGGTTGCTAAAATATTAGTTCTTAAGTTTTTATCTTTAATATGACCCAAATCATCTGTAACAATTGTCTTTAGTCCAACTTTAAGCCCAGTATCAAAGTTTTTATAATAACTTAAAACTAAATCTTTTTGTCTTCCAGATGGACTAAGATTAATTATATGATCTTCAAAAGGTATAATTCCATTTTTATCTGCCAATCCTAATAATCTAAAACTCATATTTCCATTTTCAACTTTATTTGGTTGAGAAAATGATAAATTTAACACATCACTTTTATATAAATTTTCTTTTTTAAATCCAATTTCAAAATTTGAGGAAAGTATCTCTGATGCATTTATCAACATAGAATTTGAATTACTTTTTATTGACGTACTACTCAACATTGAATTCAAATAAATATTACCAAATTCATTTATTGTTTTAGATAAATTTATTCCATAATAGTTTGATAAACTACCTTTGTCGTCTAGACTAAAAGCACCTTCAGGTTTAGACAACAGAAAGCTACTTTCTTCTCTCATTAAGCCTGCTGTAAATTTAAATAATTCAATTTTATCATTTTTTAAGTTAATTGACATTGACAAGTTTTCCAAGGGCAAGATAATATTTTTATTGATATTGGTAAGAGGATTAACTTTTGAATTGTTGTAACTTATCAATAATTCATTGCCAAAAACAAATAATTTATTATTTAATCCTATTCCCTCATTTTCAGAAGTAAATGGATTTTTATAAAAATTATTTCCCTGTTTATTGAAATTTTGATTAGCTATACTATTACTATCTAAAGTAATACTTATCCCTCGATCATATTTATCTTTAAAACTTAAAAATTCGCCTTCAAAATTTGTTTCATTAACTTTAACTTTATCAAATTTTTTATTTCTTAAAATATTGAATTCTTCTTCAAATGTAGTGCTAATTATTTGAGTTTCAAAACTTTCAAATTCAATAAAATTAGAAAGATTTAATTCAAACCCACCATTTAAAGCATCGTAAGCATAAACCTTTTTGTTATTTAGAGATTTATAAATAGCGTCACCTATAGAATTAGATGTTGATAATTTAGTTTCATGAACTGAGTGTTTAGTAATATTAGCAAAAGGAAGTGCCTGACCAGATCCACCACCACCTGATCCGCCACCACCAGATCCACCCCCTCCACCAAATGATAACGGATTTTTGCTTGTAGTTATTGGAGATAAAGCTGCATAAACGTCAGGAACTCCATGTCCCCACTCATCGTTATAACCATGCTGGATTGATGCACCATGCGTTGTGAATGTTGTATTTCCAGTAGGTGTAAACCAAGCGTTATTAGCTGAAGCTAGTAACCGATCTGTTAGTTGTTCGGGAGTATGATTTGGAAATGCTTGTCCAAGTAGGGCAATCATTCCAGAAACTTGCGGAGCTCCCATTGATGAACCTGAAAGTCTTGTATATTGACTTGTCCCTCCAGCGTCTACGTGACTTGCTGCATTGATGTCAAAATCATCTACAACTAAACACCATTCTTTTGCATTTCCACATGGATTTCCTCGTCTTGTAAAATCAGAGGTAGAGGCACCAGTCAAAGAGGAGCCTGTAAAATCTGCATACATAACTGAAATCCATGCATCTGATAGATCTACAGAATCTTGGACACCATCAAAATACGCTGGCAATCCACCCTCAACACCAACATCATTATCATTTACATAATTCGAACTCGCCCATACAACTACTCCATTATTTTGAAAATTGTCTAATGCGGTAATAAAACTGGAAACAGCAGAAGAACTTCCCCAATTATTTGCCATTTGATCTCTAAAAGTAACACCATTATTTGAAGCGGCTGTTTTAACTTCGTCAAATTCTAATGCACTTGTACATACTCCTAATCCGTTACAATTTTGTTGTATTCCCCAACTATTATTTACAACAATTGGAGCATGATTTGTTCTTGCGGTATCAAGATCAGTCGCTAAGTTTGCAATACTACTTGTATCAAAAGACGCCAATACTAGATCAGCATCTGGAGCAACTCCTTGAGTTGTTCCATTTATATCACCTGCAGCTATACTAGCGACATGATCACCATGATTAAACGAAGTAGTACTCGGAGTTGTTGTATCTATAACTGTTACAGTTTTATTATTATAAGTTTCATGCGCCGGTGTAAATTTATCATCAATTATAAATATTGTTTCACCTTCACCAGTCAAAAATTGACCACTTCCATTTTTGTAAGAGTGTGCTTTATGTAAATTAGTTAATTCATAAGGATGAAGATTATTTCCTGATTTATCTACTTCTGTCCAGGAAGACCTATTTATGATTGTATTTTGAACAGATGTGTCTTCAGAATAAGCAGTTGAATTACAAGCCAAAACATAATCGTGTATAGTTATTGTAGTACTAGTATTACCAGTTGAGGATACATCTGTTGTACTAGCTGTCACAATAACTGTTTCAGATATTTCATTAGTTGTGTCATTTACTGGAGATAGTGTTATTGATGCAGAAGTTCCACCAGCTACAATTGTTGAACTTGTTGATGATAAATTATAATCAACACCATCAGTTGCTGTTCCTCCAGTAGAATATGTAATTGAAACGTTCGATGTATGAGCTTTGGTCAAATTTGCTGTAAAAGTGATAGATGTGCCACATTCACTAATACTACTTGATGATTTGGAGTATGAAATAGTAGCAGGACCAGAAGATCCCCCACTTCCTCCGCCACCCCCACCTCCACCAGCTCCTAAAGCAACGGCTCCAGCAAGCCCAACTAAAGCAATAGGATTATTCATAACCGGTGGATTTGAATTAAAAATAATATTTAGATCTAAAGGGTTAAATGAATTATAAAGATTCAGCATAGCTTCCTGCCTCTTAAATTCTGATATATAGTTTTCATCTAAAGCTAGACGGTTTATATCTTCTGTCAAAGCAAAGATATCTTTTGGATTATTTCTAATATGATTATTTAATTTTACAAAATCATTATTTGTTAAATCAATTTTATTTTTTTGAATATTATTTACTTCAATTTTTTCTTTATAATTTTTGAGATAATTTTCAGATAATGCTGTTGGTCTATCGAATATATCATCATCTGCTTTTTTCTTAAATTCAGGAGAAAAAATATTATCTAAAATATCACCTAAGTCTTTTTTTTTATTAAAACCTTCTATGTTCAAGTCAACAATATCGTCTATTATTCCAGTTCTATTATCTATTATCCTGTAAACTTTTTTATCAACTTTGATATTTTTTTTATCAAAACATTTTTGTAGATTGTTTAGAAACATTTCATATTTATAATAAGTATCAACACAATCTCTCAACTCAGAAAAATTATTAAAATTTGATGAATAACTTGAACTATAAATATTAAAAAAAACTGTACAAAATAAAATTAAAAATTTAAATTTCATAATAAAATTTTATCATAGTAAAGCAAAATTTTAATAAATAATAAAATTATTATTAATTATCTATTTGGAGTATCTGTCACAATCATTTGACCCCGCACCTTCTCTCTATAATAGATATAAACACCAGCAGAGATAATTATTGATGCCCCAAAGAATGTTCTAGGCGCAGGTATGGTTTCAAAAAGAATATAACCAGCAATCATAGCAAAAATTATATAAGAGTATTCAAACAATGATACAATTGACGGTGATGCAATACTATAAGCTGAAAAGACACAAAAGAAAGATATGGAAGCAACCACTCCCATTACAAAAACATAAGGCCATGAAGCCGAAGGTTTGGTAAACCATTCTCTCACAATAAACTGTAAAGTAGGATCAGAAAAATTATTAAATTTTCCATCTCCAGTAACAAGATAAATAATTATACTTACAACAACAGCAAAAATATAAAGTAAAGTCATTTGCGTATAAATATTATCTTTATCAGAGGTATATTTTGTAATTGTCATCGAGCAAGCATAACAAAGTGCACAGCCTACAGGCGCTAATTTAAAAAAATTAAATTCTTCAATTGTTGGATTCAATACGATTAATACACCAATAAAGCCTACAACAATTGCACTCCATCTTCTAATCCCAATTTTTTCTTTCAAGAAAAATTTAGCAAACATAGACATAAAGAAAGGACATGAGAAAAATAATGCACTAACCATCGCTAAAGACATAAAGGTTAAAGAAATATAAAAAAAAGCAAATCCAAAAAAGAAACAAACAACCCTAACTAAAGTTAAAAAAGGATAATGTGTTTTAAGAGTAATTTTTTTTTTTGTTATTAAAAAAAAGGATATGAGAATAGTCGCTTGTATTAAAGTTCTTCCCAAATATAACTCAAATAATGCAATATCTTCAAAAATAAATTTTATCAATGAATCTTGAATGGAAAAAAAGGCCATTCCAGTCATAATAAAAAAAATACCCTTTGTATTATCGTTTGTTTGCATATCGCACCTATATCAAAAAAACTTTAACCTTCATAATTAATAAGATACTCTTGAAATTATTTATGGAAGATTTTAAACCAATTACTGGTAACTGTATTTGTGGAGAAATTGAATATACTATTAAATCTAAGCCTTTATTTACACATGCTTGTCATTGTAAAGATTGTAAGAAAATAACTGGATCATCTTTTGTTGTTAATACAAGTATTTTTGAAAAATCATTAGATATTAAAGGTGAACTTTTAGAAAAAAAGTTAATTGCAGGTAGCGGAAAAAGCTGCAAGATTTACTTTTGCAAAAAGTGTGGTGTTTACATTTATTCAGACTATGAATTTGCTGTTAAAAGGATAAGTATCAGAACAAATACTTTATCTAATCCAGAGCATTTTCCGCCTCAAGCACACATATTTGTTAAAAGTAAAGATCCATGGATAAATATTGTAGATAAAAATATTTGCTATGATGAGATGTACGATCCAAAAATTGCTTGGCCTAAAGAAAGTTTAGATAGATATAAGGAATATCTCGAGACTAATTAAGAATAAAATCGGCCGCTTTTTCACCTATCATCAAAGTTGGTGCATTTAAATTACCACTTGTAATCTCTGGCATAATAGAAGCATCTGCAACTCTTAAATTTTCCAAACCATAAACTTTCAACTTTTCGTCAACTACCGCCATTTTGTCCACTCCCATTTTTAATGTACAGGATGGATGATAAGCTGTTTCGGCTTTTGATCTAATATACTCAGTAATTTGTTCATCATCAGTAGCACTTTCACCTGGACCTATCTCTTTTCCAGCGTAAGGCTTCATTGATTCTTGACCCAAAATCTTCCTAGCTACACGGACACACTTGATCGTTTCCTTTAAATCATATTCGTCCTCTAAATAATTAAATTGAATTTTTGGGTAATCATATGGATTTGAGCTATTTAATTTAATATGTCCTCTGCTTTTAGGTTGATTCAAACTTGCGTGTAATTGATAACCATGTCTGTCAGGGTCAACTAATCCATGATCAATTACAAATGCTGGAAAAAAATGAAATTGAATGTTTGGATAGCTTTTGTCTTCTGAAGATTTGCAGAAACCACCTGCTTCTAAAAATGAAGTAGAACATGGACCACTTTTTGAAAGAAACCATTGGATACCAATTTTAAGCATATTTATTTTGTTAACATAAGAATAGAGCGTATCTTTAGTTTTACATTCTTGCTGAATGTAGGTTTCTAAATGATCTTGTAAATTTTGACCTACTCCCTCTAAAGAGTGTAAAACATTAATTCCTTTATCTTTTAAATCTTTTTCAGGTCCTATACCCGATAACATTAATAGTTGTGGTGAATTGATTGAACCCCCACTTAAAATAACTTCTTTATTAGCGTAAACATTTGTAACTTTGTTTTTAATATTTACCTCTATTCCAACTGCTTTTTTTCCTTCAAAAATAATCCTTTCAGCAAAAGAATTTGTAAAAACTTTTAAATTCTTTCTTTTTTTTGCAGGTTCTAGATAATATTTAGAAGCGCTAGCTCTTTGACCTTTATGAATGGTGATGTCATACATTCCAAATCCTTCTTGATCTTCTCCGTTCATGTCATTATTTTTTTTGTACCCAGCTTCAACAGAAGCGTTAATAAAAGCACCAAATAACGGATTTTGATTTTTTGATTGATTTACTGGTAAAATTCCTTTTCCACCTCTAAATTCATTTTCTCCCTCTGACCATTTCTCAATTTTTTTAAAAAAAGGTAAAACATTTTCGTAGGACCATGTTTTTAAACCAAATGATGCCCATCTCTCATAGTCGTTTTTATTTCCTCGTACATAAACCATCCCATTATGAGCAGAGCATCCGCCTAACATTTTACCTCTTGGACAAAATAATCTTCTATTATTCAAATTAGGCTCTGGTTCTGAATAATATTTATAATTATATTTGGGATCGTGCATTGCATATAGAATTGCCAGAGGCATGTTAACTTTCCAAATATCACTAGAACCACCTGCTTCAAATAAGGCAACATTAAATTTACCACTTTCACTTAATCTATTTGCTAGAACACATCCTGCTGTGCCAGCACCAATAATAATATAATCAAATTTCACTAAATTTCATATTAAGATTGTTATGAAGGTTTTTCACCTTCGATTGCAATTCTGTCCATTATCCTTTCGTGACCCAAACCTCTTCCCGGAAAGAAATCAGTCAAACCTTGATGCAATGTGCATCTGTTGTCCCACAGTGCCACGGCATTTTCTGTCCATTTAAATCTACATGTAAAATCCAATCTTTCTTGATGAAGAAATATTTCTTTCAAAATTTCATCACTTTCATTCTTATCAATTCCAATAATTTGTTTTGTATACATTGAATTTACATATAAAATTTTTTTACCAGTTTCAGGATGTGTTCTTACTATTGGATGAGAATTAGAATATTCATCGAGATTTCCATTGCCCTCCATCTCTTCGTATTTATCTACAAAAGCTGAAGCTCCTAAAGAGCTGTGAATTGCTTTCTTTCCATTAATTTTCTTTTTTATATCAACATCTAATGTTTCGTATGCAAGCTGCATATTTGAAAACATTGTATCACCGCCCACAGGAGGAATTTTTCTAGATCTTAAAATTATGACCTTAGTCGGATTAGTATTATAGCTAACATCAGTATGCCAAGTTTCTCCCCACTGATGTTTTTCACTTGCACCTTTCTTAATTCTAAGAATTTCTGGATATTCATCTAAACCTTTTACATAAACATGTTTTTCTAAAGGTCCAAATCTTTTAGCTAAGTTTATTTGTTCTATTGGAGAAATATTTTGATCGCGAAAAAATAATACTTTGTGTTCTAACATTAATTCATTTATTTTTTTCCAATTTTCAGGGGATGAATCTTTTAAACTAATCCCTTTTATTTCAGCACCTAGTGCTCCTGCTGTTAATTCAGCTTGCATACTATTTTTTTAGTTTTTCCTTAAACATTAAATTTTCAATTTTAAATTCTACTTTATTTTTATCAATAAATTCATCCATAATTTTAACTTTTTCATCTTCAAATTCAGTCACTTTTCTTTTATCTAAATCTATATAAAGAGATAAATTTTCCATTGTTGCTGATAACTTTTTAGTTTTTTTTTCATACATTTCACATTTTAAATGCAGTCTTTTTTTATCATGGTCAAAATATGAAACATACACTTCAACTTCATCTCCCTCTTTTACTTCACTGTCATAGGTTGTTCTTGTTTCAACAACCATTGTAGTTCTTTTGCTTTCTTCAGCTTTTTCACCACCCATCTGAAATTTATTCAAAATATTCTCCCAAGCTTGGTCAAAAATTAATACGTAATACGCCATATTCATATGCCCATTATAATCTATCCATTCTTTAATTATTTTCCTTGTATCAATATGTACTGACATCTCTAATTTTTGCTTATTTTATCTGCCACTAATATTTTTCTTTGCATTTCTCGTAGGACAGGTTTTTCAATTAGTTTTCCATCTATTACTACCAAACCAGTGTTTGCTTCATTGAATTGGTTTACAATTCTTTTTGCTTTAATAATTTCTTCTGGGCTTGGAGTAAAAATTTCATTTAGAATATTTATTTGTTTTGGATGAATTGACCCTTTGCCTGTAAATCCCAAGTCTTTAACAAATTGAGCCTCTCTTTTCATTCCATCCATATTTTCTAAATCCAAATATGGAACATCTATTACATCCACTCCAACACTAGCACCTGCATGAACTAATCTTGATCTTGCATACACAAGATTTTCAAATTTATTCTTTACCCTTAACTCTGCAGCCATATCTTCTCCTCCAAAATATAAGGCAACTATTCTCTCGCTAGAATGAGCAATATCATAAATATTCTCTAGAGCTTCATTAGTCTCCATTATAACGTGAAGATCAGTATCTAAGCCACTATCAGTTAATAGATCGTCTATGAATTTAATTTCATCAGGAGTTTTAATTTTAGGCAACATCACTGCTTTAATTTTAATTTTACTTGAAATGAACGCCTCTAAATCTAAAAGACCATGTTTTGTTCTTTGACAATTAAATCTAACTACTAACTCTACATCATTTTTTATTTCAATATTTTTTAATGCATCAATAGTTTTTTTTCTTGCTTCATCCTTATCTTTAAGAGCTATTCCATCTTCTAACTCAATACAAACCATATCTGCACCTGAAGCTATTGCTTTTGGAAACATCTCTGGTCGAAGACCTGGGGTAAATATGAAGCTTCTTCTTACTCTTATTTTATCAAATTTCATTTAGCTCTTATATCTTATAATTTTTGATGTTATGATATTATACTTTTTTATAATAAAAAATGAATAATAAGGTCTTCATATCGTGTGCACTTACTGGATCTGGTGATACAGCAAGTAAACATCCTGATTTACCTAAAACTCCTGAGCAAATCGCAAAAGCTGCAATAGAATCTGCTAAAGCTGGTGCTGCAATTGCTCATATTCATGTAAGAGAGGAAGATGGAACTCCAAGTAGAAGACTTGAGCTTTATAAAGAAGTAGTTGATAGAATAAGATCTTCAGAAACAGATGTCATTCTTAATCTTACAACAGGTATGGGTGGTGATTTAGATATCGGCCAAGGTAAGAACCCTTTAGACTTTGGTCCAATGACAGACATGGCAAATGTAATGGAGAGAATTGCTAATGCAAAACAATTTCTTCCAGAAATATGCACACTTGATTGTGGCACATTAAATTTTGGAGACAGTTCTGTTATCACAGTTAATACGCCAAATGATTTAAGAAAAGCTGCAAAAAAACTTCAAGAAATAAAAGTTAAACCAGAAATAGAAGCTTTTGATTTGGGAAATATGTGGTTTGGTGCTCAGTTATATAAAGAGGGATTATTAAATAATCCACCCCTTTTTCAAATGTGTTTAGGTATTCCATGGGGAGCACCCGCAACACCACTAGCTATGCAAGCAATGAAAGATATAATGCCCAAAGAAGGTATATGGTCAGGTTTTGCAATATCTAAAAATGAAATGCCTTATGTCG
Source organism: uncultured Pelagibacteraceae bacterium (assembly GCA_902524595.1). Lineage (GTDB taxonomy): Bacteria > Pseudomonadota > Alphaproteobacteria > Pelagibacterales > Pelagibacteraceae > Pelagibacter. Next base: position 26,607 of record CABZDS010000009.1, on the reverse strand, counting down.
CTCAAACTGTAGTAATGGGAGGCAACCCTAGAGTTGGATTAGAGGATAATTTATATTTATCTAAGGGTAAATTAGCAACAAACCCTCAATTAGTTGAGAAAGCAATAAGGATCGTTACAGATCTTGGCGTTGAGATAATGTCACCCTCAGAAACAAGAGAAAAATTAAAGCTTGTAAAACACAAGTAATGTCAAAAATTAAAACTGTTGGAATAGTTGGAACTGGTGTAATAGGGACAGGCTGGATAATTAGAAATTTAGCACACAACAAAATTGTTCATGCGTATGATCAAAACAAAAATCTTAAAAATTATGTTTTAAAAGAAATAAAAAGAACCTCAAAGAGTATAAAAAAACTTTTTGGAAAAAAAATTTTAATTAAAAATTTAAAATTCTTTAATTCTCTAGAAAAGGCTCTTTCAAATGTGGATTTTGTACAAGAAAATGTATTAGAGAATTATAAAGTTAAAACTGATTTAATCCAAAAAATCTCTAAATATGTAAAATCAAATGTAATTATTTCCTCGAGTTCGTCAGGACTTTTACCCTCTAAAATTTTTGCTAAGAGTAAAAATCCACAAAGGGGCATAATTGGACATCCATTTAACCCAGCATACTTGTTACCAGCTGTTGAAATAGTTCCTGGAGAAAAAACCACAAAAAAGTTTCTTTTAGACGCAAACAAATATTATAAATCAATCTCAATGAAGCCAATAATGCTTAAAAAAGAATTACCAGGTTATTTATCTGATAGACTTCAAGAAGCATTGTGGAGAGAAGGTTTACATATAATTAACGAGAATTATGCCACAACACAGGAATTAGATCGTGCAATAGAAGATGGACCAGGTCTTAGATACTCAATAATGGGTACCTTTTTAACATTTCATCTTGCAGGAGGTAATGCGGGAATGAGACATATGTTAAAACAATTTGGTCCTGCTTTAAAATTACCTTGGACAAAATTAAAAGCTCCAGAGTTAACAAATAAATTATCTGATAAGCTTATATCAGGCACAAAAAAACAAGCAAAAGGTAAATCAATTAATATGCTTTCAAATATCAGGGACCAATATTTAGTTGAAGTTTTGAAAATTAGAAAAAAATATGAGAATAAAATTAGAAATTGATGAAAGAAAAAATATTTATAAATAAAACTGGTGGATGTATCTGTGGAGATATAACTTTTAATGTTAAGCTTGATGAAGTCCCTCTAGTATTCAATTGTCATTGCATTGATTGTAGAAAAAAAATAGGAGGAATGATGACAATTATACTACTCAGGGATGGAGCAATAGATATAGATAAGTCGAAATTAAAAATTTATGAACATGAAGGTGGTAGTGGCAATAAAATAAAAAAACATTTTTGTGGGAAATGTGCTGCTCCAATTTTAACTTATGTAGAAAAGTATAAAAAATACTATTTATATGCAGGTTTGCTGGACGATATCAGTTTTTTAAATAAAGCGGAGAACATACATTTTAATGATTCTCATTTTCCATTTATGGAAATAAGCGAAAAAAACATTAAAGTTTAATTATTAATGCATTCTTAAAGTATTGCCGTCTACAGCAATTACTTGTCCAGATATCCTTGGTGCATCATTAGAAATTAAAAAGCTACAAATTCTTCCAATATCCTCTTCATAAACCCAGGTATTCATTGAAGTCATTGAAACAAATTCTTTCTCTATTAATTTTTTTGAAACATTTAAAAACTTCGATTTATCTCTTACCACTCTACCCATTCTATCTCCCTTAATTGTTCCAGGACAAATAGCGTTTACTCTAATTTTAAATTTTCCTAGTTCCATTGCCAGCGTCTTGGTTATGCCTATAACTGCCCACTTACTTGCACAATAAGGAGATCTTAATGGAAATCCAAATATACCTGCTGTTGAAGATAAATTTATTATAGCTCCACTTTTATTTTTTTTAAGCATAGGAATTGAATATTTTGAAAAATAAAAATGGCTAATAACGTTTACCTTTAATGTATTTTCCCAATCCTTACTTTTTAATTTTTCAAGGGTTCCAGTTGGCCCAGCTATTCCAACATTATTTATAAGAGCATCAATTATTTTTGTTTTTTTTAATACTTTGCCAAAAAAATTCTTTACTTGGTTCTCATCTGAGGCATCACACTGAAATACAAATAATTTTTTATTATTGAGCTTGTGTTTCTTACATTTATTAAGAAAATTTGAATTGATATCACAAAGATATACTGTTGCACCTTTATCTAAAAATATTTTTGCAGAACTCCATCCAATACCTGAACCTCCTGCGGATATGATTATTTTTTTATTTTTTAAGGTTATGCTCATTTTTTATTTTAAAAGATAATTCAAACTAATAAATCTGCCAACAATTAATAAGTCAACTAATAATTGAATTGATTAATAAATTATTTTATATTTATATTGATTATGCACTCAATTTCAAAAATCTCAAAAAATGGGACTTATCTCCAAGTAATATGGGATGACGGTAAAGAAAGTAAATTTAATTATATGTGGCTGAGAGATAATTGCCCGACAGCACACGATAAAGATTCTAGGCATCGAATGTTTAATATTTTAGATGTATCAGAAAACATAAACCCAAAAAAATATAATCTTAATAATGATGGTAAATTAGAAATAGAGTGGAGTGAGGGAAATCATGTAAGCCATTATGACATTAATTGGCTTAGAGAAAATTGCTATACTATAAAAAATAATGAAGAATACAAATCACCCTACCAATTATGGGATTGTAGTTTAGAGAAAAATATTGATAGTATATATATAGATCACAATGAAATTATATCTTCTGAAGAGGGATTGATTAAATGGTTAGAACTTCTTCACTTTAAAGGAATAGCTATAGTTTATAATGCTCCAGTGGAAAAAAATTCAGCATTTCCTGTATTAAATAGAATTAGTCACACAAGAGAGACATTTTTTAAAACACCTTTTGAAGTTGTAAATATACCAAAACCGAATAACTCAGCTTATACAGCTCATGCGCTTCAAAATCATATGGATTTACCGTGGTTTGAAAATCCTCCTGGTTATCAATTTTTACATTGTTTAGTTAATTCAGCAAAAGGAGGTGATTCATCAGCAGTAGATGCATTTGCAGTCGGAGAATATTTAAAGAATAATGACAGAGATACTTTTGATACACTTACAAAAATTCCTTTAAAGTTTAGAGATAAAGATTACACACAAGAAGCTCATAGAAGCTTTTATGGAACTGCAATAAGTCTTACAAAAGATGGTGACTATAATGATGTTAGATTTAGTACTGCAACCATGGACGCTTTAGACTGTCATCCAAATCAAATGGATAAAGTTTATAAATCTCATCATAAATTTGGAAAACTTTTACACGATGATAAATTTCAAATAAAATTTAGGCTAAGACCAGGAGATATATATACATTCAACAATAGAAGAGTACTACACGGAAGAACTGAGTTTGATCCAAATTCTGGACACAGACACCTGCAAGGTTATTACATGGATAGAGATGAAATTATGGGTCGATTAAATTATCTTCAGAAATAAAAAAAGGGCTTTGAAATATCAAAGCCCTTTTTATCTAATTTATTTTAAAGTTATTATGGAAGCCAACTTTTCCATTTATCTGGATTATTGTCTAACCACTCATTAACAACTTCTTTTACATCTCTTTTCTTAATATCAACTTCAACTAACATTTTAGCTTGGTCAATATTTTGTAAAGACATTTTTTCAAAGAACTTCTTAGCATCAGAGTGTTCTGCACTTGCAAAAGTAGCTGGGTTTCCGTAGTTCATCGTGTAATCTTTAGCCCAACCAGTTGCTGGCCATCCTTTTGTTCCACAATCTTTCCAGTTTCCTGCCTCAGTGAAAGTATCTGGATCACAAACCTTATGTTCTGGTAGTTGCACTCCAACCATATCAAACTCTCCAAAGAACCAATGTGGAGACCATAGATATAACATAAATGGTTCTTTTCTCATGTATGCAGCTTTGGCTTCTGCAATTGCAGCAGCCTCAGTGCCAAGTTCGTCAGCTTGGAAATCTATTCCTAAAAGATCAAGTCTTTTTTGGTCGTGACAGTTCCAGCCTGCAACAGGACATCCGATAAGTCTTCCTTTTTTACCACTCTCTATTGTTGCAAATTTAGCTTTATGTTTGTTTAAATCTTTCCAAGTTTTGATACCAAATTCCTCTGCTGCGTATCTAGGTATCCAATAATCAGATAAACCAATTATTCCAGATGTACCTAAAAGATCTACACTTCCGTCTCCGCTGTAACTTCCTACAACTTTGCCTTCGTATATTAAATCTTCATTTAACATTACAGAGTCAGCTTCAGCATAGCTTGGCCAACTTTCGCATGCAAAATCTAATTCACCAGCAGCAATGGCTTCCCATAATCCTGTTCCAGATGGGAATACTGTTTGTTTAACCTTATATCCCATTTCTCTTTCAAGGATTGCAACTGCAACTTCGCATGTAATTATCCCACCAGTCCAATCTGCGATAGCTGCATGAAGTCTTTTTGCTGCATTAGCATGACCAAAAGATCCAATTAGCAATACTACAGAAAGAATAAGTGTCGATATTTTCTTTGATAACTTCATTTATTTCCTCTCTTTTAATTAATTAAAATCCCATTTTAGAACAAAATATAACTATCTGTAAACCTTGCAAATCATCACTATTTTATTGGTTTATAAACCTAAAGCTTGTCTTTGTTTCTTTGTATACGCAAGAGTTATTCTATCGATGATTATAGCTAACAATACAATTCCAATCCCTGCCGCTAGACCTCTGCCTGTGTCAGATCTTGCGAGTCCATTAAATACTTCTAAACCTAAACCTTTGCCTCCAATTAATGGAGTAACTATTTGCATAGCAAATGCCATAATTACTGTTTGATTAAAACCTATTACTAAACTTGGTATTGCAAGTGGAAATTTAACTTTATTTAATGTTTGAATTAAAGTGCCTCCAAATGATCTTGAAACTTCAGAGTAAGTACCTGATACTTGAGTTAAGCCTAATGATGTTAATCGAATTATTGGTGGAATTGAATATATTACAGTTGCAAGAACAGCTGAAACTGTTCCACCGCCAAAAAACATTAAAACAGGTATTAAATAACAAAAGTAAGGAAGTGTTTGCATAGCATCGAGTACTACATTTTGAATATTTCTAAATCTTTCATTGTAGGATGCAATTATTCCAAGTGGAACTCCTACCACAAAACATAATGCAACAGATACCAGTACAGAAGATAAAGTTATCATTGATTGTGTCCATATTCCACACGCACCTATAAATAATAAAAGAAGCGCAGTAATAATTGCAAATCTTATTCCAACAGTTATATAACCTAATGCAGCAAATACTGCCAATGTATACCACCATGGTATTTGAGTTAGAAAAACATCTAAAGGTCTTAATAAATTTAAGTAAACAAAAGCTCTTAAACCTTTTGCAAAAGAAATAAAACCTGGGTTTACAGTCAAACTTTCAACCGCATTAGTAATTGGTTGTCTTATAGATAATTTCCATTCTTTTGGAAATGTTCCAACTTCTAAAAAGTAATGATCTATAAATGCAATTAGAAATAAAATTAGAAAATATGGAATTACATAATATCTCTTACTAATGAATTCACCAATGTTGTCTGCAGTAGATTTATTAAAAAATGATACTAAAAGTTTAGATAAAGATGCTATAATAGTTGTAACAAGTTGGCATATAATTTTTAAAATCTTATTTCCAAAATTTAATGGCATTTCAATTATTTTTGCAATTTGATATTTTTCCCAACTTTGAGGAAGTAAATAAAATCTTTGAACATCAGATGGTAATGTCCTCTCTGTTTTACTGAAAGCTAAACTAAATCTATCAAACATTATCGCCATAAATAAAATACATAGCCCACCTTCCATTGCCCATCCTACGTCCAGTCTTCTTATGGCTTGCCAAACCTGCCCACCAATACCTTCTGCGCCAATGAAACATGCGAGAACTACTAAGGCTAATGCCATCATTATCACTTGATTAATCCCCATCATTATACTTGGCAAAGATAATGGAATTTTAATTTTAAATAACAGTTGAAGTTTACTTGAACCAAATGATGTAGCTGACTCAATAGTTTGAGCTGGCACTTGTCTTATACCTGTATTTGTTAATCTTATTATTGGAGGCATTGCATATATCATTGTAGCTAAGATAGCCGGTGCACCTCCTATCCCAAAAAAAAATAATGCAGGAAACAAATAAACAAATGCTGGCATTACTTGCATGGTATCTAGGACTGGCTTCATAAAATTTTCAAATCTGTTACTTTGTGAACACAAGACTCCTAATATAAAACCAAAAAACACACATAATAAAACTGATAAACCCATTAATGCTACAGTTTGTAAGGAAGGTTCCCACATTCCTGTTGCTCCCCAAAAATAAACTACAAATGAAGAATATATTCCTAGACGTAAGCCACCTGCGATTATACAGGGAATTATAATTATAGCTGCGATTAAAATCCAAGATGACTCTAATAAAAAGTCTTCAACAAAATAATAAGTTTCTTTAATATAACTTGCTATAAGTTTAGTTACCCATCTGTAATTTTTTTTTAAGTAATCTTCGCCGTCATTTACCCAAGCTGTAAATGTAAATTTATCTGTGACTTCTTTAGGAAATTTTGAAGGTCCTTCACTTTGAGTAGATAGCCACAGTGCTACCAAAAAAACAACTCCAATAATTACGTAAGTTATTATGTTTTTTGATTGATTTGATTTATCTATTAAATCAGTTCTAGTAGCCATATTCACAAGTTAAAATAAATAATTTTACTTTTAAAGTAAAATATTGTCTATTTTTGGAGTAATATTATTTATTAAAAATGTCTGTAGAACAAAAAATCACTTGTACAAATATATGGAAGTTATTTGGACCAGACGAAAAGAGAATTATTAAAAACCTTGATAAAAATTTAACTATTAAGGAAGTTCAAGAAAAGACAGGCCATGTTGTTGCTGTAAAAGATGTTAGTTTCTCAATTCAAAAAGGTGAAACATTTGTAGTAATGGGATTGTCTGGTAGTGGAAAATCTACATTAGTAAGATGTATTTCAAGACTTATTGAGCCAACAGCTGGAACAGTCAAAATGGATGAAGTTGAAGTAACCAAAATGAGTGCAAGAGATTTATTGGAACTCAGAAGAAATAAAATGAGCATGGTATTTCAGCATTTTGGTTTATTCCCTCATAGAACAGTTTTAGAAAATATTGGTTATGGTTTAGAGGTAAGAGGAACAAAAAAAGATATTAGAGTAGAAAAATCAATGGAAGTTCTCAAGATGGTTGGTTTAGATGGTTGGCACAATAATTATCCAAGAGAACTCTCTGGCGGTATGCAGCAAAGAGTTGGTTTAGCAAGAGCGTTAGCTGTAGATCCTGAAATATTAATTTTTGATGAACCTTTTTCCGCTCTAGATCCTTTGATCAGAAGAGAAATGCAAGATGAACTTTTAAAGATCCAAGAAAAACTTCAAAAAACCATGGTATTTATCACTCACGATTTTTTAGAAGCTATTAAAATGGGAGATCATATTGCAATAATGAAAGATGGAGAAGTGTCTCAAGTCGGCACTCCAGAGGAAATTGTCTCTAATCCAAAAGATCAATATGTGAAAGATTTTTGTGAAGATGTTCCAAAATACAAAGTGTTAAGCGCAGGAAAAGTTATGAGAACAGAATGCTGTAATGAAACAAAAAATTTATTTAATGATGGAAAAGATAATATTTTAGATAATTCTAAAATTGAAAATTTAATAGATAAACTAATTGATAATGATAAAATTTATCCTGTTGTTTGTAATGAAACTGGAGAGTTGTTAGGAGAAATAGATAGAGTAATAGTGATGAAATCTATGAGATCTAATCAATAAACTTGTTTATTACCTTCAGCTTTTTTTTGTTTAACATTATCTCTCCAAATAATAATCATACCTGCAAAAATAATTACTAATACACCTGGAAACAGTTGACCCCATGGTGCTTCAGCAAAAAAAATCCATCCAAGAATAAAGGATGATGGTATACCAAGATATTCAAACGATGCTATTTTGCTTGCTGAAATTAACCTGTAAGAATAAATAAATAATATTGCCGCTGTACCACCTAAAATACCAGTGGTTGTCATTAAAATAAAATCTTTTAAACTTTTTATTTCTAAATGACCTGTTGTTACTAAAAATAGTATTATCCCACCGGTTACATTAAATATTAATGTATATAATTGAATTTTAGCAGTTGAATGATTTCCTTGAATAAATTTTAAAATGATTACAGTAAAAGCCCAAGCTATAGCTGTAAGAATAGGAAATATTGAGTAAAAACTAAATATCTCGCTTGTTGGTCTCATAATCATTAATACTCCAACAAAACCAATAATAACTGCCGACCATCTATAAATACCAATCCTCTCGTTCAACATTATTATAGATAAAATTACTATAAAAAAAGGTGATGAAAAAGTTAATGTCATTGCAGTTGCAAACTGAAGATTAATAACAGAAATGAATATAAATACGTTCATTGCAAGGAAACAAATTCCTCTTAAACAACTTAATATAAGAAATTTATTTCCTAGATTTTTAAAAATTGTTGAAAATTCATTTGTGAATAAAATTAATAGTAACAAAGGTATGATCGCAGCAATATTTCTAAACAAAGTTAATTGAATTATTGAATATTCTTCACCCAGAAATTTAATAATTACCATATAAAGATCTATACACAAAATTGCTAAAAGCATGGTTGCTACAGCTAGATATGTTTTTTTTATATCTAATTTTTCAGATGAAATTTTCATTTAATAATGTTTAAATTAGTATAAGTTTTTAAAATATTATGCAAAATTTTAAACTTAACGAAGATTTTTTATTAAATAATCAGGATTGGACTTTTCCTACTTTAACCGCTTATGGACCTGGCAGATTTAAGGAGATTGGAAAATTTTGTAATAATTTTAAAATTAATAATGCTTTAATAGTAACCGATAATGGTAGTGTTAATCTTCCATTTATTAGTGATCTACAAAACTTACTAAACGACTCAAAAGTAAAATCAGCAATTTATTCAAATATATCACCAAATCCTAGAGACGACGAAATAGATTCTGGATGTAAAAAATTTCGTGATGGAAATCATGATGCTATTATTGCAATAGGTGGTGGAAGTGCAATGGATGGAGGAAAAGCAATTTCTTTAACAGTTAATAGTGGTGTATCGTTATGGGATTTTGAATTTGAAAAAGAACCACCAAAATTAGAGATGGAAAATCCTTTTCCTAAAATAATAACGATTCCTACAACAGCAGGGACAGGAGCTGAAACAGAAGTTACTGCTATGGTAACTCATCTTGAAAAAGGAATGAAGTTTTGTTTGTGGCATCCTGATGCTAGACCTTGCCTAGCTCTAGTAGACCCAGAATTAACATTAAAATTACCCGCAAATCTAACTGCATGGACTGGAATAGATGCTATGATACACGCGATAGAAGGCTACAGCGTTCCTATGTTTCATCCATTATGTGATGGTTCTGCTACAGAAAGTTTAAATTTAATCTCAAAATCTCTTTACGTGGCTGTTGAAGAACCAGATAATCTTTTAGCAAGAGGAGGAATGATTGTAGGATCTTATCTGGGTGGAATAGCATTTCTAAAAGGTTTGGGTTTAGTCCACGCTATATCACACATGGTAGGCGCAGAATATAATACTCATCATGGATTAACAAATGCGATAATATTACCTGCAGTAATGAAATACAATTTACCTGGATTAGACGAAAAAGTGAAAAGAATGTCAGAGGCTATGCAATTTAAAGATCACTCGATCGAAGCCTTTCAAGATAACTTAAATATTATTTTAGATAGATTAAAAATACCAAAAGGCTTAAATGAAATTGGCGTTCCAGAAGATTGTGAGGAGAGAATTGCAAAAAAATCTATGCTTGATCAAGCTTATGGACAAAATCCTAAAAAAGCATCTTTGGATGAGGTAAAAAGTTTAGTTTTACAGAGCATTAGACAAGCAAGATAGGTTTGGACCAGTGCTTGAAACATTTTCTGTATCTCAAATTATCTCTAAAATCAAAAATAAAGAAATAAAAATAGTTGAAGTAGTAAACTTTTACTTAGACAGGATAAAAAAATATAATCCAAAATTAAATGCTATTATTTCAATATTAGATGAACAAAAAATTATCGATGATGCAAAATTAAAAGACAAAAACTTCAAAAGTGAAAATCAAGATGATATTTATGGCCTTCCAATTGCAGTCAAAGAATTATTTGATATTAAGGACGAGGTAACATGTTATGGATACAAAGAATTATTAAAAAATATTCCAAAACAAGACTCTTTATTGGTAGATAATTATAGAAAAAACACAATTTTAATTGGTAAAACAAATCTCTCTGAATTTGCAGTTGGTTGTCATACTACAAACAGAGTTTATGGATCAACCTCAAATGTTTATGATTATAGTAAGTCAGCAGGAGGATCTTCCGGTGGAGCAGCTGTATCAGTTGCAGCAAATTTAATTCCTTTTGCCGATGGAACAGATATGATGGGCTCTTGTAGAAACCCTGCAGCTTTTGCAAATATCTATGGATTAAGGCCAACACCTGGTGCGATTTCAGAAGATAGATTTGAAATTAAAAATTTAAACGATCTCCCTTTAATATCTACAACTGGCTGTCTTGCTAGAACTCCTAATGACATGGAGTTGTTATTTAATTATATAAAAGGGAAAAATTTAAAGGATAAATTATCTTTCGATATTGAGGATATAAATAATAAAAAATTTTCAGATTTAAAAATTGGATGGTGTATTGATCTAAATGACCAATATAAATATGAAGATGGAATTATCGATTTATGTGAAAATATTTTAAAAAGATTGCAATCAAATAATTTAAATGTTGAAGATTTAAAAACTCAAATTAATTCAGAAGAATTATGGTTCTCTTGGACAACACTAAGAGCCAAAACTTTGTATGAAAACTTTTTGTTATATAATTTAAAAAATTTAGATGAATTGCCTTTACAAGCATATTGGGAATATGAAAAAGGGAAAAGCATAGAAACAAATGATGTTTTAAAAGCGATAGAAATTAGAAAAAAATATATTGATAAAATTCAAAACCTATTTAATTATTATGATTTTTTGGCATTACCTTCAGCTCAATTATTTCCATTTGATAAGAAACTAAATAATCCAGAATTTATCAATAATAATAAAATTGACTCTTATCATAGGTATATGGAAGTCTATACATTATCTAGCTTGCTTGGTTTGCCAACTATATCTGTTCCAGTTGGTTTCAATGACAAAGGGCTACCAATGGGAATGCAGATTATAGCAAATTTTAAAGAAGATAATAAATTAATTTATTTTGCCAAATCTTATGAAGAAATTTTTAACTTTTCAAAATTTAAACCAGAATTAATGTAATTATAATGACCAGACACCCTCATCATTTTAAAATTTCGTTTGCATTAGCTATCGCTGCAGGTTCATGGGGAATTTATTGGTTACCTCAAAGAATACTAGAAGATGGAGGTTTGACTGGTGGCTGGGGAACAATATCCCAAATGGCAGTTGGAATATTAATATTATCACCAATCGCAATTTGGAGAGTTATAAAAGGAAAGTCTATTGGATTGGAATTTCCTCTCACAGGTTTTTTTGTTGGTAGTGGATTTGTTTGTTATGCTCTTAGTTTTCTTCTTACTGATGTTGTTAAAGCATTAATCATGTTTTACATGATACCTGTTTGGACAACAATATTTGAAATTATATTTTTAAATAAGAAATTTGGTTGGAAGAGGTTAATCACATTAGGTTTAGCATTAGGAGGTTTGTGGATTGTATTTAGTCAAGAGAATATAATTCCATTACCTCAAAATGCAGGAGATTGGTTGGCTCTTGCTGGAGGTGCATTATTTGGTGCTGGTTTAATTAGAATGGAAATAATTAAAACCGATGGTGTCTTTCCAATTATATTCACATTCTTTTTTTATGGCGGTTTAGCAAGTATACCCATTGGGTTGTTCTTAGTAGATTATTTAGGACCAGTTCCATCAGTGGAGGTTATTATGTCAATGTCCACTTTTTTATTACTTATTTCGATATTTTATTTCATTCCTACAGGGGTAATAATATTTTGGGCTCCAAGTAAATTAGGAGCCGGCTTATCATCTATTTTATTTTTAGCTGAAATAATTGTTGGCGTTGTTAGTGCTAGTATTTTAACAAATGAACCTTTTGGTTGGAGAGAAACACTAGGAAGTGTTCTAATAATTCTTGGTGGTGTAATTGAAGTTGTATATGTTCCAAAGTCAGAGAAGAAGTTAGCATAATGAATATTAATGAATTATTGAAATCAAAAAAAAAAGTTTTCTTAGATGGTGGAACAGGTTCAGAAATTCAGAGACTTGGTGGAAAAATGGGTCCAGCATTTTCTGGCTTAGCAAATGTTTTCTCACCAGACATAGTAATCAAAGTACACGAAAGTCATATAAATGCAGGATGTGATATGATAACTACCAATTCTTTTGGAACTGCAAGGCATTGTCTTGAACCTTCAAATTTAGGAGATCAAACAATAAAAATTAACATTGATACAGTTAAGTTAGCAAGACAAGCAGTCAAAAATTCTGGAAAAAAAATTAAAATTGCAGGAAGTATGTCGACATATTTAGCTTTGGCTGAAAATGAATTTAGACCTGACACAAAATTTGTACCATCATTTGCAAAAGAAGAAAAAAATTATAAAGAACAAGCAAAAGTATTAAAAGAAGAGGGAGTCGAAGTGCTTATTCTTGAAATGCTTTTAGATATTGATCACGCTAAAATTTTGCTAAATGCAGCTTTAGAAACCGGTTTGCCTGTTTGGGTTGGAGTAAGTTGCTGCATAAGTAAATTTGATGAAACCGTAGTAGGTAGAAATTTTAGAGCAGAAAAAGAGAGATCTATTATATATGACCCTTTAAAATATCCTGATGAGCCAAAATTCCTTCCTGAAGATAAAATTATAAATTTTGCTGAAATAATTAATTCACTTAAATCTATTGGTGGAGATGTTTATGGTATAATGCATAGTTGGTTTATTGATGCCAAAGAGGGAATGAAAGTTTTAAAATCAAACTGGAATGGGCCAATCATGTTTTATCCAGAAATTCATAAATTTGATACGAGTACTATGAAAGCATTAATAACCGAAAATGAAATTGAATTTGTTGATAAGTGTTCTGAGCTAATAGACGATCAGGTAAAAATTATTGGGGGGTGTTGTGGCGTCACAGATAAACATTTAAAATCCTTGATAACAAAATTTTCTTAATTTAGTAATCTTTACTAATTATTTGGTCTATCATATTTACCATATCTTTTTTATATTTTTCATTTGTTGCAGATTTAGTCTCTAAGACAGAAAAAAACGCAGCAACAACTTTTGTTTTCAAATTTATTCCTAAAAATTGGCCCCCATACCCAGAGTGACCAATCCAGTTACCGCATTTCATTAATGAATTAACATAACTGACAAATTTATCCTTAGATAAATGAATGTATTTGGGTCCCTCACTATTAATAGTTTTACTCAAAAAAGTTTTAGAACCAATATTTTTTCCATTAATACCTCTTCCAAACCTAGAAAAAAGTAAACCCATTCTTAAAAAATCTCTTGTAATTAAACTTCCACCTCCAGACATCCACGGTGTTCCAAATCTATCTGTACCTATATACAAACCTTCTTCAAATCCAGTTGCTTCAACTGTTTCCAACAGCCATTGTCTTAAACTTTTTTTACTTACTTTTTCTACAATTAGTCCAATAACATCGGTATTAGCTGATTTATAATGCGCTAGATCACTATAATTTTTTAAATCTCTGCTTTTTAAGGATTTAATTGAATTTAAATATTGTTCCTGACTTTGAATATTTTTACCTTTAATCGACAGTCTCCATCCTCCCACAGGCTCATGTAGAAATGAAGACGAATAAGCTTTTGTATAATCTTCGCTATATAGATTTACAATGTTCATGTCTAATACGTCTTTTACTTTTGCATTTGCATAACCACTGCCAATTTTTGGTAAGTAAAATGAAATTTTCTTATTTAAATTAATTAGTTTTCTGTCTATTAGCTCTCCCACGAATAAATGTATAAACATTTTTGTAATTGACATAATTGTTTGAGGGTGATTTGTAGAAAAGTCTTTTGCATACTGCTCGAATAAAATATCCTGATCTTTACCAACTATTAGAGAGCAAAAAGCTTTATTTTTAGTTACCTTTTTTACGTAAGATAATTTACCAATTCTCTTATTAATTTTTTTTTTTAATTTTAGAACAAAATCTGATCTAAGGTATATTCCATATCTATTAATTTTATATAAATTTCTAAAACCCAACCTTCTTTTATTTGGGAGATTCCATTGAGCTTTATTATCTTTTTTTGTAACTAATTCTGGATTTTTTTCTGAAATAATTTTTTTCAAATTAGTATTTTTTATCCAAACTTAAGAGATTTATTTTTCTCGTACTTTTGATGATAGCCTTCTGCTTTACAATAGTTTTTTACTTTGGAAATCTTTGTAGTAACTTTTCCATCTAATTTCTCATTCATTTCTTTTAAAATTTTCTCTGCTGTATTTTTTTCATTATCATTATTATAAAATATCTCAGAACGATATTGAATTCCTACATAAGTTCCTTGTCTATTTTTTTGAGTTGAGTCATGGAGTTTAAAAAACAATCTGACCATATCTTCATAGCTTAAAATATTTTCATCATATTGAACTTTAACTACTTCTATGTGACCTGTATCTCCACCACAAACTGCTTTGTAAGTAACATTTGGATCATCGCCTCCGCAGTAACCACATTCGGTAGATACTATTCCTTTTATACTATCGTATTTAGTTTCGTCCCAAAAACAACCAATACCACCAATAAACGTTTTCATAATTTTACAATATATTATTACTTCAAAATTGAAACAGCTTTTATCTCTTCAACTCCAATACCACAACAACCACCAACAATTTTTACACCTTTGCTAACCCATTTTTTTGCAACTTCCAAATAATCATTAGGTGAAAAATTATCTACAAACTTCCAATTTGGTTTTTCGTAAAAGCCTTTATTAGGGTAAGCACCGATAACTCCTTTATAATATTTTAATGCTGTCTCTAAAGCAGCACTTGTTGTTTTAATATCTGAGTGAGCAATTAAAATTGGCCCATTATGTAATTTACTAAAACTTTTCAACGATTCTTCTAAATCCTCGTAAATTTCAGTTTTATTCTTTACATCATCATAGCCAAGCGTAATATTTTTTGTATTCTGATCTATTACACAGGAAATAGAAAGCCAAACAGGCAACTTTATATTTGAAGAACACTCAAGCATAGTCTCCACAATTTCCGCTTGAGATGTCATTGCTTCTAAAATTATTAAATCAACACCCTCATTTGATAAAATTTTAATCTGTTCATTAAAACTTGGCTTCATATTCTTTGTTCCAAGTTTAAGAAAACTTCCATAACTCGAAACACTTCCCGCTAAACAAACGCTTTTTTTTGAACTATCAATTGCTTGTTTTGCAATTTTAACTGCTTGCTTATTAAATAATTCAATTGAGTCTTCATATCCATGTTTTCTAAGAGAAATTGGAGTAGTTGCATAAGTATTTGTTGTAATAACATCAGCACCCGCATCAATATAATTTTCATGAACTTTTTTGAGAAATCCTGGGCTATCTACCGAACATTTTCCACACCAAAGGTTTTTATCCATTTTAGCCCCCCTTTTTTCAAGCTCGGCACCTATACCTCCATCAAGTAAAATAATTTTTCCTTGATCAATTTTCTCTTGAATGAAAGCATAAGACATTAATTGTTTGTGAAAGCACAAATTTTATTATTATCAAGATCTCGAATATAAGAATAATAAACCCCAGAACCTTCTGGTCTTTCACCTCCAGCTCCTTCACTTTTTCCTCCTGCCCTAAGCCCGATCTCATAAAACTTATCAACAATATCTCTAGATGATGTAATAAATGAAACTTGAGTTCCATTTCCATTAGTTGCCTCTTTCATATTGACAGGTTTAGTAACATAAAACTCTATAGTTCCATCACCATTTTTTTCAGTGTAACCAGCACAAACTTCATCTTTATAATTTCTTTCCAGATTCAAAACTTTTAAGACTTCATCATAAAAAATTATTGCTTTTTCTAGGTTATTGGTTCCTACCATTACATAACCAAGCATTTTAATTTTTCCATTCAGTAATAGTTTTTACCTCTAGATATTCATGTAATCCCCAGGTTCCACCTTCACGTCCATTTCCAGATTGCCTATATCCACCAAAAGGAGTTCCAGAATCTGCTGCTTTATGATTTACATACACAATTCCTGATCTTAATTTTTTTGATACTCTTTTTGCCTTTTCTTTATCCTCAGTTTGTAAATAGTTTCCTAATCCATATTCTGTGTCATTTGTAATTTGGATAGCTTCCTCTTCATTCTCAAAAGGAATAATTGACAATACTGGTCCAAATATTTCCTCTTTAGCAATTCTCATATTATTATTAACATCAGTGAATACTGTCGGTTTAATAAAATAACCTTTCTTTAAGTCTTCAGGTTTATCAGGACCACCTGCTACTAAAGTAGCACCTTCTTCAATTCCACTATTTATTAAACTCTGAATTTTATCAAATTGAGTTTTTGAAATTACAGGTCCTATATGATCACCAGCTTTTGAAGCAAGATCAACTTTAATTTTATTTGCTTCGTCCGCAGCTTCTTCAACAGCTCTTTTATAAATTGATTTTTCAACAAGCATTCTAGTTGGAGCATCACATGATTGACCTGAATTACTCATTACGTTTCTAATGCCATCTCTAACTGCATCAGGATATGCATCAGCAAAAACAATATTTCCGCCTTTACCACCAAGTTCAAGACAAACTCTTTTTATAGTTTCAGCAGCATTCTTTGTAATTAATTTTCCAGCTCTAGTAGATCCTGTAAATGAGACCATATCAACATCAGGATGTCCTGACAGGTCAGATCCAACACCAGGCCCATCACCATTCACTAGATTAAACACTCCAGCTGGAAATCCAGCCTCATCTATCATCTCTGCAAATAGTATTCCCGACAATGGTGCAATTTCAGATGGCTTTAGTACCATTGTACACCCAGTAGCAAAAGCTGGAATTACTTTTAAAGCAATTTGATTTATAGGCCAATTCCAAGGTGTAATTAATCCGCAAACTCCAATTGGTTCATATACAATATGATTAGTAGATCCCTTATCAAAACCTGGTTCGAATTCGAAATCACTTAATCTTTTTATAAAGTCTTCGATATGACCTGCACCAGAAGATGTTTGATTAGCTGAACACCAATCTTTAGGACAACCAAGCTCTGTAGTAATAGCATCAGTCATGTCATCCCATCTAGAATTATAAATTTTTAATAATTTTTCTAATAAATTTAACCTCTCTTCTTTTGAAGTTTCTTTCCAAGCCTCAAATGCAGATTTTGCTGCTCTGACTGCAGCATTTGTATCATCAGAACTTCCAAGACTTATAATTGCACAAACTTCTTCTGTTGATGGATTAATAACTTCACATTCATTCTTGTTTACTGGCTCAACCCATTTGCCATTGATATAAAATTTTTTTTTATCGAGCATTTATATTTCAAAATTAATTTTTCTTATTATACGTTTATTTGCTCTTACCATTCAAGAAATTAGATGCAGTTTTTAAATTTTAATGATTAATCAATAACTGGTGATATATTATATTTATGAAATCACAAAAAATAGAACCAAAGTTTGAAAAAAATCAAAATCCACGTATTGGGCTCATCGCTTTGGCAACCGATCTAGTGATTGAAAAAGATTTTATAAGTGTAATTAAAGATAAAAAAATAGATTTTTTTGTAAATAGAATAGAATGTTACAACCCCTTATCTAAAGAGAATTTAATCAAAATGTCGGAGAATATTACTCAAGTAACAAAAGATATCTTGCCTGAACAAAAATTAGACTGTGTTGTATATGCCTGTACATCAGGAACTATTGCAGCAGGATACGATAACATCAAAAATAAAATACAAGCAGCAAAACCAGAAGCAAAACTTTCAACACCAAGTACAGCATCTCTGAAAGCATTGAAAAAATTAAATATAAAAAAACTTTCTATCTTCACACCTTATAGTAAAAAAGTTAATGACGATGTTGTTGATTACTTTAAATCATCTGGTTTTGAAATAACTTCAAATTCATACTTTGATATTCATTCTGATATGGAGATTGGTAAAGTAGATCAAAATTATCTGTTTGATGTTCTTATAAATTTAGATGTAAACGAGGCAGATGCTTTATTTGTATCTTGTACTGCTCTACCTGTACTTCCTCTGATACAAAAATTAGAGGATAAAATAAGAATTCCAGTTCTTTCAAGTAACCAAGCTTTAATCTGGGAGACTCTGGAAAACATCGGTGAAAATAAATCTGTAAAAGGATTTGGAAGACTGTTTGATTAGTTTATGTCTTTTTCAAAAGAGGAATACAAACAAAGACTATTAAAAGTTCAATCTCTGATGAGAGAGAAAAAAATTGATTTAATTATTTCTCACGACACAAATAACATGAATTATCTTACAGGCTACGATGCATGGTCATTTTATTATGCTCAATGCGTATTAGTGCACGTTGATTCAAAAGAACCAATTTGCTTTGTTAGAGACCAAGACGCAGGTGGCGCGCACATAAAGACCTATTTAAATAAAGATAATATTATTGTTTATGATGAGAGTTATATTCATACTTGGCCAAAACATCCCTATGATTACTTGACTAAAGTAATTAAAGAAAAAAAATGGGATAAACTGTCCATTGGAGTTGAAATGGATGCTCATTATTTTACAGCTTTTTGTTATGAAAAGATTAAACAGGGATTACCTAATGCAAACATTATTGATTCTAATCGACTAGTTAATTGGGCTAGATTAATTAAATCTAATTCAGAGATAAATTATATGAAGTCTGCTGCTTTAATTTCTCAAAAAGGAATGCAAACAGCTATGGAAGTAATTAAACCTGGTACAAGACAATGCGATGCTGTTGGAGAAATTCAAAAATCTCTGTTTTATGGCACAGAAGAATTTGGAGGTGAATATTCTAGTATCGCAACGCTTCTTCCAACTGGTAAAGGCACATCTGCTTCACATTTAACAGCAACTCAAGATAAATTTGTTGAAGGTGAAGCAACTATAATTGAATTATCTGGTGTTTATAAAAGATATCACGCACCTATGGCTCGAACAATTTTATTAGGTAAACCTGATAAATTAAAAATTGATACAATGAATAAAACTATTGAAGCGTTACAAGCTGGAATTAATGCTACAAAACCTGGAAATACAGCAAATGATGTTGCCCAAGCTTTTTGGAAAATTTTAGATAAATACGGTATCGAGAAAAAATCAAGAACGGGTTACTCAATAGGTATTGGATATCCACCAGATTGGGGAGAGCATACTTTAAATATATATAAAGGTGATATGACAGTACTTGAACCGAATGTTTGCTTTCATATGATCGCAGTAATGCAATTTGGTGATTGGGGAGTAGAAGCATCTGAAGCAATCCGAGTTACCGACAAAGGTTGTGAATTATTCTGTAATTTTCCAAAAGAGTTGCATATAAAGAATTATTAGCTATTGAAAATAAACTTCTTAAATGTTTTAAACATTGCGCATGTCTAAAAATACAGAATTTGTTAAATTTGATAAGGTCGACAAAAGTTATGATGGCAAAATTTTAGTCGTAAAAGATTTAAATCTGAATATTTCTGAAGGAGAGTTCATAACTATGCTTGGTCCATCCGGTTCAGGAAAGACAACATGTTTAATGATGTTGGCTGGATTTGAGACACCAACTAATGGTGAGATCTTTTTGGACAAAAATCCTATTTCAAATATTCCGCCGCATAAAAGAGGAATTGGTATGGTTTTTCAAAATTATGCATTATTTCCCCATATGACTGTTTATGAAAACTTAGCATTTCCATTAAAAGTAAGAAAAATACAAAAAGATGAAATTGATAAAAAAGTAGATAAAGCTCTATCAATGGTTTCACTATCAGGATTTGAAAGTAGAATGCCTGCGCAATTATCAGGAGGTCAACAACAAAGAGTAGCTGTTGCAAGAGCACTAGTATTTGATCCAGCTGTAGTACTAATGGATGAACCACTTGGAGCTTTAGATAAAAACCTGAGAGAAAGTATGCAATACGAAATCAAACATATTCATGAAAATATTGGCGTAACAGTAGTTTATGTTACACACGATCAAGGAGAAGCATTAACAATGTCAAATAGGATCGCAGTATTTAACGACGGAAAGGTTCAGCAATTATCAAGTCCTGATAAATTATATGAAGAGCCAGTTAATTCATTTGTAGCAGAGTTTATAGGAGAAAATAATACTTTTGGTGGAGAAGTAACAGACATTTCAAAAGATGTTTGTAAAGTTAAACTTCAAAATGGTGAAATTTTAGCTAATCCAATTTCAGTAAAATCTAAAGGAGACAAAACTACAGTTTCAATAAGACCAGAAAGAGCTTTAATAAATCCAATAGATAAAATGGATAATAATCAGACTGGAAAAATTGAAGAAGTTATTTACCATGGTGACCACACTAGACTAAGATTAGATCTTTTAGGTAACAAAGAATTTATTTTGAAAGTTCCAAATAGCTCAAATGAGTTAGATTTAAAACTTGGAAACCAGATTAAAGTAGGGTGGAACAGTCAAGACGCGAGAGCTTTAGATCCTAAATAATTTCTTAAATATACAAGTATTTTTATAACAAAATGGCCTGTTGACTCTGAATATCGATTTTGTTGTACTTAATATATATAAATTAATTTATATTAAACGTTTAAACGGAGGATAAATGAAAAAATTAAGTAAATTATTACTTGCTCTTTCTTTTGCTCTATCAATGACTTCATCTGCATTTGCGGTTACAGTAGCATCTTGGGGTGGAGCTTATACTGAGTCTCAAAAGCTAGGGTATGGTGATCCAACTGCATCAAAACTTGGTGTTGATATCAACTGGGTTGATTATTCAGGTGGATTATCAGAGATAAAAGCTCAAAAAGAAGCAGGTGCAATTACTTGGGATATTATCGATGTATTCGCATTTGATACTATCAACGGATGCGACGAAGGAATTTTTGTCGAATTCGATTTTGACAAAGACTTCCCTGCAGCTCCAGATGGAACTCCTGCAAGTGAAGATTTCTTTGCTCCAATGCCAAGTAAATGTGCAGTAGGTAACATTTTATATTCGTGGAACTATGCTTACAATGTCAACAACGTTGACGGTACTCCATCGACTATAAAAGATTTCTTTAACACTAAGAAATTTCCAGGAAAAAGAGCTATTTACAAATCTGCTCTAACAAACCTAGAAATAGCATTAGCTGGTGACGGTGTTTACATGGGTAAAGGTGGATCAGAAATCTACAAACTACTAGAAACTGAAGCTGGTGTTAACAGAGCTATGAACAAAATTAAAGAGCTTTGTACAGATCCAAATGGTGGATGTGTATTCTGGTCTGCAGGTGCTCAACCACCAGAATTATTAGTATCTGGTGAAGTTGTTATGGCAACTGGTTGGAATGGAAGATTCTTTAATGCTGAAATTGGCGAAGGTGCTCCAATTAAACAAGTATGGGATGGACAAGGTCTTGACTATGAATATTTCGCACTTGTTAAAGGTGGACCAGATGAGGCAAATGCTAAAAAAGCTTTAGCAATGATGACTAACACTGAAATGTTAGCTGGAAGTGCTAAATATATTGCTTATGCTCCATACAGATTATCATCTTTAGAAATTATCAAAGCAAACGAGCCTTGGTACAAAGATGGTAAAACTGAAATGATGCCACAAATGCCAACTGCTCCTTCAAATACTAAAAAATACTTTTTAGTTGATCCATTTTTCTGGGCTGATAACGGTACAGAACTTGGTGAGAAGTGGGAAGCTATGAAAGCTGGTCTATAAAAGAGTATAAAAGACTAGTATAATATAATATATATAGGGCGACTTTTTAAGTCGCCCTTTTTATTTATGAGCAGCGAAACAAAACAAATACTTACAACTGACGGAATTCCTTTAGAGATAAGTTTAAAAAAAGCTGAAAGGAAAAATAAAATTAAAGCATTTTTACTTGTTGCTCCATTACTACTTTTTTTGATTATTACTTATATTTTTCCAATTGGAGAAATGTTTACAAGAAGTATTGATGATAAAATGATTACAAACATGCTTCCAAAAACATTTAAGTCTATGGAAACATGGGACGGTAAAGAACTTCCAACCGAAGAAGTATTTGCTTCATTCCTATCTGACTTTAAAATTCTTGTTGATAAAAAGGAGCACGGAAAATTAGCTCAAAGACTTAACAAAGAAAAAAATGGGTTCAACACCATTACAAAAAAATTATTCAGACAGGTAAAAAGAAATAAAATTGACGAGACACAAAGTATTAAAGAACAAATAATGAAAGTTCATAAGAGATGGAGAAATGTGGAGTACTGGCAAGCAATTAAAAGAACTGCACCTCCTTATACTTCAGCTAAATATTTAAAAGCTATGGATATGTATTTGAATGAAGATAACAAAATTACTCAAGTTAGTGAGGATAGAAGAATACATAGAATTTTGTGGTTGAGAACTGTAGAGGTTGCTTTCTTTGTTACTGTTTTTTGTTTTTTAATGGGTTACCCAATAGCCCATTTACTAGCAACACTCCCAATGAAATACAGTAATTTATTAATGATTTGCGTTCTTCTTCCATTTTGGACATCATTATTAGTTAGAACAGCTAGCTGGATGATTTTACTTCAACAGCAAGGAGTAGTTAATGATTTCTTTGTAATGATTGGCCTTGTCTCTGACGATAATAGGCCAGAAATGATGTACAATAAAGTTGGAACTTATGTTGCAATGACACAAATTTTATTACCATTTATGGTTTTACCACTTTACAGTGTAATGAAAACTATCTCGCCAAGTTTAATGAGAGCAGGTAAATCTCTTGGTGGAACTCCTTTTGTAGCTTTTTGGAAAGTATATTTTCCATTAACAATACCAGGTATTGGGGCAGGTTGTCTTTTAGTTTTTATTTTAGCAATTGGATATTACATTACACCCGCACTAGTTGGTGGAGCATCAGGAACCTTAATTAGCAACCAAATTGCATATCATATGAAAACTACATTAGATTGGAGTTTTGCTTCAGCGATGGGACTTATGTTGCTTGGAGGAGTTTTGGTTATTTATTGGCTTTATAACAAATTAGTTGGAGTTGATAATATTAAGTTAGGTTAGCATGGCATTACCAAAGTATACAGAAACTAGATATAGAATTTGGCACTACTTTTATATTGCTATATGTACTTTTGTTTTTATTTTTTTAATAGCACCTTTGTTTGTAATATTTCCATTATCATTTAATGCAGAAGAGTTTCTTGTTTTTTCAGAAGGAATGAAGAATTTAGACCCAGATGCTTTTTCCTTAAGATGGTATAAAGATATGGTTTACGGTACAAAAAATCCATGGGGCCTTGCTGCAAAGAATAGTTTTATTATTGCTATATTTGCAACTTTAGGGTCAGTAATTTTAGGAACGGTTGCTGCATTAGGATTGAGCAGCAGACACATGCCTTTTAAAGGAATAATAATGGCAACTCTTATTTCACCAATGATAGTTCCACTTATTATATCTGGTGTTGCAATATTCTTTTTTATGGCAAAAGCAGGTTTAGCGGCAACTCATACTGGAATTATTCTAGCTCATATAATTTTGGGAACGCCTTTTGTTGTAATAACTGTTACTGCAACATTATCAGGTTTCGATCATAGTGTAACGAGAGCAGCAGCTAGTTTAGGTAGTAATCCAGTAAATACATTTATGAAAGTAACACTTCCATTAATTTTACCTGGTGTAATATCTGGTGGTTTATTTGCTTTTGTAACTTCCTTTGATGAAGTTGTAGTAGTTTTATTTTTAGCAGGACTTGAAAATACAACTATCCCAGTTCAAATGTGGACAGGATTAAGGGAACAATTAAGTCCAACAATTCTAGCTGTTGCTACGTGTTTGATTGTTTTATCTACTTTAATACTTATTAGTGCAGAGTTACTAAGAAGAAGATCAGAACGTTTGAGAGGAATTAATAGATAATTAAATAACAGACTCAATTATGGTAGCAATACCCATTCCTAAACCTATACATTGAGTAGATAAAGCATATTTTTTATTTTCACGTCTAAGTAAATCAGCAGCTTTGCCAGTTATTCTGGCACCTGTTGCTCCAAGGGGGTGGCCTAGCGCTAATGCCCCACCATCTAAATTAGCTTTCTTTTGCTCGATACCAAGATCTTTTAAACATGCTATTGATTGAGATGCAAAAGCTTCATTAATTTCTACAATATCAATATCATTAATTGATAAATTTGCTCTTTCTAGAGCTTTTTTAGTTGCTCCTATAGGTCCAAGCCCCATTACATCAGGCTCACATCCTTTAACTCCAGTTGCAAGAATTCTACCTAAAATTTCTAATCCGTTTTCTTTTGCGTAGCTTTCTTCACATATAAGTGTTGCTGCCGCTCCATCTGTAAGGGGTGATGATGTTGCGGCTGTAACAGTTCCATCTTGATCAAATGCAAGTTTTAGACTGTCTAAAGTTTCTTGATTACTTTTTGGACGTATATTTCCATCTTTTGAACAGCCAGCAATTTCAACTATTTCATTTTTAAATTTACCATTAACTTCAGCTTCATTAGCTTTTTGATGGCTTTGTATCGCAAATTCTTGTTGTTCAGTTCTTGAAATTTTATATCTCTTTGCAACATTTTCAGCAGTTATACCCATTGAAAAATAAACATTTGGGTTTTCTTTATCTGTATAAGGATAAGGTATTGGTTCAAAGCCAGTTGTAACTCTGGTCATACTTTCAACACCCCCACATACAAAAACTTTACCCGCACCCATTGCTATTTTACCTGCTGCAACATGAATAGCCTCCATCGATGAGCCACACCATCTATCAACGGTCATTCCAGATGTATGTATTTCCATTCCAGATAAAAACGTTGTAAGTTTCCCAATATTAAAACTCTGCTCTCCAACCTGGAAAGCACACCCAACAACGATATCTTCAATATCAGCAGGGTTTACTTTTGTTCTAGATACAAGATTTTTAACAACCTCGGCGAACATATTTACAGGTTTAACATTAATTAATTCACCTTTTCTTGCCATGGTAAAAGGTGATCTTGAAAATCCTGCTATAACTGCTCTTTTCATATAAGTCTTATACTCACTAATTATTATTTTGAAAATGGTAAAGAGGACACAATTCCTTTTCTTAATTTATTATCTGGAGTGCGCACTAAAACTTTTGATCCTACTTTACAAAATTCATTTAAAATCATGGATAAACCAATATTTTTTTTGAATTTTGGAGAATAAATCCCTGAGGTAATTTTACCTATTAATTTTTTATCTTTTGAATACATTGGAAAAGGAGTTGAGCATGGAGGACAATCTACACCATCAAATATTACTCCTTTTAATTTTTGTTTCACACCTTGTTTCTTAATATTCTCTAAAGCATTTTTTCCAATGAAGTCATGATCACTTTCATCATTACAATATTTTTCTAAGTTGCATTCAATTGGATTGTTTTCTTTTGTGAAATCATTTCCATATGACATTAATCCCGCTTCTATTCTGTCAATTAAATTTGGACATCCTGGTGCAATATTAAATTCTTTACCCGCTTTCCATATTATATCCCAAACTTTTTCACCCATTTCGTTTTTGTCGAAGTAATCTTCAAAGCATTTAAAATAAATTTCAAATCCATCTTGATTACTATATCCTGATCTTGCGATAACTTGTTTGGTTCCTAAAAAATCAAATATCCTAAAATTAAAAAATTTTATCTTTCTAACATCTTCACCAAATATTGAAGCCATCAAATCTTCAGACTTTGGACCTTGCACTGCAAGAGGATATACATCTGGTTCTGATATATTTACATTCAAATTTAAACCAACCGCAATACCTTTTGCCCAAAGCAATACATCAGAGTCTGCTATTGAAATCCAAAACATATCATCATCTAACTTTAACAACACCGGATCATTTATCATTCCAGCATTTTCATCTATCATAGGAATATAAAAACATTTTCCAGTTTCCATATTTTTTAATGATCTTGGTGTCATTTTTTGTACTAGTAAGTTAGCATCTGGACCTGATATCTGAACTTGTCTCTGACAAGACACATCCCATAACTGAACATGTTCATTCAAATGCCAATAATCATCCTCAACAGATTTCTGAAATCTTTTCGGTAAAAGCATATGATTTACAACTGTAAAATCAGTTACACCACACTCTTCAACTCTCTTGGTGTAAGGAGTTC
>CABZDS010000008.1 GCA_902524595.1 uncultured Pelagibacteraceae bacterium | reverse complement strand
GACAAAGATATGGTCGATTGGAATTACACAGGACCAAAAGAAACTACAAAAGTATTCTCAGAATTCCAAAAAAACAAAGATGCAAAAATTTATGATGCTGGTTGTGGAACTGGATTGGTGGGTGTTGAATTAAAAAGATATGGTTTTAAAAATTTTCATGGGGCAGATCTTTCAAAAAAGTTATTAGAATTAGTACCAAAAGATCTTTATGAAAAGCTTGAACAAGTAGACTTGAATAAACCCATTAATAAAAAAGATGACGAATATGAATCTGTTATGTGTGTTGGTACATTTACTTTTGGACATGTAAAGCCACCAGCTTTGGAGGAATTTATCAGGATTACAAAGAATGATGGATTTATCTGCTTTACTATTAATGAGGGAATACATGAAGTATATGGTTTTGATAAAAAAATTGAACAACTTAAAGCGCAAAATAAATGGAAAGAAATAAAATTTTTTAAATCAGATTACATTGCGAGCAAAGACGTAAATGCTTGGTTAGGTTTATATCAAGTGATAAAATAAATCATGTCAGAAATTTACAATATTATAGATAAACAAAAGTTAGATATTGTATCTAAACCAATTAGTGAAGCTCATGGTTTACCAAATGAATGTTATATCAGCAAAGAATATACTTTAATTGAGAGAAAAAAATTATTTGAAGATAAGTGGATCGTAATAGGAGTTGGAAGTTCTATTCCAGATGAAGGTGATGTGAAACCAATTGATTTACTTGGAATACCTTTACTTATTGTTAGAACAAAAAATAAAGAAATAAAAGTTTTCCATAATATTTGTAGTCATAGAGGAGTAAAATTAGTTAAAGAGTCTGGCAAAATTAGAAATGTAATGAGATGTTCATATCATTCATGGTCTTATGACTTAGAAGGAAAATTAATTGCTACACCTCATATAGGTGGCATGAATATTCATCAAACGCCTGAATTTGATAAATCTAAAAGTAATTTAAAAGAGATAAGATCATATATTTGGTTAGATCTAATTATAATTAATATCAACAACAATGAAATTTCATTTGAGGATTACATTAGTCCTTTAAGTAAAAGATGGGAAAAATTTTGGCCTTTGAAAGATAGAGAATTAATTCATCATGCAAATGACTATGGTTATTTTAAATTAGATGCAAAATGTAATTGGAAATTTGCAATTGAAAATTATTGTGAGAGCTATCATTTGCCTTGGGTTCATCCTGGATTAAATTCTTATTCAAAATTAGAAGATCATTATCATATTCAAGGACTACCAAATCGTTTTGCTGGACAAGGAACAGTTGTTTATAATCCAAGGTTTGAAGGAAAAGAAAAGTTTCCTTGCTTTCCTAATTGGCCTAAAGATAAAGAAAATATAGCTGAATATGTAGCGCTATTTCCAAATGTAATGTTAGGAATTCACAAAGATCATTACTATGCTTATTGGTTAGAGCCAATCAATCATGAATTTACAATAGAACATATGGAAATTTATTACGTAGGAGATGAAGCGGCAACTGCAACAAAATATAAAACTTTAAGACAAAAAAATCACAAACAATGGGAAGACATTCAAAAAGAAGATGTAGATATAATTCAAAGTATGCAAATAGGCAGAAATTCTCCAGCTTATAATGGTGGTAATTTTTCTCCAAAGATGGATAATCCAACACATCATTTTCATAAGTGGGTTGCTGGTAATTTAATTTAAAGTTAAAACCTAAAAATGAAAATTATATTAATCATGGGACTTCCAGGCGCAGGAAAAACTACATTAGCTGAGGAACTTGCTCCTTTATTGAATGCAAAAAGATTAAATGCAGATGAAGTAAGAAAAGCTGCTAACGATTGGGATTTTTCAGAAGAGGGAAGAACAAGACAAGCAAAAAGAATGGCTGACTTTGCATTACAATTAAAAAACGAAGGAAATTATGTGATTGCGGATTTTATTTGCCCAACTCCAAAAGCAAGAAGTTTATTTCCTGCAGATTATGTAGTTTGGGTAGATACAATAAAAGAAGGTAGATTTGATGACACTAATAAAATGTTTGTTAAACCAGAAAAATATAATTTTCATGTTACCACACAAGATGCTAAGTCTTGGGCACCAAAGATTTTAAAGGAGATAAAAAAATGACGTATCAATGGGATAACAAAAAACCAACAGCCCAAATGTTAGGAAGATGGCAACCTTTTCATGATGGTCACTATACTCTATTTAAGGAAATTATAAAAAAAACAGGACAAGTATGTATTCAAATTAGAGATGTACAAGGTGTTGATGATAACCCATTTGATTTTGAAACTGTCAAAAAAAATATTGAGGAAAAACTTAATCCAGAGTTTGAGGGCAGGTTTAAAATTATGCTTGTCCCAAATATTACAAATATTTGTTATGGAAGAGGTGTAGGATATAAAATTGAAGAAATAGTTTTGCCCGAAGAAATTCAAAAAATTTCAGCAACTAAAATTAGAGCTAAGATGAGAGAAGAAGGTAAATTAAAATAAGTGACTGTAAAAATAAATAAATTATCACCAGGCGTTAAAAGAATTTTAATTAATGATCCAAAAACTTATAATTCATTATCCTACAAAACTCTTTCATATTTATTAAAGGCATTCAAAAAATTAGATAATGATAAAGAAACAAGGGTCATTATTTTAGAAGG
The DNA here is from genome assembly GCA_902524595.1 of uncultured Pelagibacteraceae bacterium. Taxonomy (GTDB): domain Bacteria; phylum Pseudomonadota; class Alphaproteobacteria; order Pelagibacterales; family Pelagibacteraceae; genus Pelagibacter. Next base: position 43,157 of record CABZDS010000008.1, on the reverse strand, counting down.
AGCTGGAAAAGGATTTAGTGCAGGCCATAACTTAAAAGAAGTAAGAGGTATAAAAAATAGATCTAATCATCTAAAACTCTTTAAACTTTGTTCAAAACTAATGATGCAAATAGTAGAAGGAAACAAACCAGTAATAGCAAAAGTTCATGGTGCTGCTTATGCAGCAGGATGTCAATTAGCTGCTAGTTGTGATCTTGCATACAGCACGAACTCAGCAACGTTTGCTACACCTGGAGTAAAAATTGGATTATTTTGCAGTACTCCAATGGTAGCTGTAAGCCGAAAAATAAGCAGAAAAAGAATGATGGAAATGCTACTTACTGGTGATCCAATTAGTGCAAAATATGCAAAGGAAATTGGATTAATTAATGATCATTACAGTCCAAAAACTTTAAATAAGAAAGTTTTAGATGTTGCAAATAAAATATCTTCGAAATCAAATTTAACAATTAAAATAGGTAAAAAAGGTTTTTATAAACAATTAGAAATGCCTCTTAACAAAGCTTATGAATATACAAGTAAGATGATGACACTTAATATGTCATCTTATGATGCTAAAGAGGGTATAAGTGCTTTTATCGAAAAAAGAAATCCAAGTTGGAAAAACAAATAACCATTAAGTTGAAGTCACTTAAAAAAAAGATTAGGTTGTAATCAAAGGAGAAAATCAATAATGGATGGATGCTGTGGCCCTGGATATGCTAGTCCTACTGAAGCAATAAAAGCACCAAAAGAAAAGCTTTTATATACAATAGCTATTTACACTGGGACAGGAATACAAAAACCAGACTATTTGGCAACTGTCGATGTTGATCCTCAAAGTCCCACATATTCTAAAGTAATTCATAGACTTGAAATGCCAGGTATTGGTGATGAATTGCACCACATGGGATGGAATGCATGTTCTTCTTGTCATGGTGACTCAAACATGAGCAGAAAATATTTATTAGTTCCAGGTGTTAGATCAAATAATATCTATGTTGTTGATACTGCATCTGATCCTAGAGCTCCAAAAATACATAAAGTTGTAGATGGATCTGAAATAAAGAAAAAAACTAATTTATCAGGACCACATACAGTTCATTGCCTAGGTTCTGAAATTATCATTTCTTTTCTTGGAGACGCTCGCGGAGAAGCTCCAGGAGGATATTTACATTTAAATAAAGATTTTGAAATTGTAGGTAGATGGGAAAATTCAATGGGAGACATACCTTTTAGTTACGACTTTTGGTATCAACCAAGACATAATGTAATGGTTAGTTCTGAATGGGCTGCTCCTAATACTTTCATGCCTGGATTTGATTTAGAGGAAGTTGGTCATCTGAAATATGGTAGAAGACTTCATGTTTGGGATTTTAAAAAAAAAGAGCCAGTTCAAACAATGTATTTAGGTGAAGATGGTTTAATACCATTAGAAGTAAAATTTATGCATAATCCCGACAGTAGTCATGGATTTTGTGGTGCAGCATTAAGTGCAAATGTAATTCATTTTTGGAAATCAAAAGAGGGAAAATGGAAATGGGAAAAAATAATTGATGTTGAAAATGAACCACATCCTGAATGGCCAATCCCTATACCTGGAGTTATGTCAGCGATATTAGTTTCAATGGATGATAAATATCTCTATATAAATAATTGGCTTCACGGAGATATGAGGCAATACGACATTTCCGATCCGCATAAACCGAAATTAACTGGTCAAGTTTGGATGGGTGGATTGTTAGGAAAGGCTCCAGAAGTAAATGGTGTTAAAATTGCTGGTGGACCTCAAATGTATCAATTATCTTTAGATGGGAAAAGGATGTATGTAACAACATCATTATTTTCTACTTGGGATAATCAATTTTATCCTGAAATTAGAAAACAGGGTGGAGCAATGATTATGATTGATTGTGATGTTGAAAATGGAGGAATGAAAATTAATAAAGATTTTATAGTTGATTTTGGTAAAGAACCAAATGGACCTAGTAGGTGCCATGAAAGTAGATATCCAGGTGGAGACTGCACAAGTGATATCTGGCTATGACTAAGATTACAATCTCAAACAGAAATAACAGTGCATTTGAAGTAAATGGAAAAAAACCTTTATTAAATGAATTAAGAGACCAAGGTGTCGATCTTCCATACGGATGTCAGTATGGAGGATGTATTACATGTGCGGCTAAACTAATTAATGGAGAAGTGGATCAACGTTCTCAAGTTGCTTTAAATAATAGACAAATAAATGATGGATATATTATTTTATGTGTTGCTAAAGCAACAACAGATTGCACAATCGAGATAGGAGTTGAGAGTCATGATAAATTATATCGAAATCCTTTCCTTGATCCTTTAGAGCCTCATGAATTAAAAGCAGATATAGCAATTAAAAAGGATGAAAAAAAATAAAAATGAACCATAACGAACCATATAGCGCTGATTATTTAAAAGATATTTTAAGTTCAGTTAAGACAATAGCTATGGTTGGTGCTAGCCCAGATAAAACTAAATTTAGCTATGGTGTATTGAGAGTTTTGCACGAAACTGGTTATGATATGATACCTGTAAATCCTAAACCAGGTATAAAGGAAATTAGGAATTTAAAAGTTTATCCAAATTTATCAGCTATCGATAGACCCGTTGATATGGTCGAAGTTTTTAGAAGATCTGAGGATCTTTATGGAATTGCTGAAGAGGCAATATCAATTGGAGCAAAAGTTTTATGGGGTCAAATCGGTGTAATTAATCATGATGCAGCAAAAATTGCTGAAGATGCAGGTTTAAAAGTAGTTATGAATAGATGCCCAAAAATTGAACTCTTCAGACCATTTTGGAAACCTCGACTAGATCTTAAAATTTAAATTAAATTATGGATACAACACTCGTAGATGAAAAGATAAAAGAACTTTATTTAAGTTATCGGACAATAGCAATTGTTGGAGCAAGCCCTGACTCAAAAAAAACTTCCAATATAATAATGAAATATTTAAGAAATACAGGTTACAAAGTTTTTCCTGTTAATCCAGTAACAGATAATAAAATAATACATGGTGAGCCAGTTTATAAAAAATTAACGGATATAAAAGATCATGTAGGAATTGTTAACGTTTTTAGACCCAGCGAAGAAGCCGAGGAAATAGCAAAACAAACAATAGAAATTGGTGCAAATGTATTGTGGTTGCAATTAGGAATTCATAACGAAAATGCAGCAAAATTAGTCTCTCAAAATAAAATTTATTATATATCTAATAAATGTATTAAAAACGAATACGACAGATTATTCAAAACTATATAATAAAAAATTATTGAGTGTGATATTAAGACCTTTTATTTCATTTTAAATTTAAGATAAATTTAAAATATGAAATCCAGAATTTTTTTTATTTTAATTACATTTTTTTATTTTAATTCTTCATTTGCCGATGTTTTAAAACCAAATGTAAATATAGATCCGAAACAAGTTGTTTTAATTCAATTAAAGGCGTTAATGAAAAATGACAGTCCATATAAAGATAGAGGAATTGAGCAAACATGGGAATTTGCACATCCAAATAATCAAAGGATGACAGGTCCATTAGATAGATTTAAAAGAATGTTAAAAGGGGCTTCATACTCGATGCTGATTGATCACAAAGAAAACACAGTAACTGAAATTTACAAATCAAGTACAACGGCAACTTATGAAGTTGTTGTCTTGGATAAGGATAAACAATATTTTAAATTTAAATGGAAAGTTGAAAAGAATAATAAAGAAGGCAATCTTTTAGATTGCTGGCTAACAACAGCAGTTTCACAACCACTACCTATGGGATCATCAATATAATGAAAAAGCCTCCAATGTATATTAGGTACGCAATTCTAATGTTTATTTTATGCTTTCCAACAATTTCATCCACTCAACTTGGATGGTATTTTTGGGGCAGTGAAGTTGGGATTAATATTGGTATGGTAGTAGGTACAATTTCGGTTGTAGTTGCCGCTTATTTAATGTTCAGAATGGGCTGGCGTGACGCAGATGATGAATAATAGAATTTTGTTTCGTAAGTAATTAAAATTTAGTAGGAATCTGATAATGAAATCCAAAGCAAAAGTAGTTGTAGTTGGTGGTGGAGTAGTAGGGGTAAGTGCTCTTTATCATTTAGCAAAAAAAGGTTGGTCAGATGTAGTTTTGATTGAAAGAAAAGAACTAACATCAGGCTCAACTTGGCATGCGGCTGGCTTATTACCATTATTTAATATGAGTTATTCTGTGGGACAACTCCATAAGTATGCTGTCAATTTATATAAAACTTTAGAAGAAGAGACAGGTAAGAACGTAGGTTTCAGTGTTGTATCAAATATTAGATTAGCAAGCACTAAAGATAGAATGGATGAATACTTTCAATACGCTGGTGTTGCGCAAACAATTGGTGTTGATGTAAAATTTTTAACTCCAGATCAAGTTAAAGAAATCTGGCCATTATGTAATACATCAGATTTAGTTGGTGCAATTCAACATCCTGAAGATGGATATATTCAACCAGCTGATTTAACTCAAGCACTTGCAACAGGTGCAAGAAATAGAGGAGCAGAAATATATAGAAATACAAATGTTGTTGGAATGAAACAAACCAAAGATGGTTGGGTTGTTGAAACAGATAAAGGATCAATAGAATGTGAACATATTATCTCTTGTTCAGGAAATTTTGCAAGACAAACTGGAAAGATGGTTGGTTTAGATATTCCAGTCATTCCAGTTGAACATCAATACATTGTTACTGAACCTCATCCAGAAATTCAAAAAAGAAAAAAAGATGGATTACCAGAGATGGGAGTTTTAAGAGATAGTGATAGTAGATGGTATATGAGAGAAGAAGCAGGTGGATTAATTTTAGGACCATATGAAGATGGTGCACCAGCTTGTTATGTAGATGGACCATCAAAAGATTCTGAATATGAATTATTTCAGGAAGATTTGGATAGATTGGCTCCACACATTGAAGGTGCAATACATAGAGTACCTGCATTTGGAGAAGTAGGAGTTAAGAAAGTTTATAATGGTGCAATTTGTTATACTCCAGATGGTAACCCAATTGTTGGTCCAGCTTGGGGATTAAAAAATTTTTGGATAAATGAAGGTCATAGTTTTGGTATCACTGCAGCAGGTGGAGCAGGATGGCAACTTTCTGAATGGATCGTAGATGGTGAACCCACAATTGATATGCTTGGTGTTGAACCAAGAAGGTACGGAGATTATTGCTCTAAATCATATTTAAAAGCTAAAAATGAAGAAGCCTATAGTCACGTTTTTATAACTCACTTTCCTGATGAAGAAAGACCAGCAGCAAGACCATTAAGAACAGCGCCATGTTATGACAGAATGAAAAATTTAGGAGCAGTTTTTGGTCAAAAATTTGGATGGGAACGACCTAACTTTTTTGCAACTGATGGAATGGAGCAAAAAGATGATTGGTCATTTAGAAGATCAAAATGGTTCAATGCAATGGAAAAAGAATGCAAAAATGTAAAAGAAAATGTTGGTCTTTTAGATATGACTGCATTTGCAAAATGTAGAATTAAAGGACCTGGTGCTGAGGAATTTTTAGATAATTTAGTCGCAAACAAATTACCAAAAAAAGTTGGAAGAATTAATTTATGTCACGCTTTAAATACTAAAGGTGGAGTTCATTCTGAATTTACTATTATGAGAGAAACACATGATAGCTTTTATCTAGTATCAGCAGGAGCTTTCCAAAGATTAGATCACGATTGGATTTTAAAATGGATGCCTTCAGATGGCTCGGTACAGTTTGAAAATTTAACTAATAGTAATGGGGTTTTGGTTGTTTCAGGTCCAAAAGCAAGAGAGTTAATGCAAAGAGTTTCAAAAGATGATTTTTCAAATGAAAACTTTAAATGGCTAAGTGCAAAAATGGTTGATGTAGGTTACGCACCAGTAAATGCTATGAGAGTTAATTTTGTTGGTGAATTAGGATGGGAACTTCATCATCCAATTGAATATCAAAATCACATTTTTGATAAACTTATGGAAGCAGGGCAAGATCTTGGACTTAAGCCATATGGTATTAGAGCAATGAATAGTTTGAGAGTAGAAAAATCGTATAAATTGGTTGGAACAGAACTATCAATAGAATACTCACCTTATGAAAGTGGTCTTGATAGATTTATACACCCTAATAAAGGAAGTTTTATTGGACTTGATGCATTGAACAAATGGAGAGAAAAAGGTTTTGATAACAAGCTTGTTACCTTAGAGGTTCATAATCCAAAAGATGCAGATGTATTAGGCAACAATCCCATTTATGAAAATGGAAGTGTTATAGGAAGAGCTACAGCAGGAGATTTTGGTTTTAGAATTGGAAAATCATTAGCATTAGGAATGGTTAAACCAGAATTAGCTAATGTTGGACAAAAACTTAAAATTGAAATATTAGGTGAGAAATACGATGCAACAATTTTAGATGAAAGTCCTTACGATCCAGAAAACAATTTATTAAGAGCTTAATGAAAATATTAGTCGCAGTTAAAAGAGTTATTGATTACAACGTTCAAATAAGAGTTAAAGAAGATGGCTCAGGTGTTGTTACTGATAACGTTAAAATGTCAACAAATCCACCAGATGATAATGCAATCGAAGAGGCAGTAAAAATTAAAGAAGCTGGCAAAGCTAAAGAAATAGTTGCAATTACAATCGGTGAAGAAAAGGCACAAGAAACTGTTAGAAAAGCACTAGCTGTTGGAGCAGATAGAGGTATACATGTCAAAGTAGATAATGTAATTGAGCCATTAGCAGTTTCAAAAATTTTAAAAAAAATTGTAGAAAAAGAAAATCCAGATTTAGTTTTTATGGGCAAACAAGCAATTGATGATGACTGTAATCAAACTGGTCAGATGCTTGCAGCTTTATTAAATTGGCCGCAAGCAACTTTTGCATCTAAAATCGAAGTTAAAAATAATGCATTAGAGGTAACTCGTGAAATTGATGAAGGTTTAGAAACTATTCAAGTAAATGTTCCAGCAATTGTTACATGTGATTTAAGATTAAACGAACCAAGATATGCTTCGCTTCCAAATATTATGAAAGCTAAGAAAAAACCAATAGAACAGATAAGTGCTTCAGATTTAGGAGTTGATATTAATCCTAGAATCGAACAAATTAAAGTAGAAGAGCCACCAAAAAGAAAAGCTGGAATAAAAGTCGCTAGTGTTGAAGAATTGGTGCAAAAATTAAAAAATGAGGCTAAAGTAATTTAGATGTCAGTATTATTAATTGCAGAACATAACAATAAAGAAGTTAGACCATTTACATATAACGCTATTACAGCAGCTTCTCAAATAAACGAGGATCTTCATGTTTTGGTCTTAGGTCATAAAGCTGACGATGTTGCAAAATCTTTATCTGAAGTTCCAAATGTAAAAAAAGTTATTCATGTTGATAATGAGATTTACGAAAACTACATTGCTGAAAATTATACATCGGCAATAATTAAGCATGCAGAAAATTATACACATATTGTAAGCTCAGCAAATACATTTGGTAAAAATCTAATGCCTAGGATTGCAGCATTACTAGATACATCGCAGGTGAGTGATATAATTAAAGTTATTTCTGAAGATACTTTTTTAAGACCAATTTATGCAGGTAATGCATTTGCTACAGTTAAAAGTAATGACAAAAAAAAATGTGTTACTATAAGACCAACATCATTCGATCCTGCAGATAAAAGTGGTGGATCAGCTGAAATTGTAAAATCTGATCCAGCAGAAGCTAGTTCATTAACTAAATTTCTAAAGAAAGAAGAGGTCAAGTCAGACAGACCAGAACTTGGAACAGCTAGAATAGTTATTTCTGGTGGTAGAGGAATGCAAAATGGTGAAAATTTTAAACTAATCAGCGATATTGCTGATAAACTTAATGCAGCAATAGGCGCATCAAGAGCAGCAGTCGATGCTGGTTATATTACGAATGATCACCAAGTAGGACAAACGGGCAAAGTCGTAGTTCCAGATTTATACATTGCAGTTGGAATTTCAGGTGCGATACAGCACTTAGCAGGAATGAAAGAAAGTAAAATTATTGTAGCTATAAATAAAGACGGTGAAGCTCCAATTTTTAGTGTCGCAGATTACGGATTAGAAGCAGATCTTTTTGAGGCGCTTCCTCAGTTTTTGTCAGAATTGAACAAATTAAACACTATACAAAAATAGCAAATACTGTAAGAAATTATCATTATGTCCAGAGAAGTGATGGAATACGATGTTGTCATCGTAGGTGGCGGACCATCAGGACTTTCAACTGCAATTAAATTAAAGCAGTTAAATCCGGATATTAATGTCTGCCTTTTAGAAAAAGCATCTGAAATAGGTGCACATATTTTGTCAGGGAACGTGTTTGAAACACGTGCCTTAGACGAATTAATACCTAATTGGAAAGAATTAAATGCTCCAATTAAAACAAAAGTTACAAAAGAAAAATTTTTATTTTTAGGAAAACAAAAATCATTAAGTTGGCCAACATGGTTACTTCCTAAGGTTCAACAAAATCATAACAATTATATTATAAGTCTTGCAAATCTTTGTAGATGGTTAGCAGAGCAGGCTGAGGGATTAGGAGTTGAAATATTCCCAGGATTTCCAGCAAGTGAAGTTTTATATAATGACGATGGATCAGTTAAAGGTATTGCAACCCAAGATATGGGTATTGATAAAGAGGGAAATAAAAAGGATACTTATGAGCCTGGAATGGAATTGCATGCAAAAGTTACAGTATTTGCAGAAGGATGCAGAGGTCATTTAGGAAAAGAATTAATAAAGAGGTTTGAATTAGATAAAGGTAAAAATCCTCAACAATATGGAATTGGTTTTAAAGAAATTTGGGAGATAGATGAAAAAAATCATTCAGAAGGTTTAGTAATGCATACTGCTGGATGGCCTTTAGATAATAATACTTATGGTGGAAGTTTTATATATCATGCAGAAAATAAACAAGTTTTTCTTGGTTACGTAATTGGATTAGATTACCAAAATCCTCATCTCTCACCTTTCGATGAATTCCAAAGATTTAAAACTCATCCAGATATAAAAAAAATAATTGAAGGTGGAAAAAGAATTTCTTATGGCGCAAGAGCTTTGATTGAGGGAGGTATACAGAGTTTACCTCAGATGTTTATGCCAGGTGCTTTGCTAGTCGGATGTGATGCAGGAACATTAAATATGCCTAAAATAAAAGGGTCTCATACTGCAATGAAGAGTGGAATGATCGCTGCTGAAACAATTTATGAGCATCTTACGAAAAATTTAAATTTATCTACATATGAACAAAAATTTAAAGAAAGTTGGGTTTACAAAGAATTACATGAGGCAAGAAATGTAAAACCTAGTTTCTCTTGGGGATTAATTTTGGGTATATTATTTACTGGAATTGACCAGATTTTATTTAGAGGAAAGCTTCCTTTCACATTAAAGCATAAACATGCTGATCATGAAGCTATAAAACCAGCAGATAAAATGCCAAAAATTGATTATCCTAAGCCGGATAACGTTATTACTTTTGATAAAACTAGTTCTGTTTATTTAACGGGTACAATTCATGATGATAATCAACCAGTACATTTAAAACTTAAAGATCCAGATTTGCCTATAAAATATACTTTAGAGAAATTTGATGAGCCTGCACAAAGATATTGTCCAGCAGGAGTTTATGAAATTCAAGACGTAAATTCTGTTCAAAAATTTGTAATCAATGCTCAAAATTGCATACATTGTAAAACGTGTGATATTAAAGAGCCATCTCAAAATATTACTTGGGTAACCCCAGAAGGTGGAGGCGGACCTAAATATGGGAATATGTAATTAAGATAAATCGATAGCAAACTTTTTTAAAGTTTCAATTGGAATAAGTTTCAAAGTGTTTTTGTGAGTTTTTTTTAAATAAATAGGACATCCTTTTCCCGCTTCTAAAGCTTTGGCGTACCAGCCTGCGCATACACACCAACTATCTCCATCTTTCAAACCTGGAAAACCAAACTCAGGATGAGGTGTAATTAAATCATTCCCTGCTTCCTTGCACCATTCTAAAAATTCAGAATTTACTTTTGCACAAACAGTGTGAACACCATGGTCATTTTCATCTGTATTACAACATCCATCTCTATACCATCCCGTCAAAGGATCATTAGAACATAACTCCAATTCCTCATCTAAAACATTTCTTTGTTTATTAGCCATTAAATAATTCTGTTAATTTTTTATCAATATCTATATTAAAAGAAAAAGATCTTCTTTCACCATCAGATTTAAATGGATACGCGGTATGCATTAAATTATTTGGAAATAAAATAAGATCTCCAACCTTTGGTTTATGATTAAATATAGAATTGTTCAAAAAAGATTTAGAACCATAAATAAAATCTATTGTTCCATTAGTTTTAATTTTTTTATTCCCTTTTGTTAAATTATTGGGAATTTTCAAATAACCAACTCCAGAAACGTTACCATCATGGAAATGAATAGGATTATAATCATTTTTAAATTGTCTTACGACCCATAAATTCTTAATTTTAATATTCTTTGACTTTTTGTTAAGATTTTTTTTTAGATATTGATTTACACTTTTTGAAATAAAACTTTTTAAATTTTTTTTTATAAATTTATTTTTTAATTCGATTTCTTGCTCGACTTGACCAACTAATTTTTTTGAATAGTCATTTGATTTCGATTTTTTCTTATCTTTAATAATACTTTCAACTTCATAATTAATTTTTTTTACCAAGTTTAATGGAATTTTAATAACAGCAATTTTTGGTCCAAACGGACTTAAAACTTTCATTAATTTTTATATTTTTGTTGGATTAGGTTGCCCTTTATAAACTACTTCTGGGTCAAACTTTTTCTTATCTTCTTCAAACTTCATTTCAATTTGTCTGGCATTATCAATCTTACCTAAAGGGATAGATCTATAAAAACAGGATCTGTACCCAACGTGGCAACTAGAACCTTCTCCAATATCCACAGTCATCCATACTGCATCCTGATCATCATCAATCCGAATCTCTTTTACCTTTTGAACGAACCCACTTGTTTTTCCTTTATGCCAAATTGATTTTCTTGATCTGCTCCAATAATGAGCTTCCTTAGTCTCAATCGTTAACTTGAATGCCTCTACATTCATATATCCATGCATTAATATTTCTTTTGTTTCTGAGCATGTTGTGATGACTGGAATTAATCCATCATTGTCGAATTTAGGAGATAAAAGCTTGCCTTCTTCGATTTCTGCTACATTTTCTCTTTTTTTAAACATATAAGTGGAATTATCTAACATAATAATAAATATAATAAATATTTTAAAATGAACGTTTTATATATATAAAAGCACGTCATGAAATTAGTAAAAAACGAAAACGAAAAAAATATTAATAATGAAGTAACAGACAAGGAAGCGGAAGAAGCTTTTGTTAAAATACTTAAATGGTTGGGTGAAGATCCTACAAGAGAAGGTTTATTGGAAACTCCAAAAAGAGTAACAAAAGCATTTAAAGAATATTTCAAGGGATATAAAGAAGATCCTAAAGCAATTTTAGATAAAACATTTGGTGATGTTGAAGGCTATAGCGACATGGTTGTTCAAAAAAATATTTCAGTTCAAAGTCATTGCGAACATCACATGGCACCAATTATAGGAATTGCTCATGTAGCATATATTCCAAATCAAAGAGTTGTAGGATTAAGTAAAATAGCAAGAGTAGTAGAAGTATTTTCAAAAAGATTACAAACACAAGAAAGATTAACTGTTCAGATCGCTAATACTTTAATGGAGTCGCTGGATGCAAAAGGAGTTGCGGTAACAATAGATTCAACTCATCAGTGTATGACTATGAGAGGCATAAAAAAAGAGCAAGCTACTACAGTTACAAATTTTTATCTTGGGCAATTTAAAGACGATTTAAGTTATCAAAATAGATATTTGCGATTTATTGCAAAATAATATTTACTTATAAACATGGCGGACTCATTTAAAGCAGTTGTAATAAACAATCAGAACGAAAATTTTACAAGAGAAGTCAAAGAACTAAGTTTAGATCATTTTAAAGATGGTGAGGTGTTAGTTAAGATAGATTTTTCTGATCTTAATTGGAAAGATGCAATGATACTAAAAGATGGTGGCAAATTAGTAAAAGAGTATCCAAGAATACCTGGCATTGATTTTTCTGGAACTGTTGCACAAGGTGATGGTGAAGAATTTAAAGAAGGAGACAGAGTTATATTAACAGGTTGTAGAGCAGGTGAACTTTTTGATGGTGGATATTCTCAATACGCAAAAGTTAAAAAAGATCATATTACAAAAACACCTGTGGGAATGACAAATAAACAAGCCATGATTTTAGGAACCGCTGGTCTTACAGGTCTATTATGTGCGTTCGCAGTTAAAGCTAGAGAGGAACTATTGATGCAATCAAAAGTTAACGATGTATTGGTAACTGGTTCTACTGGAGGTGTTGGAATGGTAGCAGTCATGGTTCTTGCTAAAATGGGAATTAACGTTACAGCGATAACTGGTAAACCAGATAAAGCAGATTATTTAAAAGAACTTGGTGCTAAAAACGTTATAGATCGTAAAGAATTTGAGGGTGAAGCAAGATTAATAGATAAAGGAACATGGGATGGTGTTGTAGATACCGTGGGTGGTAACATTTTATCTAATGCAATAGCTCAAACTAAACCAAAGGGAATTGTTGCCATATGTGGAAATGCTAGTGGCAATAAATTAAATACCTCAGTAATTCCATTTATATTAAGAGCAGTCAAATTATGGGGGGTAGACTCTGTTAATATCAGTAAAAAAAGAAAAGAGTTTGTATGGGGAGAATTTCCTGCTTTGCTAGATTTTGATATTTTAGAAAAATCAGTGAATACTATTGGATTAGATGAATTATTAAATGTCTATCCAGATATATTAAAAGGAAACTTAAAAAATAAAATAGTAGTGGATGTAAATAAATAATGGATTGGGATAAATTAAAGATATTTCATGCAGTTGCTGAAGCAGGTAGTTTTACCAGTGCAACAGTAATTCTAAATTTAAGTCAATCTGCAATTAGTAGACAAATTCAATCTTTAGAAGAGGATTTAAAAGTTAAATTATTTGAACGTCATGCAAGGGGTTTAACATTAACTGAAAATGGAGAATATGTATTTAAAACAGCCCATGAAGTAATATCTAAATTAAAAGAGGTAGAAACTACATTAGGTGATAAAAAGAATAAACCATCTGGTAAGCTTACAGTGACTACTGTAGTCAGCTTTGGAACAACGTGGTTAACACCAAGAATACAAGAATTTATGCAGCTCAATCCAGAAATTGAAGTTGAGCTTATATTTGATGATAAAGAGTTAGATTTAAGTACTAGACAAGCAGATATTGGAATATTTATGAGAAGACCAAAACAGCTTAATTATATTCAAAAGAAGTTAATTGATATCAATTATCATATTTATGGATCTCCAAAATACCTAGAAAAACATGGTTATCCTAAAACTGTAAATGACTTAAATAAGCACGAATTTATTTCTTTTGGTAGAGGAGCTCCATCACCAGTTTATAATCCTGATTGGGCTTTAAAGCTTGGGATGAAAGATAATAAAAAAAGGAAAACTGCAATGAGAGTAAATAGTGTTTATGGTTTACTATTAGCCGTTCAAAGCGGTGTAGGATTAGCTGCAATACCAGATTATTTAACTGTCAAACAACCAAATATAGTAAAAGTATTACCTAACGTTCAAGGTCCAACTACAGAGGCACACTTTGTGTACCCTCAATCACTTAAAAATGTTGCCAGAGTCCAAGCTTTTAGAAACTTCCTTTATAGTAAAATTTCTGAGTGGGAATTTTAAATAATTTATCCAAAAAACAGTACTAATTGCGATTGATTATCAATTGCGACAATATTGCAATTGATAATCAATTTCATTGATAATAGTTATCACCCGCATTGCAGGACAAATTACGTTTAATATAAATATAAATTTAAGGAGTAAAATGAGAAAACTAACAATAATTTCATTGTTTTTTGCTTTAATTTCAAGTTTTACGATTGCAGCTGAAGTCAATATTTTTAGTGCAAGACACTATGATTCTGACATTCAATTATATGAAAAATTTACAGCAGCAACAGGAATTAAGGTTAACGTAGTATCAGGTAAAGATAAGGCCTTGCAGAAAAGAATTACTGAAGAGGGAGCAGACTGTGTTGGTGATTTATACATCACAGCTGATGCTGGAAGATTAGGTGCATTTGCAGCTAAAGGAATGATGCAGAATGCAGGTTGGTCAAAGGCGATTAAGGATGCAGTACCTGCACAATTTAGATCTGCAAAATGGACTGGAATAGCTAAGAGAGCTAGAATAATTTATTATTCACCTGAAAGAGTAAATGCAAACGAACTTAATGGCATGTCTTATGAAGGTCTAGCTGATCCAAAATGGAAAGGTAGATTGGTAATAAGAAAATCTAACAATATCTATAACCAATCTTTGGTTGCTTCACTAGTTAAAAATCTTGGTAAAGCAAAAACTGCAGAATGGTCAAAAGCTGTTGTAGCAAACATGGCTAGAACTCCAAAAGGTAATGACCGTGCTCAAATCATGGCTGTTGCGGCTGGAGAAGCTGATATTGCTGTTGCAAACACATACTATCATGCGTTGATGTTATCTGGAAAAAAAGGTGCTGAACAACAAGAAGCAGCAAAAAAAGTAATGCCTTTTTTCCCTAATCAACAAGATAGAGGAACGCACATTAATATTAGTGGAGCTGGTATGCTTAAACATGCACCAAACAAAGCTAATGCTGTAAAATTAGTTGAGTTTTTATTATCAACAGAGGCTCAAAATCATATTGTAAATAATACTTTTGAGTATCCAATGATAGGTGGTGTAACACCTAATGATTTAGTTCCAGGCAAAGAGATGAACTTTGTAATGGATACTAAAACAAGTGTTAAGTCATACGGTGCAAAACAAGCAGATGCATTAGAAGTAATGTTAGCTGCTGGTTGGAAGTAAATGACAGCTGTTAAAAAAAAATTTACTACGGAAGTTGATTACAATAAATCTACCAAAGCTTGTCCTGCATGTGCTTCGGAGTGTGAAAAAATCAATAAACGTGTAAATAATAGAAAATTATCTGAAATTAAAACTAAGGAGGTTCCGCATATCCTAAAAGTATTTAATTTTTGATTTTCTAAAGTTTGTGCCCATGGCTTGGTCTCCTAATCCGTGGGCACTTAAATTCTCTAAAAAGTTGTGCTTCCCCCAAAAAGTTTGTATTTATTTAATTAGTTTTTATGTTAAGAAATTTAAACATTTGGTACATAACTTCCTTTTTAATATCTTTGGTAGTGGCTATCCCAATTTTAACAGTATTTACTAGTTTTTTTGATATTACTGGTAATTATGTTGAAATTTTAAAAAATACGTTCCTATTAGAATACATAACAAATTCAATTATTTTATTATTTGGTGTTTTAACTATGACTTTCATCTTAGGTGTTGGTTGTGCGTATATGGTTTCTTTTTATAATTTTTATGGTGTTAATTTTTTTAAGTGGGCTCTAATTTTATCTTTTGCCGTACCACCATATATTTATGCATATTCTTTAACAGCTTTTTTTGAAAATTATGGAACCGCATTTTCAATATTAACTTATTTATTTGGAGAGGGAAGTTATAATCAATACATACCAAAGTTTGATGAAATGATGGGAGCAATCTTGTCTCTTTCTTTCTCACTCTTTGGTTATGTATATATTTTGGCAAGATCTTCTTTTCTCTATCAATCTCAAAATTTGATTGATATTGGAAGAAATTTAGGTTTTTCAAAAATTGAGACATTATTTAAAGTAATCATTCCATCAGCAAGACCAGCTATTATTGCTGGTCTTTCTTTAGTATCAATGGAAACTCTATCTGAGTTTGGAGCTGTTGACTTCTTTAGTGTTAATACATTAACAACAGCTATATACAATTCTTGGATATCTTTTGATGATTTAGTCTTTGCAAATCAATTATCATTTTATCTTTTAATTTTTATTTTGGTTGTCTTTTTACTAGAAAATTATTCCCGAAATAATGCTAAATTTCATTTACCCTCTAGGGGTGGTTTTAAAGAAAAACAAAAAATGTTTATAAATAGAAAAAAATCTATTTTATTTTTTATGGCTTGCTCTTTAGTTTTATTCTTAAGTTTTATATTTCCTTTGAGTCAGATGCTATACTGGACATTAAAATATCCTAAACATTTTTTTGACTTGAATATATTAAATTTGTTTTTTAACACTATATACTTAGTCATATTATCAAGCATAGTACTTATTGTTTTTTCATTTATTTCTAATTATGGTAATAGGGTTACTAGAAGTAAATTTTTAAGTAATCTTACCACTTTTTCTATTTCGGGGTATGCAATTCCTGGTGTAATTTTAGCAGTAGCGTTTATAACTTTTATTTCGTGGTTTGATGAAAATATTGTCAAGTTTTATGAGTTTAAATCTATCAAAAAAATATTTATTGGATCTATTCTAGGGTTGGTTATTGTGTATTTTGTGCGATTTTATTCTTTAGCTTGTAATGGTTTAAAATCGGGATATGAAAAAATAAACAGATCTGTTGATGAAAGTGCTTATTTGATTGGTTACTCTAAATTCAAAACTTTCACAAAGGTTCATATTCCTTATTTAAGAAATTCTGTTTTGTTTATCATAATTTTAGTTTCTCTGGAGATTATAAGAGAATTGCCAATAACTTTAATATTAAGACCTTTTAATTACGAAACTTTCGCCACAACAGCATATATATTTGCTTCTCAAGATTTATTGGAAGCTGCAGCAGTACCTGCTTTGTTTTTAATAACAATTGCAAGTATTTTTATTTTATTAACTTCGAAGTATATTTTGAGGGACAAGAGTGAGTAATAATTACTTAGATATTGAAAATGTAGATTTCCAAATCGGTGGAAAAACAAGGGTGAAAAATACATCTTTAAGCATTAAAAAAAAAGGAGATATAATTTGTATTCTTGGTCCATCCGGTATCGGCAAAACAACTATTTTAAGATCAATTGCTGGCTTAGAAAAGCTAAATAAAGGAACAATAAGGTTAAAGGGTAAAGTAATTTCCACAAAAAATTATAATCTTGAACCTGAAAATAGAAACATAGCTTTATCATTTCAAGATAACAGTTTATTTCCGCATTACACAATTGAAAAAAATATAAATATTGCTTTAGAGAGAAAAAACTCTAGTAAAAAAAAAATAAATCCAAATGAAGTAATTAAACTTCTTGGAATTAATAAAATTTTAAACAAGTATCCTCACCAAGTAAGCGCAGGTGAAGCCCAGAGAGTATCTTTGGCAAGGTCATTGTCTTCAAATCCCGACCTTTTATTATTAGATGAGCCTTTATCAAACATAGACACCAGTTTTAAAGAAGAAATACAAGTTGAATTAAAACAAATATTAAATAAATTTAAAATAACAACTATCATTGTAACTCACGATTCTTATGAGGCTTTTTACTTAGGGGATAAATGCGGTGTAATTTTAGATAATAAGCTTGAGCAATATGATACACCATATAATTTATATCATTTTCCAAAATCTATAAAAATTGTAAAATTTTTAAATAGAGGAGTATTAATCCCAGCAATCGTAACTAGCCCGAAGAGTTTAGAGAACGATGAACTTGGAACTATAACAGGTATTTTTTCTAAAAAATTTCCAATTGGATCAAAAGTTAAGCTTCTTTTACAACCAGAAGATTTAGATCATGATGATAGAAGTAATTTAAAACTGGATGTTGTAGATATTAAGTTTAGAGGTTCTAGTTTTATATATACTCTTGAAACACAATCAAAAAAAAAACTATCAATTATATTAAATTCCCATCATATTCATCAGCATAAAATAAACGATAAATTTGGTATAAAAAAACCAATACATATTGAACATATCGTTTGCTTTAGTTAAATTTAAGACAAATAATCTATTGATTTTATTTTTAATTTCTAAATATAATTAATCATGTCTAATTTTTTCCCAAAATCTACAAAAGTAGTTGTGATTGGAGGTGGTGTTGCTGGAACATCATGTGCTTATCATCTTGCAAAATTTGGATGGAAAGATGTAGTTTTGCTTGAAAGAGATTTACTTACTTCAGGAACTACTTGGCATGCAGCAGGTCTCCTAGGTCAATTAGGGGCATCATCAACAATTACAAAAATAAGAAAATATTCTTTAGATCTTTATAAAGATTTGGAAAAGATTACAGGATTATCTACTGGAATGAAGCAAAATGGTGCAATTACAGTTGCGTCTACTAAAGAAAGAATGCAAGAATTGCTAAGACAAGCAACAACTGCACAGTTATCAGATGTTGAAGTAGAAGTTCTAAACAAAAAACGTTTGATGGAATTGTATCCCGTATTGCATAGTGAGGATATTGTAGGCGGTGTTTACATGCCAAAAGATGGTCAAGCGGATCCAGTTGGAGTAACTAATGTTCTTGCAAAAGCTGCAAGAATGGAGGGTGCAAAGATTTTTGAAAAAACTCCTGTAAAAAAAATTCTAATCAAGAATTCTAGAATAAGAGGAGTAGAAACTGACAAAGGTGTCATCGATTGTGAATACGTTGTTATGGCAACAGGCATGTGGTCAAGACAATTAGGTGAAGAAATAAATGTAAGTGTGCCTTTGTATCCAAACGAGCATTTTTATATCATTACGGAACCAATAAAAGATTTACCTCAAAATCTCCCAGTGTTGAGAGATTACAATGCTTGTTTATACTTGAAAGAAGATGCAGGAAAAATACTTGTAGGTATTTTTGAACCAAAGGCAAAACCAGCATTTAAAGATACAGGAAGAGTTCCAGACAATTTTTCATTTGGTGAACTGCCAGATGATTTTGATCACTTTGAACCTTACTTAGAAAAATCATTTCATAGATTACCAATGTTAGAAAGTGCAGGAATAAGAAAATTTTTCTCTGGTCCAGAGTCTTTTACTCCAGATACTCAATATTTATTAGGCGAAACCCCTGAAGTTAAAAATCTATATACATGTTGTGGTTTTAATAGCATTGGAATTGCTAGCTCAGGAGGAGCGGGTAGGGTTACTGCCGAATGGATGATGAATGGACATATTAATGAAGATTTATTTTCAGTTGATATTAAAAGGTTTCAAAAATTCCATTCATCAAAAAACTTTATTATGGAAAGAGTAACAGAAACGCTTGGTGATCTGTATGGAATGCATTGGCCTTATAAACAACATAATACATCAAGAAATCAAAAACTTTTGCCTTATCATGAAGAATTAAAAAAAGTAGGAGCTTGCTTCGGAGTTGCTGGAGGATTTGAAAGACCAATGTGGTATTCACTAAATGGTAATGAGCCTAAATATGAATATAGTTTTAATTATCAAAATTGGTATCCGTCAGCAAAATATGAGACCTTAAATGCTAGGAAAAACGTAGGTCTATTCGATTTCTCAACATTTTCAAAATTTGACCTGAAAGGTGAAAAAACTCATCAAGAATTACAAAAGTTATGTACTGCAAATATTAAAAATGAAATTGGAAAAACAACTTACACTCAGATGCTTAATGAAGATGGTGGAATAGAAACAGATTTAACTGTTGTATGCATGGATAAAAATTATTTTAGAATTGTGAGTTCAGCAGCAACAAGAGAACACGATAAATATCACATATTAAAATATTTAGATAAAGATGTAGAGTTCTCTGATGTTACTGAGGAATTTTGCTGCTTAGGTTTATTTGGTCCAAAGAGCATAGAAATGATTTCAAAAATTTGCAAAGATGATTTTAGTAATGAAAATTTTATATTTGGAACTGGAAAATTCATAAACATATTTGATGCAAATACTCCTTGGGGAAAACCAAAAGAAATTAAGATATGGGCTCAACGATTATCTTATGTGGGTGAAATAGGTTTTGAACTTTATGTTGATAGTAGCTCCGCTAAGGATTTATATGCAATTCTAATTGAAGAGGGGAAAAACTTTGAACTATCTCATTGTGGAATGCATGCCATGGATATTATGAGAATGGAAAGTGGATTTGTTCACTGGGGACATGACATTTCACCAGAGGAAAATCAATACCAAGCAGGTTTAAAATTTGCAATTAGTTATAAGAAAAATGTAAACTTTATTGGAAAAGATGCTCTATTAAAAATTAAAGACCAAAAATTAGATAAGAGAATGATGATGTTCACTCTTAAAGATAGCAAACCTGGTAAGCCCCTTTTATTACATGAAGAGCCAATTTATAAGGATGATAAAATAATTGGTAGAACAACTTCGGGAAATTATTCCTTTTGTTATGAGAAAAATCTTTCTTTTGGATATGTCAATTCAGGGAATACAGTTGAAACATTAAAAGGCAAAAATATATTTATTGAAATTGAAAAACAAAAATATCCAGTTGAGGTATTAGAAAAACCTTTAAATCAAAAAAATTTTAAGAATTAATTTTTTTTTTTCTACTTTCAGCCTGAACAAATAAAACCCCAAAAACAATTATACCAATAACTCCAAAGGTTTTATTAAAATCAAAAGGTACTCCAAAAATATAAAAATTTATAATTGTGGACCAAATTAATTGAGAATACTGAAAATTAGTTACAAATGATAAATTAGATAATTGAATAGCATATATTATTAAAAGATGACTAACAAAACCCAACACACCAAGACAAATTAAACCAATCCACAAGTTTTTATTTTCAATAGGGGTCCAATCTATAAAAACATAAACAGAAAAAATAACTGCACCAACGACAGCTGCATAAAATAATGCTACTAAAGGGTCATTATCTCCAGATATAAATTTTGTAAAAAATTGATACAAAGCCCAGCACAGAGGAGGAACCAGTGGAAAAACTAAATCTAAACTTAAAATTTTCATACTCGGACTCATAGAATAAATTATGCAACCAAAACTTAATAACATTAAAATTATACCTTTCGGTGTTAGTATATCTTTCAAAAATATTGCAGTTAAAATAGAAACTATTAATGGAGCTGAAAAAAAAACAACATAAATATCTACAAGATCAAATTTTTGAAGAGAATGCACAAAAAAAAATGTAGCAAACACCATCAGTATAGATCTTATAATATTAATACTAAAATTTTTTTTAAGACTTACTTTAGGTTTTAAGATTGCAAATAATACTAAAATAATTGCAAAGTGAAAAAAAAATCTTCCCCATACAACTTGATTTAATGGCATTAAAGCTCCAAGATATTTTGCAGTAGAGTCTTGGCAAACAAAAATAAAAAAACCTGCAATGCATAAAGTTATAACTTTAGTTATTGATTTATTTTTGACTAAACTCATAATTTAAATAAATTTTAAACTGAGCTAAGATTATCTAGAATCTTTTTTGAACACTGGGTAGTATTACTAGATCCTTGAAGATCTTTTGTTCTACTGTCTTTGTCTTTAAGAGTTAACTCAATTGATTTAACAATTCTGTCAGAAGCCTCTTTCTCACCTAAATAATCTAGCATCATTGCAGCAGACCAGATTTGACCGATTGGATTTGCAATACCTTGACCAGCTATATCTGGTGCAGACCCATGAACTGGCTCAAATAAAGATGGATACTTATTAGAAGGATTTATGTTGCCAGATGGAGCAATCCCAATAGTGCCAGTACAAGCAGGACCTAAATCAGATAAAATATCACCAAATAAATTAGATGCTACAATCACATCAAATCTCTCAGGACTAAGTACAAATCTCGCAGCTAAAATATCAATATGATACTGATCCGTTTCAACATTGGAATAATTTTTTTTATTTTCATTAAATCTTTCATCCCAGTAAGGCATCGTTATTGATATTCCATTTGATTTAGTGGCACTGGTTAATTTTTTCCTTTTTCTCTTTGAAGCAAGTTCAAATGCAAATTTTTGAACTCTATCTATTCCATATTTTGACATAACTGTTTCTTGAATTACTACTTCTCTTTCAGTACCTTGATACATTCTTCCTCCAACAGACGAATATTCACCTTCCGTATTCTCTCTGACAATTATCATATCAATATCACCTGGTTGCTTATTTGCTAATGGTGCACTAACACCCTCAAATAGCTTTACCGGCCTTAAGTTAATATACTGATCAAATTCTCTTCTAAATTTTAATAATGATCCCCAAAGAGTAATGTGATCTGGGTATTTATCAGGCATACCAACTGCACCAAAAAAAATTGCATCATGCTTTGTGAGTTTATCTTTCCAATCATCTGGCATCATTTTTCCATGCTTTTCATAATAATCACATGAAGCAAAGTCATAATCTTCGATTTTCAATTTAAATTGATGTTGTTGTGAAATCTCTGTTAAAATTTTTTGAGCTTCTGGCACAACTTCTTTGCCAATTCCATCTCCAGCAATTGAAGCTATAGAATATTCTTTCATTATTTTAAAAATGTATCGTTAAATTGTTTAGTGACTCTTACAAATGTGGTGCATTTGCTGAGTTGTTTTAATGAAGGGGCCCCTACGTATGTGCAGCTACTTCTGACACCCCCAAGTATATTTAAAATCGTGTCATTTATTTTGCCACGGTACTTAACTCTAACTGTTCTACCTTCACTACTTCTATAATCTGATAATCCACCATAATGTTTATTATTTGCAGTTTCAGAACTTGATCCATAAAATTCAATATATTTTGATCCATTAGATTTTACTAGTTTACCTTTTCCTTCATCATGACCAGCGAGCATACCACCTAGCATAACAAAATCTGCTCCGCCACCAAATGCTTTAGCTACGTCACCAGGACAAGTGCAACCACCATCAGCAATGATATGAGCCCCTAAGCCATGAGCAGCATCAGCACATTCAATTACTGCACTTAATTGTGGATACCCAACTCCAGTTTGTATTCTTGTTGTACAAACACTTCCAGGTCCAATACCAACCTTAACTATATCTGCACCCGATAAAATAAGTTCTTGGGTCATGTCAGCAGTTACAACATTACCAGCAATTATAGTTTTTGTAGGATATTTATCTCTGACAGATTTTAAAAATTTACTAAAGTGTTCTGAATAACCATTTGCAACATCAATACAAATAAATTTAATAAAGCTGAATTCTTTTAAAACTTTATTTAAGTTTTCGAAATCTTCCTTTTTAGTTCCAATACTTAATGCAATATTTTGATAAATAGATTTAATTTTTTTGAATTGTTTAATTTTTTTTATATCATGCTGTTTTGTTAAACATGTAATCATTCCATATTCTGATAATTTTTGAGCAATACCTAGTTCACCAACACCATCCATATTTGCAGCCATAATTGGGATGCCAGACCACTCATTATTGCTATATTTAAAACGATAAGTTCGTTTTAAATTAACGTCTTTTCTACTTTTAAGAGTGCTTCTTTTGGGTCTGAAAAGTACGTCGGAATAATCTAGTTTTAGTTCTTCTTCAATTCTCACAAAAATGAAGATATACATTCAATGAGTCATAATTCAATTCAATAATTTACATTATTAAGCTTTTATATGAACATTTTTGAAAATTACTGATTGAATTATAAAAATATGAGATAAAATAATAAAATGTTAGACGGTTTTAAGAGCAAATATATCAAAGTTAAAAAAGGAAGGGTCTTTTGTAAAATCAAAGGAGAAGGACCACCTTTATTATTACTTCATGGATATCCGCAAACACATTTGATGTGGCATAAAACAGCTCCTGAATTATCTAAAAGTTTTACAGTTGTTGCTGCTGATCTTAGGGGTTACGGAAATAGTCTAGTTCCAAGTTCAGATTCTAAACATTTTAATTATTCAAAAAGAGAAATGGCAAATGACATGAAACAGTTGATGATTAGTTTGGGATTTCCTAAATTCTTTGTTGCTGGTCATGATAGAGGAGGCAGAGTTGCTCATAGACTAGCAAGAGATCACAAAAAAAATGTAATTGCTTTAAGTGTATTAGATATTTGTCCAACATTGGATATGTATGAATTGACAACTAGACATTTTGCAAAATCTTATTTTCATTGGTTTTTTCTTATTCAACCAAAGTGGCTACCTGAAAAAATGATAATGAGTGATCCTAGAAAGTGGATGAAAAATTGCTTAGATAAATGGTCAGGCAATCACAAATTTGGAAAAGTAGAGGAGAGTTATTTAAAATGCTTTAAACAACCAAAGAGAATCCATGCTTCTTGCGAAGATTATAGAGCATCAGCAACTATTGATTTGGAACATGATATGCACGACCGAATGAAAAAACTTAATATTCCTATACAGGTTTTGTGGGGAAAAAATGGGGTCGTAGGCAAACAATTTCAACCATTAAATATCTGGCAAAAATATTCATATAAAAAGATTACAGGAACAGCAGTCAAATCTGGACATTTTATACCAGAGCAAAATCCAAAAGAAACAATTAAACAATTAAAAAATTTTTTTCTAAAATATGTTTAAAATTATTCCTAATAAAAAAAATATTGGTGCAGAATTAATTTGTGATTTAAATAAAATTAACAATTCAAAACTAAAGAAAATTAAATCTGCCTTATCAAAATATGGGATGATTTATTTTAGAAATCAGAAATTGAATTCTGATGATTATATAAAATTTGCAAGAAAATTTGGTACACTTGCTAATTACCCTCGATTAAAAGGTTTAAATAAAAAATATCCACAAATCACAGTTGTTCAAAGAAAATCTACTGATAAAGGCCCAAGTTTTGGAGAACAATTTCACACCGACTCAATATACACAAAAAAACCACCAAGATTTACGATGTTATTATCTAAACTTGTTCCAAAAAGAGGCCAGGCGAATACAGACTTTTGTTCTCAATATTTAGCTTATGAGAAATTACCAGCTAGCTTCAAAAGAAAGTTTAAAAATGAAAAATGTATATTTTCTTCTGAAGGACCTATTTCAGTAACAAGAATAGAAAGAGAGAAAGAAAAGGGAAAAAAAACAAAAGAACTAGTTTCAAAGCATAAATTAATAAGAAAAATAAACAGTAAATATACTTTATACTGTAGTCCAGGACACTTTATTCGTTTTAACAATGATAAAATTGAAAAAAAATTCAAGGATTATCTATTTAAGCATCAAGTTAAGAAAAAATTTCAATATTCCTTAGAGTGGGAAAAAAATCAACTAGCAATTTGGGACAACAGATCTATGCTTCACCAAGCAACTGCCTTTAAAGGAGATAGAATTATGCATAGAATTACAGTCCAATAATGTTTCAAATATTTTTAGGATTAACACCTTTTATAGTTATTACACTAATTGGTTTTTTTTTAGGTAAAATTAAAACTTTTGACTTACAAAAGGCTAAAATATTAAACTTATTTTGTTTTTACGTCGCTATTCCGGCATTGATTATCAAACTAATTGCTCAAAGTGATATTAGTGAAATTGATATCTCTCAGATATCATCTTATTTATTAATGCAATTATCATGTGGTTTTTTGGCTTTTTTGTTAACAAACAGAGTTTTTAAAAGACCTACACAAGAGTCAGTAATATGGTCACTAACCGCGGGTTTATCAAACCATGTTATTCTTGTTTTGCCAGTATCTGAGATTTTTTTTGGTCTTAACACAATCACACAAATATCGAATATTATTTTAATGGATAGTGTAATTATAATATCAATAGTAAGTTTTTTTCTCGAACTAACAGCGAAAAAAAAAATTAAACTATTTGAGTTTTTAAAAAGTTTAATTTTAAATCCACTAATTTTGTCAATTTTTATTGGGTTGATAATAAAAATATTAAATATTAACATTAATGAAAGTCCATTTGAATACATTCTTATTAAACTTTCAGCATGTGCTATGCCAGTAGGTTTATTTGCTATTGGTATAATTCTATCTTACTATTCAGATAAAATATTCAATAAACTCACAATTACTATTTCAGTATTAAAATTAATAATATCTCCAGTTGTACTTCTAATTTTTAGTTCTACATTATTTAATATTTCTAATCCCATTAATATTAGTGGAGCTTTGATGGTTAGTGTAGGTCCTTGTGGTGCCTCAGCAATTTTTATGTGTTCTGCTTATAATATTAGTCCAAAAAACTTTATTAAGGCAATATTAATTTCAACATTTGCTTCAATATTTACTTTTTTATTTACAATAAATTTATTAAACTGAGATTATTAAAATGATTTATATTAAAAAATTATCAAAAGTTTTATTTATTTTGATATTTTTAATTTCACCCTCATTAGCGAAAGATAAAATTGATCAAACAATTGATAAAACCACTGATTTCCTTAAATCGATATCTAAAAGAAGTTTAAACAAATCACAGACATCAGAATTCTTAAATAATTATGCCATAACCCTACAAGATGAACGAAATCAAGGTGAAGTGACTTATATCTTTGATGAAAAGAACTATAAAAGATATAAAGATGGCAAAGTTATTTCAGAAGATGGGTGGCGCTTTACGAATTTAGGAAAGTTAAGAGTTTTTTCAGGTGATATTAAATTAACTTGGAAGTTTAAACTCGATAAGCAAAATGTAATAGTTATTAAAACTAAATTTCAACCAATAGGAAAAGAGTATCCTTTTAAATACCAATTAAAAGAAAAGTTCTTTGAACAAATAAATTAGATGTCTAAAAGATATAGCGGTAAATCCTTTAAAGACTCTAGCGTTATGAAAAAAGCAAAATTTTCATTAAAAGAGAAAAGAAAAGCCAAAAAAGAAAAAAGAAAAAGTACTAATTATTTAAATTAGTTGCTAGCAAATATTTTATTGATAATTTAAAATAAACAATTTTATAAATTAAAAGTCTACCATTATGTGTCTTATTTCAAATAATGCATTGTTTCTAAAATTTTTATAAACTTCTTCATTTGATTTTACCTCAAATTTAAAATTATTTATTCCGTCTTCTAAATAATTATTTTTATCTTTCCATTTTTCATTAAAACTTTTTTGATTATTGGTATGGTAATCTGATGGAACAACCTCTTCTTTTTCATTCATTTTATATCCTAGATTGTCATGTATTAAAGGATGATAAAAACCATCTCTATATTTGATTTCAATACCATTGGCATCAATTCTCTTTTTCATATCTGTATCTTCAAAACCCCAACCCCAATAAGAATTAGAATATCCATTAACTTTTTTAAAAACATGTTTTGGTATTAATATTGATCCCAAAAATACATTTTCTCTTTTTGGAGCTTTCACAACCCACTTAGAATTTTTTGATGGTAGCATTGGTAAATTATGATAGCCATGCTTAATTAATAACATTGGATTATCAGAGTATGAAAAATCCGCAATCATAGGTAAAAAGTCAACATTATTTATAACAACATAATCTAAGTAGTCTTCGTTAATTAAGTAACCAGCATTATTTAATGATCCAAGATTAAATGGTTTTTCATTTGCCTGTTCCATTATGCATATTCTTAAATTTAGATTTTTATCTAATTTATCCTCATTAAAATAAATTTTTGAATGAAATTGAAATATGTTTAATTGTTCTTTTCTATCTCTATATGGAACAATTATCACAAGTTTTTTTTTAAATTTTTCTACTTCAGAAATCATTAGAAAATATTATATTGTAAATTTATAGATTGGTAATATAAAATAAGTTTTAATTTGGCGTGGTAGCTCAGTTGGTTAGAGCGCGGGACTCATAAGCCCGAGGTCAGTGGTTCTTTTCCCTTGTCCCATGTACCTAAATTAACATCTCAAATCATTTGATCACACATAGATCACAGTGGTAGAGTCAATTTGTAATGAAAATTAATTGGATCACAAAAATTTAAGTGATCGTGACTTAGCATTTATTATTTTGGTATGCCTTTAACTCCCTTTCATATAATTGCTGGTTTTGCAGTTAAATCTATATTTAATAAAAATTTTAGTTGGACAATATTTGCATTAACAAATGTTATAATTGATATCGAGGTAATCTATTACATTATAACCGAAGGAGCTGCTTTACATAAATTTTTTCATACGTTTACAGGAGCTACATTATCTGCAATCTTATGCATAATTATTGGAAAACCAATTTGTGAAATATTTCTTAAGTATTTGAATAAAAGTTTTGAGAGTGAGAAAAGTCTAGAAAAATTTAAATGGTTTAGTGTTGATACAAAAATAACAAATTTGTCAGCATTTACTGGAGCGTTTGTTGGCGCTTACAGCCATATTATCTTAGACAGTTTTATGCATTTTGACGTAAAGCCTTTTGAACCATTTTTTGGCAAAACCTTTGTTGGAATTATATCAATAGATGCATTACACTCATCTTTAGTAGGGTTATTTATTTTTGGGTTAATTGTGTTTTTAGTAAAAAGATTTAGATGAAAAGACTTTTAGGCATAGTGGTTTTGAGTTTATTTTTTAATGGTAACGCATATTCATTAAATTTTAATCAGAAAATTTCAAAGTATGCAGAAGAGCCTAACATGGGCGTTACTTCATTAATTTATATTTTGAATAGATGTACAGGTATTTTAACATACAATTCTATAATGATGTTTAAAGAAAACACAGATGTTGGACTACATTATAATTTAATGAGTTCTAGCTTGATGCATCTAGCTAGCAAATACTATTCTAAGCATAACAATGTTTCTTTCGACGTAGCATTAGAAGTTAACTCAAAAAGAATGATGCAATTAGATGAGTATTACAGGCAAGATGCTAAAGAGATGTTCTTAAAAAATGGTCATTATCTAACTGGTATAGTAGGCGATGATTTAAAATTTTGTGAAGACTTACACGAAGATTTAAAAAAAAGAGGTTTAATGTGAAAAAACTTTTAGGGATCGTGGTTTTAAGTTTATTATTTAATACTCAATCTTATTCACAGATTTTGAACTTAAAATGTACTTTTAATTCAGGTTTTGCTGTACCTCAAGAGGATTTAAGTTCTAAAAAAGGAGAAGTTCAATTCTATAAAATAGATTTTAAAAATAAAATAATAATAGATTCTCCCAGTGGTCCGTTCAAAAATTTTAAAACAGAGTCAAAAAATCAATATGTGAAAATAGATACAGATAAAATTATTTTCGGTTATCATATAAAAAATGGCACACATTCTTTTGAAACTGAAATTAACAGACAAACAGGTCAATTAGAAGAAAGTGCTTATTTTAATTCGGAGCTTTTTAAAGGAATGATTAAACTTAATTATTTATGTGTTAAAACTGAGTCAAAAAATAAATTTTAATCTAGACGCGGGACAAAACTTAATTTTTACCTTTAAAAAAACGATCACAATCTGATCACACTCAGATCAGAAATTACATAAATCTTGTTTGCATCAAAAAATAAAAGTAGTATAAACCAACAATTATATACGGCGGGGTAGCTCAGTTGGTTAGAGCGCGGGACTCATAAGCCCGAGGTCAGTGGTTCGATCCCACTTCCCGCTACCAATTTTTGGCCTTTTAATCGTCATTTAAATCTCTATAAATAAAAAATGAAACTTTTAGTAAAAATTCTGATATTTCATTTGCTTTTTATCTCAACTTCTTTTTCAAAAGTAGATGAAGTAGTAGATAGATTTTATTCCTCTTTGGAAAGCTTTTTGGAGGAGAATTTTGAAAATACAGATTTTTCAATAAAAAAAATTGAGACTATTAAACCAGAAATAGGAATACAAACATTTAAAATTTTTTCCGAGGATAGTTTAGACTTATCCTTTTTCCAAGGATCTTTATTTTTACACGACAGTGACAGAGAAACATTTAATTTAGGAATTGGACAAAGATATTTATCTGATGATAATAGTATATTATTTGGTTTAAACGCTTTTTATGATTATGAATTTGATTATGAGCACCAAAGATTTAGTATAGGTGGTGAAATTAAATCTTCCATTCTAGATTTAAATTACAACCAGTATTTTGCTCAAAGCTCTAATAAAAAAGGAAAAGATAGTAAAAATGAAGAAGCTATAGATGGTTATGATGCAGAGGTAGGAGCACATCTACCATACGTTCCATCTATGAAATTATATTTAAAAGCTTTTGATTTTGAAGTACCAAGTGGAAATGATTTTCAAGGATTAGAATTTTCTACACAATTAAAAATTCCAAATTCAGGTTTATCTTTTGAAATTGGCCATATAGATTATGATAATCATACTGATCAGAGTTTTATTAATATCAAATATAGTAATAGCGAAAAAAACCCAGAGACATCATTATTTAGTGACAATGCCTATGAAAAAATTTCTATGAAAGATAGAATGTATGAAAAAGTTAGAAGAGACAACATTATAAAGAAAAAGGGAGCGAATTTTACTGTTAAAGCAGGAGGATTTTAAATGAAGAATTTTAAATATTTATTTTTAATTTTATCCACAATTTTAGTTTTTGAGATGTTTAATTCTAATAAAGCTGAGGCGTGTACTATATCTTCTGGAGTCTATTCTGAAAGTGATATTGACAATGGATGTGATACGGCTCCAGCTGAGTACGAAATTGTTATTTATAAATTATATTTATGTACAAGTATTCCAACTGAAGCAACAACATCATCAACAGTTGTTTTAACTCCTTGTTCTCAAGTGTTTAATAACGCAAGTGGAGCTACTGCAGCAGTAACTCAAGGAGCTGAAATTGTTCTTGATGGAACTTATACACGACCTCCAAATGGAACATATACTC
This sequence comes from uncultured Pelagibacteraceae bacterium, assembly GCA_902524595.1. Taxonomy (GTDB): domain Bacteria; phylum Pseudomonadota; class Alphaproteobacteria; order Pelagibacterales; family Pelagibacteraceae; genus Pelagibacter. The sequence goes on along the minus strand of CABZDS010000008.1, from coordinate 12,431 downwards.
ATGGGTATGCTTATATGGACAATACCTTCGGTATAACATGGGCAGGTGAGCTTAGTGGTGCTAAAACAGGAACATCTAGTGGAACAGGAGTTTTTTGTGGAACAAATGCTGGCTCAGGAACACATGCGCATGGTAGCACTCATACTGGAAATTCTGTTTGTGGTTCAAGCGCTATAACACCAGGAAAATTTGTTGAAACATTAGCACATTTTGGAGATTCGGGAGCTTCAGATTTTTCATCAAGGGCTCATGTTCCAAATATTAATAGCACCTCTGCTACTATTACTGGTTTTTTAGTTGATAGTAACGAACATAGAGCAGATAACACAGGTGAAGTTGTAAAGCTAGAAGGTCTTGTGAAATTTGCAGATCCTATTACAGTTACTGGAGCGACAACTTCTTTAAGCATGACATTTAATGTTGGTGAGGGAATGCACCTTGTAGAGGAAGGTACTGACGAATTATGGATTGGAAGTGGACCTTTCCAGGCAATTATGTCTGCAAATTAATGTCCTGGAAAATCTAAAAGATTTTCAACAGAATATCCCTTTTTAACTAGATTATCTGTACCATCTAAATCAAAAAGATTTATTACAAATATAAATCCAGCCACTTTACTTTTTGATATCTCTATTAATTTAGCAGCTGCTTCTGCAGTGCCGCCAGTAGCAATTAAATCATCAATTATTAAAACTTTATCGCCTTCATCGAATGAATCTTTGTGGACTTCTATTGTTGCCGTTCCATACTCAAGCTCAAAGTCTACTGAATGAACATCTGCAGGCAATTTATTTTTTTTCCTCAACATTATGAATGGTTTATCAAGTATATAAGAGATGGCTGATGCAAAAACAAATCCTCTAGACTCTACAGCTGCAATTTTATTAAACTGAAATTTTTTTGATCTATCAACAATTTGATTAATACATTCTTTAAATGCCCTTTCATTTTTAATAAGTGTTGTTATATCTCTAAATAGAATTCCCTTTTTAGGATAGTCTTGAATTGATCTAATATGTTCTTTTAAATCCATTAATCTTAAATATAATCAAAATAAATATATGGCAAATAATAAATTAGCAATTATTGGTGGAAGTGGCCTATATGATGTTGAAGAGTTTAAAGAAAGAGAAACTTTAGATTTAAATACTCCATGGGGAAAACCCTCTGATTTAATATTAAAGGCTAAATATAACAATAAAGAAATTTATTTTCTACCAAGACATGGAAAAGGTCATTTTATTTCTCCATCAAAAATAAATTTTAGAGCAAATATTGATGCACTTAAACAACTAGGTATCACAGACATAATTTCTGTTTCAGCCGTTGGATCTTTAAAGGAAGAATTGCCTCCAGGAAAATTTGTAATAGTCGACCAGTTCATTGATAGAACTTTTGCAAGAAATAAAACTTTTTTTGATGATGAGATTGTAGCACATGTTTCAATGGCCCACCCAACCTCCAATGGCCTAATGAATGCGTGTGAGGAAGCAATAAAAAAGGAAAATATCCCATTTCAAAGGGGTGGAATTTATGTTGTGATGGAAGGTCCACAATTCTCTACATTAGCAGAGTCAAATCTATATAGATCATGGAAAGCAGATGTTATTGGAATGACAAATATGCCAGAAGCTAAACTAGCAAGAGAAGCTGAAATCAGATATGCTTCAGTATCGATGATAACAGATTATGATTGCTGGCATCCAGATCATGAAAATGTTGATGTCCAACAAGTTATAAAAGTACTCTTAGATAATGCCGCGAAAGCAAAAAATATGATTAAAAACTTGATAGAGAACTTTGAAAATCATATAGATCCTAATGACCCAACTAATAATTGCTTAGATGTAGCAATAATTACCGCGCCAGAAAAAAGGACACAAAAAACTAAAGATAAATTAAAAACAATTGCAGGAAGAGTACTTAATAAATGAAAAAAAATATAATTCTAATTATTTTATCATTACTTTGGAATAATAATCTTATTGCTGAGGAATATCCTAATTCATGGAAAATAGATCTTCTTTGCAAACAAGGTAAATATGAATGGGCTGAGGCTGCTTATGTTGTTAATGTTGAAAATAATAAATTTCAATTAGGACCTTTTGATATAAAGCACTGGGATAAAGAAAATATAAAATTTGAGGGTACAATTAAAGATAATAAAGTTTTTATAACACAAAGTTGGAAATGGAAGTGGGGTTCAGAAAGATTAAAAATTAAAGGTGAATTTATTAACGGAAATGAAGCTACCTTAAAAGCTAGAATGCCATTTGATAAACCTTGGAGATGTAAAGGTAGGTTTTTTAAAGTTGATCGTCCACAACATTTTACCCCTTTAAAGTATTTAAGTGAAGCAACAGAGGAAATAATAAAATTTACTAGCTACAATCCTGGTATTCCTTTAACAATAATCAATGGATCTTACGTAAATTCTCCTGTTGAAGTATCTGGAAAATTAATTTTACCAAAGGAAGGTAAAAATTTACCGGTTGTTGTAACTGTCCATAGTAGCGGAGGGCCTAGTGAGTTTATATCTCCAACTCAGTCTTGGCGTAAAGATTTTAAAAATCAACTTTTAAAAAATAATATTGGTATTTTTGAAATAGATAATTTTACAAGTAGAGGAGCAAAAAGTACAGGTTCTAATCAAGGTAAAGTTTCTGTAAATGCTGGAGAGCTAGATGCTTTAGTAGCTTATAAAATACTGGATCAACACCCAAGAGTTAATGCAAAAAAATTAGGTATCACAGGTTTATCAAGAGGTGGAAGTGCTTCAAATATGGCAGTAGAGAAAAAATTCTCAGATGTAATTCTTGGAGAAGAAAATTATTACAAAGCTTCACTTCCAATGGCTTCAGATTGTTTTAACGTAGCATTTGATAAACCAACCCCAACTCCTGCAAAAATATTATTTTTACTTGGAGGTGCTGATGATTATACACTTGCAAAGTTTTGTGTTGCTTATGCGGAAAAAATGAAAAAAGCTGGAGGCGATGTTGAGGTAATTGTAAAAGAAGGTTGGCACCATGACTTTTATACTGATGCACCTGCTAACAACTGCTCTGATTGTGTACATTTTAATAAATGTGAAATTTATGCTCCTGAAGGGTGGGTAATGAATGATGATGGGTTTATTCATGAAAAACAAACCGATATTTTTAAAGAAGCCTTTAATATGGATTTAAAAAAATGGAGGGAAAAATTTGAGAAGGCATCTACAAAACCAGGGGCTGCGAATAAATTATATAGACAGCTGTATGTTAAAATGTACAAAAAATGTGGAGAAAGAGGAACTACAATTGGTGGAGATCATGGAAAGGAAACTGTTGAAATAGCAGTCCCATTTTTTGTTAACGCTTTAAAATAATTAAAATGAGAAGATTAATAAATTTTTTAATTGCCGTATCAATTTTATCTACGTTTGCTTTGGCTGATGGCCATAAAGATCCAAGGAGCAGAGATTTATCAATAAGAGATACTGATAAAAAATCAGGTAGATATTTTGAAGACCAGCCAGACGTTACCGATGATTATCAAATTCATTTGATCTATTTTTTAGGACCAGATGAAAAAGATAGAGAATATGACATCAATGGTAAAGCAGAAAAAATTATTATGAAAGCCAATGAGAAATTTTTTAAAACAACAAAGAATAAACAAAAATTAAAACTTGATTATAGAAAAGATGGAAAATTAGATATTTCATTTGTAAGAACAAATTATATGCATAAAAAATTTTACACTGGTGGATGGAATATGAACTTCCCAGATTATTACTTGAATTTAAAAGGATTTAATAATCCTAAAAAAATATATTTATCATTAGCCGATATAAAGCATAATGATAGCGGTCAAGGAGGATTTCATCACGCTTATGTGTTTTTAAAGAGTGTTTCTGGAGCCAGTATAACTAGAACTATAAATCATGAAATTCTTCACGCCTTAGGTTTTGCTTATCCTTGTCAAAAAGGACAGGAAAGAGGCGGACATATGAAATCTGGAATTTTAAGTAATGATGGGTCACATAAATTTCCAAGAGCACTTTATAATCATAAAAAAGATTACGGATGTCCAGATTTAAAAGACTCTGTCTATCTTACACCTACATCTGACACTCCTTTTGATCCTTTTCAAATACAGTGTTCATTAGCTCAAACTGCTAGAGGAATTTTGCCAGATATGAAATTTGAAATTCCTAAAAGATACAATCATAAAAAATTATTAAATTTGAAATGTAATCAATTTTGTACATATGGAGTTGGTACTTATAAATCTGATTTAAAAGGAAGAAAAAGTTTAAGAAAAAAGAAAAAGTGCTAATTATCTAAATTAGTTGCTAGATAGTATTTTATTGATAATTTAGAATAATGAAAATTAATGGCGTTAAATATAAAACAATTTGGTTCGATGAAGAAAAAGAAGTTGCAAAAATTATAGATCAGACAAAGCTGCCACATAAATTTATAATAAAAGAGTTAAGTTCAGTTAAAGATGCAATAAATGCTATCAAAACAATGGAAGTCCGAGGTGCTCCATTAATTGGGGGTACAGCTGCATTTGGATTAGTTTTAGCTATAAAAGAAAATAATAGTTTAGATTTTATAAAAAAAAGTTCAGGAGAATTAGTTGCATCGAGGCCAACGGCTATAAATCTTCAGTGGGCAGTTCATAGAATGAATAACAAATTATCATTTGTTGAACCTGGAAATTTATTTAATGTTGCACTCAATGAAGCTAAAGAAATTTGTAAAGAAGATGAGGCATTTTGTGAAAGTATTGGTAAAAATGGATTAAATATTATTGAGGATATATATAATAAAAAGAAAGATACTGTAAATATTCTCACACATTGTAATGCAGGTTGGTTAGCTACAATAGATTGGGGAACAGCAACTTCTCCTATTTATCATGCACATAAAAAAGGAATACCAATACATGTTTGGGTAGATGAAACTAGACCAAGAAATCAAGGAGCAAATCTTACATCATATGAACTTAATGAAGAAGAAATTCCAAATACAATTATAGCAGATAATACAGGTGGAATATTAATGCAAAGAGGACAGGTTGATATGTGCATTGTTGGAACAGATAGAACGTTATCTAATGGAGATGTGTGCAATAAAATTGGTACATATTTAAAAGCTCTTGCAGCTCATGATAATAAGGTTCCTTTTTATGTTGCTTTACCAAGTTCAACGATAGATTGGAATTTAAAAAACTCCAAAGATATTCCAATAGAAGAAAGAGATCCAAAAGAACTTTCTCATGTGGATGGAATTAACAAAGATAATAAAGTTGATAAAGTTTTAATTTATCCAGAGAAAAGTAAATCATTAAATTTGGCTTTTGATGTAACGCCAGCTAAGTATGTTACAGCATTAATAACAGAAAAAGGAATATGCGAAGCCTCTACTGAAGGTTTAAATGGTCTCTTCAAAAACTAATAAAAAGAAAAATGATGTTATTAAGTTTTCCAAAATGCTTAATGACAAAAAATTATCAGCTTTAAGATCCGGCAATATATCAGTCAGACATAACAATGGTTTTCTTATTACCCCTTCAGGAAAAAAATATTCATCACTAAAAGTAAAAGATATAGTGTTTGTTAGTTTGAACGGAAAATATGAAAAAAAATATAAACCTTCATCAGAGTGGAGATTTCATCAAGATATCTATATCAAAAAGAGAGATGCTCAAGCAATAGTTCATACACATTCAACTAATGCAACTGCACTTTCTGTTCACAAAAAACCTATTCCCGCTTTTCATTACATGGTCGCTCTAGCTGGGGGTAACGATATTAAATGTGCAAAATACGCTACTTATGGAACAAGAGAGCTTTCAAAAAATATATTAAAAGCTTTGAATAATAGAAAAGCCTGTTTGATTGCAAATCACGGTCAGATTGTATTTGACAGTAATTTACCTGATGCATTTGAATTAGCTCAAGAAGTTGAAAATTTGAGTTTACAGTATATAACCGCACTCAAATTTGGAAAGCCTAAATATCTTTCTGATAAAGAGATGAATAAAGTTTTAAAAAAAGCTAAAAATTATAAGAGAGACTAAATACATGACAAAAGTTGGTGAACATATAACTCTTGATATTATTGGTTCTAAAAAAGAATACGATCCATCTTTTTACGAAAAATTGGTTTATAAAATTGCCAAATTAGCAAATGTTACTGTTCTAAAAATTTCTAAATATAAATTTGAACCTCAAGGTTTCACTTTGGTAGCTCTTTTAGCAGAAAGCCATATGAGCTTTCACACATTCCCAGAAAATGAAATTATAAGTTTTGATTTTTTTACTTGTGGAAAGGTTTCACCATCTGTTGCCCTAAAAGTTATCAAAGAGGAGATTGAACATAAACAAATTATTATTAAAGAATTCAATAGAGATACAATAGACCATTATCATGATAATTATAGCTCTCCAGGATTAAAAAAATCTTATGTTGTAAATAGTGTTTTAGAGAATTTTAAATCCAAAGCGGGACAATATATTGAAATACTAAATTTGGAACAATTTGGAAAAGCTTTATTTATTGATAATGAAATACAAGTAGCTGAAAGTGATGAACATTTATATAGCTCAACTTTTGTAAATTCAGGTCTTAATTTAAATTCAAAAAAAGAAAAAGCTGCAATTATTGGTGGGGGTGATGGAGGAGTAGCGAGAGAGTGTATCTCACAAAATTTTGGTTTCATCGATTGGTTCGAGCTGGATCCTGAAGTTGTTGAAGTATGTGATAAACATCTTAGTAAAATTGGTGAGAAAGCTACTGAAAAAAATTCTGTAAAGTGTGTTTGGGGTGATGCTTTCGAAAGTATTAAATCTGTCAAAGACAATACTTATGATCAAATTTTTGTAGATCTTAATGATGACCAATTTTGTATTGATTTAGCAGCTAAAAATATGTCATCGCTTGAAAGAATTTTAAAACCCAAAGGTGTAATTACTGCTCAAGTTGGAAGTCAGGATAAAAAACCCAAACAAGTTGATAATTGGTTGAACGTCTTTAACCAAACTTTTGGAAATACAAAACTTTCCAGAGTTTACATACCAAGTTTTGATTGTTCTTGGAATTTTTCATCATCAATAAATCATTAATTTTTCTTTTTAAAACAATAATTTTATGAAATAATCGTAAAAATTTTGGAGGAAAAATGAAAATATTTAAAACTTTAGGACTTGGTATATTAATATCATCGTTTTTAACAATTTCTTCTATTGCAGATCAAATTAAAATTGGAACTGAGGGAGCTTACCCACCCTGGAATTCAAAAGATGCAGCAGGAAATTTGATTGGCTTTGAAGTAGAACTAGCAAATGAATTATGTAAAATCATGAAACATGATTGCACTATAGTAGAGCAAGATTGGGATGGAATGATTCCAGCTTTAGTATCTAGAAAATTTGATGCTATTATGGCTGGCATGTCTATCACTAGTGAAAGAATGAAAACAATTAACTTTTCACAAGGTTATGCAGATGAAGTTGCATCTTTGGCTGTCATGAAAGGTTCAAAAAATGAAGGTTTAAAAACTATGTCAGCTATTAACTTATCTGACGTAAGTGCTGATGAACAAGCAACACTAGATGTTTTGACTAAAGCATTTAAAGGTAAAACAATCGGTGTACAAACTGCAACCATTCATCAAAACTTTTTAGAATCTGGATTGATGGGAAGTGTAAAAGTTAGAACTTACAAAACTCAGGATGAAGTAAACTTAGATTTATCTGCAGGAAGAATTGATGCTGCATTAGCAGCTGCAGTTGCTTTTACAGACTACGCGGAAAAATCTGGTAAAGAAGTTGTGTTAACCGGACCAACATTTGCAGGCGGAGACTTTGGAAATGGTGTTGGAGTTGGTATCAGAAAAGGTGACTCAAAACTTATAAATGATTTTAATGCAGCAATTGATAAGGCTAGAGATGATGGCATTATTAGCAAGCTTGCTATAAAACATTTTGGTTTTGACGCTTCTATGTAATAAATTATTTATGGGTGGCTATAATTAGCCACCTATATTATGGAACTTCTATATTTTGGTGATAAAGGTTGGGGAGACGAGTTATTCTTTGCAACCTTAATGACAATTGCGGTTTCAATAACCGCAATGATAATAGGCTTTTTATTTGCTGCTATATTTACTCCATTAAAATTATCTAATAACAAAATTCTTAATTCTATTGGTAATGCATACACCACTGTTATTAGAGGTGTACCTGAGCTTCTTGTAATTTATTTATTTTTCTTTGGTGGAAGTGGAGCAATTATGTTTGTTGCTTCAATATTTGGTTATAATGATTATATTGAAATTAATGCTTTTTTAACAGGTTCATTTTCAATAGGAATAATATCGGGAGCATATTCAACTGAAGTTTTCAGAGGTGCTTTACAATCAATTGATAAAGGTCAGTTTGAAGCTGCAAAAGTTTTAGGATTTAATAGATATATTTACTTCTTTAAAATTATTTTGCCTCAAATGCTTAGACTAGCAATTCCAAATTTAAGTAATGTTTGGCAAATTACATTAAAAGATACTTCTCTTATATCTGTAACTGGTTTAGTTGAAATAATGAGACAATCCTATATTGCAGCTGGCTCAACTAGAGATCCATTATTTTTTTACTCATTTGCAGCAGTTTTATACTTAATGCTTACATTTTTAAGTATGCAATTATTAAATAGATTAGAAACAAAATATAACAAAGGTTATTAATGGATATTGAATTAATGATTAATAGTTTTCCTAAGTTACTGAATGCAACTTTGATTACTCTTAAACTACTATCTGCTTCTCTAATTCTTGGTCTTTTTATTGGATTGGGTTTTGCAATTTTAAGAATGAATAATAATAAATTTATTAATAAATTTGCTTATGGATATTCTTATATTTTTAGAGGAACGCCTCTATTGGTACAAATCTTCATAATATATTTTGGATTAGGTCAAATTGAATATTTAAGAACAACATTTTTGTGGATAGTTTTAAAAGAACCATACTGGTGTGCGATAATAGCATTTTCATTAAATACTGGCGCTTATACATCAGAAATATTGAGATCAGCTTTTCAGACTATAAAACCAGGGTATTTAGAAGCTGGAAGAAGTTTAGGAATACCTTCAAAAATTATTTTTACAAAAATACAAATTCCTATTGCAATTAAACAATCTTTACCAGCTTATGGTAATGAAATTATCTTAATGCTTAAAGGCACATCTTTAGCAAGTACAGTTACACTTATGGACTTAACTGGTGTAGCTAAATATATAATTTCAACGACATTTAAGCCAGTAGAAGTATTTATTGTGGCAGGAGGTATTTACTTGTTTATGACTTTTATAATTCATAATGTAATTAAATATTTAGAAAAAAAATATGGATTTCAAACATGAAAATAGCATGTATACAATTATCTAGTGGAGAAAATTACGAAAGTAATTTCAAAGATATTCTTAAATATGTAAATCAAGCTATAAAAAATAAATCTGATTTAATTATTACACCTGAAACTTCTTCTATGATGTCTAGTAGTAGAGAGACACTTTTTAAATATTCATTTGAAATGAATAAAGATCCAATTTTAAAGAAAATTAAAGAAGTTTCAAAAAAATATAAGAAATGGATTTTACTTGGATCAATCTGCGTTAAGGTTAAAAATAAACTCAGAAATAGATCTATACTGGTTGGGCCAAATGGAAAAATTGTCAAATATTACGACAAAATTAATATGTTTGATGTTAGAATTCCAAATAAAGAGCAACATAAAGAAAGTAAAACTTTTAAAGCAGGAAATAAATTAGTCACAGCCAATTTACCTTGGGGCAAAATAGGCTTTACAATCTGTTATGATCTGAGATTTCCTGAACTTTATAGAAATTTATCAAAAAAAAATTTAAGTTTTATAGCTGTTCCTTCAGCTTTTACAAAGTTTACTGGACAAAAACATTGGTTAACTCTTTTAAGAGCAAGAGCGATTGAAAATTTTTGTTATATATTTGCTCCAGCTCAAACAGGTAAAAATACTCCAAAAAGAGAAACATTTGGTCATACAGTAATTATTTCACCGGATGGAAAAATATTGGCACTAAAAAAATTGGGCAAAGGAGTGATATATTCAAAAATTAATCCTAAGCTCTCTATGGATTTAAGAAAAATAATACCAAGTTTAATTTAATTCCTGCTATCCACAATCAATGTATCTTTTGATCCACCACCTTGAGAACTATTAACTATTGTACTGCCTTTTTTTAGAGCAACTCTAGTTAATCCACCAGTTGTAACATACGTTGATTTACCTGTTAAAATAAAAGGTCTTAAATCTAAATGTCTTGGTTCAATGTTATCAGGTGTGATTGTAGGTACCGTTGATAGAATTTCTAACGGTTGTGCAATATAATTTCTTGGATTTCTCTTAATTTTTTTTATCATTTCATCTTTTTCTTTTTTAGATGCTTTAGGGCCAATCATGATACCATATCCTCCAGATGCATTAGCTGGTTTTACAACCAATTTGGATATATTTGAAATAACGTGATTTCTATGTGTTTTTATATTACATAAAAAAGTTTCAACCTGATCAATTTTTGGTTGTTCTCCTAAATAATATACAATCATCTTTTCAACATACGAATAGACTGCTTTATCATCTGCAACACCAGTTCCTAATGCGTTTATGATACCCACATTACCTTTTCTCCAGCATTTAAATAGACCAGGAACTCCTAAAAGAGACCCTTTAAAGAATACTTTTGGATCAATAAAATTATCATCTAATCTTCTATATATACAATCTACTTTTAGAGGTCCTTTGACAGTTTTCATATAGACATTGTCATTTTCAACAAATAGGTCTTTACCTTCAACTAAAGCTATTCCCATTTGTTCAGCTAAAAACTCGTGTTCAAAATAAGCTGAATTATAAACTCCTGGGGTTAATAAGACCATATGTGGATTATTAGTTTTCTTTGGAATACATTCAGTCATGCAATTATATAATTTATTCGCATATTGATGAACTGAAGATACTTTATACCTTGTAAATAATTCAGGGAAAATATCTCTCATTACCATTCGATTTTCCAACATATATGAAACTCCTGATGGAACCCTAAGATTATCCTCAAGTACTAAAAAATTTCCATTTATATTTTTGATTAAATCAGTTCCAGAAATATTAGCCCAAGCCTTATGTTTTGGTGAAAAACCATCGCATTCTTTCAAATATTGTGGAGAATTAAAAACTAATTCTTTTGGAATTATTTTGTCCTTAAATATTTTTTTTTGATTATAGACATCATCTATAAATAAATTTAACGCCTTAATTCTTTGGGATAATCCTACAGATACTGTTTTCCATTGCGATTTCGTTATAATTCTTGGTATAATATCTAAAGGCCATTTTTTTTCTTCCGCCCTATTACTTGCAGAGTAAACTCTAAAATTTATTCCTCTAGCATTTATTGTACTTTGGCAATTTAACTCAATTTCTTGAAGTTTCTTTTTTCCATATTTTTCGAGAATACTTGAAATAATTTTAGCATGACTTCTTAACTTTTTATCTTTGCTAATGTATCCGTCAAAAGTTGATTTTGAATCATAATTTTTCCAAAAATCCGACATATTTACTTAATTTTTTTACATAAGAGTCAAATAAGCAAATGATTAAATTAGATACCTGATATGAAATAAATGGGTTTTATTGTGATAACATATAATTTAAACAGTTAATTGATCATGACTTATTGTATTGGTATTAAAACAGAGACTGGATTAGTATTTGCATCAGACTCTAGAACAAACGCTGGACTTGATAATGTAAATATATACTCCAAAATGCTAACTCACGATGTTGGAGATAGATCAATTGTAATTGTTACTTCAGGAAATCTTGGAACTTCTCAAGCTGTTTATAATTCAATTAAAAAAGATTTAAAAAGTGAAACAGGTATTATGAATTTAAATACATGCAGTGATTTTGAACAAATTGCTTCGTATATAGGCTCCTTAAATATTGAGCATTCTTCTCCACAAGGAATTAACACTGATAGTGTTTTACTAGGATCCACCTTTATTGTTGGTGGTCAAATAAAAAATCAAACACCTCAACTATATTTAGTTTACCCCCAAGGTAACTATATTCGTCCAGCAGACAGCAAACCATATTTAGTTATAGGTGAAGTAAAATATGGAAAACCTATTTTAGATAGAGTAATTACACCAAAAGTTTCAATTGGAGATGCATCGAGATGTGCACTGATATCAATGGACTCGACATTAAAAAGTGATTTAACAGTTGGTCCACCAATAGACTTTGCTGTGATAAAAAAAGATGAAATCAAAATAGCATCACTTAAATGTCTAAATATGAATGATCCTGAATTTTCTAAAGTTTGTAATCAATGGTCACAAGG
>CABZDS010000007.1 GCA_902524595.1 uncultured Pelagibacteraceae bacterium | reverse complement strand
CAAAGATTTATAAGAGATAATTTAAATATGATTATTGAATTATTTTTTTATAAACATATAAACACAACAAAAAAATTGTCATATAAAACTAAAGAATATTATTATTCAAAATTATCTAATGTAAAAAAATTTAATCTTGATTATGAAACTTTTTTTTTAGAATTTAAGGATAAATTACTAAGTGAATAAAAATTATTACATAACTACACCAATTTACTATCCATCTGCTAAGCCTCATATGGGACATGCTTATTCAAGTATAATAGCTGATTTTTTTGCTCGTTTCAAAAAGATTGATGGTTTTAATGTCTATTTTTTAACGGGTACGGATGAGCATGGATTAAAAATACAAAGATCTGCTGAAAAGTTAAATCAAGATCCAAAATCATTTTGTGATGAAATAAGTAAAACATTTGAAGATTTAACCAAAACATTAAATCTATCTAATACAGATTTTATTAGAACAACAGAAGATAGACATAAAGTATCTGTGCAAAATTTATGGAATATACTAGAAAAGAATAACCAAATTTTTTTGTCTAAATATTCTGGTTGGTATTCTGTATCAGATGAGGCCTTTTACAATGAGGATGAAGTTGAGGACAAAGATGGTGTAAAAATTGCTAAATCATCTGGTTCAGTAGTTGAGTGGGTTGAAGAAGAGTCTTTTTTTTTTAAACTTTCAGAATGGGAAAAACCCTTATTAGAATTTTATGAAAAAAATAAAAATTTTATTTTACCTGAAAGTAGAAGAAATGAAGTAATCAGCTTTGTTAAAAGTGGCTTAAAAGACTTATCTGTCAGTAGAAAGACTTTTTCTTGGGGTGTAAAAGTACCAAGTGATGAAAATCATGTAGTTTATGTTTGGTTAGATGCATTAACAAATTACTTAAGTTCTTTAAAATACCCTGATGAAAATAATGAATTATATAAAAATTTTTGGCCAGCAGATTTACATATTATTGGTAAAGACATATTAAGATTTCATGCTATTTATTGGCCAGCATTCTTGTTAGCTGCGAAAATAGATCCTCCTAAGAGAGTATATGGACATGGATGGATTCTTTCTGGTGATGAAAAAATGTCAAAATCAAAAGGAAATATTTTAGACCCTTTAGAAATTATAAATACTTATGGTCTGGATCCATTGAGATATTATTTACTTAAAGAAGTTTCTTTCGGTAATGATGGTAATATCTCAGAGGAAAAACTAGAAAATTGTATTAATAGTGATTTAGCTAATAATTTTGGAAATCTCTGTCAAAGAGTACTTTCTTTTGCAGAAAAAAATTGTTCTTCTTTAATACCTGATCACAAATATAATAATGAAGATTTAGAAATTTTAAAACCATTAAATAATTTAGATAAAATAAGATCATTTATAGATAATCAAGATATAAACCAATATATGAGTTTTATCGTTGAAAAATTGTTTGCAGCAAACAAATATTTTAATGATCAGGAACCTTGGAAAAAGAAAGATGATAGATTAAGGTTAAATACCATTGTTTATACTGCATTAGAACTAATTAGAAAAATAACTGTCTTGCTTTATCCAGTAATGCCAGAAACATCTACAAAAGTTCTAAATGTTTTTAGTGAAAATGAAAATTCTATTGATTTTACATCAATCAAGAATAATGAAATTTTAAAAAAAAATTTAAAAATAAATAAATTAGATATTTTGTTTAAAAAAATTGAAAAATGATAGACTCACATTGTCATCTTGATCACGAACCTCTTTATTCGAATATCAATGATGTTATTAAACGTGCCAAGGAAAATGGGTTAAAGAAAATTTTAACTATTTCAACCAATTCAAAAAGCTTTGAGAATATTAAAAGGATTATAAATCTTGATGAAATAATATATGGAAGTATAGGAATTCATCCTCATGAGACTAGTAATGATAAAATGGATAAAGAATTTATAGTAGAAAATGCTAATAAATATAAAAAAATAATTGGAGTAGGAGAGACCGGATTAGATTTCTATTATGAAAATAGTAAAAAAGACAATCAAATTGAAAGTTTTGAGAGACATATAGTAGCCTCTATTGAACTAAGTTATCCTTTAATAGTTCATTCTAGAAGTGCTGAAAAAGAAACTTTTAATATTTTAAATAAATACAAAAATAGCGATATTAAAATACTTATGCACTGTTTTACAGGTTCAAAAGGGTTTGCAAAAAAAATGATGACACTAAATGCGTATTTTTCTGCTAGTGGGATAATAACTTTTAAAAATAGTATCGATCTACAAGATACATTTAAAATAATTGAAAATGATAAGATTTTAATTGAAACAGACAGTCCTTTTTTAGCACCTATACCAATGAGAGGTAAAAAAAATGAACCTTCTTTTATTAAATATACATTGGAAAAACTTTCAGAATTAAAATCAAAAACTTTTGATGAATTAGAAACTATTACAAATGATAATTTTGAAAGATTATTTTTTCAAAAATGAGTATAAAATTTATAATATTAGGTTGTGGAAGTTCTATGGGTGTGCCAAGACCTGATGGATTTTTTGGAAATTGTGATCCCAAAAATAAGAAAAATTATAGAACAAGATGTTCAGCGCTTATTAAAACTTCTGATGAAAATATTTTAATTGATACATCTCCTGACTTAAGACAACAGTTATTACGTCACAAAATTAAGAAAATTGATAAAGTATTCTATTCACATATGCATGCCGACCAAACTCACGGAATAAATGATTTAAGATCTTTTTTTATTAATAGTAGAAAACAAGTTAATGTTTATGCCGATAATAAAACATCCAAATATTTAAAAAAAAGTTTTTCATATTGTTTTGAAAGTTTCTCAAGAGAATATCCTGCTACTCTAAAATTAAATAAATTAAAAAAAAATTCATTTATTAAACATAAGAATAAAAATATAAATTTAAAGTCGATTGTTGTTCAGCACGGCACAGTTAATTCTAATTGTTTTATAATAGATAAAAAACTTGCATACATAACTGATGTAAGTGAAATTTACAAAAAAGATTACTCATATTTTAAAAGTTTAAAGTATTTAATAATTGATTGTCTGTGGTACAATTTTCATCCATCACACTTTAATTTGGAAAAATCTTTATTAATTATTAATAAATTTAAACCAAAAAAAGCTATACTTTCAAATTTGTCACCAGTATTAGATTATAATCAGTTAAAGAGGGTTATACCCAAAAATGTTATACCAGCACATGATGGTTTAACAATAGAACTATAATATTTCTTCAATTTTATTTATAATTTTATTTGATGTAGTTTTTGTGAAAGAAGCAAATGTTTCTTCTACATTTCCTTGTTTATTGATTAATATTTTATGAAAATTCCACTTAGGAATTGCAGATTTGCCAAAATTATTTTCAGCCCACTTAAAAATCTCATGAGCATTACTTCCTTTTACCTCTGTAATTGTTGTTAATGGAAAATTTATGTCAAAATTTACTTCACAAAATTTTTTTACCTCGCTATTAGTTTTTTTTTCTTGATTGAAAGAGTCTGAGGGCACCCCAAGAACAATTAGACCCTTAGATTTATATTTATCCCATAATTCTTGCAGATCTTCATATTGTTTTGTGAAACCACAATAACTGGCAGTGTTAACTATAAGTATAACTTTATTTTGATAATTTTTTAATTTAATGATTTCTCCATTAATACTCTCTATTTCTAGATCATAAAAACTTTTCTGATTATTGCTCATTGCTGAACTCTTAAAAAAAAACATAATTATAGTAATACTTATTATTATTAATCTCTTCATAAACTACTTACTTATTTGGTGTAAATAGTATTAAGAAGTAACCAAATAAAGTGGATAATAATGACCCAGTTAAAACTCCAATTTTAACTCCATCCATGTATTGCATATTTTCAACAAATGCCAAATTTCCAACAAATAAGCTCATTGTAAACCCAATGCCTGTTAAAACACCAACGCCGTAAAAATTAAACCAATTAGAGTTATTGGGCATCTGCGCTATTTTCATTTTAATTGAAACATAAGAAAACACAAATACACCCAATTGTTTTCCAACAAAAAGTCCTAATAAAATTCCTAATGGAACCTTATTAAGCAAAGATGCAAAAGATAATCCTTCTAATGAAACACCTGCATTTGCAAAAGCAAATAATGGCATAATTCCAAATGCAACATATGGGCTAATCGCGTGTTCAATTTTTATAAGAAGTGAAAAATCTTTATCTTTTCTTCTATGAGGTATAGTCATTGCTAGCAAAACTCCAGCGATTGTTGCATGAATTCCAGAATTGTGAGTAAAGTCCCAAAGAAATATTCCAACAATTAAATATGGTAAAAATCTCTTTACATTAAATTTATTGATCACTAAAAGTAAAATAAAAGCTAACAACATTAAACTTAGATATTTAATGCTTAAATCTCCTGAATAAAAAAGTGCAATAATAACAATTGCACCTAAATCATCTATGATTGCTAAAGCTGTTAAAAAAACTTTCAATGATAAAGGAACTCGTTTTCCTAATAATGAAAGTACACCTAAAGAAAATGCAATATCAGTTGCTGATGGAATAGCCCATCCATTCATAGTCTCACTATCTCCAAAATTTATAAATATATAAAATAATGCCGGTACTAACATTCCTCCAACTGCAGCTATAATTGGAAGAAGAGCTTGTTTTATATTTGAAAGTTCACCTTGTAAAAATTCTCTTTTAATTTCTAATGTTACAAAGAAAAAAAATATTGCCATTAAAGCATCATTAATCCAATGTAAAACTGATAATTTTAATCCAAAATTATTTATTCCTAAAAATAAATATTTATTCAATGTAGAAAAGTATAATTCAGATAAATTAGAATTACTTACAATTAAAGCTATTATAGCTGCAAACAGTAAAACCAGACCACTAGCAGCTTCTAATTTGAAAAACCATCTAAATGGTTTTGTAATTATTTGAATCATTTTTACCTGACTAAATCTTTAATAAATAATTTCAAGTCATTTATCACTTGATACAAATTATCTGACATTTGCAATATGCCAGGAAATATAACGGATATGTGATTTTTAAATGTGTCTATAAGTAAAATAAATGCGATTATAGAAATAATTATTAGAAATATTTTTTTAATAATATTGTTTTCTCTTGAAACTGAACTTTTATCAATAGACACTAACTCTTTTGATGTGCTTTTTTTTGTTGGAGATTTTTTTGAAATTTTTTTTCTTATTTTTTTTGTTTGTTTTATAGGTTTTTCAACTGGTTCTATATTGATCTCTGATTTATTTTCTTCAATTTGACTTATTTTTGTAGTTTCAGTCTCTAATTTTACTTTTTCCTCTTTTTTATAAAGCCACGTATGTTCGCAATTGCCGCACTTTAAAAGCCTACCATCATCTGGTATTAAATTTTCATCAATATTGAACTTCTTGGAACAAGCTGGACATTCAATGATCATAGATACTTATATATAGCAAATTTAATAAAATATCCTTTTAAATAGTAATTAATATACTTTGAAATTTTTTTTATCTACTGTATTAGTACTGCATTCGGGGTGTAGCGCAGCCTGGTAGCGCACTTGGTTTGGGACCAAGGGGCCGTAGGTTCAAATCCTACCACCCCGACCATTTTATGAGAAAAGCTAAAATTTATAAACCATCTAAGACAGCCATGCAGTCAGGATTAAAGAAATATGATAAATGGATTATTGAATATATTACAGATGATCCTGGAATCAATCCTTTAATGGGGTGGGAAAGTTCTACAGATACTTATAGTGAATTAAAATTAGAATTTTCCACAAAAGAATTAGCAATTGAATATGCAAAAAAAAATAATATTAATTTTGAAGTGATAGAACCAAATAAAAGAAAAATTACTTTAAAATCTTATGCTGATAACTTTACAAAATAATGTTTAAATTTTTTACAGAAAGAAAATGGTATGGTTGGAGTATATTTGGATCAATTTTCATATTAGTTTCAACTTGGTATCAAGTACAATTAGACGTAAAAATTAATGAATGGTTCGGCGATTTTTATGATACTCTTCAAAAAGCTTTGACAGAGCCTGGTTCTGTAACTGAAACAGAATTTATTGGATATTTGTTTACATTTGCAAAAGTTGCAGGACTTTGGATTATTATTGCTATTGTAACTGGATTTTTTGTATCTCATTGGGTGTTTAGGTGGAGAACTTCAATGGCTGAATATTACCACTCTCAATGGCTAAAAGCTCGTTTAACTGAAGGGGCTTCGCAGAGAGTTCAAGAAGACACTTTAAAATTTGCAAGAATAATGGAGGGCCTTGGTGTTGGACTTCTAGATAGCATAATGACTTTAGTAGCCTTCCTACCTATACTATGGGGATTATCTAAACAAGTCGATGTACTACCATGGATTGGAGAAGTTGATCACGCTTTAGTTTGGGTTGCAATAATATCTGCACTTGGTGGAACAGTTATATTAGCTGCTGTTGGTATAAAATTGCCTGGTATTGAATATGATATTCAAAAAGAGGAGGCCGGTTATAGAAAAGAATTAGTTCATGGAGAAGATGATCCTATAAGAGCAGCTCCACCTACTATAGGTCAATTATATGACAGAGTAAGAGGTATTCACTATAAATCATACTTCCACTATTTATATTTTAATGCAGTTAAGTGGAGTTATTTTCAAGGAATGGTAATTGTTCCTTATTTAGCGTTGGCACCAACTATAGTATCAGGTGCGATAACATTAGGTTTCGTTCAACAAATAACCAGAGCATTTGGAAGAGTTGAAAATTCATTACAATACTTAGTTCGAAGCTGGTCTACAATAGTAGAACTGATTTCGGTTTGGAAAAGATTAAGTGAATTTGAAGCTAGATTGAAATATAATTCAGAAGAATCCACTGTTGAAAATATTTAATGTCATTAGATAAAGATCTTATTAATAAACTTGTAAAAGTTACTTCTAGAGCTGCAATTAATTGTTATCAGTTTCTTGGCAAAGAAAATAAAAAAATTGCTGATAAAGCTGCTACTGATTCAATGAGAAATGATTTAAATAATCTAGAAATTAACGGAGAAGTGGTGATAGGTGAGGGCGAGCTCGATGAAGCACCAATGTTATATATAGGTGAAAAACTGGGTAAGGGTAATGGTCCACATTTAGATATAGCCGTAGACCCACTTGAAGGAACAAACTTTGCTTCAAAAAATATTCCAGGTGCAATATCAGTTTTAGCTATTTCAGAAAAAGGAAATTTATTTAATGCTCCAGAAACCTATATGAATAAAATTGCAGTGGGTAAAGATGTTCCATTCGATGCGACAGATTTAGATTATACTATAAAAAAAAATATTTCCAATATTGCAGAAGCTAAAAATAAAAAAATTAATGAACTTACAGTATGTATCCTCGATAGACCAAGACATAAAGATATTATTGAGGAATTAAAATTATTAAAAGTAAATTTAAAATTAATTTCAGATGGTGATATTTGTGGTGCTCTCTTAGTTACTGATAATAAGTATAATGTTGACTTATTTTTAGGTATTGGAGGAGGCCCTGAAGGAGTAATCTCCGCAGCAGCTTTGGATGCTTATGGATGTAAATTTCAGGGCAAATTTATATTTGCGACTGATCAAGATAAGGCTAGAGCTAAAAAAATGGGAATATCTGAACTAAATAAAAAATATGAATTAAATGAAATTGTTAAAGGAGATAGTATTTTTTGTGCAACAGGTATTACCGGTACTGAAATGGTTGCGGCTGTAAAAAAAGAAAATACAAAATTTATTACTGAAACTCTTGTCACACACAAAGAATCTATAATAGAAATTATAAAAAGTGAGGAACCTATAGCTTGATTATTTTTAATAATTGCAATAGAAACTCCATCTCTGGTCCCTTCGTCTATCGGTTAGGACACATGGTTTTCATCCATGAAAGAGGGGTTCGATTCCCCTAGGGACCGCCATAATGAAATACTTTGTTTATTTAATCATATCTAGAAATAAACAAAAATATGTTAGCTACGTTGGTTATACAAACAATTTAAAGAAAAGATTGGCCAAACATAATGCTTCAAAAGGAGCAAAATTTACTAGAGGTAGAAAATGGATAATGGCCTATAGTATAAGTTATGACTCAAAATCTAAAGCCATGAAAGAAGAATATAAACTTAAAAAAAACTACAAGCTCAGAAATAAATTAAAATCTAATTTTTATAAATGAAAATCTCAATTCTACTTCCATATAAAGAAGATTTTACTCCTGATTACGCTGGTGCAGTCTCACTTTTTTTAAATGATACAATTAAACTAAGTAAATATAAAAAAAATATTCAAGTATTTGGAAATACTTTATTTAAAAAAAAATTATTAACAAATTATACTAATCTAAAATTTACAAAATTTTTTTTTAGAAGCAGTAGTAGAGTTTATGTAAAAAAATTTCTAGATGAAGAAAAAATAAAAGAATCAAATTTAATTGAAATTCATAATAGACCTGAATATATAAACTCTATTTATAAAAAAAATAAAAATATTGTTTTATATTTCCACAATAATCCACTTGAAATGAAATTGGCAAAAACTGTAAATGAAAGAATTAATTTATATGACAAAACAAAAAAAATAATTTTTAATAGTAATTGGACTTTGAATCAATTTACCAAAGGTTTAAATAAAAAATATATTACAAACAAACTTGAGGTTATTAACCAATCAACGAGTAAAAAAATAATTAATTTCAAAAGCAAAAAAAAAATAATTTTATTTGTTGGTAGATTAAATATTTCCAAAGGTTACGATATATTTGGAGAAGCTATTATTAATGTTTTAAATAAGTATCCAGATTGGAGTGCTATTGTTATTGGTGATGAACCAAGAGAGAAGCATGTTTTTAAACATAGTAATTTGAAAATTTTAGGTTTTAAAAAAAACAATATAGTTACAAAATGGTTTATTAAGTCAGATATTTCTGTTGTTTGTCCTAGAAAGAGCGAACCTTTTGGTAGAACAGCTCTTGAAGCATCAAGTGCGGGATGTGCTTTAATTATAACAGATAAAGGTGGTCTCAGGGAGGCATCTCCAAAAGCAATGAGAGTAAAGTCTTTAACTGTTAAAAATATTCAAATTTCAATCGAAAAACTTATTAAAAATGAGTCTTTTAAAAAGTCATTACAAAATAAAATTTATAAACACTTTTTTTTAACAAATAGTCTTATTTCAAAAAAAATTGATAGCTACAGAGATAAGTTAGTTTAAGATTAATTATAATTTTATTTTATTTAAAGCATTATTTTTAAATATATTTGCTTCTTTGATATATCTTCTAACCATTTGTGTTGATTTATGACCTGTCATAGCCATTATACTTCTTTCATCAGCTCCTGACTCTGCTGCAACTGTAGCAAAACCTGACCTCAAACTATGTCCAGCAAAATATTTATTTTCGATACCCGCTAATTTCAAATATTGTTTCATTAATAAAACTACAGATTGGTCAGTTAATCTTTTATTTGTAAGTGATGAACCTTTAGAAAATCTTCTAAAAATAGGTCCAGTCTTAATTTTAGAAATTTCTAAAAATTTTTTTAGATTTGTAACAGGACAGTAAATTTCATTATTAAAGTAGGGTAGTCCTTTAGTCATTCCTTCACCAAATTGGTCAGTTTTTGATCTTTTAATATTGATTTTTAGACCCTCAGGAACAAATTCTAAATCATCATAATCAATTGAAATGAGCTCTGTTCTTCTAAAGCCTCCCCCAAAGCCAATTAAGATTATTGATTTGTCTCTAAGTTTTTTTATTTCCTCAGTTTTTTGTTCATTTATTACATTAATAATTAATTTTAAATGATTGATTAATATAGGTTTTTTACCTTTCTGAATACTTCCATTGACCCTTCTTATTCCCATTAAATTTTCAACGATGATTGGATGTTTTGTATCTAAATAATGCCCTTTGAGCCTATGAACCATGCTTATTGACACTAATCTTCGTCTTAAAGTGCTTATTTTTGATTTTTTAGAGAGATGAGTTAAATATAGAGAGACTATTTTTGCCTCTGTTGGTAATGAATTTAATCCATGCTTTGCACAAAAAGCTCCAAAGTCTTTAAAGTCAGATCTATAAGCTCTTAAAGTATTATTTGCCTTTGAGCTTTTAAGGTTATTTAAAGTTGCCTCATGAAGCGATTTTAGGTCTGTTGTCAGTTCATTCATATAATTACTATTGATAACAATTAATTATCATTAGTAATATATCAAGTGATTTTAAATGTCAAATGAAATAAAACAAATGCTTAATGACTTTAGATGGAGAAATTCCTACAAGCTATTTTCTAATTATATCTTTAGGTTTAACTATACTGAGTTATTTAGTTTACAAAAAAAATGGAAAATCTTTAGAAGTATATTTCTTATCTGTTTTAACAATAATTTTCTATTTATCTTATTTTATTCTAATTTTCGTTGGACCTAGATAGTTTGTTAACACTATTCACAGCTGTTGAAAACCCTTAATAATCAACTATAAAGTGATACTAATTATATTTGCACTATGATAATCTCTTAAATGAATTAAGAGGCAACTCTTAACTGACCATCTGGGGAAAAATCGAGAGATTCAAGCCCAGAGGGCAGAAAACCACGCAGAGTAGCGCTAAAATTGCGGGGTGAAAGGCATGGCGGTAGCGCATACAACGACGTGCCAAAAACTACTGATCTTTGTACCTGAAAAGGTGCAGAGATACAGGGTTTTTTCTATATATGATCCTTAAAGGTACAAAATTCCAGATTATAGTTTGGAAATTTTTAAAAACAATCAAAAAAGGTAGTGTTTTAACCTATACTGACGTCGCAAAGGGTATTAATAAGCCTAAAGCTGTTAGAGCTGTAGCTAATGCTATTGGAAAAAACCCATATGCTCCTAAAATACCTTGCCATAGAGTAATCAGGTCTGATGGATCTCTTGGAGGATATTCTGGAAAAGGGGGTATAAAAACCAAGAAAAAATTACTTAAATCTGAAGGAATTTTGCTCTAAAAGCTAGCAATATTAACGTTTTTTTTAAATTTAACAACATTTAGTATTACAATTTTAAATTCCCCTATTGGGTTGCAGCTTATAAATTGAAATCTCTAAATTAGCCCTATATTTGGAGCATTAAACACTATATTCATAAATTGCATTACTTAGGTAATTATTAAGAAAATTATTATTTTATCTGTATTCATATCAATTAATATTAAGAAATTTCCATATCAAAATAAAACTAAAATTTTATTATCAATGGATTTGTTCTAAAATTTCTTCATAATTGTTGATTTTATTGAATTATTGTACCCTATCTCATGATCCAATTTTATTGTCTATTTTTATAATTCAAATAACTGCATATTTATTGATTATTTTTAATTATCAGCACTTATTTAATTGAAAATTATATAATTTGATTCTATTATTTTATATTTTATATAAATAAAACTATAGTTAAGATATTCTATAAAATGTAATAAATACAATAGTTTACACGTAATAATTTAAGTATTACATTAATATATAGTACTCATATATTTACTTATATTTATGATAATATTCTCTTTTAAAAACATATAACCCTGATGAAACAATTATAAGAAGTCCAATAAAAGTGTATTTATCAGGAAAATCAGAAAACACATAATAACCTAAAATAAGGTTAGTGATTATCTCAAAATAGCCAAATGGTGCTAATTTTGAAGCATCAGCGTAACGAAGAGACAAAATGATTAATATATGGCCTAAACAGGCAAATATACCCATCAGAGCCATCCAAGACCATTGAATTTGTGTAGGATTAATCCAAACAATAGGAACAAAGAAAGATGCGATAATGGCCCCTACTACGCCCGTAATCAGCAATGTAAGTAAAGGACTATCTGTTGAATGTAATTTTCGAGTTATTATTAGATAAAAGCCGTAAAAACAGCCTGTTCCAACAGCTGCTAAACTAGCAAGATTAATCTCTATAATTCCAGGTCTTATAACAACTAAAATACCAAAAAAACCGACTAATACAGCAGTCCACCGTCTATATCCGACTTTTTCTTTAAGTAAAAATGGAGAAAGAGCAGTTGTGACCAATGGAGCAACGAATGCCAATGTTAACGCTTTTGCCATTGAGATTACAGAAATGGAGTAAAAAAAACATATATTTGCAAAAAATAAAGACAAACCTCTAATTATTTGTAATTTGATATTTTGAGAAAACTTCAATTGTTCCCTATAAAATAAAAACATAAAAAAAGTTGTGAATACAACTGTAAAAAAATATCTAGCCCACGTTATTTGAAAAAAAGATAAATCCGAAGATAAGTATTTTGCAATGGCATCCATAAAGGGCAAAACCATCCATGCGGATAAATTTAAAAATATTGCTTTCATTTAAGCAAAATATTTAAGAGCAATAAATACTGTAATTGGCACTGTAACCAATGACATTAAAGTAGAAACAACAATTGTGCTGGAAATATTATCTACATTTTTTTTTGGTGAATACATTGAAGCAACCAAATAACATAATATCGCACTTGGCATAGAGGATTGAATTAGTAAAACTCCAGCTGCAAAACCAGATAAATTAAAAAATTTTATAATAAAAAAACCTACAATTGGACCCAGGATTACCCTACCAATTGATGTTATAATTGAGTCTCTCAAAGAAAATACTTTCATTTGGGTCAAAGCAATACCTAAAGACATTAAAATCATTACAATCATTGCATAAGATAAAAGCATTGTTGTATTAATCACAAAAACTGGCATCTGTTTGCCATAATATAAAAAGATAACAGTCAAAATAATTGTATAGAAAGAAGGACTTTTTGCGATTATAGAAAAATCAAATTTTCTTTTTGCAAGAAATATATTGGCAGTAAAATGTAAGAGTATTACCAAAGATGATATAGCTGCAGCTACACCCATACCCAATTTACCATAAGCAAAAAGACATATTGGTATACCCATATTACCAGTATTAGGTAAAAAAAAAGTAGGTAATTCTCTAATATAATCTTTTTTCATAAGAATTAAAAAAACAAGACCAATTAAAGCAAATGATGAGAGTAATATTAATGCGTAAATAAAATATTCTGCAAATATATCAAAAGTAACACCTGTAGAAGTGAGAGAAAAAATTACTAAAGCTGGAGTTCCAAAATTCCCAGCATAAGATGTTATAAACGAAGTATCAAAATTTGGATTTTTTTTTCCTAATAAAAAACCAATTCCAACAATAAAAAATACAGGGAATAGAACTTCAAAGAGCTTTAAATAAAGTTCCATTAAAAAAGTCTTAATAATATAGGGTTTTTAATAATATTTAAATTTGATTTAAAAGATTTAATACATTTCTGATAATCCTTTTCTAAGGATATGTGAGTTATAATCACAATAGAAGCAGTTTTATTTTTATTATTTGGTATTTGTATTAATCTTTGAACAGAAATTTTGTGTTTAGCAAATTTTTTTGTGATTTCAGATAGAACACCCGGTTTATCTTTAACTTCAAGCCTGATATATAAAGCATTTGAATAATTATCAGTATTATATATTGAAGGAGATTTTCTTTTATTATCAGAAATCCCAAAAGGGTATTTGATATTTCCACGTAAAATTGACAAAAGATCAGACATTAAAGCAGATGATGTTGGACCAGGCCCAGCACCTTCTCCTTGCAAAACACTCTCCCCTACTGGATTACCTTCAATTATAACAGCATTCATAACACCATTAACATTTGCGATGTAAGTATTTTTTTTAATTAAACATGGATGAACTCTTTCGAATAATTTATTATTAACAATTTCTGTTATTCCCAATAATTTAATTTTATAATTTAATTGATTTGCAATTTCTAAATCCTTGTATTCTATATTTTCAATACCCTCCATTAAACATTTTGAATTTGATACTTTATTATTAAATGCTAAAGCAGAAAGAATTTTAACTTTAGCTAAAGCATCGTAACCATTTAAATCTAATTTTGGATTACCTGGTTCAGCATAACCTAATAATTGAGCTTTTTTTAATACAGTTGAAAAGCCAGACTTAGTTTCTTCCATTTCAGATAATATATAATTACAAGTGCCATTTAATATTCCATATACTTTACTTATCTTATTAGTTGCTAGCCCTTCTTTAATAGTTCTTAATACAGGGATACCACCTCCTACTGACGCTTCAAATTCTAAATTAACTTTATTTTTTTCAGCAAGTTTAGAAAGATTATTACCGTATTTAGAAATTAATGCCTTATTAGGAGTTACAACATGAATTTTATTCTTAAGTGCAAATTCTACAATTTTTTTTGATATACCATCAGATTGACCAATGGCTTCAATTAAAATATCAATTTTATTATTTTTAAAAATTTTAAAGGGATCTTTATAAAATATTTTCTTATTAATTCTAAATTTTCTTTTTTTATTAATATTTTTAGCTGAAATTGCAGAAACAGAGATAATTTTTCCAGTTTTTTTTAGAATATCTTTTTTTTTTGTATTTAATTCATTATAGAGATAATTACCAATCTGCCCTAATCCAACAATTGCTATATTAAGCTTTTTAGTCATATCAATCATCTAAACTTGGAAAACTACTATTTTTTCCATAATTAATAATTTTATTTTTAAAATCCTCGAAAGAAATATTTTTATCAATATCTAAATTTGGTTTTTCAACCATATCATCATTTTTTTTCTTTAAAAAAGAACCAAAATTTTGATTAGAACAATTATTTAAAAATAAAAAAATTAATAAAATTATCAGTATTCTCATCAATTTAATCCTTCGTCAGACTTATATCCAAATAAAATATTCATATTTTGAACAGCTTGTCCACTACCACCCTTAATCAAATTATCTATTGCTGACAATATAATAATTTTATTCTTATATTTGCTCTCGCACACAGAAATATGACAGTTATTTGTGTTTATTACATCATTAGTTCCTAAAAAAGTATTTGGTTTCAAAATTTTAATAAATTTATTATTTTTGTAATATTTTTTTAGAAAAGAATAAATTTTTTCAAGAGAATCATTTCTTTTTAGATCTAAATACATAGTAGTTAATATTCCTCTAAACATTGGTGAAAGATGAGGTGTAAATTGAAATTTTACTTTTTTACCAGTTTTTATTTTTAATTCCTGATCAATTTCTGAATTGTGTCTGTGAAAGGCTAAACCATAAGCACTCAATGTCTCATTTAAAAATTTGTTGTTATATTTTTTATGAATATTTCTGCCTGCACCTGAGTAACCAGATTTTGAATCAATTATGATATTTTTTGATTTAACAATATTTTTATTAATTAACGGTACCAGTGGTAATAAGATTGATGTTGGATAACAGCCTGGACAAGAAATTATCTTATACTTTTTTATGTTCTGAATATTTAACTCAGGTAAAGAATAAATACTTTTTTTGATTAATTTAGGAGCATTGTGTTTGATTTTATACCATTTCAAATAATCGCTGGCTGATTTAAGTCTAAAATCTGCCGCTAAATCAATTAAAATATTTTTATTTTGTAAATTTTTTGAAATTTTTTGAGCCTCTCCATTAGGTAATGCGGTAAATATAACATCAACTTTTTTTAACAACTCTTTATTATATTTAACAATATTTGGTAGTTTATATTTATTAAAGTATTTATCATAAGAGCTAATTTTCTTACCTACAGAGGTATCGCCACAAAGATATTTAATTTTAACTCTTTTATGTTTAGTTAATAATTTAACTAGTTGAATACCTATGTATCCGGTAGCTCCAGCAACTAATGCATTAATCTTAGACATATTGTAATATAACAGTTGTTTAATAAAATGATATTATCTTTTAGAGAATTGATAACTTCTTCTAGCTTTTGCTCGACCAGGTTTTTTTCTCTCAACTGATCTTGGATCTCTCGTGGTAAGTTTTTCTTTTCTAAGTGTTGGTTTTAGATTTTCGTCAAATTGTAATAGTGCCCTTGATATACCATGCACTAATGCTCCTGCTTGACCTGTGTGTCCACCACCAACAACTTGGGATCTAACATCGTATTCTGTAGATTGATTGATAATTTCAAAAGGTCTTAGTATTTGCATTTTGTGAGTAGCTCTTGTGAAATAATCATCTAAATTTTTACCATTAACGTAAATTTTACCAGTCCCCTTTTTTAACCAAACTTTTGCAATTGAAGTCTTTCTTCTACCTGTTGCATATTTTGCATCTTTAAAATCTAATTTTAGTTTTGAAGATGTAGATTGATTTGTTTCCATTTTAATTTCTAACTATATTTTTTGAATTAAGTTTTCCAATCTCTATTACTTCAGGGTTTTGTGCTGAATGAGGATGATCCGATCCTGAATAAACTTTAAGTTTAGTTAATTGTTTTTTAGCTAAAGGACCGCCAGGTAACATTCTTTTTACTGCCATTTTTAAAACTTCACCTGGTTTTGAAGATTGTAATATTTCAGGTGTTGTTTCTTTAATTCCACCTGGATGCCCAGTATGTCTATAATATTTTTTGTTTGAAAACTTATTCCCTGTAAATTTTAATTGATCTACGTTTTTAACAACAACAAAATCTCCACTATCCATATGAGGAGTAAATGTTGCTTTATTTTTTCCTCTAAGAATTTTTGATACAACAGTTGCCAATCTTCCTACTACTGCACCGGTTGCGTCAATTTCAAACCATTTACTATTTAGGTCGTCTTTTTTAAGAAATTTAGTCATAATTGCGGGATTAATACTTATAAATCTATATATTGTCAAACGATATACAGTTAGTACTTTAGTCAATTTTGATAGTTTTAACTAATAAATAAGCTATAAATAAGCGATAATATTTGTTTATAATAAAATCTTAAAAAAATTAAATAGGAGCAACTAAATGTCAGATAAAAAAAAAGAAATGGATCCACAAACGTATAAATTTGATACCCTAAGTTTACATGCAGGATATCAACCTCATAAAAATGCTGGTTCAAGACAAGTGCCAATATACCAAACAACTTCATATCTATTTGATGATGTAGATCATGCAGCAGCATTATTTAATTTGGAAAGAGGTGGACACATTTATAGTAGGATATCAAACCCAACAGTTGCAGTTTTAGAGGAGAGAGTTGCTTCATTAGAAGGTGGAACGGCTGCATTAGCTACATCGTCTGGAATGAGTGCGATATTTCTTGCAGTGATGACTCTTTGCGAAGCAGGAGATCATTTAGTTGTATCATCACAGCTTTATGGTGGAACTGTAAATCTTTTCAGACTAACACTTCCAAAATTTGGTATTAAAACAACATT
Organism: uncultured Pelagibacteraceae bacterium; assembly: GCA_902524595.1. Classification (GTDB taxonomy): domain Bacteria; phylum Pseudomonadota; class Alphaproteobacteria; order Pelagibacterales; family Pelagibacteraceae; genus Pelagibacter. The sequence continues at coordinate 34,919 of CABZDS010000007.1, read as the reverse complement.
TGTAAAACCAAGAGATACAGAGGGATTTAAAAAAGCAATTCAAAAAAATACAAAAGGAATATTTGGAGAACTTGTAGGTAATCCTGGAAACGAAATAATGAATATGCCTGAGATTGCTAAAATAGCTCACGACGCAGGTATTCCTTTAATGGTAGATGCAACTTATCAAACACCTTATTTATGTAAACCTATAGAGCACGGTGCTGATATTGTAGTTCATTCACTTACTAAATGGATGGCAGGTCATGGATCATCAATGGCTGGTATAATTGTTGAAGGTGGTAAGTTTGACTGGATGCAAAATGATAAGTTCCCAACAATGACTAAACCATATGAAGGTTACCATGGATTATCTTTTGCTGAAGAATTTGGACCAACAGCATTTACGATGAAATCAAGAGCGGAAGGTATGAGAGATTTCGGTCCTTGTCTAAGCCCTCAAAATGCATGGAATGTGTTACAAGGTATAGAAACACTTTCTGTAAGAATGAAAAAACATTGCGAGAATGCTGAAAAAATGGTCGAGTATTTATTAGGTCACGAAAGTGTTGCTTGGGTTTCACATCCGAGTGTACCAGATCATCCTGATCATGATTTAGCAAGAAAATTATTACCAAATGGCAAAGGATCAATGATAGCATTTGGTATTAAAGGAGGAAAGGCTGCAGGTGAAGCATTTATTAATAATGTTAAACTTGCTTCTCATTTAGCTAATGTTGGGGATACACGTACATTGGTAATTCATCCGGCATCAGCAACACACTCTCAAATGGATGAAGCTACATTAAAATTTGCGGGTTTATCCCATGATATGATCAGATTATCAGTTGGTATTGAGGATATAGATGATATTAAAAATGACTTTGAAAATGGATTTAGAGCTGCTAGGAAACCTAGACTCGTATCCAATCAATGAAGTTTGAGGTAAATAATAACGAGGTTTATGCTTCTACGGGAGGCAGACCATTCGATAAAAATAAACCATTAATAATATTTGTGCACGGTAGTGGACTAACTCATATGACATGGGTTTTGCAAACAAGATATTTTGCTTTCCATGGATATAGTGTTTTAGCTTTAGATATGCCAGGTCATGGGTTATCAGGGGGTGAAAGTTTAAAATCAATTGAGGATATGGCTGATTGGATAAGCGATGTTATTGATGCAGTTGGATATAAGGAAGCTTCATTAGTTGGTCATTCACAAGGATGTTTAGTTACCGTTGAGTGTACAGCAAGGAATCCTGATAAAATTAAAACTTTAAGTTTGATGGGTGGTGCTGGTGCAATTCCAATGAACCCAGAATTATTATCTTTAGCAGAAAACAATGATCCTAAGGCTGTAGAATTAATGATGGACTGGGCTCATGGACCGGCTGGGCACTTTGGTGGTCATCCTGTTCCAGGGTTATATCATATTAATACTGGTTCAATGTTAGCTAAAACTAGAACAATAAAAAATACCCTCGGTGTAGATTTTAGAGCATGTGATAATTACAAAAATGGTTTTGAGGCTGCAAAACAAATTAAGATACCAACCCTTTCTATACTTGCCACTGATGATAAAATGTGTCCAGTAAAAGAAGGTAAAAAACTAGCTAATTTAATTGATGGAAGTCAAATAGATATAATAGATAATTGCGGACATATGATGTTATTAGAGGAAGCAGATCGAGTATTAAATGTTTTAAAAAAATTCATAACAACAAATTATCCAGCAAATTAGTAATTGCAAATTTGTATTTATGAAAAAAAATTTTAGATTTTTTGATAATAGACAGAAATATTTACTTTTTGTTACAACTACTAACGAAAAGAACAAAATTGCAGATGCGTTAAAACCTATTGTCCAAAAATTAAAACCAAAATTTCCAGCATTAAAAATATTTGATGCAGGTATGGGTGATGGATCATTATTGATGAGTGTAATGAGACAATGTCATCAGAAAATGCCTCATATTCCTTTATTAGTAAGTACAAAAGAGATAAGTATGGAAGATGTTAGATTAGGGCTTGAAAAACTTCCGGATCGATTTGTCGAACATAAAAACACTGTATTTGTTATCTCAAATCTAAATTATGTTGAATCAACTGCACTCAAATCAAATGACAAAAAAAAACAAAAAAAAATGAATTGGAAAATAGTTAAACTTAAAGGCAATTCCTCATTAGATTTTTCAAATCAATTAAGAAAACTTAATCAAGAATTTTTAAGTAAGAAATGGCAAATAGAGAGAAACCTTAAAAATGGTAATCCGACATATAAAGAACCATCAGTAATTGTAATTTATAGAAAAGATCAAGAATTTTCACTGAAAAATGTTATTCCAAAAAAAAATAATGGAAAAAATAGTTACGACTTAATCATAGCTTCACAACCTTATAGATCAAGAATACCTGCAGAGAAAAAAGTAAAGTATGTTATTGATCCAATGATAAAATCATTAGATAAGAAAGGTAAATTAGTAGTAGTTCATGCATGTGGAAATGATCCAGGAAACAAAATTATTAAGAAAATCTGGCCAAAAGAAAAACCATTTCCTTCACTATACGGATCAATAATTCAATATATAAAAAAAAATACAGATAATGAAATTTTGAAAAAATTAAAATTTAATAAAAAACAAACTATTAAATATATCTTGCGGGCATTACCAAATGAAATTAGCGGTGGTATTGCTACCTCATTAATATTTTCAGCATGGAATGCTGCAGTATATGTTAACCAAATATCAGATGAGCAAATAATGAATGCAGAAAGAAAGAAATATTATCAAAAAGTTGTAAAAGATATTGTAAATAAAAATAAAGGACTATATTTTAAGAATGAACTATTTGTAATTGAAAAAAAATGATCAACTAAATCTATTCTTGTACAAAAAATATAATGATGATGTTATTAATAATATTGAACTTAATTGGTGCAAAGAAGCTACTATGATATTAGCACCAGATAAAACAGTAAGAATTCCCAATATAATTTGTAATAAAATAATTAAACCTAAAATAGATACAGCTTTAAATAAATAAAAAATTTTATTCCGATAAGTTATGTATGAAATTACTATGAAAATAATGAATATTAAATAAGCTAAATTTCGATGTAAATATTGAACTAGTGATGGATCGCTAAAAGCAGACAATTTAAATAAACTTATAAATTTATTGTCGTCTGGAAAATAAGAATTACCCATTAGTGGCCAAGTGTTATATATTTTTCCTGCATCCATGCCTGAAACGAATGCACCAATAATAATTTGTAAGAAAATTAATAATAAAAAAAATTCAGGTATATAATTATTAATTTTTTTATCCTTTATATTTAAATTTACTAAACTTAAATAATTCCAATAAATTAACGATAAAATAATAAATGCAAATAAAAGGTGAACTGATAACCTAAAATGACTTACATCTATGTTATTCACTAGACCACTCTGGACCATGTACCAACCTAAAAGTCCCTGAAAACAAATCAAAAAAAAGATAAAATAAAAATTGTAAAGTTTTTTAACACCTAATTTGATTGAAAAGAAAATTAAAGGTATCAGAAAAGCCAGGCCAATAACACGTCCAAAAAATCTGTGTGCCCATTCCCACCAAAATATTACCTTGAATTCACTTAAGGTCATTGAGTAATTTTGAAGTTTAAATTCAGGTATTTGCTTATAAGCTTCAAAATAAGCTATCCAAGCCTGATTGTTGATTGGTGGAAAAAACCCTTTAAAAAATTCCCATTTAGTAATTGATAGTCCAGAATCTGTAAGTCTTGTTAAACCTCCAACCACTATCATTGCTGAGATCAAAATAAACATAATTAGCAACCAATTAGATATGTATATTCTGTATTTTGTATTTATTTCGGTATACATAATTGTTTAAATATAATATTTATTTATAAATCCAATTGATCAAATGTCGCCTGATAAAAGAAAAAAATTAAATATCCTTAGAAAAAAATTAGACCTTCTTGATAATAAACTCATAAAATTGGTAAAAATAAGAACAAATATTGTCAAAGATGTTCTGAAACTTAAAACTTATAAACACGAAATTGTTGATAAAAAAAGAATATCACTAATTCTTAAAAATATTAAAAAGAAGTCAATTCAAAACAAAATTGATCCAAAGATAACAAATAGGATATGGAAAAGTATGATTATGTCTTATATTGATTTTGAGAGAAGAAATTTTAAAAAAAAATAAGTTACTTACTATGAGGTGGTAATTTTTTTTCTACAAAAACTTCATGTTTTCTAGTTGCGGGATTATATTTTTTCGCTTTTAGTTTTACTTTGGCTTTTTCACCACCCGCAGGTTTTTTTACATAATAAAAAAAAGGGCTATCTGGTTTTGCTTCTGGAACTAACCTTACCTTAACATGTGTTTTTTTAGCCATTATTTTTTATTTTTTTAATTATATTAGATATATTTTTAATTTTAGTTTTAATAATTTGTTTGTTTATAGATTTATTATTAAATTCGTCAAGATAAGAGTTATTAAATTGAAGTTGTTTTTTTACACCCCTGATTGTCATACCCTTATTTTTTAGCAAAAATTGTATTTTTTTTAGAATTTCAATTGATCGATTATCGTAATATCTTCTATTCCCAGCCAAAATTCGTGGTTTGATCTCATTAAATTCTTTTTCCCAAAAACGAATGGTGTATGTCGATAATTTTCCAGATTTTTTATTTACTAAATTTAAAATTTTAGCAACTTCACCAATTGTTTTGTAAGTTTTATCAACCTTTGCCATTTTCATTTATATATTTTTTTAATTCATTTGATGGTTTAAATAAAACAACATTTCGATCTGAAATAATTTTTTTTTCCAATGTCTTTGGATTTCTCCCTATCCTACTTTTTTTATGTCTAATTATAAATGTACCAAATTTAGAAATTTTAACCTTTTTATTTTTTATAAGTTCATTTAGTATAATAGACAAAAAATCTTCAAGTAAATTTTCAGATATTTTTTTTGAAAAACCCAATTGCATATAAATTGAATTGATTATTTCTTTTTTGGTCAAATTAATTCTCATTTAATCGATATTTTTCTTTATTTTTTCTATTAATTTACCATTAATGATTTTTTCACAAACTTTTAATGAATTAGCAAATCCTATTTCATCTGTTGAACCATGACTTTTAATCACAGGTTTATCTAAACCAAGTAGAATTGCCCCATTATATAATCTTGGATCTAGTTTATTTTTAAAATTTTTTAAATTTTTTATATTAAGTAAAGCTGAAATTTTACCTAAAAAAGATGAATTTAATGCCTTTTTAAGTTCGTTTGTTATAAAATTAGCAGTTCCTTCTGCAGTTTTTAATGCTACATTACCAGTAAATCCATCTGTGACAATAACATTAACTTTACCATCCATAATTTGATTTCCCTCAATGTATCCATTGAATTCAAATAATGGATTTTTTTTATCACTTAAAATTTGATACGTATTTTTAATTACATTATTTCCTTTTATTTCTTCTGAACCAATATTTAGAAGTGCAACCTTTGAATCTTCATTTTCAAATAATGACTTATGGAGCGCTGCTCCCATTAAACTAAAATCTACTAAGTTTTTTTCATTACATTCAATATTTGCTCCTAAATCCAGCACAATATTCATTCCATCTTTATTCGGCCACAAAGCTGACAACGCAGGTTTGTCAATTTTATTAATCATATTTAAATTCAGCTTAGCTATGACAAATAATGCTCCAGTATTACCAGCAGATACAATAGCATCTGACTGTTGATTTTTTAAACTTTCGATAGATAGCCACATACTAGTATCTTTACCTTTTTTTGCAGCTGCAAGAGGACTATCATTATCATCTATTAATTTATCTGAATGTATTATTTTATAATTATTTATATTTAAATTGGTTTTTTTTATCAGTGGTTCTACAATTTTCTTGTTTCCAAAAATGTTATAGAAAACATTACTTGTATTTGAGCTATGAATTTCTATTCCTTTAATAATTTTTAAAGGGGAATTTTCACCACCCATTGCATCAACTGCAATTTTAATTGGGTTGTTCATAAAATATTATTCTTTTGGATCTAGAACTTGTCTGCCTTTATAAAATCCTGTCTTAAGATCCATATGATGAGGCAATCGATACTCTCCTGATTTTTTATCTTCTATTATATTTTTTGCTCTCACTTTAATATGAGATCTTCTTTTTCCAGCTCTAGATTTGGTAGTTTTTCTTTTTGGTACAGCCATAATAATTTACAGATTTATTATATCTTTTGATAGATTATTGAAAGTATTATTTCTCAAGTAATTACTATATTTTTCAAAATATTTTAAATGGTTTTTGTGATTTGAAACATTATCTAAGTAATTTTTTAATATTTCTTCTTTTTGATGATTATCTTTGATTTCCCAACTATCAATTTTATCAATTATTGAAAACAAAAGATTTACATATTCTTTCATTTTTTTATTTATAGTTTGATCTCCATAACCAATTTCTCTTATTGAAAGTTCTATTTGCCTAATAGAATAATCAAAAAAATTCTGAAGATTTTCTTTTGTTTCAATTTTTTTAAATTCTTTTAATAAAAAAGCTAAATGGAAAAAAAAAATTATCATTCGATCGTAAAAACTATCACTTTGTGTGTCATTATATAATTTTTTATTTCTGGTTAGTTTTACTAAATTATTGTAAATGTTTAAATATATTAATGTCATGAAATATTTATATATACTTATATTTATTTTTATAGCTAATTGTTCAGGAAATAAAGTATCAAATTACCATGGAACAAATAAGTTAGAAAATAAATTTAATAAAATTAAAATAAGCGAAACTAACAAAAATGATTTGCTTAGGATTATTGGTCCGCCCTCATCTAAAAGTGACTTCAACCAAAATATTTGGTATTATATTGAAAGATTAAAATCCAACCAATCATTATTTAAACTCGGTACGCAAAAAATAAAAAAAAATAATATCTTAATTGTTGAATTGGATGATGCAGGTTTATTAAAAAATAAAACACTTTTAGATTTGAATAACATGAACGATATAAAATATTTAAAAAATACTACCAAAAAGGAATATGAAAACGATAGTTTTCTATATGATGTATTTTCAACCTTAAGAGAAAAGATTAATTCACCAATTAGAAAAACAAAAAAATAAATTATAATTAGCCTGCAATTACCGCTAATAATAAAAGTGCAACTATATTTGTTATCTTGATCATTGGATTAACTGCCGGTCCAGCTGTATCTTTGTAAGGATCTCCTACAGTATCACCAGTAACTGCAGCTTTATGAGCCTCGGAGCCCTTCCCACCAAATTTACCGTCTTCGATATATTTTTTTGCGTTATCCCAAGCTCCACCACCAGCTGTCATAGAAACTGCTACAAATAATCCAGTTATAATTACACCTAATAACATTGCGCCTACAGATGATAAAGCTGCAACTTGACCACCTATTGGTAAAATAACAAAATACAAAACAATTGGTGACAAGACTGGCAATAAAGAGGGAATTACCATTTCTTTAATAGCTGCTTTAGTTAAAAGATCAACCAATTTACCGTAATCGGGCTTTGCTTTACGTTTCATTATTCCAGGAATTTTTTTAAATTGTCTTCTTACCTCTATCACTACTGCACCACCTGCTCTACCAACAGCTTGCATTCCCATTGAACCAAAAAGATATGGTAGCATTCCACCTATCAACAAACCAACAACAACAAAAGGATTTGATAAATCAAATGTAACCACAATTCCTTCGAGCTTAGATCCTGCTTCTTTTGAAAAATGCTTAATATCTTCAGTATATGCTGCAAACAAAACTAAAGCTCCTAATCCTGCTGATCCAATTGCATATCCTTTTGTTACAGCTTTAGTAGTATTTCCAACTGCATCAAGTGCATCTGTTGTCTTTCTTACGTTTTTTGGTAAATTTGACATTTCTGCAATCCCACCAGCATTATCTGTTACTGGACCATACGCATCTAAGGCAACAACCATTCCAGCTAGTGCAAGCATTGTTGTTACAGCTATAGCTATTCCAAATAATCCAGCAATTGAATTAGTTAATAAAATACCAGCAACAATTATTATTGCTGGAATTGCCGTCGCTTCCATAGATATTGCTAATCCTTGAATTACATTCGTACCATGACCTGTCGTAGATGATTCTGCAACACTTTTAACGGGTCTATAATCCGTACCAGTGTAATATTCAGTAATCCATATTAATAATCCAGTGATAATTAAACCGATCACTCCACAGTAATATAAGCTCATACCATTAAAAGTAACTCCATTTACAGAATATCTGGTGTCTAACCCAATAACATAATCTGTTATGGGATATAATATAATTAATGATAAAATTGCCGTAGCAACAAAACCTTTATATAGAGCGTTCATTATATTTTTTGATTGTCCAAGTTTTACAAAAAAAGTACCAACGATAGATGTTAAAATACATGCTGCTCCAATACTTAGTGGGTAAACCATCATATTTAAATCAGATACAAAAAATATTGACGAAAGAACCATAGTAGCCACAATAGTTACTGCGTATGTTTCAAATAGATCGGCCGCCATACCTGCGCAGTCACCAACATTATCACCAACATTATCTGCAATAACAGCTGGATTTCTAGGATCATCTTCTGGAATACCTGCCTCTACTTTTCCAACTAAATCTGCACCAACATCAGCACCTTTTGTAAAAATTCCACCACCTAATCTTGCAAAAATAGATATTAATGATGCACCAAAACCTAAAGCCACTAATGCATTTACAATTTCTCTTTCATCAACATTGGCGGATAATAAAATATAATAATAAACTGCTATAGCTAATAAAGCTAAACCAGCAACTAACATTCCTGTAATTGCTCCAGATTTAAAAGCTATTGAAAGACCTTGAGCCAAACCTTTTCTTGAAGCTTCTGCTGTACGGACATTTGCTTGAACAGATACTAACATTCCAACGTATCCAGCTATTCCAGATAATGCTGCACCAATTAAATATCCAATTCCAACTAATAATGAAAATGCAAAACTAATAATAACTAAAACTACAACGCCAACTATAGCGATTGTTTTGTATTGTCTGTTTAAATATGCTTTTGCACCTATTTGAATAGCAGAAGCAATTTCTTGCATTTTTGCATTTCCTGCACTTGCATTCAAAATTGAAGATCCAGTTACAAACCCATATACAATGGATAATATTCCAGCGAAAATTGTGTATAATAAAATAGTATCAACAGACATATAATTCCTTAAATAAGTATTTCAGTTATTTTTTAAAATGCGGACATTACAAAAAAGATGATAAAAGGCAATATTTAACTTATCAGAATATATGAGAATAACCCTGGTATTTGAGGTATTTTATTGGAATTCTCCTATTATCTAATAGGTAATTTTTTGATTTACTATTAATTTGCCCAATAATAGAAATTTTTTGATTCATTTTAGAGGATAATATTTTTATATATTTTCTCTTTGATTTAGAAGCTGTAAATAAAATTTGATAATCATCACCATTGAATAAATAGTCTAACGTGTTGAGTTTTTTTTGTTTAATTAATAGTTTTAAATGATTTGATTTTGGGATCTTATCTATATCGATTAAATATCCAAGTTTTTGTTTATTTATTAATTTGTTTATATCAATTATCAATCCATCAGAAATATCCATAGAGCAGTTTGCCATTTTAAAAAGATGTGAACTAAACTTTATAGGAAGATTTGGCGAATAATATTTATCGATAAAATATTTTTTTTGATTTGAGTTTATCCTAATTTTATTTTTTAAAACTTTTAAACCAATGTAACTATCACCTACATTACCAGTTAAATAAATGTCATCTCCAATTTTTGCTTTATTTCTATAAACAATTTTATTTGAATATCCTAAAGATATAACTGTAAAACTTAGATTTTTTGAGGATGTAGTATCACCACCTGATAATTTGATGTTAAATTTATTTTGTTCATTAGATAAAGATTTATTAATTAATGACATATTTTTTTTTGTAAAATGTTTTTTGTTACCTGAGCCAGCTAGAAAGAAATAATTTGGTTTAACTCCTTTAGCATAAATATCTGAAATAGATGATCTTATTACTTTCCTTATTACAAGATCTGGTTTTTTAAAATTTAAAAAATGTACACCTTCATTGTAAGTATCAACAGAAACAACTAATTTTTTATTTTTATCAAAAAAGACATCATCATTTAAGTTAAGTGAAGATGGATTATTTTTAGATAATTTTTTCAAATAACTATTTATTAAGAATTCTTCATTCATCAGTTTCTTAATTTCTTTGAAATTTTATCAAGCAAAGCATTCAAGTATTTTGTTTGCGATAAATTTATAAAGAAGTTGGAAGCATTAAGGTATTCTTTAATAATTATCTTTGAGGATATTTTTGGTTTATACATTAATTCAAAAATTGCACTTTTAATTATTACTTGAAAAACTTTGTCCAAATTCAAAATTTTCAAATCTTCTTTTAAATGATTTGTTATTTCTTCATGAATTACATCATCTCTTTCAATTGTACCGTTAACCACATCTTTTATAAATTTTTTGAAACGATGTTTTGGAAAGTTTAATTCTACTTCATTGTTAAAATATTTGCTGTAAAGTTTCTGTATAATAATAACTCTTGGGTTATTTTTTTTACTAAAATGAAGTGGCATTCTATAAAGATAATATTGTTTTTACTGCGTTGGCTGCTTCTCTACCCTTTTTGTCACGTGCAATAGCTTGCTTTTTATTTAAACAAGTAATTATTCCATTACCAACAGGTTTTTTTGACTCCACAGATATGTTCATAATTGCATCAGTTGTTGATTTAGATATAAAATTAAAATGAGGCGTTTGACCTTTAATTACACATCCTAGAACTACAAAACCATCGTATTTATTTATATTTTTAGAAATAACTACGGGTATCTCAAATACACCTGGAACCGAAATTATTTTAATCTTTGCAAAATTCTTTAATTCATTCATTGCACTTTTAAGAAGTGCACTTGAGATATCTTTGTAATAGTTTGCTTGTACAATTAATACTTTATTTTTCATTTTATTATTTCTTGTTTAATAATCTTGATACCATAACCATCCAACCCAACAACCTTTTTTAGAGTTCTAGTAACTAATATCATTTTTTTTATTTTTAAAGATTTAATTATTTGAGCTCCAATACCATAACTTTTTATTAATTGATCTTTTTCTTTGGTTTTAGACTTTTTATCTTTAAAATCTTTAAGAGTTTGAGTAACTGATTTTAAATTTGGATCTCTTATAAAAATCATTACACAATTGCTGTATTTTTTAAAATATTTTAAAGTTTTTTCAAATGAGTTTGGTAGTTTTTGATTTATTAGATAATTTTGAACTACATTAGATGAAATAACTCTAACTCTTGGTGATTTTCCTTTACTTATTTTACCCTTAACTAATGCAAAATGTTCAGAACCATCAATTGAGTTCTCAAAAACATAAATTTTAAATTTTTGATTATTTAAATTAATCGTAGATGTTTTTTTTATTTTAACAAAATTTTCTTTTCTCAATCTATAAGAAATTAAGTCTTCAATTTTTGCAATATGAAGTTTATGTTTAATTGCAAATTTTAATAAGTTCTCTCCTTTTGCCATCGAACCATCTTCATTCATAATCTCACATATTACAGCAGCTGGAATTTTGTTACTGAGTCTAGCTATATCTACAGATGCTTCTGTATGACCTGCTCTAACTAGTACTCCTCCTTCTCGAGAAATAATTGGAAATACATGACCAGGTGAAACTATCTCATTCTTTAAAACATTTTTTTTTGTAGCAACTTTTATTGTTCGTGATCGATCTTTAGCTGAAATACCTGTCGTTATACCCTTTTTAGCCTCTATTGAGATAGTAAAAGCTGTTTGATTTCTTGATTTATTAACAGGAGCCATAAATGTAAGCCCCAGTTTATTAGCTTGATTTTTATTTAATGTTAAGCATATTAAACCTCTACCGTTTTTTGCCATAAAGTTAATTTTTTTAGAATTAACATCACTAGCATTAAATACTAAGTCACCCTCATTTTCACGATTTTCATCATCTACAAGAATATACATTCCTCCTCTTTTTGAGATAGATATAATTTTTTCTATTGAGCTAAATTTATTTTTTATCATTAATAAATTTTTTTACATATTTTGATAAAATATCAATTTCAATATTAACTAAATCATTTTTTTTAATGTTTGCTAAATTTGTAAGTTTTAATGTATGTGGAATAACCCAAATTTCAAATTTATTCTTCTTTATCTTGGCTATTGTTAAAGATACACCATTTATCAAGATTGAAGCTTTCTCAACTAAATATTTATAAAATTTTTCATCAATACTGAATTCATAAATTATAGATTTATCAACCTTTGTTAAATTTGTGACTTTACTTACTGTATCAACATGACCTTGACAAATATGACCTGAAATATTATTTCCATACTTTAAAGGTAATTCTAAATTAACATAATCGCCAACATTAGATTTTTTAAATTTTGATTTTCTAATAGTTTCATTTGATAAATAAAATTCAGATATATTTTTTTTATATGATATTAACGTTAAACAAACACCATCACAGGAAATAGATATACCTAATTGCTTATTAGTTAATTTTAATTTTGACTTAATAAAGACATTTATTCCTTTAGCTCTTTTGGTAATATTTATAATTTTACCTGTATTAAAAATTATTCCATTAAACATTTACTGGTACCTAAAAAGTTTTTCTTTATCTAAATATGTATTAATTTGCGATCTTTTTTTAAATTTTTTAGATAACAAATCAATAAAAGAATTCAAAGCAATTGAATTTTTTAAATTAATTTTATTATCGGCTTTGAATAAATAGAAATCATTTATTAAATTATTGTTTAAAAAAGATTTTAAAAGATTTGGACCCGATTCAACTAATAAATTTGCATAACCTAAAGAATATATTTTTTTTAAAATTGTATTTAAATCAAATCTATTATTTGTTATGTTCATAAAAATAAGTTTTGCATTTTTATTTTTAAATTTGTTAATAATAATTTTATCTTTTTTGTTATGAAAAATATAAGTTTTATTTGAGTGAGGTTTTAATACTTTGGAATTTATTTTAGTCTCCAAATCTTTATCAATAATAAATTTTACTGGTGAAAACTTTTCTAAACCTTGAATTCTACAATTTAAAATTGGGTTGTCAGAGTTAATTGTTCTATAAGATGTTAAAATTGCTTGATTTCTATATCTTAATAAATGAGATACTTTATGAGAATGTTCATTTGTAATTTTTTTTTTAAATAAATAAATTCTATAATTTTTTGAAACAGCTAATTTTCCAGTAACATATGGAATTTCATTAGATTTTGAGAATTTATAATCCTTGTAAAATTGATTTACCTCATTTTTAATTAAACCAATTTTTGCAAAAATATTATTTTTTTTTAAAACATTTTTTGTTTTTTTTGCTGTTCGTTTATCAAAATCTTCAATCGAATAATTAACTAATTTAATTTTATTTTTTATAATAATGTTTGTACAAGGTGGTGTTTTTCCATAATGAATACAAGGTTCTAATGTTACATACATATTTGAATTTTTGAAATTTAATTTATTATTTTTTAAAGCTGCTACTTCAGCATGAGGTCTTCCATTAATATCTGTCTTTCCGTAAGAAATGATTTCATCTTTACATGTTACAACGCATCCGACCGAAGGATTTAGTCCTGTTAAACCTTTATTTTGATTAGCAAGATCTAATGCCAATCTCATGAAAGCTTTATTTTTTTTTGATGATTTATCTTTTTTTAAAGACATCGATTTTATCTACAAATTGAACGAAGTCTTTTTCTTCTCTAAAATTTCTATAAACTGATGCAAATCTTACATAAGCTACAGGGTCCAATTCTTTTAATCCTTCCATTACCATTGTGCCTATTGTGTTCGAAGATATTTCACTTTGACCTAGTTCCTCCAGTGATCTTGATATTCTGGAAATAAATTTTTCTGCAGTTTCTGTATCTATTGGTCTTTTTTTAAGTGCAACATATATAGATTTTGAAAGCTTTTCTCTATCAAAAGAGGATTTTCTGCCATTTTTTTTTACGACAGTTAATTCTCTAAACTGCACTCTTTCAAATGTTGTAAATCTTTGACCACAAATATTGCATAATCTTCTTCTTCTAATTGCTGTTCCATCTTCAGTAGGTCTAGAATCAACAACTGAGGTTTCACCCTTTTTACATATGGGACAAATCATAATTCATTATCCCAAATTTTTATAAATTGGGAAATTTGAACATAAATCAACAACTTCTTTTCTTACTTCGTCTTCTATTTTTGTATTATCATCAGGGTTTGATGACAAACCTTTAATTACTTTAGTAATTAGTTCACCAACAATTTTAAATTCATTTAAACCAAAACCTCTTGTAGTTGCGGCCTGAGAACCTAGCCTTATACCAGAAGTTACCATTGGACTCTCTGTATCAAAAGGAATTCCATTTTTATTACATGTTATGTTGGCTCTTGATAAACTTTCAGCTGCAGCATTACCTTTGACACCAAATGGTCTTAAATCTACCAACATTAAATGAGTATCTGTTCCCCCAGAATAAATCTTAAAACCATTTGTTTTTAATGTTTCTGCGAGAATTTTTGCATTAGCTAAAACATTAGATATATATTCTTTGAAAGAAGGTTCTAATGCTTCTTTAAATCCAACTGCTTTTGCTGCTATTATATGCATCAGAGGGCCGCCCTGATAGCCAGGAAATACTGCTGTATTAATTTTTTTATATATATCTTCGTGATTTGTTAAAATAATTCCACCTCTGGCACTTCTAAAAACTTTGTGAGTTGTAGATGTAACGACATGAGCATGATCAACAGGATTTGGATAACCCTTACCAGCAACAAGACCTGAAAAGTGAGCCATATCTACCATAAAGAAAGCTCCAACTTTATCAGCAATTTCTCTGAACTTTTTAAAATCAATTATCCTAGAATATGCACTACCTCCAGCAATTATAAGTTTAGGTTTATTTTCAATTGCCAATCTTTCAACTTCATCATAGTCGATTAATTCAGAGGTTTTATCCACATCGTAACTTATTGCATTAAACCATTTGCCTGACATCGCAATTTTAAGACCATGAGTAATATGGCCACCAGAATTTAAACTCATTCCCATAAATGTATCACCTGGCTTTAATAACGCTAAAAAAACTGCTCCGTTAGCTTGAGCACCAGAATGAGGTTGTGAATTAGCAAATTTACAATTGAAAAGTTTTTTTAACCTATCGTTAGCAAGTGACTCAGCAACATCAACGTGTTCGCAACCATTATAATATCTTTTACCTGGGTAACCTTCAGCATATTTATTTGTTAGTACAGAACCTTGTGCCTCTAAAACAGCTTGCGAAACAATGTTTTCTGATGCGATTAATTCGATATGATTTTGTTGTCTGATTAATTCTTTATTTACTGCATCAAATATTTCTGGATCAGCTTCAGACAATTTTTTTTCAAAAAAGTTTTCATATTGAGTATTTAAATATTTTTTTTCACTAGACATTTATTTACCTATATTTTTTTAATTCTTTTTATATGTCTACCGCCTTCAAACTCAGTTTTTAGAAAGCTCTCAACACATTTTAAGGCAACTGTTTTTTTAATAAGCCTTTCTCCTAATGTTATAACATTTGCATCATTATGCAATCGCGATAATTTGGCATTTTTTACTGAATAGCATAAAGCTGCACGTATTCCCTTATTTTTGTTTGCAGCAATAGACATTCCTACACCTGAACCACAAACAAGTATTCCCACATGATTCTTATTTTTCGCCACTTGTTTACAAAGTTTATGAGCAAAATCAGGGTAATCAACGGACTTCATATTTTGTTTTGGTCCCAGATCTTTTATTGGATAATTTTTAGTAAAGTATTTTAAAATATTCCTTTTTAAATTAAAACCACCATGATCTGAAGCAATAAAAATTTTTTTCAATTTAATTAAATTTGTAATTTAAAACACAAGCAACAAGGTGAACTCTATTTTCTTCACCTCCATTAAATGCATTGTGATATTTAGTATTATTAGTAATCCAAACAGAGCCATCTGCTGGCATATGTTTTGCAACATTATCAACGACCATTATTGCTCCAGGATTTGTGTATATAGGTATATGAAGCCTTGGCTCAGGGTCTCTATGCCAACTCAATGTTGATCTTGGCTCTTTAAGAAGAAGTCTCATCCTACCTAATTTGTACTTTTTTGTTAATTGGTCATAAACATCTTTGAAATAAGTATTTTTAAAGTCGTCAATAAATTCTGTATATTTATGTTCATCAATTTTACTTTCCCTCTGTACCTCAACACCTGTACTATCTGGTTTAGTCCAATAAATGCCTCTTACATTATTTCCTTTAACAGAATCTGGATCACCTGGAATTTGATTTAGAGATATACCGGCGAAGTGAGGTATTCCAAGACTTGTGTCAAAACCTTTTATTTTTAATACTTCATCACAAGCTTGTTTTAATTTTATGATATCAAATTTTACATCTTGTTTTTGGAAATCATTGAATAATTGTGACATCGCTGCTCTACTATCTTATAGACTATTATAATAAATATTACTATTGTCGCATCAAAAAAATTAATTGATAATGATTATCACAGGTAGCTATCCTAATTTAAGATTGAGAAGATCAAGAAAATTCAGTTGGTCTAGAAGATTAATCCAAGATAATGATCTATCTTACAATGATTTTATTTTACCTATCTTTCTTACTGAAGGAAAAGCAAAAAAAGTTCCAATTAATTCAATGCCAAATGTTTTTAGGTACTCTATTGATAAATTAAAAAGTGTAGTTGATAAAGCACTAAAATTGGGAATACCAATGGTAGCTTTATTCCCTTATACAAATCCAAGAAAAAGAGATGAATATGGAAATGAAGCATTAAATGAAAATAATTTAGTTTGCCAAGCAATAAAATTCATCAAAAAAAATTATAAGAACGAAATTGGAATAATGTGTGATGTTGCATTAGATCCATATACATCACATGGTCATGATGGAATAATTAAAAAAAATGAAATTTTAAATGATGAAACATTAGAAATATTGATTAAACAATCAATATTGCAGGCAAAAATGGGTTGCGACGTGATTGCCCCATCAGATATGATGGATGGTAGAGTTTTAAAAATTCGTAAAGCTTTAGATAAAAATAATCTTAAAGATGTTCAAATTTTATCATATGCTGTTAAGTATGCATCAAGTTTTTATGGCCCATTCAGATATGCTGTTGGATCAAAAAGTCTTCTAAAAGGAGACAAAAAAACTTATCAAATGGATTTTAAAAACAATTATGAATCATTAAGAGAAGTTGCATTAGATATAAAAGAAGGAGCTGACATGATTATAGTAAAACCAGGGATGCCTTATCTTGATATAATTAGGGAAGTTAAGAATAATTTTAAAATTCCAGTTATTGCATACCAAGTATCAGGGGAATACAGTCTCATACAAAATGCAATTTCAAAAAATATATTAGATAAAAAATCGATATATGAAAGTCTAGTTTCTTTTAAAAGAGCTGGAGCAAGTGCAATTATAACCTATTTTGCTGATCAAATAAAATTAGATTAATTTTAAAGAATTTTGAAAATTAAATCTTGTTTTGGGAAAATTAAGATTGTTCGGTTTAACTATTGTTTTATCTAAAAAATCTCCTACAATTTTTAAAGCATCAAAAGTATCTTCAAAGCTTATATCTTCTTCATCTTTATTTACTAAAAAATTTGGAATGATTTTGCCAGAATTTTTTAATTTATAATTAATTTTATTATCTTCAGAAACTTCTTCTACATAATCATTAAAGTCTATGTCATATCCAATTAATTTATAAAAGTTTAACTCCCAATTTACAAACTTCGAAAGCCACCCCTCATGTTTTAATATCTCAAAATAATTATCAATTAAGTAATAAATCTCTCTATTTTTTTCGTTCTCTACTGTTAAAATTTTAATCAAATTCATTGTATAAATTATACAAAGGAGTTTTTGCTTATCTTCTAAAAAGTAAGGAGTTTTAAATTCATCAATTTCAACTTTTAAAGAACCAATTTTTGATTGAGATTTTGAATTATAATTTATATGCAATTTATTACCCTCAAATAGGTAGTTTTTTATTTTTTTTGAAGTTCCTCCAAAGATAATTCCTGAAATTTTTCCATGATTTTCAGTATAAAATTCAGATATTACAGAGTTTTCATTATATTTATTTTTTGAAAGTAAGAAACCTTTATCTTGCCAATTCATTAAATTTTAATAGTTTCTAAAAGTTTCATAGCTGCGGCTTGTTCTGCATTTTTTTTTGAACTACCATCAGCAATAACTGTTTTGCTATCCTTAATTTTTACACTAATTTTAAAATTTGGTTTATGTCTTGGTCCTGTATTAGAAATAAGTTTATATATTGGCAATGCTTTAAATTTCTTTAATGAATATTCTTGTAATCTTGTTTTGGAGTCGATTACAGTAATATCTGATAAATTTAAATAATTTTTCCAATAATTTAATATAAATTTTGACGAAACCTCAAAACCTTTATCTATATAAATTGCTCCTATCAAAGACTCACAACAATCAGATAAAATTTTTTTTTCAATATTGACTTTTTTTTTCTTTTCTGTGTTTCCTGTTAAAATATAATTATTCAATTCTAATTCCTTGCCAATTTCAAAACACTTATTTTTATTAACTAAATTTGCAAGTTTTTTGTCAATCATACCTACTTTTTCATTTGGATATAGCTCTAAAAGTTTCTTTGATATAACAAACCCTAAAACTCTATCACCTAAAAATTCCAATTTTTCATAATTATTTTTTGTATCGAAACTTTTGTGTGTTAAGGCTTGTATCAATAGTTTATCATTTTTAAAGCTAATACCTATTTTCTTTTGTAGTTTGTTTAACTTCATTTATTTAAATTATTTTATTAAAAAATCTTTCAAATCGAACTATTTCATTCCATTTGAAAATGTTAAAGATACTTCCTTTCCTTGGATTAGATGAAAAAAATAAAATTTGTGCTTTTCCAACTAAATTATTTTGATTAACATAACCAACTTCAGATAAAAATCTGCTGTCTTTAGAACAATCCCTATTATCACCTAAGAAAAAAAAATGATTTTCAGGAACAATGTATTTATCTGAATTAGAAAAAGTTATATCGGTTCTATATGCAGCTAAATAACTTTTTCCATTAGGAAGTTTTTCTTCAAATATATTGACCTCAATTTGTGATGATCCACAATATAACTTATCATTTTTGCTTTTAATTGTTTTTAATACTTGATTAGAATTTATATATAAATCACCATCAATAAACTGTATTGTATCTCCCGGTAAACCAATCAATCTTTTAATATAATCAGTACGATTATCAGCAGGTGTTTTAAAAACTATAACATCTCCTCTTTTAGGGTTTTTATTTAATATACGTCCTTTAAAAATAGGAGGACTAAAAGGAAATGAATGTTTACTATATCCGTAAGAAAATTTTGTAACAAATAATCTGTCACCCACAAGCAAGTTAGTTTCCATTGATGATGATGGTATATAAAATGGCTGGATTAATATTGATCTTATAAATACTGCAATTATTAATGCATAAAATAATGTTTTAGTATTATCAATTATGAAATTTTTCATTTTTTTCTATTCAAAATAACAAATGCAATTGAGTGGTTTTTTTCATCTGAAAGCGAAAGATGTATATCGTAATTCTTTAATTTAAATTTTTTTTTTAATATATCTTGTATTTTCTGTGAAATTTTAATTTTAGGCGATCCTTTCTTATTATTGTATATTTCAATATCATTAAAATTAATATTATCTCTAAAGCCTGTGCCTATTGACTTAACAAAAGCTTCTTTAGCAGCAAATCTTTTTGCAAAGTAATTCGTTTTGTTTCTGTATTTTTTTGATTGTTTAATTTCATTCAATGTAAAGAGTCTTTTTTTAAAACCTTTAATTTTTAGGGATCTTTCTATTCTTTTATTATCAATAATATCAACACCGTTACCAATTATCATTAGTTTAATATTTTTCTAAAATTAGTGATTACTTTTTTCATACCAAACATGATGGCCTCTCCAATTATAAAATGTCCAATATTAAATTCCTCTATAGATTTAATCTTTCTTAAAATTTTAGTTGATTTATAATCTAGACCATGACCCGCATGAACTTCCATTCCTAGTTTTTTTGCTAACGTGGCACAATTTTTTATTTTTTTTAACTCGACTAAATAATTTTTGTTATTTTTAACTTTTAAGGCAAATTTTCCTGTATGAAGTTCCACACATTTGGCATTTAATTCTTTTGATGCAAAAACATCTTTAATATTTGGATTGATGAAAAGACTTGTTCTAATTTTTTTTAAATTTAATTTGCTAATTACTTTTTTAATTATTTTTTTGTTTTTTGAGATATTTAAACCTCCTTCGGTGGTTATTTCATTCCTTTTTTCAGGAACTATACAAACAAAATTAGGTTTATATTTTAATGCAATTTTAAGCATTTCATTGTTAGCAGCCATTTCTAAATTTATTGGTACTCTTTTAATTTTTGAAAATGTAGCTACATCTTCATCTCGAATATGTCTACGATCTTCTCTTAAATGAATAGTAATAGAATTTGCTCCAAAATTCATAACTTGTCTTGCATATGAAATAGGATCAGGATGCCCCTCTCCTCTGGCGTTTCTTAATGTTGCAATATGGTCTACGTTAACACCTAGTCTAGATTTCATTTTAAATATCTACTTCCAGGTTTTGTAATTGGAATTTTTTTTAACTCAATTGGTAAATCATTTTTTTTATAGGTTGGTATTTCTAATTTAATTTGCGAAACAATATATTTATCTTTAATTTTTAAACTTGTTTTACTAGATCTATTAATCAAACAAGCATATCCAACTACTTTTGATTTATATTTTTTTACAAGTCGAGAACATTCTAAACTTGACTTACCTGTAGTAATTACGTCTTCTACTATCAAAACTTTAGAATTTTTTTTAATTGAAAAACCTCTTCTTAAAATAAATTTCCCATTAACTCTCTCACAAAATATTGTCTCCTTATTCAATAAATTTCCAACAATATAACCTATTACAATACCGCCAATAGCTGGTGACAAAATTATATCAATTTTTTTGAATTTTTTTTTTATTTTAGTGCTTAAGGATTTACAAAATTCTTCTGATTTTTTTGGATAACTTAATAATTTTGCACACTGAACATATTGGGGTGAATGTAAACCTGAAGATAAAACAAAATGTCCCTCTAAAAGTGCCTTAGTTTTTTTTAAAACCGCTAAAGAATCTTTTAAAGAAAGCATATTTTTTGTTTTTATGTCTAATTATTTTGAAGTTATATTCTTTCTGTTTTAGCTCACTAATAAGTTTTGTAAAGTTTTTCAAATCTTGAATAATTAGGTTGAACCTAAAATTAATGGTTCTTTTAGTCTTTTCTACCATTTCAACACTTGAAATGTTTACATTATTGGTTCCAATCATTGTTGTAACGTCACCTAAAATACCTGGTTGATCAGGCAATGACACCCACAGTGTAGTATTATATTTTTTCATTGTGGGTTTGGGATCCTCTTTATATTGCCAATATCTTCTTATTGCTGCTCTGGCTTTTCCAGTCTTCGCACTTGTAATCCAATGTAATGAAGGAGAATCTTTTTTTGATGTTAATATTTTAACTACATCTCCATTCATTAAAATTGACTGTAAAGCACTTTCCTTTCCATTAATTTCACATCCAGTAGCAGAGTCTCCTATTTTAGTATGAACTGCGTATGCAAAATCAATTGGACTAGCATTTTTTGGCAATTTAATTACAGAGCCTTTAGGGGTAAAGCAAAACACATTATCTTGAAACATTTGTAGCTTTGTATACTCAAAAGAATCCTCGGGATTTTCATTTTTATCCATAATTTCTACTAAATCTGCCAACCAATCATACTCTTTCCATGTTAAAGAATTAAATTTTTCTGAGGACTTATATTTCCAATGAGAAGCAATTCCTCTCTGAGCAAATTCATGCATTTGTTGAGTACGAAGCTGTATATCAATAGGTCTCTTATTCGGCCCAATAATTGCAGTATGCAATGACTTATAGTTATTAATTTTTGGTGAAGATATATAGTCTTTGAATCTTCCTGGTATACAATTCCATTCTTTATGAAGAACACCTAGAGTTTTGTAACAGCTTTCTACACTTTCTAATATAATTCTAAATCCTATTATATCTGTGATTTGCTCCAATGAGGTTCTTTTTTTTTGTATTTTTTTCCAAATTGAAAAAGGAGTTTTCTCTCTAGAAAAAATTTTATATTTTATATTATTTTGTATTAATATATTTTCAAAATCACTTAAAACTGAATTATAATTAATAAGATTATTATCTTTAATTTTATCTAATCTATTTTTAATCATCACTCTTGCATCAGAATTTAATATTTCAAATGATAAGTCCTCAAGCTCATCTCTTATACGATTCATTCCCATTCTATCTGCCAATGGCGCATAAATTTCCATTGTTTCTTTTGCAATTCTTTCTCTTTTTTCCTTTTTTTCGATAGCTTTAATTGTTCTCATATTGTGTAAACGATCAGCAAGCTTTACTAGAAGAACTCTTATATCTTTAGAAGTTGCTAATATAAGTTTTCGAAAATTTTCAGCTCTAGAATTTGAGACAGCTTGATTTTCAAAAACTGAAATTTTCGTAACACCATCCACTAAATCAGCAACTTCTTTACCGAATTCTTCCTCTATGGTTTTGTAAGTTGCATATGTGTCCTCTATTGTATCATGTAACAAACCAGTTGCTATAGTTGCGCTATCTAATTTTAATTCTGTTAGAATATTTGCAACCGCCACAGGATGAATAACATACGGGTCGCCTGATTGACGTTTTTGATCTTTATGGACTTTAACAGCAAAGTTATATGCTTTGCTTAAAGTTTCTGGGTTTAGAAACTTATTGTATGATTTAACCTTATTTATTAATTCATCTGAATTTAACATTAATATATTATATCACTTATTTAGATAATTTTAATACTTCTTAAGTTGTTTTTTTTTAGGGAAGATAGGAGTTTTACTATATTTTTTTTAAATTTAGGGTGAGACCAATTCTTACATATTTCAAACAAAGGAAAAAGAACAAAACTTCTATTATGCATTCTTGGATGTGGAATTTCTAAATTTACTGAGTCTTTATTTGATTTAATAATTTTTCTATTAAAGTCTAAAATATCAATGTCGCAATTTCGCGGATGATTTTGTGGTGCTATTTTTCTACCCAATTCTTTTTCTATAGACTTAATTTTTTTATATAAATCAAAATGATTTAGTTTAGTTTTTATTAATAATACAGCATTAATAAATTTTGGAAAACTAGGATCTGGCCAGGATTCTGTCTCATAATAACTAGAAGTTTTTATAATTTTAATGCCTTGAGTTTCCAATAAATATTTAGATTTTTCTAAAAAATGTAATCTATTTCCTAAATTAGATCCTATTGATAAATAGACATAATTAACTTGATCGTCTGAAATATCTTGCTTTTTCACGGTTCCAATCTTTGGTTTTTTTAGTTTGTCGCTTATCGTATTGTTTTTTACCCTTTGCAACTGCTATTTCAACTTTAGCCTTACCTTTTTTAAAATACATTTTAGTTGGAACTAAAGTTAGACCATCCTCATTTATTTTGCCAATTAGTTTATTAATTTCCCTTTTGTTAAATAACAATTTTCTTTCTGAGTAAGGATTGTGATTTGAATAACTGGCTTGTTTATATATAGGTATATGTGAATTAATTAAAATAATTTCCCCTTCTTTTTCTACTGCGTATGACTCAGCAATGTTTACTTTTCCGTCTCTTACAGATTTTATTTCAGAACCTTTTAGTACAATTCCTGCTTCTAAGATTTCCTTAAAGAAAAAATTAAAAGATGCTTTTCGATTTATTGTAATGATCTTGATGCCAGATGTAGATTTATCACTCATCAATAAGTTTTGCTACTTTCAATGCTTTCTCAACTTCCTTTTTTGTATTTTCTGTTATTTTTACCAAAGGTAATCTTACAGTATCATCGCATAGACCAAGTAATTTGGCAGCATATTTAACTGGTGAAGGATTGCTTTCTATAAATAAGTTTTTATGCAATGGTTGCAACATATCATCGAGTTGTTGAGCTTTTTTTAAATCATCCTCATTTGAGGATTTTGATAATTTTTGAAATTCAGAACATAATTTAGGAGCTACGTTTGCTGTAACACTAATTGTTCCAACGCCTCCTCGTTTATTAAATTCAAAAGCATTATCATCGTTTCCAGTAAGTTGAATGAAATCATTACCCATTTTTTCTTTTTGTTGATCAACACGATTTAGATCACCAGTTGCATCTTTAACTCCAACTATATTTTTTAGTTCATATAATCTAGCCATTGTTTCAACGCTCATATCGATTACTGAACGGCTTGGAATATTATAAATTATAATTGGAATTCCACAGTTATCATTGATTGATTTATAATGTTGATATAATCCTTCTTGAGTAGGTTTATTGTAATATGGTGTAACAACTAAAGCACCATCCGCACCAGCTTTTTCAGCATGTTTAGTTAATGATACGGCTTCTTCTGTAGAATTAGACCCAGTGCCTGCTATTATGGGAAGTTTACCACTTGCTTCTTTTATGCATAATTCAATTGTTCTCTCATGTTCATCATGTGATAATGTTGGTGACTCACCTGTTGTTCCAACTGGAACTAACCCATTTGTTCCATTTTCCAGATGATGATTTATTATTTTTATGTAACTTTCTTCGTCAAGCTTGTTGTCTTTAAACGGCGTAATTAATGCTACATTTGATCCTTTAAACATAATTATTTATAACATAAGTTGTTTGATTTAATTAAATGTATTTAAAATTATTAACAACAATTATCCTTTTTTTCTTATCGTTTCAATCTGCTTTTTCAAATGAAACTATACTTCCTATTAAAAAACCAGATTTAAACGAAAAAAATACAACAAAAAAAATAGCTGAGATCATTCCTCTACCAAAACCATCTGAAAATGAAGATGAAATTCAAAAGGAAATTAAAATTACTACCACTGAGATATTTAAAAAAATTGATGGTGTAATAATTCCAAAAAACAAGCCTCTAATAGTTAAAGAAAAATTAAGAAAGATTAAAAAACAAAAATTTTATAGTGATAGAGACTTGAAATATGCAAAACAAGCTATTTCATTTATGGAGAAAAGTAATTGGAAGGATGCGAAAAAAGCCGCAAATAAAGCAAGAGCAAAATCTATTTATGATTTTATTCAATGGAGACATCTACTTACAACCGGTAACAGGGCTACTTTTACAGAATATAAACAGTTTATCGAAAGAGTAAAAGATTATCCAAGAATAAATAGAATTCGTTACTTAGGAGAGCATAAAATAAATTCTAAAAATCATACTAAAAATGAAATTATACAGTGGTTCGATAAAAACCCTCCTTTAAGTGGATTTGGAAAAATGATGCTAGGCGATGCTTTGTTATCAAAAAATAGAGAGAAAGCTATAAATTTAATAAAGGAAGGATTTATAACAGCTGATTTAAGTAAAAATGATCTTATTTTTTTTAGAAAGAAATTTAAAAAATATTTGAACAGTGGTGATTATATTAAAAGAGCTGATTATTTAGCTTGGGAGAATAAATATTGGGACCTTAAAAGAATGTTAAGATATCTGCCAAAAGATTATCAACTTTTATATACAGCAAGGCAATTGTTAATGAGCAGATCTTATGGAGTTGATAGTGCTATCTCGAATGTGCCTGTAAGTTTAAAAAAAGATGCAGGTTTAAATTATGATAGACTAAAATGGAGAAGGAAAAGAGGAAGAGTTGATAGTTCTTTAGAAATTTTACTAAGTATCAAAAATAATAAAGACTATATGGTTCGTCCAGATAAATGGTGGGTTGAAAGATCAATAATTGCGAGATCACTTATTTATAAGAAAAGATATGAGCAAGCTTATAAAATTACAAGTAAACATGGACTATTAGAGGGTGCCGAATTAGCTGAGGCTGAATGGATGAGTGGATGGATTGCTTTTAGTTTCTTAAAAGACCCAATTTTAGCAAAAAGTCATTTTACTAAATTTTATAATAATGTCGGATATCCTATTAGTTTATCAAGAGGTGCTTATTGGCTTGGAAAAGCAAATTTAGCACTAAATAATAAGGAAGAAGCAGATAAATGGTTTAAAGAAGGTTCAAAATATCTAACAACCTATTATGGTCAATTATCTCATATGAAAATATATCCAAATAAAACTTTTGAACTTAAAGAAAGTACTCAAGTTGATAAAGATTATGCTGAAAGTTTTTACAAAAATAAATTAGTTGCAATAGTAAATTTATTAGATGAAGTAAAAAAAGATAAATACACAAAACATATATTAAGATTTCTAGCAAATGAAAATGTTTCAGCAGGGAGTGAAATACTGGCAGCAAAACTAGCAACTGACATCTCTAGATTTGATTTTGCTATTCAGGTTTCTAAAATAGCATCTTATCAAAAAAGGTTTCATAACAAATATAATTATCCGGTAATAAGCACTCCGAATAAAGTTGGATCAAGAAAAATCCCAGAACAAGCTTTAATATTATCTATTATAAGACAAGAAAGTGAGTTTGATATATCTGCAAGAAGTAGAGTTGGAGCACAAGGCTTAATGCAGTTGATGCCTTACACTGCAAAGACAGTTGCTAAGCAGGCAAAAGTTTCTTATTCAAAATCTCGTTTAACAACAAGTCCTGAGTATAATATAAATTTAGGATCTTTTTATATTGCAGGTTTAATTCTTGATTATGATGGATCCTACCCTTTCGCTGTAGCAGCATATAATGCAGGACCAAAAAGAGTGAAGTATTGGAAAAAAATAAATAAAGATCCTCAAAAGAAACAAATCGATTATGTTGATTGGGTAGAACTTATTAAGTTTAAAGAGACCAGAAACTATGTTCAGAGGGTTATGGAGAATTACAATGTTTATAGATACATTTTGTCTCAAAAACCAATATTTTTAAAAGATTTTTTTAGAAATAATCCACTCTATTAGTGGCGGAAGGAGAGGGATTCGAACCCTCGGTACACCTTTTCAAGCGTACGGCGGTTTAGCAAACCGCTGGTTTAAACCAGCTCACCCATCCTTCCACGATAATATGTGTAACTTGAAATCATTGAATATTCAATCATATTCAAGTAATTTCTCCAAAATATGAAAAACAAATATTCAGTATTCTCTTTAATAAAAAATGCTTTATCACAGCATGAGAATTGGCAACAAGCTTGGGGAAATCCAGAGCCAAAAAAAGAATACGATGCTATTATTGTGGGTGGTGGCGGACACGGTTTAGCTACTGCTTACTATTTAGCAAAGAAACATAATTTAAAAAATATTGCAGTCTTAGAAAAAAGTTGGATTGGTGGTGGAAATACAGGGCGTAACACTACAATCATTAGATCAAATTACTTATGGGATGCTAGTGCTGGTTTATATGATCATGCTCTTAAGTTATGGGAAAATTTATCTCAAGAGCTTAACTACAATGTGATGTTCAGTCAAAGAGGTGTAATGAATTTAGCTCACAATCTTCAAGATGTAAGAGATTTAAAAAGAAGAACACATGCTAATAGACTAAACGGAATTGATGCTGTTTGGTTAAATACTGAGGAAGTTAAAAAATTTTGCCCAATAATAAATACATCATCTGATATCAGATACCCAGTTTTGGGTGGAACATTGCAAAGAAGAGCAGGAACTGCAAGACATGATGCTGTTGCCTGGGGTTATGCAAGAGGGGCAAGCGAAATGGGTGTTGATATAATTCAAAACTGTGAAGTTAAAGGAATAAAGAGAAATGGTGATAGAGTTGAAGGATTAGAAACCACTAAAGGATTTATAAAAACAAATAAAATTGGAGTTGTTGCTGCAGGCCACTCAAGTGTAATTGCAAATATGGCTGGATTAAAACTACCTCTTGAAAGTAAACCATTACAAGCGTTAGTTTCAGAGCCTGTAAAACCAATTATTGATACTGTTGTAATGTCAAATGCAGTTCATGCTTATGTAAGTCAATCTGATAAAGGTGAATTAGTTATAGGTGCAGGAACAGATTCATATGTTTCATATACTCAAAGAGGGAGTCATAATATAGTTGAAGAAACTTTAAAGGCTATTTTAGAACTCTACCCTATTTTTAGCAGAATGAAGATGTTAAGACAATGGGGAGGAATTGTTGATATATGTCCAGATGCAAGCCCTATTATAAGTAAAACTAATATAAAAGGTTTATATTTTAATTGTGGTTGGGGTACCGGTGGTTTTAAAGCTACTCCAGGATCGGGAGATTTATTTGCACATACAATCGCAAATGATGAGCCACATAAATTAAATGCAGCATTTAATTTAAATAGATTTGTAAGCGGTGATCTTGTTGATGAACATGGTGCTGCAGCTGTTGCGCATTAATAATGTTTTTAATAAATTGTCCATTTTGTGGAGAGAGAGATCAAAGTGAATTTTCATCAGGTGGTGAAGCTCATATAGTTAGACCAAAACAACCAACTGAACTTAGCGATGATGAATGGGCGGAATATTTATTTATGAGAAAAAACATAAAAGGTGTTCAGTTTGAAAGATGGAATCATATTCACGGATGCAGAAAATGGTTCAACGTCGTTAGAGACACATCGAATGATAAAATATTATCTGTTTATAAAATGGGTGAAAAACCTCCTGTTAATTATAAGTAATGCCCAATTATAGAATTCACAAAACTGAATATATTGATGAAACTAAGAGAGTTTCATTTAAATATGATGGTAAGACTTACTTTGGATATGAGGGTGATACCTTGGCATCTGCACTTTTGGCAAATGGTATTCATTTAGTTGGTAGAAGTTTTAAATATCACAGACCAAGAGGTATAGTTTCTTGTGGAGCAGAAGAACCTAATGCAATTTGTCAAATTGGTAGTAAAAAAGACTTAACTGAACCAAATGTAAGAGCAACAGAGTTAGAATTGTATGAAGGATTAGAGGCAAGTTCTCAAAATTGCTGGCCTAACGTAAAATTTGATATTGGGGGTATAAATAATTTTATATCACCGTTAATTCCTGCAGGTTTTTATTATAAAACATTTATGTGGCCAAAGAGTTTTTGGAAGAAAGTATATGAACCATTAATACGATTATCTGCAGGTTTAGGAAAATCACCTACAGAACCAGATCCTGATATTTATGATCACAAACATGTTCACTACGATGTATTGGTAATTGGTGGTGGGATTTCAGGTATTATTGCTGCAAAAATGGCAGCAAAAAATAATTTAAAAACTTTATTAGTTGATGACAAAAAAATACTAGGTGGTTCTACAATTTATCAAAATAATGAATCAATTAAGATTGATGATAAATTATCAAGTGAATGGTTAAAAAATGAGATTCAGGAAATTAAAAAATTAAGTAATTTAACAATTAAGACAAGAACAAGTATTGCAGCTTATCATGGATATAATTTTCTTTTAGCTAAAGAAAATTTAACAGATCATTTAC
This sequence comes from uncultured Pelagibacteraceae bacterium, assembly GCA_902524595.1. Classification (GTDB taxonomy): domain Bacteria; phylum Pseudomonadota; class Alphaproteobacteria; order Pelagibacterales; family Pelagibacteraceae; genus Pelagibacter. The sequence goes on along the minus strand of CABZDS010000007.1, from coordinate 5,152 downwards.
CAGAGGAAAAAAAGAAAAATAAGATTAGACAAAGATTGTGGAAAATAAGAGCAAAAAAAGTTGTAATTGCAACTGGATCAATTGAAAGACCACTTGTATTCAATAATAATGATAGACCAGGAATATTATTATCTAATTCTATAAACAAATATTTGGATTATTACGGCGTTACCTGTGGAGAAAATATAATATTATTTACTAATAATGATAGTGCATACGAAACTTCAATTTCACTTCATAAAAAAGGTATAAAGAATATAATTGTTGATTTAAGAAAATCTGCTAGCTCTGAATTAATCAAACAAGCAGACAGTCTAGGAATAAAAATCTACTTCAATCATGTTGTAACAAATACTTTTGGATACAGAAAAATAAATTCATTAGAAATCATGAAACTATCGGAAGATGGAAATACAACTGTAGGTAATAAAATTAGATTAAGTTGTGACTGTTTAGGAATGAGTGGTGGATGGACACCTATGGTGCATATGCATACTCAATCTGGAGGTAAATTAGATTTTAGAGATGAAGACCAAGTATTCTTACCAAAAGAAAATAGTGAAGATCAAATTTCTGTTGGTTCATGCAATGGAGATTTTGATTTAGAAAATATTATAGATAAAACAGTCAATAAAATTAATAAATTCTTAGATATAGATAATCAAGATTACCAAGATACAAAAATTATTTGCTCTAAAGAAAATGATAAAAGAAATATATGGCTTTTACCAAATAAAATACCTTTAGGTAAAACAAAATGCTTTATAGATTTTCAAAATGACTCAACTGCAAAAGATATTAAATTAGCCTTAAAAGAAGGCTTTAGATCAATTGAACATGTAAAAAGATATACAACAACTGGTATGGCAACAGATCAGGGAAAACTATCAAATATGCACGCACTTGGAATTATAGCTGATACAGCTGGTGTAAAAATGGGTACATTAGGAACAACTACATTTAGGCCTCCATTTACACCATTAACCTTTGGAACACTAGTTGGGAGAAATGTTGGAAAATTTTTTGAAGTAGTAAGAAAAACATCTATACATGAATGGCATGTTGAAAATAATGCAGAATTTGAAAATGTTGGTCAGTGGAAAAGACCTTGGTACTATCCAAAAAATAGGGAAAATATGCATAATGCTGTTCAAAGAGAAAGTAAAGCCGCACGTGATAGTGCGGGTATCTTAGATGCATCAACTCTCGGAAAAATTGATATCCAAGGATCAGATGCATCAGAATTTTTAAATCGAGTTTACACAAATGCTTGGTCAAAACTTGCAATCGGAAAATGTAGATACGGACTTATGCTAAACGAGGATGGTATGGTTTATGACGACGGTGTTACTACAAGAATATCTAAAAATCATTACCTAATGACAACCACCACTGGGGGAGCTGCAAATGTATTAAGCAAACTTGAGGATTATTTACAAACGGAGTGGCCAGAGTTAGATGTTTATTTAACATCAGTGACAGATCATTATTCTACAGCAAGTATTTGTGGTCCAAATTCAAAAAAAATTCTAAACAAACTTTTTCCAAATTTAGATTTAAGTGATGAAAACTTTCCTCATATGTCATTTAAAGAGGAAAAACTTGAAAATATAAGTTGTAGAATAATGAGAATTAGTTTTACGGGTGAACAGAGCTATGAAATTAACATAGAGTCAAGATATGGACATTCATTATGGAAAATGTGTATAGAAGCTGGGAAAGAGTTTAATTTGACACCTTATGGTACCGAAACAATGCACCTACTCAGAGCTGAAAAGGGTTTCATTATTGTTGGACAAGATACAGATGGCACAATGACTCCATCAGACCTACAGATGGATTGGATTGTAAGTAAAAAGAAATTTGATTTTATTGGTAAAAGATCATTATATAGAAGTGATACTGTTAGAGAAGATAGAAAGCAATTGGTAGGACTACTAACAGATGATCCAAAAGAAATTTTGGAAGAAGGTGCTCAAATAGTTTCGGACGTTAAATCAAAACCTATAGATATGCTAGGACATGTAACTTCCAGCTATTTTAGTCCAAACCTAAATAAATCAATTGCCTTGGCTGTAGTTAGGAGTGGAAAAACAATGAAAGGTCGAAAGTTAATTATTCCAATGGAAAACAAAAATATTAATGTGACCGTTTCTGACACAATTTTTTTAGATAAGGAGAATAAAAGACTAAATGCTTAACATCTTACATCCAAATATTTCAAATAATAATAAAAACAACATCAATATTAATTTATCTGAAGAAAAAATTAAAATTAATATCAGGGGAAAAAATAAAGAATTTTTTACCAAAGTGGGTAAAATTCTATCTATTATTTTACCTTCTGAGTCAAATACCAGTTCATCAAATGAAAACTATGATGTTTTGTGGCTAAGTCCGGATGAATGGATGATATATTTTGATGAAAATAAAAATACAAATATTTTTGATCAACTTTATAAAGATATTTCGTCTTTAGATTTTGGATCAATTACTGATATCTCTTCACAATTAATTTGCATAAATATAAAAGGAGAAAATATATTTGAATTATTATCATCTGGATCTCCTTTTAATTTCGAAAAATTTAAAAATAATGTTGGTTCATCAACACAAACAATAGTAAATCATATTGATGTAATTCTTCACCACAAGTCAAAGAATAATGTTAATTTATTTATAAGAAGATCGTTTTCAGAACACCTTAATGAATGGTTAGTTGATAGCTCTAATTTTGTCTAATTTATAATTCAAATAGAAATAAGTATAACCAAGATACATCAGAGAGAAAATCCAATTGAATATTACCCATAACCAAAAAAATTCAGAAAAGTCAGAATTAAAATAAATTGCAGTATAAAATACGACAAATGGAAAAATTCCATTTCGGCAAATATTAGCAATTAATGCGTTTTCAGCTTTTTTTAAAGCCATAAAAAAACCATTTGATAAAAAAAATATTGGATAAGCTGGCAGCACAAAGGCTGAAATCTCTAAATATAATTTTCCAAATTCAACGACCTCTAAATCTTTTGAAAATAATTTTGTTATCATTTCAGCACCAAAATAAATAATAAAAGAAGAAATAATCATTATAATGAAAGCATATTTTATAGCTTGGAAGTACGTTTCTTTAATTCTTAAAATATTTCGTGCACCAAAATTTTGAGCAATAATTGTGATAATTGCTGTATTTATTCCTAAGATTGGTAATAAAACCACTTGTTCTATTTTGGTACCAGCCCCATAACCAGCTGCTGCATATTCTCCGGATAAACCTGCATATTTGAACACAATAGCAGAAGCAATAGAATAACCGCAAATTGAAATTATTATTGGCATAGATTGAAAAAAAATATTTTTTAAAAAAAAAAATTTAGGAATAAAATAAGAAATAAGTATGTTTTTAAATAAATTACTTTTTAAAACTCTTTTAAATATGATCAAAAAAGCGACCGTTTGAGCAATTAGAGTTGCTATTGCAATACCCTTCATACCCAAAGCTGGTATGAAATAAAATCCAAATATTAAAATTGGATTTAACAATATGTTTAAAAAAAAAGATAAAATTAAAGCATTTCTATAAGTTTTCGTATCGCCTTCTGCATGAAGCAATGAATTTAATGCAACAACTAAAATAAAAATAAACGAACCAAGAAAAATTATATCTGTATATTGTAAGCCAAGATTTATTACCTCGTTAGTTGAACCCATAATTGAAAAAAGGTCTGATGCATAATTTAAACCAATAAAAGTAATCAACAGAATTATCAAAAAAGAAAAGAAAATTAATTGGCAGAAATAAATTGAAGCATTTTTGTTATTTTTTTCACCAATGCTATTACCTATCTGTGATGTACCTGCAACTGTGATACCAATAGATGAGGCAATAATAATAAAAAAAATTGGAAAAGATTTTGTTAAAGCTGACAAAGCTTCAGGTGATATTTTTCCTGCAAAATATGTATCAGCAATATTATATAACGTTTGAAAGAGTGTACCTACCGATGCAGGTATTGCTAATTTTTTAATTAATTCTTTGATGTCATCACTTAATATATTCATGATATTATTTTTTTGAATTTATCATTTGATTGTGCCTCATTGTGAAACGTTTTATTTGATCATTTGTCAATTTATCAAAACAATTTGGACATGAAAGGCCTACTTTATACTTTTTTGATTTGGTTAGTTTATTATGCAATGGCATTCTACAACCACCACAAACAGTATAATTTCCAATTTCTAGGTTTTTTTTAATAGTAACTCTTTTATCAAAAACAAAACATTCACCATTCCACTTACTTTTTTTTGGATCAGTTTTATTAAGATAATTTAAGATACCACCCTTAAGTATATAAACATTTTTAAAACCTTTATTATTAAGATAATTAGATGCTTTTTCACACCTGATACCACCGGTGCAGAACATCCCTATTGATTCATCTTCATTAAATTTTGATAAATAATTTTTAAAATCTCTAAAATTTTTAGTTTCTGGATTAAGAGCATTTTTAAATGTACCAATCTTATATTCAAAAGGTTTTCTGGCATCAATCAGTTTAATATGTTTTTTAGATATAAATTCGTCCCATTTTTTAGGTGATAAATATTTTTTATTAAAAAAATTTTTAAAATTAATTTTTTCATTAATTGGAACTACTTCATCTTTTATTTTAACTTTATTTTTTGAGTATGGTAATATTTTTGAGTTAATTTTATTTTGAATATCAAATCTATCAATTGATAAAATATTCTTTATTTTTGTAATTGTAATTTTAATTTTTTTATGACTGCCTGAAATTGTGCCATTAATTCCTTCAGGAGATAATATTATAAGACCTTTAATATCACGTTTATTAGTTTCTTTTAAAATATTTTTTTTAATAATTTTTAATTTATTAAGTTTTGATATTTTATAAAAAGATAAGATTTCAAACATAATTACCAACAAACTGTAAAACCATCACCAATTGGTAAAATATACTTATTAATAGATGATTTTTTTATGTATTTATTAAATTCTCTTAATTTTATAGTTAATTTGTCTTTTATCTTTGGATTTGCAACATCTCCTTTCCAAAGTGTATTATCAATTAAAATTATACCTTTTTTGCTTTTTAATTTAAGAGACTGATTAAAATAATTTATA
>CABZDS010000006.1 GCA_902524595.1 uncultured Pelagibacteraceae bacterium | reverse complement strand
ATTCTAGCTGACGTAACAATGAGCTTAGATAATGTGTTAGGAGTAGCTGGTGCAGCTAGAGATCATTACATGTTATTAATATTTGGTCTAGTTTTATCAATTGTTTTAATGGCTACTGCAGCAACATTAATATCTGGCTGGATTAAAAAGTATAAATGGATAGGATGGGTTGGATTATTAGCGATATTATTTGTTGCAATAGAGTTAATATATACAGATGTAAAACTATTTTTATAAATGTACTTAAAAAAAATTAATTTAAAAAATAAAGTTGCATTAGTTACTGGTGCAGGAAAAGGTATTGGTAGAGCATCATCAATTGCAATGGCAGAAGCTGGTGCAACTATAATTGGTATAAGCAGGACTTCGTCAGACCTTGATAAACTTCAAAAAGATATAAAAAAAGTTAAAGGTAAATTTATTAAAATAACTTGCGATATAATGGATTATGACGATCTTTCATCAAAATTAAAAAAAATAAAAAAAGTTGATATATTATTAAATAATGCAGGAACGAATATTCCTGAACCATTTGAAAAAATCAAACAAAAAAGTATGAATTATCTTGTCGACTTAAATGTAAAAGCAGCATTCAATGTTGCTCAATTAACTGTTCTTATAATGCTAAAAAATAAAAAAAAAGGCGGTTCAATAATAAATGTATCATCTCAATTAGGTCATGTAGGCATGTCTGGAAGAAATGTTTACAACATGACCAAATTTGGTATTGAAGGACTAACTAAAGGTATGAGTGTAGAGCTTGCTACAAAAAATATTAGAGTAAATACAGTTGCGCCAACTTTTGTTGAAACTCCAATGGTTAAAAGATTTTTTAAAAATAAAAAATTTAAAAAACTTGCATTAAGTAATATTCCAATGGGGAAGTTTGCAACGGAGTCAGATGTAGCTACAGCAGTTTGTTTTTTAGCTTCAGACGCAGCAAATATGATAACTGGAACATCAATTGTAATTGACGGAGGTTGGACAGCGAAATAATGAAAAGATTGTTGCTTTTTTTAGCAATTATATTTTCTACACACTCTTATGCTTTAGAGTTTCAGGGTAAGTTTTTACAAGGACATTTTATTTTAGGTAAAACAGAAGCTGGATCAAAAGTTTTTATAGATAAAACTCAAGTGAAAGTATCTGAAGATGGATATTTCGTATTCGGTATAGATAGAGATAGAAAATTTGATGTAGCTATTACTGAAATTAATAATGGTAAAAAAAACAAAGTTATAAAAAAAGTTTTTAAAAGAAAATATAATATTCAAAGAATAGATGGTCTCCCTGAAAGTAAAGTTACACCACCAGAATCTGTTTATAAAAGGATTAAAGATGAGAATGGGAGAATTGGGAAGGCAAGAGCCATTAATTCAGATTTAACTTTCTTTACTGAACAATTTATTATGCCAGTTAATGGTATTATTAGTGGTGTTTATGGTAGCCAAAGAATTCTAAACGGTAAACCAAAGTGGCCTCACTATGGAATAGATATAGCAGCTTCACAAGGAACTAAAATCAAATCATCTGGAACTGGAGTTGTTACTATGGCAGAAGATGATCTTTATTATACTGGTGGCACCGTGATAATGGATCACGGCCATGGTATTTCAACAATATATTCACACCTTAAAAATGTAACGGTAAAAGTTGGTGATGAAGTTAAACAAGGAGAAATTATTGGGACTGTTGGATCTACTGGTAGATCAACTGGGCCTCATTTAGATTTTAGGATAAATTGGTTTCAAACTAGACTTGATCCTATGAGCATTCTTCAATAAGTTCTGACTATGAAAAATGATATTAATCGTATTGCTGACAGGTTAGTTAAAGCTTTCAACACAAATACAGTCATCAATCCTATCCCAGTAAAATATTGTAAAAATATTAATTTAGCTAACAAACTTAGAAAGTTGTGTGAAGATCAAATAAAAGATGAAACAATTGGAATAAAAGCTGGTGGAACTGGAATTCAAGCTTTAAAAAAATTAAAAGAAAAAGAACCTTTTACAGCAAAAGTATTTAAAAAAAGATTTGTTAAATCAGGTAAAACTGTAAAAATAAATCAACACACCAAAGGTATAGAGGTTGAAGTTTATTATTTTATAAAGAAATCTTTATTTGATTTTAAGGGTAAGATTACAAAATCAAATGTAACCAAATTTATTAAGTTTATGGGACCTTGTTTTGAAATAGTTGGTTTCAGACAAAGAAACAAAAAATTTACATATTTGGGAGATATTTGTGGAGATTTTGGGTTTAACATAAGATTTGTTGTTGGAAGAAAAACAAAATTTAAAAAATTAAACTTAAATAATTTAAAAACTTCATTAGTAAGTAAGAAAAATGGAATAAAAGTAAATGGTAATACAAATATTGTATATATAAACCCATTAAATTGCTTAAGATTTGTTTTGAATAAAGTTAAGAAAGAAAAGATTAAATTAGATAAAGATTTTTATGTTTTCACAGGTTCAACTGTGGGAGTAGTTCCATTTAAGGGAAAAGGATTATACAAAGGAACAGTTGATAAAATTGGTTCTGTTAGTGTTAACATTCGTTAATGGGTCTTCATTTTAGTAAAGAAGAATTCTCAAATAGAAAAGAAAAGACGTTAAACTCCATGAAAAATGAGGGTGTAGATGCTCTTATTATGTTTAGACAAGAGTCTATGTATTGGCTCACTGGTTACGACACATTTGGATATGTTTTTTTTCAAGCATTAGTTTTAGATCAAAATGGTAATGTAATATTATTAACTAGAGCCCCTGATTTAAGGCAAGCTCAAAACACGTCCAATATTAGTGATATAAGAATTTGGGTTGATAAAGATGGAGCTAATCCTGCTGATGATCTCAAAATAATTTTAAATGAATTAAACCTAAAAGGAAAAAAAATTGGCGTTGAATATGAAGCATATGGTCTTACAGGAAGAAATGCATTAAGACTTAACACAGTATTACAAAACTATTGCTCAATTGAAGATAAGTCGGAATTAATTATAAAGCTAAGAGTAATAAAATCTAAAGAAGAAATTAGTTATGTAAAAAAAGCAGCAAATTTAGCTGATAAAGCTTTAGATGAAGTTTGGAAGCATGCAAAAGCAGGAGTAAGTGAGTCTAAAATTTTAGCTGAAATGAACAGAGTTATATTTGAAGGAGGTGGAGATTATCCTGCGAATGAATTTATAATTGGATCTGGAAAGAATGCCCTACTCTGTAGATATCAAGCAGAAAAACAAATACTTAATAATCAAGATCAGTTAACCATTGAATGGGCTGGAACCTATAGGCACTATCATTCCGCAATGTTTAGAACAATACCCATAGGAAAAACAGATCCGAAACATCATAAAATGCATGAAGCTTGCGTTGAAGCTCTTATAAATTGTGAAAATAAATTAAAACCTGGAAATAAAATTGGAGAAGTTTTTGATATTCATGCAAAAACTTTTGATGATCATGGCTTTAAAAATTCAAGAATGAATGCATGTGGTTATTCACTAGGAGCAACTTTTTCTCCTAATTGGATGGATTGGCCAATGCTTTACACGGGCAATCCTTACATCATACAGCCAGGTAATGTCTTTTTCATGCACATGATACTTATGGATTCTGATAATGAATTAGCGATGAATTTAGGTGAAACCTATCTTGTAACAGAGAATGGTAATGAAAGATTAGGCAAGCAGAAATTAGATCTGGTGGTCCTTTAGTCTCTATGCTCTAGTTGCGCTCTAGTTCTCCTATAAATTCCTATAGAAACAAACCCAGAACCACAATCCATAAGTTTTTTCATTTTAAATTTTTTGCTTAATTTCAGAACATTTGTAATTTATTAATTTTCTTCTGCCTTTAAAAGTTTTAAAAGACCCTTCAACTGTTTCATATTGATACACATAATCTTGATTACTTTCTTTAAATAATTTTTCTATTACCTGATCATCATATTTGAATTTAACATAAAGATTAATTAGTTTTTGGTTTTGATAATCTAAAATATTAAGATTGTATCTATCCATTATTATATGGCGTGCGTATATATTTACATCTCCACCAAACCAGTAAGTGTCATTTACCTCTTGATAAAAAACATAGTATCTATCTGATATATAAATTGGGAATATCTTCTTTTTAAATATAATGTTTTCAAACCTTGATTTATCTTCGTGTGCTTCTAAAGTGGGTATAACTCCATCAAGATCTACTTTATTTCTGCGTAGGTTTTTTACTTTTGCCCACTCTTGTTTATCCCAATCATACCAAACCTTATCGGTTTTATGAAATTTTATATAAAGAGGATCGTTATTCTTGTTTTCACAAATAAAATATCTTGGTTGTTCTTCGTTAATTTCTTCAATTTGAGCTTCAGCCCATTCTGGTTTAAGAAGTTTATCAATTCTAGAAAATGATTTTTCAATGTTAGAGATTACAAATTTTATTCTCTCTTCTGAAATTTCAACTATCGGTCCTTGAACACTCTGCATATCAGTTCTAGAAGCTGCAGATTTTAATAAATTGTTTGAATTAATCATTGATGTTTTCATTTGATTTATGACTTGTTCTCTTTCATTCGCATCAGGTATATTTTTTGAAATTCTATTGATAAGATCATTCATCGTATCGTTTACTTTTAAGTATTCATCTGATTTAAAAACTTGCTCATTTTGATAAGAAATTAATGCAGATTTCCATAATTCCATTTGATATTTCATCCCATCGCGAGTTATTTTTGCCATCAAACCCGTCGTTTCCATAAATTGAGAAACTTCATCTTTATTGGGTACATCATTCCAAAAATCTGTATGCATTTGTTTAGTTACTTTTCCTTGATCTACATTTAATACCTGCTGTAGAATAAGCATCTGCTTATCAGTCATAGCTTGAGAAAAATTTGTTATTAAAAAAGTAATTATGATTAATGAAATAACTTTTTTCATTCCTGCAAACCTTTCTTTTCTATTTTAAATTTTTTGTCACTAGCATTTTTATTAAAGTCATTTTTTAAATCCAATTCCTTTTTATCGTTTAATTCTTTCATTACCTTAGACCATTCCTTATAATTTGGCACAAACGCAGGCACTTCTATCTCAATAAAAGATTCTTTATGTATAGGATCATTACAATATCCTTTAATCGTTAAAACCCAAATATCATCATGATAGGTTTCATCACCTTTATATTTAAATATAACTTGAGGAAAGTTCCACTCCCCATTCTCTGTTGGATAAAAATTGTCTTCAATAATAATATTTTTATCAGGATTATCTTTTTTAATTCTTTTAACAATCACATTAACATAAGGTCTTAAATCTTTAACGCATGAATTAAAATTTTTATATTCTTTGTTTAAGCTCGCAAAAATTGAAGATATTTTCATATCACCATATGGATGATATTTAATATAATATTTTGAAAAATCTTTATTTTTTTGTATAGGCTTTAAACAAGAGTACTCATTTTTTTGTTTACCTATTTTATCATACAAATCTTCACAATACTTGACTTGACTCTGCATGCCCTCCTCATCAATATAATCATTTAACAACACAGTGAAGTTTCCAACTGTAAAAAAATTAAATTTTGTCCCTTTTAATAATCCAGAAGGCTCAATAATTTTATCCAAATTTCCATAACTTGATGCCAAGTTTTTTAATTGAAATAATAAAGAAATTGGACTATCTCCCAATTTTATACCAAACAATTTAGAAGATTGTAGGTTGTTAATTGTGTTCCTTTTTTTTTCTATTTTTTCTATTTTTTTGGCTTCTTCAAGATCTTCTTTTTTAAGTATTGATGCATAGCGCTCTAAACCAAAATATATAAACAAACCAAGTATTAAGATGATAGCTAGCCATAATAAACGATCTCTTTTCATTTTTTTCCGATCATGTGATGACTCTATCAAATGATTAGATTATTTTATAGGTCTCTATGCTCTAGTTGTGCTCTAGTTTGCACAAATTAATTTGCCTTAATTTTAAATGTTTGATTTAAGGTAACATTAAGAAAGATATATTTTACTTATTTTTTAGACTTGTCTAGACTATTAGGGACTTATGAATGTATCAAACTTATGTATGGATTGGCCAATGTTATACACAGGAAATCCATATGAAATTCGGACAGGAAATGTATTCTTTATGCATATGATATTGATGGACTCTGAAAATCAATTAGCTATGAATTTAGGTGAAACATATCTTGTTACTGAAAAAGGTAACGAAAGATTAGGTAATCACAAATTTGATTTAGTAGTGCTTTAATCTATTATGAGAATATATTTAAAAATATTGTTTTGTTTTATTTTAGTATCAAATTCTTTAGCAAGTGAGTTTCCTTTAGATCCTAAAATAAAATATGGAAAACTAGAAAATGGATTAACCTATTATATAAGGAAAAACGACACTCCTAAAAAGAAAGTATATTTAAAACTCGTTGTTAAAGCTGGTTCCTTAATGGAAGAAGAGCATCAAAGAGGCTTGGCACATTTGCTAGAGCATATGGCTTTTAATGGGTCAAAAAATTTTCCAGGTAATTCAATTGACGAATTTTTATCAAGTCTTGGGTTAAATATTGGTTCTCATTTTAACGCAACAACTGGTTATTTTAAAACAAACTATCAGTTTGAAATTCCAACTGATGATATCAATAATGTTGAAAAAGGAATTCAAATATTATCTGATATTGCAGGGAATTTAGATTTAAAAGATGATCAATTTGAAAAAGAAAGAAAGATTGTTGAAGAAGAATGGAGACAAGATTTAGGATCTGAAAATAAATATGTTAACGAATTACTGAATTATATTTACAAAGATTCACTTTTGCTCGAACGAAGACCTATTGGAACAATAGATGTAATAAAAAACTTTAGTTATCAAGACGTTATAGATTTCTATGAAAAATGGTATCAGCCTCAGATAATGGCGGTTTTTGCTATTGGGGATATTAATGAAATAGAAATTGAGAATTTAATTAAGAAGCATTTCAGTTATCTAAAAAATAGTTTTGACTTAATTGTTCCAGATCCTTCAATACCAAATTTTAATCGACAATTTTTTTCTTTTCAGAATAAAAAAGAAGAAGATATTGATTTTGTAATATGGAACAAAGATACATTTAAACCATTAAATACTTTTAAATATTATAAATTATCAAGAATAAAAAATATTACTGAAAACATATTTCAAAAAAGAATTGCAAAACTAATAAATGAAAATTCAGTAAATTTTAAAAGTGCTTATATCGGCGATTTTAACATATCTGATAAAGATAAATACTTTATAATAAATACTAGTTTAAGATCTGATAAAATTAAAGAAGGTATAGAAGATATCTATTATCTTATAGAACAAGTCAAAGAACATGGTTTTCTCCAGTCCGAATTAGATAAGGCAAAAAAGGAAATAATTCAAAGCCTAGAGAAATTTTTAACATCAGAAGAAACACGTTCCTCATCCAGCTTTGTTAATGAATATATACGCCATTTTACGGAAGATGAAATGATATCGGGTCCTGAAAAATATATAGAATATTCAAAAAAAATACTTCCAACTATTTCTTTAAGTGAAATTAATAACTATTTTGAAAATTACATAAAAAATGAAAACCAAATTTTACAAATTAAAGGACCATTAAGTGTAAAAAATTTGCCTGATAAAAATGAAATTGATAAAATCAAAAAAATCGTAATTTCAAAGAAAATAGAAAAATATGATTATGAATTAAAAAAAGTTGAGTTAATTAAAGGTAATCTTGAAGGATCAAAAATAATTAAAACTAAATTTTATCCAAACTCAAATGTAAAAGAAATTATTTTAAGCAATGGAGCTAAAATTCTTTTAAAAAAAACAGATTTTAAAAAAGATCAAATATTAATTGAAGGATATAGTTTAGGTGGATACTCAACTGTAGATATAGACAAATTACCTTCAGCAACTTATGCTGAAAGTATTTTGGCTAGAGCTGATGTTGGTGATTTAACAACTCCAGAGAAGGAGGAATTGTTTCCAACCAATATCATTGATATCTATCCAGAAATCTCGAGATATACAGAAAGTATTAATGGTTATAGTAACAATCAATATTTAGAAGATCTATTTAAATTATTATATGTCAATTTTAATGATTTAAAAATTCAACAACACCACATCGAAATATTTAAAAATGAAAAAATTGATGAATTACAAATTGAGATGCAAAATCCAATGTATTCATATCTCAAGGACTTTTATAATAAATTTTATCTTCAAAACCCAAGAATAGCTTATCCAACAATCGAGGAATATAAAAAAGTTAATTTTAAAGATGTAGATAATTTCTACAAAGAAAGATTTCAAAATAGTGGGGATTTTACATTTGTAATAGTTGGGGACTTTAAATTTGACGAAATAGAACTTTTAATAAAAAAATATATTGGAAGTTTAAAATTAAATAATAAAGAAGATACTTATATTGAGAGAAATATATTAACAAATCTTAATAAAGAAAAAATATTATATGAGGAAGAAAATCCAGTCAAAGCCTCTGTAACAAGGTTTTATAACAAAAAATTTAATAATATGTTTCCTAACCGTCTTAAAAATAAATTACTTATATCAATAATTGATAAACTAATTTTTGATAAGATAAGAGAAAAAGATAAATTAGTTTATTCTGCAGGATCTTATGAGTTTTTTTCACAAAAAAAACCTATTGGATTAACTAGTATAATGATTAATTTTAATTCCGATCCAAAAAATATAGATAATATTAACAAAAAAATTGATGAGATATTAACAAATGTTTCCAAGAAAAATTTTGATAAGCAGATATTTATAAATCAAAAAAAATCATTGATAAAAGATTATGAAGAAAATTTAAATTCTAATATTTTTTGGTTGAATGCAATTATAAAAGCAGAGAAATATAATGAAAGTTTTGAGCGTGTAAATTTTTATGAACAAATCATTAATCAGATAACTCTTAATGAAATTTCTAAATTAGCTAAAAGATATTTTGATGAAAACTATTTTGAAACTACACAATTAATAGAAAATTAATTTATTTAGTTTTGAATTATTTCAATAATAATCCATGTCATTAATTCATTGAATACCTGAAATTCATCCATAAATACGATTGTAGATATCAATTAATATTAATGCTACACCAAATATTTCTAGACCACTCATTTAATATATTATAATTCTTTAGTGCAACCAAAGAAAGAAATATATTTTTCATTATCTTTGGTATTCATATTTTTTGTAACTTCATGAATTAATTCGCCTGTTGATCTATTTAAAAATACTGATTCCGAGTATTTTTTTTCTTTATCTATATTTTTAAATAAAATGGTGTCGTTTTTAGCAATTCTAACATCATCTTTACTAATATCTGAATAAGTATCTATAAATTCTGATAAACCATTAATAGTAAGTTTACTTGGTTGTGCTGCTACAACTTTTAATACTTTGTTTTTATCAACTTCAATATTGTCTGCAGTAAAAGTTTGATAATTAAAATCTTTATTTTTGATCATTATTTTTTCTAATTTACAATCAAATGTAATTTTAAAATCATGGATGATGTCAGTATTTTTGGAATAACTAATTGATGAAGAAAAAAACAAAATTAATATCGAAAATATAATTTTCATTTATTTACCATATCGTATTTTACTATGTAAATCGTGTGCACTTTGCCACCCATTTTCTAGTCTTGGCCCTCCAAAGTAATCACCACACAAACCTAATTTTAGCGACTTATTCCACAAAGATAATTGTTTTAGTGGCTTTGAATTTGATGAATACATCCAACCATGAATTCTTGAGTGTTGAATTTTTTTGATTTTTAATTTTGTTAATTTTTCAAATTTTTTAACTAGTTGATTTGTATAGTATTTTCTTTTGTTTCTATAATCTTTCGTGAATTTATTACCGTATTTGTATGTGCTTTGAAGTGTCCATAAATCATACTTATAATTAAATCTTTTCTTACTATTTTCATATGCGGCCCAACCAAGCATTTCATCATTAAAAAAATAACTACTATTAGATTGCTTAAGCTTATTTGTAACAATCATTACTGTTAAATTGGCATCCATCTTAACTTTTTGATTTAAATAGGATTTATTTAAATATTTTTGTCCTAATTTCTTACTTTGAGGAAATGGGCAGGTCAAAATAAGGTTTTTACATTTTTGTTTTACATCATTTTTAAATGTTAATTCCCAATGATCATTTAATCTCTTTATATTTATTAGCTCATGTTCAAAATTACATTTAATTTTCTTTAATAAATGTTTGCTAATTGAGTTGTTTCCTCTAGTTCCAATTAATTTTAAGTGATTTTTAATTTCTTTGACTGTTTTATGCAGAAATAGATGCTTACCACCCCAATTTTTTAAAACTTTTTTCTTAATAAGTTTATTAGTAAATGTTTTAAATTTAGTGGATTTCGGAGAGATATATTGGAGCCCATGGTCAAATCCAATTTTATCTTTATATTTTTTAAAAGAACTTCTTCCACCAAAACCTTTTGCTTTATCATAAACTTTTACAGAATATTTTTTATTTAGTAAGTTTGCGATCGTTGATCCTGAAATTCCTGATCCTATAATACAAAAATCAAGCATGATTAGTAACTTGATTGACTAACAAAGATACTCAAGTGCCTTAAGTATTCCACCTTTTTTATAAGGTATTTTAGATTTCATTAAACCCATTTCAACACCTGCCAATGTTCCAGCTAACATTAGTTCGTTAAAATCACCTAAGTGGCCAATTCGAAAAATTTTTCCAGCAACTTTTGCGAGTCCTGTTCCTAATGACATATTATAGTGATCTAAAATAGTTTTTCTTAAAAAATCTGCATCATGACCATCTGGAATCACTACAGCTGTTAATGAGTCTGAGTATTCTTCTGGATTTTTACAGAGTATTTCTAATCCCCATGAATTAACTGCAACTCTTGTAGCTTCAGCAAATCTTTTATGTCTTTTAAAAACATTATCTAAACCTTCTTCTGTAAGCATATTAATTGCTTCATCCAAACCGTAAAATAAATTTGTCGCCGGTGTATAAGGAAAATAACCCTTTTTATTATTTTCTAACATCGGTCCCCAATCCCAATACGATTTTGGTAATTCAGATGTTTTGTATGCTTCTAAAGCTTTAGAACTTATTGCATTAAAAGAAAGTCCTGGTGGTAATAGTAATCCTTTTTGAGAACCCCCCACAGTTACATCAACTTTCCACTCTTCATGTCTATAATCAATAGAACCTAATGAAGATATCGTATCAACAAATAATAAAGCCGGATGTTCCGCATTATCCATAGCTTTTCTAATTTCTCCAATTCTACTTGTAACACCAGTAGAAGTTTCATTATGTACAGCGCAAACTGCTTTTATTTTTTTATCTTTGTCTTCTTTTAGTTTTTGTTCAACGATGTTTGGATCAACACCTGTTCTCCAATCACCTTCAACAAAGTCTACTTCAATTTTAAATTTTTGAGCAATATCCCACCAAAGTGTTGAGAAATGTCCAGTTTCAAACATCAAGATTTTGTCTCCAGCGCTTAAAGTGTTTACAAGTGCAGCTTCCCAAGCACCTGTTCCTGAAGCTGGAAAAATTATTACAGGTTCAGAGGTTTTGAAAATTAATTTTATTCGATCTAAAACTCTTAATCCAAGTTCTGCAAAGTCTGGTCCTCTATGATCTATAGTTGGATAATCCATAGCTCTTAAAACTCTATCTGGAACATTTGTTGGTCCTGGAATTTGTAAAAAATGTCGACCTGGTCTTATATTATTTGAAATTGCCATACCGCTGTATATGCTAAAGAAAATATATAATCAAATTGATAATGTATGGCAAATAGTAGTAATTTAATTGATAGCTTAGAGGTTTATGTTCTTAACAATCCAGAGGAGGTTACACCTCATTGGGTAAGCCATTTTATTGTTCCAACAGCAAACGAGCTATTGATAAAAATTAAAAATAAAGATGGTAATTCTGGTTTTGGATTAGCTACAAGTTACACAGATATATCACCATTAGTAAAACCATTTTCGAATGGTATTGCTGATCTAATTATTGGTGAAGATCCTTTTAGTCCAGAAAGATTATACGAAAAGATATTTAAATTAACAGATACAAGAATTAGTAGTGAAAAGGGTTGGAGCAGAGAAGCATTAATAAGAATTTCAGCAGCTTTAGATATTGCATGCTGGGATCTTATGGGTAAAGCTTCAAATATTCCGTTATATAAATTATTTGGTGGATATAGAAATAAAGTTCCTGTCTATGTAACTTGCGCATACTATAGAGATGGTAAAGACGAAAAAGAATTAAGAGATGAATTAAAAAAACTAATTCAGTTAGGTCACCAAAGTTTTAAAGTTAAAGTAGGCGGACTTAGTATAAAAGAAGATTTTAAAAGACTTGAGATAATACGAGAAGAGATAGGATATGAAAAAAATCTTATGATTGATGTTAATAGAGCTTGGGATTTAAAGACTGCAATAAAAGGTGTTAAGGAATTTGAAACATTTAATCCATCTTGGATTGAAGAACCAGTTAGATGGGAAGATGACAGAAGATCTCTTAGAGAACTTTCAAAAAGGACTACAGTTCCATTATCAGGGGGTGAAAGTGAAACTACAATTTATGGATGCAGGTCAATGCTTGAAGAAAATGCCATACAAATTTTACAATTTGACTGCACAATGTTTGGTGGTTTTACAAATGGTAAAAAACTAGCCTCTTTATGCGAAATAAATCATATTGATATTGCCCCTCATCACGACTGCTATATTCATGCACCACTTGTGGCATCATCACCAGCAGGAAGGATTTTAGAGTCGTTTGATGATGAAAGAGATCCATTACAATCAGAATTATTCGATATTAAACACGAAATGAAGAATGGGTGGATATATTTGAATGAAAATCCAGGATTAGGACTAAATATATCAGATATCTCTTTGAAAAAATTTGGTAAATCAATATACAACAATAAATAAATTAAATATGCGGAATGGAATTAAACACCAGTCAAATTAATAAAATTGGAAAAGAGATAGAAAAAAAAATAAAGGGTAAAACTTTATTTGATGAATTCTCGAGGGGAAGGTATAGCACAGACGCTTCTCTGTATCAGATTAAACCAGTCGGGGTTGTTCTACCAAAAGATCAAAACGATGTTTTAAGTTTGATGGAATATTCTCAAAAGAATTCACTGCCATTATTAGCTAGAGGTGGTGGTAGTTCTCAATGTGGTCAAACTGTTGGGGATTGTATTGTTTTAGATTACTCAAGACATCAAAATAAAATCTTGGAATTAAATATTGAAGAAAAATATGTTTGGGTTGAACCTGGGATAGTTTTGGATCATTTAAATGCATATCTAAAACCTCATGGTCTATGGTATCCTGTGGATGTATCAACAAGTAGTAGAGCAACAATTGGTGGCATGACAGCTAATAATAGCTGTGGATCAAGATCACTATATTATGGAAATATGGTTCACAATGTATTGGCAATAGAAACTATTCTAGATGATGGCTCTATACATACGTTTGATAGTATAAATAAAAATTATTTAGCAACTACTAATGATCAAGACAGACTTTATAAAATAATAAATAAATTTATTGATGTTAAACAAAACGTTAAAAATGAAATTGATGAAAACTGGCCTCAAACACAAAGAAGAGTTGGTGGATACAATATAGATTTAATAGATCCTAACGGATTTAATACATCAAGTATTTTAGTAGGTTCAGAAGGAACCCTATCTTTATTTAATAAAATAAAACTAAAATTATCAGAAATACCCACCAATAAAGTATTAGGTGTTTGTTACTTTGAGAATTTTCATCAAGCAATGGAACTAACGAGAGAAATGGTCAAGTTAAAGCCTACAACTGTCGAGCTTATGGATAAAAATTTACTGGATCTTGCAAAAGATATTCCAATGTACGCTGGAGGGATTAAAAAATATATCAAAGGAAATCCTGAGGCAGTTTTAATGGTTGAGTTTATTGATAATGATCCAAATATTTATGAGAAAAAAATAAAAGATTTAGAATATTTAGTACTAAATCAAAATGATAATAATGATTTTACTTTTTATGAGAATCTAAAAGAACAAAAAGAGGTATTTGAAATTAGAAAAGCTGGACTAAATATTTTAATGTCTATGAAGGGTGATAAAAAACCTGTAGCTTTTATTGAAGATTGCGCAGTTACTCTCGATAACTTAGCTGATTACACAGCAAGATTAAATCAAATATTTAAAAAGTATGACACTAGTGGAATGTTTTATGCACACGCCTCTGTAGGTACACTTCATGTTAGACCAGTATTAAATATGAAATCTGACAAAGATATAAAGAATATGAAAGCTATTGCAGAAGAAGCATTTTCAATGGTTAAAGATTATAAAGGCTCTCATTCAGGGGAACATGGAGATGGAATTGTAAGATCAGAATTTCACGAAAAGATGTTTGGTAAAAAAATAACAAATGCATTTGAAGAAATTAAAGATACTTTTGACAGCAAAAATCTTTTAAATCCTGGTAAAATTGTAAGACCTTATAAATCTGATGATAGATCTTTAATGAGATACAAATCAAACTACAAACCTGATGATATAAATACTAGTTATGATTGGTCAGAGTGGGGTAAATTTTCTGATGCTATTGAAATGTGCAACAACAATGGTGCATGTAGAAAGTTAGATTCGGGAGTTATGTGTCCATCATACAGAGTTACCAAAGAAGAAAAAGATTTAGTTAGAGGAAGAGCAAATACGCTTCGACTTGCTTTATCAAATCAATTGCCAAAAGACTCTTTTGTTTCAAAAGAGATGTACGAAACTATGGAACTTTGTGTTAGTTGCAAAGCCTGTCAAAATGAATGTCCAATGTCGGTTGATATGGCTAAAATGAAAAGTGAATTTCTGTCACATTATTTTAAAAAATTCTCAATGAGTATTAAGGATAGAGTAATTTCCAATATGCCCAAACTAATTTGGCTTTTAAGAATAGTTTCACCAATATTTAATAAAATAAAAAATTACCCAGTAATATCTGGAATTATTAGAAAATTTGGATATGCAACTGAGAGGGAAATGCCAACTGTACAAAACCAATTTCCATTAAAAGAAATATATAAATCACAAATTAAATCAGAAAATAAAGTAATATTGTTTGCTGATACTTTTAATATAAATTTTGAAATTCAAAATTTGATGTACACAATTAAAGTGCTTAATAAATTTGGTTATGAAGCAATTATTCCAAGTTTCGATAACGATAATTTAAAAAGACCTCTATGTTGTGGACGAACTTATATTTCTTATGGGCAACTAGATAAAGCTGCAGAGGAATTAAATAGATTTGTTAATTATATTTTAGTTAATGGATTTTATGAAACACCAATAGTTGGTATAGAGCCTTCTTGTTTATTAACTTTTAGTGATGAGTTTAAAACATTAAAAAATGTAAAAAATAAAGACAAACTAAAAAATCAGTTTTACTTATTAGAAGAATTTGTACTTAAAGAAATTAATCAAGGAAATAACATTGGCTTAAATAAATTTGATCAAAATGTTTTAATTCATGGTCATTGTCATCAAAAATCTCAAGATAGAATGAAAGGGCTCACTGGTTTATTGAGTAAATTAAATATTAACAATAAAATTATAGATTCTAGTTGTTGCGGTATGGCGGGGTCCTTTGGTTATAGTAGTAAAAATTATGATGTTTCAAAAAAAATGGCAAATTTATCACTTATTCCAGCGGTAAATGAAAGTTCTGAAAAAGATTTTATTTTAGCAAATGGAACAAGTTGCAGACACCAAATATCTGATTTATCAGAGAAAAAAGGAAAGCATGTTTCCGAACTGTTATTTAAAATTTTTGAAACAGTAAATTAATTTTACATTATTATTTTTTTATCAAATAAGTCTTTTACTTGATTTTCAGTATAACCAAATTTAATCAAAATTTCTTTTGAATGCTCTCCAAGCACAGGTGCTCCATTTTTAATATCTGCATTACTTTTAGAAAATTTAATTGGCATACCAATAGCTTTATTTTTTCCTGCTTTTTTATTATTAACCTCAATAATCATTTCTCTACTCAATGTTTGTTTATCTTTAAACATTTCAGTAATTGAATAAATTGGTCCACATGGTAATCCATTATCATCAAAAATTTTTAACCACTCATCTGAATTTTTTTTGATAAGTTCTTCGCTTAATATTTTTACCAATTCCTCTAAATTTTTTTTTCTACTTTTGTTATCTGAGAACTTTTGGTTTTCTTGTAAATCTTCTCTTTCTAAAGCTTTTAAGAGTTTTAACCATGTATTTTGATTTGAAGCTCCTACTGTTATCCATTTATCTTTTGTTTTAAATGCTTGGTAAGGAGCTGTTAAAGGATGGGCAGATCCTAATGGTCCCGGTGACTCACCTGTTGCTGATGCTATTGCTGACTGCCAATATGTATGAACTATTCCCGCTTCATATAATGATGTATCAACAATTTGACCTTCACCAGTTTTTTCTCTGTGAATTAGAGCTGCCAATATTCCAGTTGCTGCTAGTAATCCGGCAGTAATATCTGTTAAAGGAGCCCCAACTTTTACAGGAGGTTTATCAGCGCTTTCTCCAGTTATGCTCATTAAACCACTCATTCCTTGAGCAATTAAATCGAAACCTCCTTTATCTGAATAAGGACCAGTTCTACCATATCCAGATATCTCACATAAAATTATTTTAGGATTAATTTTTGACATAACATCATAACCAATCCCAAGTCTCTCTAGTGTGCCCTTTCTAAAATTTTCAATTACAACATCTGAATGCTTAACTAATGTTTTAAAGATCTCAACTCCTTCTTTACTTTTAAGATCTAATGCGAGACCTTTTTTATTTCTATTCATCATCATGAAGGCTGCTGACTCTCCATTTACATCTGGTGGAAGAAATCTTCGGGTATCATCTCCACCTTGAATTTTCTCTATTTTGATTACTTCTGCTCCAAGATCAGCTAATAACAATCCACATGTTGGTCCGGCCATAATTTGAGTTAATTCTAAAACTTTTATTCCTTTAATAGTTCCAGACATTATTTATTTATTTTTAAATTTTGGCCTTGTTTTATTTAAGAATGATTTATATCCAATTTGAAAATCTTCAGTATCATAACATTTATAACCAATATTATTTAGTTTTTCTGTTACTTTTCCATTTTTTATTATATCTCTTGCAAATTGTTTATGCCATCTAGCAACCTTTGGGGCACCTTCGCATATCAATTCTGCTGATTTATAAGCTTCTTTTTCAACTAAATCATCATTTACAACTTTATTAACCAATCTTTTTTCATAAGCTTCTTGTGAGTCAAATACTCTGCCCTCAAAAAGAATTTCCATAGCTGTTGAGTAAGTTGTAATTTTAAGCAATGCTTCCAACTCTTTTGCAGCCATTGTTAGACCTAGTCTTTTTATAGGAACTCCAAATCTAGAACTTTTTCCACAAATTCTTATGTCACAACAGGCTGCTATTTCCATACCTCCACCAACACATATACCTTCGATAAGCGCTATTGTAGGAATAGGACAATTAAATATACTTCCTAATGTTCCATGTAAAAATTTACCATAAGATTTTGCCAATTTACTTGATGATCTTTCTTCTTTAAATTCTCCAATATCATTTCCAGGTGAAAATGATTTGCCACCTTTTCCTCTTATTATGATGCATCTTAAGTTTTTATTTTTTGAAAGTTTTTTAAATACTTTTCCAAGTTCAACCCACATTGGTTTTGTCATTGCATTAAGTTTATCTGGTCTATTTAATATAACTTCAACTAAATGATTATTTTTTTTGTTTACTTTTATTAATTTATTCATCTATTTAACTCCTATAAAAATATTCAACTAATGTCATGGGTATTGCTGGCACATAAGTTACTAAAAGCAATAAGATTAGCAAAACACATATAAATGATATATTTGATCTTGTAACATCCCATATGTCAGCTTTAGCAACAGAACATGCCGTAACTAGAACACTTGCAACAGGAGGTGTTTGCTGACCTATAGCTAAATTTAAAGTAACTATAATTCCAAAATGAACTGGATCTATACCTACTGCATTAACTAAAGGCATAACTATAGGAACAGTTAAAATTATTGCTGCTACAGAGTGTAAAAAGAAACCAATTATTAAAAGAAATACATTTAATATGCCTAGAACAGCATACTTATTATTAGTAAAGTCTATAATTGATTCAGCTACCTTTTGAGGAATTTGTTCAATTGTTAAAAATTCACCAAGCAATACAGATGCAGCTACTAATAACATTACAGATGCAGTTTGAATTGCTCCCTCACATGCTGACTCGTATAATCTTTTAAAATCTATCTCTTTATAGATAAAACCAATTACTAAAGATGCGACTACTGCTAAACCTGCACCTTCCGTTGCTGTTACAACGCCACCAAAAATTCCTCCTAATATAATTACAGGTAATAAAAATGCTAATGCTGCGTCTTTTGCAGTTTTCTTTACATTTGGAATATTAAAAGTTTCCTCAACCGGGAAGTTTTTACGTCTTGCAGTAATATATGCCGCTAACATTAGGAAAAAACCTCCGATGACTCCTGGAACGATTCCAGCTACAAATAATTGTACTACTGAACTTTGAGCCATTACCGCATAAACTATCATTGGTATTGAGGGTGGAATGATTATTGCTAGAGATGCAGAAGATGATGTAACAGCAGCAGCAAAGGCTCCAGGATATCCTTTTTTCTTCATTGCTGGAATTAAAATAGATCCAAGTGCAGCAACATCTGCAACTGCTGACCCAGAAATTTCTGCAAAAAACATTGAGGTAGCAATGTTGATCATGCTCAACCCACCTTTGATAAATCCAACAAGTGCTGATGCAAAAGCAATTAACCTTCTAGAAATACCCGCACTATTCATTATTGATCCTGCTAAAATGAACAAAGGAATAGCAATCAATGGAAACTTCATTGATCCATCAAACATAACGATTGCAGTATCAATTAAAAAGCTTGTTCCTGTCTTCAATACCATTGCAATAATTGTTGTTACTGCAAGGCCAATAGCGATTGGTACATTTATAGATAAAAGAAGTAGGAGGACTGCAAACATTGTAAGAATTATCATTAAATATCTCCTGTTTGCTCGTCACCTGTTGTTTGAAGAACTAAATTTTTATAGTCTTCAGGAATTCTTAAAGTTTCAGATAAAATAAATAAACATGATGCAATTGGGATAACTGATTGCACAAAAGGTTGCGGAACCCACTCTAATGTTACTAAGGTTTCTCCTGTTATGAGAGTTAAAACTAAATAACCGTAATAAGCCAATAATATTAAAAAACCATAAACAACTAATTTTGATACTACAAAGAAAATTTTTCTAAGCGCTAATGGGAAGGCTTTGAAAATACTTGGAACACTTATATGAGAACCTTTTAAAGCTGCATAAGCTGAACCATAATAAGTTATCCAAGCAAGTTGAACAGCTGCAACCTCGTCATACCAAACTAAAGCACTGCCAGCAAAACGAAAAGTAACACCAAGTAAAACTGTTACTGCTAATGCAACCATCATTATAAACAGAACTAGTTTTAATATTTTTTCGTAAAAATTTATAAACTTTTGCAATGTCATTTTTTTTCAGGCCCTCTGGTGGAGGGCCTGTTACAAATTAAATTAATTTGCTAAAGATGATACTTTATCAATTAATGCACCACCAGTTGGTACTTCTGATGCAAATTGATCGTATATTCCTTTACTCGCACTTATGAAAGCACCTTTATCAGCTTCGTTAACTTGAACTCCAGCTGATTTGATTACTCCCAATAAAGATTTTTCAAGATTAGCAGCTTCAGCATAAACAAACTTTTGTGTATCTTTAGCAGCTTGCTCTAAAATACTTTGTACATCTGCAGGTAATTTGCTCCAATGGTCGTTATGTACGGTTACATAAGCAGGAGTGTAAACGTGACCTGTAATTGACAAATATTTTTGAACTTCTTGGAATTTAGCACTAGCGATTTGTGCATATGGGTTTTCTTGTCCATCCATTGTTCCTGTTTTCAAAGCAGTAAATACTTCAGAGAATGACATTGGAGTTGGGTTTGCACCATATGACTGGAACATTTTAACTCTCCATTTTGATTTAGGAGTTCTTAATTTAATTCCTTTTAAATCACCTGGAGTGTTAATTGGTCTAGTGTTATTAGTTATATGTCTAAATCCATTTTCCCAAACAGCGATAACTTTGTATCCAGTTTTAGCTTCAAGATTTTTAAACATTCCCGGTAAAACTTGACTTTCAACTTTATTCATATGTGTTCTATCTTTTATGATAAACGGCATATCAAATACACCAAACTCATCATGGATAGACGCCATTACTGATGAAGGTAACCACATATTAACAGTGCCTAATTTCAGTTTTTGCATTCCTTGTTTATCTTTTCCAAGTTGCGAAGAACCAAAAACAGTTACTTTTCCTTTGCTGCCTAATCTTTCATTTGCAAGTTTAGCAAAATGATCAACTGATGCGGAAAATAGAGATCCAGGTTTACCTACATGTCCAAATTTAACTTCAGTTGAATTTGCTGCAAAACTTAAAAATAAAGATGAAAATAAGACAACAATTATTTTAAAAAATTTACTCATATTTTCCCTCTTTAGTTTATTTTATTTATGAAGCTTATAGAAAATATGGATACAGTTCTAGGGATTAAATTGGCTTATTGGAAAAAATTATCGATCTTTGAATTCCAGATTTCCTCGGGAGTCTACACTCTTTTTTACATGCTGATAGTAGGTAGGATTATCAATTAGTCTGGTCATATCAATGCCCTTGTTTTCGTAACGTCTTTTTATTGTCATTCTTGGAATAATTACAAGGTTCATATTATCTATGAAGTCCTCAGTCCATTCTTTCTCTATTTTATCCTTAACCAATTTTTTCAAAAATACCCTTAAGTCAGAACAACTAAGATGTTTAATTTTTTCATTATACAATACCATATATATAAATATATAATTTTGTTATTATCTTGCAAGTTTAATGAATATATCACCCATACCAGATTGAAGCTGATCTAATGGAGTATTATTTCTAAGTGTACAATATCTACCTGTCACTTGGTGTCTATCTATTGCATTAACATTATATTGAGTGCAGGTTTTGGCTTTGTGTAATAGACCAATAACTAATTTTCCATCTACTACTGAAACTTGTTTCGTGTCTAAGTCATTACCATTACAAAAATATTTTTTATTTACTCTTGTGGGAAAATCTGGCTTTCCACAGGGGTTTTCAATTGTAAAAACATAAAATTCTTTTTCCAAATCTTTAAATTTATGTTTCATCTTGGTTGTTTTTGAATATTTCATTAGATCGCAAGAACATGGAATACAGCATCTATAATATTCACCACATATCTTCTTACCTGTATTGTTTTCACTTAAATAAACATATTCTGGTACTGCATTTGGACTTATTAATGAACCTGATACTGCACAGTATAATTTATTATATTCTACAAAATCTTCATAAGATATATCTTTATCTATTATATATTTAAAAAATTTAGGACCTGCTGCATTTCTATTTCTGTCAGGAAAAATTTTATTCCAATCATTAACAATATCTTGGTAGTAATTTTTTTCTTGAGAATTTACTGAGTTTATTGGAATTGAAAAAAAAATTACAAATATAACAAGACTTATTATATTTTTAAGCCTCTGCATTAATTAATAATTTAAAAACCCATATTTGACCAGTCACTTCGGTCTTGAGTTTTACTATTGAATTTTTTAATTTCTTCCTCAGATGGCTCTCTAAAGAGATACATTACAACGCCTGATACAAATAATGCTAATAATGATAATGAACAAATAGTCATTATGGAGATATATAAAAGCTTTATAATTTTTCAACACTATATAATGAGTAGTATTGTCCTATAATTTTTGTCTAAATTCGTAAGTTTTATTTAATTCATCAATATCAAACGATTCTATTGACCCATCCGTCCATTTAATTTCAACTTTAAAGTCTTTTTCACCCTTTCTTATTCCATAATGAGCTACTGGCTCCATCTGACAAAGATATCCTGAACCTGCATCTATTGTTTTTGCATGAATTCTTTTATTGGATTTCATTGTTACTGTTGCACCTCTTGCTGGAGCTCCAAATTGATTAAGGGGCTTGATTCTTAAATAATTAAAATTTTTAATATCTGCTTTATATAAAGTTAAAGGTTGAAATCCTGACTCACCATGTGAAACTAATAATTCTAAAATTCCATCGCCATCAACGTCTGCAACAGCTGCTCCTGTACCAAGACCAACTGTCTCAAGACCATTTTCCATTTTAATTTCTTCAAATACACCTCCCTCTAAAACTTTGAAAAGTTTATTTGATTGTCCAATATTATTCATAAAAATTTCATCATACCCATCATTATCAAAATCAGCTGAAATAACTGTTCTTATTTTAGTAGGATCATTGTATGGAGATGTTGATATATCTATAAATTTATCTCCATCTAAAACATATGCTCTATGCATTCCATTCCAGTTAGAAGATAAAATGTCTAATCTTCCTCTATACAAAAGATCGCTTAGAGCTGTTCCTCTACCATTTTCAAATCTATCTAAAACTGCATACTCTTCAGCTACATCTTGGAAAGATCCTTTAGAATTATAATATAAAAAGTTATCTCCTCTTTCATTTGCAGCAAAAATATCAGATCTATCTGAAAGAATATGTCCTGACACAATAGCTCTACCTCCAGTAATTTTATCAATTGATAATGAATTAGCTTGATCTTTTATTCGATCTCTAATTAATTCATAAAATCGAGTTGGACCACCATAATTTGCAACGTAAATACCATATGCACCATCACCATTTCTATCTACACAAACAACTGACCTTCCAGCAGTTAAGTTTAATTCATTTTGATTAATTTCTTTTTCAAATAAATCCTCAAATTTATTATTATTAAAATCTATTAATCGATCAGAATAAATTTTTGATCCACTATATGTATCAGTATTTAAAAAATATATTTCCTCATAACCATCTTGATCGATATCACATGAGGCAACACCAATAGTTCTTCTCTCTTCATCTGTAAAAATTTTTTCATTTACAATATTTATTAGTTTTCCATTTTTATAAGAAAGAGCAAGATTTTTAAAACCAAAGCCAGTTATCACAAAATCATATTTATTATCTTGGTTAACATCAGTTACCGAAACTCCGTAGCTTAGTCGAAACTCATTATTCTCTATTTGATCAGTAATATTTAAGAAAAAATCTTTAGCGTTTGCGTAATTTAATACTGATAAAATGCTTAGAAAAACGAAGATAATTTTTTTCATAATTATGCTCTTATTGGAATTTTAAAATTATAATATGAGATATATTAGCTTACTCAAGTAAGCCTAATATTGAATAAATAACTAACCCTATAATTGCTGCAAAGAAGATTAAAAATGAAATTTGACTATAAATATTATTCTTCGATCTAATTTCTCCCTTTTTGTACTTTCTAATCTGAATTATACCAAACCTAATTACTATTAAACCAAGGATTAAAAGCGATACTTTAAATAAAAATTCAATCATTTTTTTTATTTTTCTTATAATTTTCCATCCATTTGTTAAATACAATTATTGCATCATTCATGTCTTTTGTTTTATTTGGATGATTTTTGGCCCTACCTTGCATTGTTGCAATAACATTTACTTGATATTTTATTGGTCTTTTTTTTATAGCTGAAACAGTGAACAATGCTTTTTCCTTATCTTTAAAACCTAAGCCTTTTAATGTTGTCTCGGGTTTATAATCTGAAAACAAAGAAAGATTTAATGGTTTAAATTTTTTATCTTTGATTAGTTTATTCATTGGCATTTTATCAACTATTCCAAAAATTTTTTTTGTATATATTTTGTCTAATTCAATTTTTTTTGCGCCGTCAAAACCAATTAAAGTAATTTTAAATTTTTTTGATTTATCTAATTTTGAAACTAATTTTATATATCTTTTGTGGAAACCTCTGATGTCTTTTTGGTATAAATCTTTTGATCTTTTATATTCTGGATGACTGTAATTAGGTGTATTGAGGACTAACAATCTACATTTCCATAGATATTTTTTAAAATTCATTAAAAAATATTAATTATAAATTTTGTCTCTTACAAGCTTACTTAACAAACTATATCCAAGTTCGTTCATATGTAATGGATCTTCATCATAAAACTTATCATAACCAGCATTTATCATTGGTGTTGCAATATCTACATAATCCCACATTTTTAAATTGGTTAGGTGTTTTTTTATCTTTGAATTAGCATCTAAAATTGTTGTCATAAGATCTCTTCTAAAGGGACTAGGCTTAATTGAAATAAAAAAACATTTTGCTCTTGGTAGTTTTTCTTCAACTTGGTTAGAAAATAATAAAAATTCTTTTAACAATTCATCACTATCCATTCCATAACCAATATCATTATCTCCAGCATAAAAGAAAAGGTTGGAAGGGTTTAAAGGAGCAACCAATCTATCAAAATATCTTCTACAAGACACTAAGGTTGAACCCCCAAAGCCTAAATTATAAAGATTATTTATTGATAAATCGTTTTTGGCATTATCCCACATTTTAAAAGTTGAACTTCCATACAGGGCAACACTGTTATTTGTTTTCGTCTGTTGAAAAGAATTATGTTCTAATTCTCTAACGTCTAATTCAAACTCTTCTTCAACTGGACTGACTAAATTTACGTTAGTTTTCAAATTTTCTATTTTATCTATATTGTCTTGAACATTTTTACCTAAATCAATGGCTTCTTCTACATAAGATCTAAATTTAGTTCTGTAATTATCTAAGAAGGTTTTCATTTCCTCTTGATTTTCTGGATCTTTGACATGATCACTTATAGTTATTGGCTCCTTAATAACTGCAGAATATATTGTTTTAGAAACTGGATAATCAAAATTAGCAAGGGCAATTGGAATAAGTTTTGGTTTAGGATTAAGTTTAAATGCAAGATTAAATGCACCCGCTTTAAATGGTCCTGGAGATGTTATTGTTTTATTATCCTCTGTTTCTGAGGTTCCTTCGGGTGCAATTACAATCGGTTGTTTTTGATTAAACACTTTTTGAGCTTCATCAAAAAGCTTTTGTTTTCTAACTTTCTTTTCTTCTTCACTTTCGTCCAATTTGTCTGACTCTGGAGTATGAACAAAAATGTAATCTAAATTTTCATAATAATTATATCTCCAAAATTCTGTGTTCCGACTTGTTCTAACGATACGTTGACCTCCATTAGCATATTTTGGATATAAAATTTTTGAACTGATGAAATGACTATCTATTGAAAATGAATGTCCATTAGCAAGTTGATTGTCATCTATAGCTGCTAAGTGATTGTAAAAAAAAATATTTGTTGGTTCATCTGGTAAATTTTCCCAACCCTTTATTACATATTTAACATTGTCAAAAGCTTTGGTGAAATTAGAGTTAGTTAACTCTCTTAATTTTGTTTTATCTGAACTATTAGAGGAATTAGACACTCTATTGTAAATAATATTTAATTGACTATGGAAACGAGACTCTCTTTCTAAGTTATTTAAGGTATCTTTTATTAGACTTGATAATGATTTTTCTATCTCATTTCCTTTAATAATTAATTCATAAACTACATCAAATGCCATTGCATAAGTATGAGTGCTCTTCAATAAATGTGGAATACTATATAACTTAGAGCTAGCAGGTATTCTTGCAGTATTATCTTTCAATAATAAATTAACAAATTCTAATTCGTTTTCTGCTGAATACTTTGTTAGGCCAGTTGCACTTTGTTGAAAACGTCCTAGCTGCCACAATTGTCTTTTGAAAATCTTTATTGATAATTCAGGGTCAGAAATAATAAGATTTTCAAGTGCTTCGTTAGAAATATGTAAAACTTTTGTATCTCTTGTAGATCTAATTGTATATGGATTAAAGAAATCTCCTTTTCCAGAAGATAAAGTTAGAGCAATACCAGCTCTAGTTAGAGTTCTAAAATTTCTTCTTATTTTTCCGTTAATAAAGTTATGGAATAATCCATCAACTTTACCACTTAATAATATCTTTAAACCTTTAGAAACATCGCCCTCTTTAACTATATATTGATTAGATGAATACATCTTAATATTACCTAATTTAATAAATTTTTCTAAGTCATCATCGGTGAGAGTTGAAAAAAAAGTAGCAGATTTAATTCTATGTATATTTGTGATACTTTTTTCTGATGGAATACCAGGAGAAATTTGTATTTCATCATCTTTATACAAAGTGTTTAAATTTCTTGAGGATACAAGCAGTTGGAAAGAAAAAAACGATATGGCTGAATATAATGTTGAAATAAGTTTACTATTTTCTTGTTGTAAATCTCTTAAATCGTCTAATTTTAATGAGATATATTCTGTTCCACCTTCAATGAAAATTTCACCCATAAACCTATTGGGTTGATTTAGCCCAGATATACCTAGAGGTGTTGCAGGCTTTGTTATTTTTGCAAAGGTGATTGATTTAGTTTCAAAATACTTAGTAAATGTAGCTTTACCTTTAACTAAAAAATAAATGTTTTCTGATATTTGATGCTGCTTTGCTAAAACTTCATCACTCTCAGCTACAAAATAGTTTGATGTGCTATCTATTAAATAAAATGATTTTTTTAGATTTCCTAAACTAAATCCATTTTGCTCAAATAATTCCGATAATTTCATAAGTAAAATCAATAGATATACTTAATTTGAATTTATAGATTAAAAATAAATGCATACCTGGGTTGAAAAGTTATCAATAGTTTACTTAATTTTTTTTAGTAATTAACTTCTGTGAAGTGTAAATCAAAAAAAAACAAATCAGAGCTTAAATCTAAGACGCTCGAAAAAGCCAAAAGTTATAAATCCTAACTATTTCTATTTTTACAATGAAAAAGGGAAATTAGTTGGAATTCCTTATGGTAATTAAATTTTATCTTCTTTGAGATAAACTTGCGTGTTTATTTAAAACTTCAGCTGAAATAATTTTTGCTTCAGGTGTTTTCTTAACATACCAAATTTTTTCCTTAGCAATTTTTGTTGATACTTTATTATCAACTATTGGTGATGGATAATCTTTACCAATTTCTAAATTTATTCCTTTTTGTTCAATAAATGTTAATTTCCATGGTTCATGAACTAATTTTCCTGGAACATTTTTTAATTCTGGAACCCATTTTTTTATAAAATCTCCTGTAGGATCTTGATCAATTGATTGTTTAATTGGATTGTAAATTCTTATTGAATTTATTCCTGTTGTTCCTGATTGCATTTGAAACTGTGAATAATGAATACCCGGCTCATAATCTGTAAATAATTTTGCCAAATGTTTTGATGTTTTTTTCCAATCAAGCCATAATTGATAAGAAGCAAATGAGACTAACATTGCTCTCATTCTAAAATTAATCCATCCATTAGTTCTAAGATACCTCATGCAAGCATCAACAAATGGATAACCAGTAGTTCCGTTTTTCCATGCTAAATGATATTCTTCATTAAAATCATTTTCTCTAATTCCATTATACGCACTATTCATATTTCTAAATTCAATTTCTGGTTCATCATATAACTTTTGAATAAAATGACAGTGCCAGGCTAATCGACTTTTAAAAGCAATTAAGGATTTCTTTTTTGAAAAAGATAAATTAGATTTTAACTTATCATTAGTTTTTTTGAAAATTTCTTTAATAGAAATATTTCCAAATGCAATATGAGGGCTTAATCTAGAACAAGAAGTTTCTCCTGTTATCGGCGAAGACATTTCTTTTTGGTAATATTCTGATCTTTCATTAAGGAAAGAATCTAATAGTTGAAGTGCGTTTTGTCTTCCACCAATTTGAATTTTTCCATTTTCTAAATTGTTTGTTTCTATTTTCGATAAATTTTCTATATAATTATCTGAGATAAAATCACAATTTAAATTTGAATGAACACTTTCACTGTTTATAAATTTATTCCAGTTATATGACCATTTATTTCTAATTCTATGATTTAGCTGAACACCAAATTGATTTGATATTTTCCAATTAATATTTTTTTCTTTAAATAAAAAACTAACCTCTTTATCTAAGTTAGTTATATACATATTCTTGAATATTATATTTGAATAAACTTCATTTATTTTAAATTTATCGATTAAATGATATAAGATTTCTAATGTATCTCCATAATATATCTTGAGTTTAGCATTATATTTTTCACTTAGTGTTTTTGACAAATCTTCTAATGATGATTTTAAAAAATCTAAGTGGAATGAGCTTGATGTGGGTAATTTGTAATATTCTTTATCAAATATGTAAATTGGTAAAACCTTTCCTGATTTTACAGCCTCATTAAATGCGTCATTATTAGATATACGTAGATCGTTCCTAAACCATACGATTTTGTTCATTTTAATAATTAAAGACTGATTTTGAAAGTTCTTGAAGTTTTATCGTCTGAGATTTTTAAAATTTTAAATTTTAAAGTTTTTTCAAGCTTCTGTCCTTTGTTTGTAACAAAAGATTTCATTTTCTTAACTTCGCCCTCAGGCATTTTTCTTGTGTACTTTAGTGTATGTTTTTTTGATCCAATAACAAATATCGTTTTCATTAGTTTTAATTACAAATATATTTATTATCTGTCTCTGTGACATAAGTTTCATTTAAGAGTTTGGGAAAATTTTGATTATTTTGATGTCGAGATTCTACTAAAGAAATAGGTTGTATTCAAATAATATATTTATAAAAAATAGAAATAAATTTGTTGAATACAACCTACTTAAAATTTAATTTCGTAAGTGAAGGAGGTGCAAATGCTTAGAATAACGCCACCTGACACTTAGCTGGTGAGATATCACATATTAAAAATAATACAAACTAAATCCATTTGATGGATTTGGCCAAAATGGCATAAAAATGGGGAGCTCTTTTGATAATAACCAATTGAGCTGACCCCATTTAATAATTTTTAGACATAAAATCTTTAATTCTCTTAGCACCTTCAATTATATCTTTTGTGCTTCTAGCATATGAGAATCGGATAGTAGAATTTCCTCTTTTTTGATCAAAATCAATTCCTGGTGTTATCGCAACATTTGCTTCATCTAAAACTTTTTTACAAAAAGCTAAGCTATCATTTGAATATTCAGAAATATCAACATAGATGTAAAAAGCTCCATCAGGTGGTGAAAACTTTTTTAATCCTGCTTTAGGTAATTCCTCTAAAAGTATCTCTCTATTTTTTTTATATACGTCAACATTCGATTGTAACTCTTCATTTGCATCTAATGAAGCAAGAGCTGTAACTTGACTTGCGTGTGGTGGACAAACAAACAAATTTTGCGAAAGTCTTTCTACTTGTCTGACATGATCATCTGGCACAACCATCCACCCTATTCTCCAACCAGTCATGGAAAAGTATTTTGAAAAAGAATTGATCACATAGCAATTATCTGTAATCTCTAGAGCTGATGTTGGATTATTTTCATATTGAATTCCGTGATAAATTTCATCACTAATAAAACTTACATTATTCTCATTTGCAGTATTAATTAAATTCTCTAGCGATTGTTTATCTAACATAGACCCAGTTGGATTTGCAGGTGATGCAACAAGAATTCCATTTAAATTATTATTTGTAATATCTTCTGGAACAGGTTGAAATCTATTTTGAAGTTTAGTTTGAATATCTACTGTTTCCAAACTTAGTGATTTTAGTATTTGTCTATAGCTAGGATAACTTGGAGATCCAATTCCAACTCTATCTCCACTATCAAACAACGCCGAAAAAGACAATATAAAGGCTCCAGAAGAACCTGTTGTAACTACTATTCTATTTGGATTTAAATCTAAATTGTACCAATCTCCATATAGCTTTGAAATTTTTGTTCTTAGAGCAGGTAGACCAAGTGATACAGTGTAGCCTAGATTGTTTTTGTTTATCTCATTAGTAATATAATCTTTTGCAATCTTAGGTGCTGGTGTTCCTGGCTGCCCTACCTCCATATGAATTATATCTTTACCTTTTTCCTCAGCAATTCTTGCTGATTCCATTACATCCATTACTATAAATGGATCAACATCTGATCTTTTTGATTTTTTCATCATTTTATTTGATCTTCACAAAATTTTTTAACTTCATCAGCAGAGAGCCTTTCGCTCTCCGGTTTATTCGAATCTAATTCAGCTTTTCCAATTATACACGCTTTAATAGTTTTGCTTTTATTAAAACCTGAATAATACTGAGTTGATATATACAATGCTATAACTCCAAGTATTATAATTATTGAAACTTTTAAATTATTACTCATCAGTAAATTTAATTTTTATTTATATTAAATAATAGTAGACTTTAATTATGCAATTTTATCAACCTAAAGAACTCCCAAAAATTATGGTGGCACCCAACGGAGTGAGACCTATGAAAAAGGATCATCCAAAAGTTCCTATAACTATTGATGAAATTGTTAATACAGCAAAATTATCATACGAAGCGGGTGCTGAGGCAATTCATTTTCATATTAGAGATAAAAAAAGCCAACATATATTAGACGCTAATGAATGCAGTGAAGCATTAATAAAATTAAATAAAATAGTTCCTAACATGCACTTACAAGTTACTACAGAGGCTGTTGGAAGATATTCGCCAGGTGAAATGCGTAAATATGCATATGATATTAAGCCACCAGGAATATCGATTGCAATTAGAGAATTAATTCCAAGCAGAAATCCAACTGATGAAGATATAAAACTATATAAATATTTATCTGATGAAAAAATTAATGTTCAACATATTTGTCATGAGCCTGAGGATATAGATTTACTTTCTAATTTATTAAACCAATCTGAAATAGAAAAAGACAACTCTTGGTGCTTATTTGTAATCGGTCACTATACTGGGAAAATTAGTGATCCAAATAAAATACCTTTATATTTAGAAAAATTAGAAAAAAATAAATTTAAAGCAGATTGGGCTATATGCGCTTTTGAAAAGGAAGAATTTGTTTGTTTAAAAGAAGCAATAAAACTTGGTGGAAAAATAAGAATTGGATTTGAAAATTCATTATATCTTCCTTCAGGTGAAATTGCTCAAGATAATGAAACAAAAATAAAAATTATAAAAAAGGAATTAAATCTATATTGAATAATTTTTTATTTTTGAAATTTTATTAGATTTTATAGAACCAATTATAAATCTATCTGGTCTAACTATAAGTCCTTCAGATTTTATATTATTAAGATATTCACTTAAGCCATTTACATTATTTGACAATACATAATTAATTTTATTGGAAATTTTTTTCTTTAATTTTGGTGAAATTATTACAATAGGTTTTGAAGAAAATTTTTCATCTAAATTTTTCCCATTTTTTAATTTAAATTGAGGGAATATTTTACCTCGAAGTTTATCATTAGCTTTTCCAAGTCCTTTGCCCAGTTTTGGTTTAATGGATTTCATAGATTTTACTCCTTCTTTATTTGAAGAAATATTTTTTGTAATTTTTGTTGAGTTGACAGCATTTATAAATGAACCCATTCTCATAGTTGTGCTTACATACTCTTTTACATTGGAATATCTCTCGCTCTGATAAGTATTAAGCAATTTATCTGAATGATTATTCTTTAAACAATGCGATATTTTCCATGACAAGTTTGAAACATCTCTTATTCCTGCACACATTCCTTGGCCCATAAAAGGTGGCATCAAGTGCGCAGCATCTCCAGCAATGAATATTCTACCTTTTCTCCAACTCTTGCTAATTGCAGATTTGAATGTGTATATTGTTTTTCTCTCGAGTTTAGCATCTTTTTTACTAAGCCAAGGTTTAAGGAAATTCCAAATGTACTTTTCAGACATAATAGTTTCTTCTTTTTCTTTGTGATTAATTACAAATTCCCACCTTCTTCTTCTGCCTACATTTCTGCAATATGTTGCAGGTCTAACTTTGTTAGAAAATTGAATTGTACGATCTGGAAGCTTATTTTTCTTTTTTTTCAAAATTAAATCAACCACTGCCCATTTCTGAGTAAATCCTAAATTACTCATATTTGTTTTTATTTGATTTCGGACTGTTGAGTTTGCACCATCACAACCAATTAAATATTTAGCCTTAATATTCAGAATTTTATTTTTTTTTATGTCTTGGTAAATTATTTGAACACTATTTTTTGTATTTGTAGCTTTTAAGAGTTTAGTATTTTGTTGAATATAAACCTTTTTAAAAGATTTAAGTCTATTTCGTAATTGCCTTTCTAAATCAGGTTGGTGAAATCTATAACTTGGATACCATCCGTTTTCAGTAATTTCTTTTGGTCTAGGCCAATCTAAAATTACATCGCCCTTTTTATCTACAAACTTAGTACCTTTATTAATTAAAGTATATTTTAGAAATTTATCAGTAATTCCAATTGTTTGGAATACTCTCATAACCTCGTCATCAAAATGAACAGCTCTTGGAAGAGGGTAAAAACTATTTTCTTTTTCTAAAACAAAAATTGAATAACCTTGAATTGCTAATAAGTTTGCTAAAGTTCCACCTGTTGGACCTAATCCAACAATTACAGCATCGTATTCTTTCATTAGTTTTTTTATTTATTTCTTTTTAGCTATATTGGAATATAGCCAAGGGCAATCAACTAATAAAGGAGCTTGTTTACCTTCTGCAGCAGTTTGCATTCTTTTATCTCTAAATTTTTTTCTTTCCTCTTCTGGCAAATACAATCTTTCATGTCCCCAAAAGCTTGGGCCTTCAAAAGTTTCAATGGCTTCCCACGTCTTAGGGTCAATTATTCTTCCACCCCATCCATTTTCTACAAAGAATCCTGATGGAGTTATTGAATAAAATGAGGTCATATAATCATTAGTATGCCTTCCCATTGTATAAGCAATTTTATCATCCTTTAAATTCATTAAGTCATATCCCTGTCCAACATCGTCTAAAGAATTGTACTCAACCATAAAATGGTGAAATCCTTGTTGACCCGATCCAAATAATGCAAAACTATGATGTCTACCATTAACGTGGAAGAAACATAATGATATTGGTGTACTGCTATAATCGCTGATTTTAAAATCTAAAAGGTCTTTATAGAAAGGAACAAGTTTATTAAAATCTTTAGCATGTAAAACGACATGGCCCATTCCTAATGCACCAGTTTTAAATCCTGAAATTGGTCTAGATGGTTTGAAAGTATCGCTATCTTTCATTGGATCAAATATCAATTCTATCTGATTGCCCTGAGGGTCTTTAAAATAAATTAAATCTCTAACAAATCTTTTATCTGCAAATGAGGATTGTCCATGAGTTACTGGGATATTATTATTCTCAAGACGATCAGCATACATTTTTAAATCTTCTTTTTTCTCAACTTCCCAGCCCATGAAGGCCAGACTATCTCCAGTGTCTCCCGTCACAACTAATCTTTGCTTTTGATCATCCATTCTAAATGAAAGAGAATCTTTTGCTCTATCTACCTGCTGCATTCCCAAACATTTTCTAGAATAATCTGACCAGTCTTCAATTCGATCTGAATTAACACCGATGTAGCTTAATGCATTTATTGCCATTAAATTATTATACAGGATTAAAATTGAGCCTGCATTATTTAATGCAGGCTCAAAAATAAGGTTTAAATTAACCGTCTATTTTAGTAATTATTTGTCTTGCTCTTTTTAGAACTGCGTCACCATCAAGGCCTTTGCCTTTCATTTCAGCAAGCCAGTTTGCTTCGATAGGTGCTAATATTTTCTTATATTCAGCTATAACATCATCAGAAGCCACTATGATCTCATGCCCAGGTTTATTCTCTACCTCAACTCTCATTTTAGCATTTTGACTATCTATTAATCCAGATGCCCAATCACCAAACCACTGACCACTAAATTTATCTACACATCCTTTGCCTTTAGCTGATAATCCATCATATTTACCTTGGTTCATTATCAAACCAAATGTTGCATTAGTTATGTTAACTTCCGTGTGATATTTAGTAACATCAAATAATCTGAAAGATCCGATTGCAGTGTAAGGGAATGGAGTTCCATCAATTACACCTTTGTTAAGTGCTTCCGATGTTCCAGGAGCCGGCACTCTTACACCAGTTGCTCCAAGAGTTTTTAAAATTGTTCCAGCAATTTTACTTGGTACTCTCATTTTCTTACCTTTAAAGTCAGCAGGTCTTACAACTTTATCTGACTTCATATGTATTTGATATCCGGGATTAGAATGTAAACCAATTA
Organism: uncultured Pelagibacteraceae bacterium; assembly: GCA_902524595.1. Lineage (GTDB taxonomy): Bacteria > Pseudomonadota > Alphaproteobacteria > Pelagibacterales > Pelagibacteraceae > Pelagibacter. Next base: position 35,458 of record CABZDS010000006.1, on the reverse strand, counting down.
GTTTAATTCCTGCCATCTCTTTATCTAAGTAACCTTCTTCATATAGAGTATTTAAAGCTCTAGACCCTGCTTTTGAAGTTTTTGTTAAAAAAGGTAATTCAATTACAGAGCTCAATGGAAACTGTCCTCCGATATATCCAAGTACCGTCCATGAAATGTCTGCTACACCTTTTGTAACAATATCATATTGTTGTGGTGGTTTTCCTAAAACACCTCCTGCAAACATTTTAACATTAACTGCTCCAGCTGAACATTCGTTGACTTTATCAGCCCATGCAGCAAGAATTTTGCTTGCGATAAATGCTTTTGGTGGTTCAAATGTTGCAAGTTTAAGTTCAGTTGCTGAGGCAGCATTTACTATACCCAAACTTAAAACACCAAAAACAAATCCAATTATTTTTTTTTTCATATTTCTCCCTCTAAAATTTATATTAAAATTTTAACTCTAATTTGAGATTATTTCATCCTTAATAGTGTTAGATAAAACACCAATATCAGTGATTTCGACTTCAACATTATCTCCAGGTTTCATAAAAACAGGTGGATTTCTTTTAAAGCCTACTCCACCAGGAGTTCCTGTCACCAAAACATCACCTGCTCTCCACGCCATAGCTTTTGATACATATGAAATTAAAATTGGTATATCGAAAATTAATTGACTTAGTTTAGCATTTTGCATTACATCACCATTAAGCCTAGTCTCTATCGTTAAACTTTTATAATCTGGAATATCTTCTGCTAAAACCATGTGAGGACCAAAACTTCCTGTCTTTTCAAAATTTTTTCCCATACCAAATTGTCTAGTATGTCTTTGCCACTCTCTAATAGTACTTTCGTTGTAACAAGAAAAACCAACGATGTGCTTTAAAGCATCCTCTGGTTTGATGTGTTTACCACCTTCATCCATTACTACTGCCATCTCTCCTTCAAAGTCTAAACTTTCTGATACAGTTGGTCTTTGTATTGCTTGCATATGAGCTGTTTGGCTTTCTGGAAATCTGTGAAATATAACTGGGTTTTCCTCAATGGTACGATTAGTTTCTTTTACGTGTTCATTATAATTCAAACCTACACATATAATTTTACCTGGATTAGGAATTAAAGGCGAATATTCAATTTGGTCAGGCTTTATTGAGCCTGGATTACTCTTTGCATATTCTTTTGCATCTTTAATCTTTTTTATCTTTATTAATTCTTTTAAACTTGAAGCTCCATCTATCTTTCCAGTCAAATCAGTTATTAAATTATTTTCAATAATTCCAAACTTTTCAATATTATCACGATTGAATGAGATAAATTTCATATTTTTATAACTTTATACGTTAATCTCTGATAAATTAGAAGAAAGTTTATCAAATGAAATTTAAAATTAATTACATATTTGATCTTTCAGCAATTATATCAGGATTAATATTGTTATCCTTAGCGATACTAACTTTTTGTGATGTTTTTGGTAGAAGATTTTTAAATTCTCCTGTCACAGGAACAATTGAATTAGTTGAATTTGGAATGGCTTTGGTTGCCTTCCTAGCAATGCCTAGAGCTTTCTTTTTAAATGCAAATGTTTCTGCTGATTTTATAAAAAATGTTTCAAACAATACCTTTCAAATTTTCATAAACATTTTTAGATTTTTTTTAATGATAGTTATTATGTCAATGATGGCATATGCAACAACAAAAGAAGCTATGGCTTTCTTTAAAAATGAAAGAGTAACTATTGATTTAGAAATATATTTTTATCCTTTTTATTATGCAGCATCTGTTGGCATGTGGTTGAGTGTTATTGCTATAGTTTTTTGGTTAATAAGTGCCTTAAGGAGTGAAAACTCATGAGCTTTGATCCAATTGTAAGCGGTTCGTTATCTTTTTTAGTCGTACTAATTCTTATGGCTTTAAATGTACCAATAGGTATTTCAATGTTGGTAGTTGGTTTTACAGGTTTTGCATTAATAACAGGTTTTGAACAAGCTCTTTTCGTTTTGGGAACTGCACCGTTTGAAGCTGTCTCTAAATATACATTGTCAGTGTTACCTCTTTTTGTTTTGATGGGTAATCTTGCAAATAGAGCAAACTTATCTCGAAATTTATATGATGCAGCTTATGCAATAGTTGGTCATTATAAAGGTGGATTGGCAATGTCTACGGTTGGTGCGTGTGCTGGGTTTGGAATGATTTGTGGATCTTCAATTGCAACAGCAGCTACGATGTCACAAATGGCTGGTCCAGAAATGAAAAGACATGGATATAGCGATGCATTAATAAGTGGTTCCGTTGCATCAGGTGGAACATTAGGAATTATAATTCCACCGAGTGTAATATTGATAATTTATGCATACTTAACTGAGCAATCTATACAACAACTATTTTTTGCAGCTCTAATACCAGGATTGATTGCAGTAGTTCTTTATATGATTGCAATTAGAGTTTATTTAGTAATTTACCCTGATCAAGGCGGTCATGGAGAGAAAATGACTGCAAGAGACAGAATATCCGCTCTAACAAAAGTTTTTCCAATATTTTTAATCTTTGCGATAATTATGGGTGGTCTTTATCTTGGTTTCTTTACAGCCACCGAAAGTGCTGCAGTTGGGGTTATTTTGGTTATTGTATTTATTTTTTTTAGGGGTGAACTTACAATTGAACTGCTTAGAAATTCTATATGGGACACTGTAAAAACTGTTGGTGCTCTTTATCTAATTGTTATTGGTGCAAGTGTTTTTAATTTTTTAATAACGGTTACTCAGTTGCCTTTCACGGTAGTTGATTTTATTAATGATCTTCAACTAACTCCATTAGGGATTATTTTAGTTATATGTGCAATTTATTTAGTTCTGGGAACTGTAATGGACTCACTTGCAATGTTATTTTTAACTATTCCTGTTTTTTATCCTGTAATTGCTGATGCAGGAATTGATCCAGTTTGGTTTGGTATATTTGCAGTAATAGTTGTTGAATTCGGGTTGATATCACCTCCGGTTGGTATGAATTTGTTTGTTATAAAAGGTGTAATGAATAAAACACCTCTACAAACTATTTGGTTTGGCACTTTGCCGTTCTTAATTACTGACGTAATTAGACTTGCGTTATTAATAACTTTTCCAGCTTTATGTTTATACTTGCCGAGTTTGATGTATCCTTAGATTACCAAACGCCAATCATTATTCCACCATCTTCAGAATAATTTCTCTCTTTTAAAACAAATTCATCGTCAGCGGCAGTTCTATTTTTTCGATCTGTTAATCTTTCTAGTAAAATATCTTTCATGTGATTTAAAATGTTTTGATGATCTTTAGATTGACCAAGATCATTAAATTCATCTTTATCTTTTTCTAGATCAAATAATTGTGGGGGAAAACCTTTGTAATAAATATATTTCCATTTATTATTTCTAATCATATAGGCTCTTGCATCTGATGCGCCTATATTTAAAATTTTTCTAGCTTCATTAAATGAATAATCTATTTCACTAAACACACTTTCTTTCCACTTATTAATTTTTTCATCCCTTAGAATTGGAATTAAAGATGAGCCTTCGAGCCTGTGTTTACTTGCTTTACTTTCAACAGCATCTAAAAAAGTTGGAAGTAAATCAATTGCTTCAACAAATCTTTTCTCTTTTTTTCCCCTCGTTTTGTTGGCCTCTTGACTCGGATCATAAATAATCATTGGTACTTTTACTATTTGTTCATGAAATAATTCTTTTTCACCAAGCCAATGATCTCCATGATAATCTCCATGATCTGAGGTAAAAACAATCATAGTATCTTCCATATTTCCATTTTCTTTCAAAAATTTAAAAAGTCTTCCGAGATTGTCATCAATTTGTTTGATTAAACCCATATAGCCAGCAAGAACTGTTTCCCTTACATTTTCTTGTGAAAATGTTTTTGAAATACTATTATTCATAAAAGCTTTATAAACAGGATGATTAATATTTTTTTCTGAGTCTGATCTTTGGACAGGATAAAATTGATTTTGCGAATACATTTTATGATATGGAGCAGGTGCAATGTAAGGCCAATGTGGTTTAATATACGATAGATGCAAAAACCATTGCTCTTTAGTTTCTTTTATAAAATCGATTGCTCTATTAGTCATAAATGCAGTTTCTGAATGTTTTTCTGGTATTCTAGATGGTTTATTTGAATTTCTTAATCTCCATCCACTTAAAACTTCCCCATTTTCATCCTCAACTGAATTAGCCCAACTATCCCAGGGATTCTCTCCATCATATCCTAATTTATTTAACCATTGGTTATAGGATAATTTTTTTTCAGCCTTCTTCATAATATTGTTTGGATGAAGTCCATCATCTCTCTCGTACGGTTCAAAACCTGGTTCCATTACAACTGAACCTATCTCTGTAGTTTTTAAAATACCTAATCTATTCATGCTGCTAATATCGGGTCTCATATGTGTTTTGCCTACAACACAAGTTTTTATTCCTGAATGTCTTAAGTAATCACCAATTGTTAGTTCACCTATTGGAAGTGGAACCTGATTCCAAGTAGATCCATGACTGAAAACTGTTCTTCCTGTGTAGTAAGATGCTCTTGATGGACCGCATACAGGTGCTTGAACGTAAGCAGAATCAAACATTACACCTTTTTTTGCTAGGATATCTAAATGAGGAGTTTTTAAATGTGGATGACCATAACATGATAGATAATCCCATCTAAGTTGGTCCGCCATTATAAAAAGTATATTCTTAATTTTCATAAAAATTTTTTAACAATGTTTCATAATTTAAAATAATAATTTGATAAAATTTTGTCTAAAGATTTAAATTTTAAATTATTTTTTATTATGTTTAATAATTTTTTATTATCTGAACATATTGACAATATTTCATCTTCAGCAAGATTTTTAAATTTATAAATAAATTTATAATTAAAATGGCTTTCAAATTTTTTCACTATTTGCATAATAGATATTTTTTTTCCAATACCACAATTAATTATCAAATTTTTAAACTTTTTAAAATGAATTATACTAAACATTAGAATTTTACAAATATCATAAATATGAATGAAATCTCTCTCAGGAAACAGAATTTTATTATTATTTGCTTTAAAAAAAATATCTATCTTATTTATTTTTTTTTTATGTTTGTAAAATATTTTCTGAGAAAATGAATTATTATAACTATAATTATTTGTTAGTGTACCTATAACATTGAAAAATCTAAAAATAACAAAGTTATCTTTTTTTTTTAAATAACCTTCGGTAATTTTTTTTGAAATTCCATAATTATTAATTGGCTTTAATACGGTTTTTTCATCTATTTTATTTTTTTTTGGATAACCATATACAGCTGCAGATGAAGCTATGATAAATTTTGTTTTATAATTTATAGATTCAAAAATATTTTTGGTTATTAGTAGGTTATAATGAATTTTTTTTTTATAGTTTTTCTTGAAACTTCTTATATTAGAAATTGCAGCCAAATGAATTATATATTCAAATTTATTGTTTTTGAAAAAATTTTTAACTATTTTTTTTTTGCTTAAATCTATCTTAAATTGATTGCTTATTTTTTTTTTTATTATTTTATCAATTAATGTAATATTTTTAAAACCTATTTTTTTTAAAAAGAAATAAAGATTTTCGCCAATGTATCCTGAAGAACCTGTAATCAACAATTTAGAATCATAAATTGACATTTATTTTATTTTTTTATTAATAGTAATAATTATGAATAAAAAATTATTTTTATTAGAGTTAAATGAATTTAACATAAATATTTTGAAATATTATTCAAAAAAGTACAATTTAACAAATATACAAAAAATTTTGAAATTTAATAAAACCGATACATATACAAATGATAGATATATTGGTGACAATAATCAATTTGGCTATCTTGATCCTTGGTCACAGTGGGTTTCGGTTCATACTCAGACACCATCTAAAGTTCATAAGATAAAAAATCTTGGGGATATACCATCTTTAAAATTAAAACAAATTTGGGAAAAGAGAAAAAATGATTTTTATATATGGGGACCTATGAATGCCTCTAAGAAAAATTCGAAAAATGTGAAAGTATTCTTTCCTGATCCATGGGTCTATTCTGAAAAAGCTCATCCAAGTAAACTAAATAATATTTTAATTCCAATAAAAAAAATTACTAAATCTAGAGGAAAGCTATCTAATAAAAAAAAGCTAATTTTAATTTTTAAATTAATAAAAAATTTAAAAATGTATTTGAGTATAAAAGATTTAAATAATTTTTTATTAATTTATTTAAAGGTTACTTTAAGTTTGGGAATAAAAATTTGGTACAAATAATTGCTTGGGAAGATTTGTCATTCAGAATATTTATTAACTTTTTTAAAAAAAAAGATAACTTTTTTGCAATTTTTTTTTTAAATTCTTTAGCTCACGTCCAACATCATTATTGGAAAAAAAAGAATGATAGTGAGGAAATTATTTATTGTTTAAAAAAAATTGATACTTTAATAGATTATTTATTAAAAATTAAAAACATAGAATTAATAATTTTTAATGGTTTAAGCCAAATTAATGTTGAAGATGACAAGCTATATTTATATGAACAAATTAGTCATGAAGAATTTCTTAATTCCATTGGAATAAAATTTAAAAGAATTGAAAAGCTTATGACTAACGATGCTTTTGTTTTTTTTAATACATCAAAAGATAAAAATAGATGTGCAAAGTTATTAGATAAAGTAAGATTTAAATCAAAGAAGATATTTTTTGTAGAAACACAAAAAGATAAAAAATTATTTTACAAAACTAATTATATAAAAAAGGTAAGCAAATATGATAAATTAACAATAAACAAAAAGAAAATAACTTTTTTAAAATATTTTCAATTAATTACTTTAAGAAGAGGTATTCATTCTCATAATGGGGAAATTTTATCTCAAAAAAAACATTTTCCTAAAAGAATTCCAAATCATAAATTTTTTAATTACATATAATGATTTTTTTTCTTGGGTGTTTATCTATACTTCAAATATTTTGTTTACCAGGAATTGCATTAAAAAACGTATTTAAATTAGATGGAACACTTTTATTTAATATAATCAAAATAATAATAATAAGTTTATTAGTAAATTATTTATTAATTACTCTTTTAATTTATCTTAAAATTTATACAAAAGAAGTTCTATTATTCATTATCGCTTTAGAATTAATATTTATTATAGTTAATCTTGACTATGGAAAAAGAAAATTAAACATTGATGTTTCTATAAATTTAGTAATCACAACATTTATATTTATATTAATTATATTTGCATTATTTAAAAATACTGGAAACGTTTTTTATTCATGGGATGCCGTTGTTTCATTTAATGAATGGGCAATAAATTTTTCAAATAGTATTTATCCTAGTGGAATGGTTAGAGCTGAATTAATTCCAAAATTATGGTCTATTACTTATTTAATAACAAGTTCTGAAATAGAATTTTTTGCAAAGTTTACTACTGTAATATATCCAATATTAATATTACTAGTTTGCTTAGATGAAATATTGGTCAATAAAAGACCATCTAATTATATAAAATTATTTTTATTTTGTTTATATTTTTATTATCAAAGAAATTTTATATTGACCGGTTATGTTGATACAGCTCTAGTAGCTATAGTTACTGTCTTCTTTTATTTATTAAATCAAAAGTCAAATTATAAAATTCAATATTTGCAAGCTACAACAATACTTGTATCTTTAGGAATAAAAGTGTCTGGATTATTTACACTTTTTTATTTTTTGCTTTTGAAAAAGAATAGTTTATTTATTAAATTAGTTATTTTAGTAATATCACTGTTATATTTTATAGCACTATACTTCAATTCATTTAATAATTTTTTTGGTTCAAATATATTTAATGAGATGGGTCAATTAGATAGTTTTAATCTGAAAAATAAAATTTTGTACTCTTTGGGTCTCTTAAAAGAAAATAATTTATTTTATTTTTTTATAACTTCACTTTTTGGATTGCTTATTGATAAAACACGTAGGATATTATTTACATTTATATTTCCTGTAATCATATATTGGATGCTGTTTTTATCATATGATATTAGAAATATGCTCTTTGCAATACCTGCAATAATTATTGTTAATTCTATTTTGATTGAGAAAGTTTTATTGAATATAAAATTATTAAGCAATTTCTATTTTAAAATTTTAAATTTTAAAAAACCAAATATTATTTCTTTAAAATTTAATTTTAAAATCATATATTCACTAATCTTTTCTTTATTAATATTTTTTTCAATAATTTTTGATAACGAAAAATTAAAAATTTATGATTTACAAATTAAAAATGAAATGAGGGGTAATAAAATCTTAAATTATGAAATCTTAAAACTTCTAAACGAAAATAAAATAAATAAAGACAATTTTGTAACAGATTTTCAATTAATATTTTATACACCGATGTTTAGGGAGTTTTTTAATTGGAATGATAATTATTTAGATCATAATAAAAAAAACTTTGAAAAGTATGATTATTTCCTCATCTATGGACATCAAGATAATGTAAGAGATTTTATAAATAATAAAATTATTAACAAAGAATTAAAAATTATTCGAGAAGTTAACAATTTTATTTTAGCGGGAAAAAATTAAATTAAAATAAAATTTCGAAATTGAATTAAGAATTCTAAAAGTATCTTTAATACCTTTAAATCTTGTTTTTTTATTTTTTTCAAAATAAATAGTCTTTATTTGAATTTTATAAATTTTTACTTTGTTTTTAATTAAAAAATAATTCATAATATTGTGAAAATCAAAACCATTTGCTTTTATTTTAAGAAACTTTTTCGCTAATTTTGTGCTATAAAGTCTTAGTCCAGTCTGAGTGTCTTTTAAACTGTCATTGGTAATAAATTTATATATTGTGCTGCTAATTTTATTGCCTAAAAATGATTTAAAAGGTGTCTTTCTAAAATTTAAATCTCTAATCCCAAATATTATTTGATTATTTAATTTGATTTTATTTGATATTTTTATAATTTTTCTTACATCATTATGATGATGTTGTCCATCATCATCCATTGTGCATATCAAATGATATTTATTATTTATAAATTTAATTCCCCTCTTTATTGATCCACCTTGACCTAAATTTATAGAGTTTTTTAAAACAATAATGTTTTTAAATTTCCTTCTTATGTTGTCGATTATTTCCTTTGAGCCATTTGAAGATTTATCATCAATAATTAATATATCATTCTTTATATTGTTTTTTCTTAAATTTTTAATTACATTTATAAATCTTCTACTGCAATTATGAGATGGTATTAAAATTATAGTTTTTTTACTCATTTAAATTAAACAATAAGATTAATTTTTTTTACTTAAATATTTATTTTATATTGTAAATAAATAAGTTTAAGTAATTAGAGATTTTTGGGGTCTCATATCATTTTTGCTAATTCCGGCTACTTTAACTGGTTTTTTCATAGCATCTCGTCTGAATGGCTCACCTAATTCTTGGTTTAAGATTATTTCAATAAATGTAGTAATGCCCTTTTTCTGATCCTCGCATGATTGCTTGATGGCTTTAGTAGTTTCCTCCATTGTATTCGCAATAACACCTTTTAATCCACAGGCATTAGCAACTTTTGCATAACTTAATTCTGGATCTAGCTCTGTTCCAACAAAATTATCATCGAACCACAATATTGAATTTCTTTTCTCAGCACCCCATTGATAATTTCTAAAAATTACCATTGTTATTGCTGGCCATTCTTCTCTGGCGCATGAACTCATTTCATTCATACTTATTCCAAATGCTCCATCGCCAGCAAAACCTATAACTGGAGTATCCGGGCACCCAATTTTTGCTCCCAGGATAGATGGAAATCCATAACCACACGGTCCAAATAAACCTGGTGCCAAATATTTTCTTGGTTTCTCAAATGTTGGGTATGCATTACCAATTGCACAATTATTTCCAATATCACTTGAAATTATAACATCTTCTGGCATTCCAGCTTGAATAGCTCTCCATGCTTGTCTTGGGGACATTCTGTCTTTATCTCTTTCTCTTGCTTCTTTATTCCATACAGTTCCTGGATCATCATCCTCATGGTCTAGACTTGTCAGAGTTTGTAACCATGCAGATTTTGTTTGATGAATAAGATTTTTTCTATCCTCTCTGCCATTATCTCCTGCATTACTTGAAAGTTTTTCTAATATCTGTTGAGCAACCATTTTAGCATCACCACAAACACCAACTGTCACTTTCTTCGTTAAACCAATACGATCAGGGTTCATATCTACTTGAATAATTGTTGCATCTTTTGGCCAATAATCAATTCCATATCCTGGCAAAGTTGAAAATGGATTTAATCTTGTTCCTAATGCCAATACTACATCGGCTTTTGAAATTAATTCCATGGCAGCTTTAGATCCATTATAGCCTAACGGACCAACAGCTAATGGGTGGCTTCCTGGAAAGCTATCGTTATGTTGATATCCATTACATACAGGTGCATCAAGCTTTTCTGCTAATTTTTTACAATCATCAATGGCATCACCTATAACAACTCCTGCCCCAGATAAAATAACTGGGAATTTTGCCTCTGATAATAATTTTGCCGCTCTATCAACAGCATCTTTTCCGCCACCTTGTCTTTCAAATCTTACAATTGGAGGTAATTCTATATCTATGACTTGTGTCCAAAAATCTCTTGGTACATTTATTTGTGCAGGTGCCGACCCTCTGAATGCTTTTTCTATTACTCTATTTAAAACTTCTGCCATTCTTGATGGGTCTCTAACTTCTTCTTGATAACACACCATGTCTTTAAATAAATTCATTTGCTCTACTTCTTGAAAACCACCTTGGCCCATAGTTTTGTTCGCAGCTTGAGGCGTAACTAATAGTAGTGGAGTATGATTCCAGTATGCAGTTTTTATAGGTGTAACAAGTCCTGTGATCCCTGGACCATTTTGAGCAATCACCATTGACATTTTTCCAGTTGCTCTAGTGTAACCATCAGCAATCAATCCACCATTTGTTTCATGAGCAACATCCCAAAAAGTTATTCCAGCTTCTGGGAAAAGATCAGAAATAGGCATGAATGCAGAACCAATAATACCAAACGAATGTTCGATACCATGCATTTGTAAAACTTTTACAAAAGCTTCTTCAGTTGTCATTTTAGCCATATCAAATTCTTCTTAATTCTATTTTTTAATTGTCAAAGTGCCCAATTCATATATAAATTGGATCGAATTTCAAACAAAGAAATCGTCACAATGGCCGGCACAGATATTATAATCCACGATGAAAAAGACAATGTAGGTGTTGTAGTTATTGAAAAAATTACTCCTAAGCAAGACTGTGATTGCTGGATTATGGAAAATGATAAATCAGTAAAAATTCAATCGATGGATGAAATACCTTTGGGTCATAAAATTGCTATGGCTGATCTTAACGAGGGAGACACGATATTAAAGTACGGACATGATATTGGTAAAGTCGTAAAATCAATTAAAAAAGGTGAGCATGTACATGTTCACAATGTAAAAACTAAAAAATGGTAAAATGGAAATTCCAAAAACGTTTTTAGGATATAAAAGAGAAGATGGAAGAACAGGTACAAGAAATCATGTAATAATTTTACCTGTTGATGATATTTCAAATGCTTGTGCAGAAGCAGTAGCTAATAATATTAAAGGTACAATTGCACTTCCTCATTCTTATGGAAGATTACAATTTGGAGCAGATTTAGAGCTTCATTTCAGAACAATGATTGGAACAGGAAAAAATCCTAATGTTGCAGCAGTTATAGTAATTGGTATAGAGCCTAAATGGACGAAAAGAATTGTTGATGCAATTGCAACTACTGGAAAGCCAGTTGAAGGTTTTAGTATAGAAGGTGTAGGAGATATAGAAACCATTGCAAGAGTTTCAAAGAAAGCTCAAGAATTTTCAATTTGGGCATCAGAGAAACAAAGAGAAGAACGTCCTATAAGTGATTTATGGATATCAGTTAAATGTGGAGAGTCTGATACAACATCAGGTTTAGCATCAAATCCAACTGTTGGAAATTTAATGGACAAATTAGAACCCTTTGGTGTTCATTTATGTTTTGGTGAAACATCAGAGCTGACTGGTGCTGAAACTGTATGTGAAAAAAGAGGAAAAACGCCTGAGGCTCAAGAAAAGTTTAGAAAAACGTGGAGTTCTTATAATAATTTTATCTTAAAAGAAGCTACTGATGATCTTTCCGAAAGTCAACCAACTGCTGGAAACATAGCTGGTGGACTATCTACAATTGAAGAAAAAGCATTTGGAAACTTTCAAAAAATAGGTGGATGCAAATTTATTGACGTTCTAGAGCCAGCAGAGGAACCAACTAAAGGTCCTGGATTATACTTTATGGATACATCATCAGCTGCCGCAGAATGTGTGACCTTACAAGCTGCAGGAGGATTTAATCTTCACCTATTTCCAACAGGTCAAGGAAATATAATAGGAAACCCAATTGAACCTGTGATTAAACTAACTGCTAATCCTTTGACTGCTCGAACTATGAGTGAGCATATTGATGTTGATGTTTCTAAAATTTTATCAAGAGAAATGAATTTAGATGAAGCTGGTGACGAATTAATCAAAGCTACTATAAGAGTTGCAAACGGTAGATTAACTTGTGCTGAAGCTCTAGGTCATAGAGAATTTGTTATGACAAAATTATACAGAAGTGCTTAGGCTTTAAGTTTAGCTTCTCTTGCTTTATTCCACTTAGAAATATAATTTCTTAAAATTGCTGCTCCAATTCCAAGAACTACTGCTAATACAACTGATGTAAGTCCATAAAAAACCGGAAGGTCTTTAGAATAATCTAATATAAACTGTGCAATATTACCAAGGTTTTTGCTTCCATTTAATACTGTTTCAACAACTACATCTTCTTTTATAAAAGTGTCATAAGCAATTGCAATTCCGACTAATAATAAAAGTACTGCTAATATTGTTTTAAATTCTGAGCTATCAACTTTTTCACCAATTTTTTGACCAAACTGAACACCAATAATTGAGCCAAGTATAAGTACAAAAACTAAAACAAGATCAATTGTTCCATAATTAAAAGCATGAAGAACAGTTACGATTGCACTTACAAATATTGTAACGAACAAAGATGTACCAGGGATTAGTTTGGTTGGCATTCCAATAATATAAATCATCGCAGGAACCAATATAAATGCACCACCTACTCCCATAATTGCAGCGATATATCCAACAATTAAACCAATAATAATAGGAGTAAATGCACTTTCATAAACCTTTGATTTTTTAAAACGCATTCTAAAAGGAAGTCCATGTATCCAATAATGAGTATGTAATTTTTTTCTAACAATAATTTTTTTTCTGGCCTTATCAATTTCTGATACTCCTTGAATAAGCATTAAAGTTCCAAGTATAGCTAAGATATACATGTAGGCTAAAGAGATAACGATATTTATTTTTCCAATATCCTGAAAATAAGAAAAAGTTAATATGCCAAGTAAGGTTCCAATAGTTCCTCCGACCACAATCATTAATCCCATTTTATAATCTAGTGTACCTTTTAAATAATGGGTGGTTGAACCTGACACCGATGTTCCTAAAATATTGCTTGCTTCATTTGGTACTGCATAAGCAGGTGGAATACCTAAAAATATTAAAAATGGTGTCATTAAAAATCCTCCGCCTACACCAAACAATCCTGAAAGAATACCAACCGCTAAACTTAAACCAAATATATAGAGTATATTAATTTCGACTTGAGCTATTGGAAGAAAATATTCCATATAATCTAACTATTCCTCTCATAATCCAAAGTCAATGATTATAAGAATAAATTAAATAAAATTTTGAAATGTCCCTAGGATTATAATTGCCCAAGTAAAAAATATAAAAAGATAAAGAAAAGATTTAATTATTTTTGAAAGCTGATTTGAAACTAATAAAGGGATTTTTTTAATATTTTGATTAAAAACTTGAAGCATATCCGCGAATTACCACAAGTTTTATTAAATGCAAATAATATTTAATTAAATTTAAAAAATGGTTGCCCCAAAGACTTTGATCTCATCTCCCTCTTCTCCAAGGACAAGTCGACCTAAAAAGTCTCCGGGTATCTCTGTACTGTTTTGTTTATAAATAACAGTTACGTACAAGCCTCTTCTTAGACAGCCTATAGCCTTACACCCTTCTTTAAGACTTGAGATTAGCTTATTGCTTGCCCATTGCTTACCAAGCTCTACTTCGTTAGCCCCATAGAGCATTTGTGATGATAAATCCCTAGTAAATCCACCATAATCTTTCATGTTAGAACATCTAACCATGTTATCCCAGATAGGATCAGCAATTTTAATGATTTCTTCGTCTGATTTGTCGACAATACTCATCTAAAATGGTTAGGAAGCTTGCTTCTTCTCTTTATCATCAACGATATGATAAACAGGCTTTTTCTCCATTTCAAATTTTCCAGTTTCAGGGTCTCTTCTAGAAACAGTTAAACAGTGCCAGTTTTCATCATCAAGTTTCATATGATCGCCTCTATAATAATAACCTGGCCAACGCGTTTCTTCTCTATATAGTGTATGATGAGCAACACATTCTGAAGTTACAGCTCTATGCTTAAGTTCCCATGCTCTCATCAATTGGTGATAATCTTCAGCTCCAACATGATCTAAGTCTTCTTGAAGTAATTGTAGCTGTTCTAAGCCTTTTTTAAGTAAATTATCGTTTGTCATGTAATTATTTGTTAATCCACCACAATATTCATCCATAATTTTTTGTAGTCTTTGTAGTCCCTGTATAGGTAAAATATAGCTAGGAGAAACAGTTCCTCCAGTAATTTCATTTCTGCCCACTGTATAATTCTCAATCGGCTTAAATATTTCTTCTTTAAGCTTTTCTAATTGTGCATCAGAAACTTCTATATCATCAGCTTTTTTATCTTGAATATATTTAACAGCAGCTTTAGATGCTAGCCTTCCTTCTGTAAATGAGCCAGATGAAAACTTGTGAGCACTTCCACCAACTGCATCTCCTGCTCCAAATAATCCATCAATAGTCATCATTCTATTATATCCCCAAAAATATTCATCGGGCGCTATATCTTCTGGTCCACTTACCCAAGCTCCTGAACATGTTGCGTGAGATCCCATTACGTATGGTTCTGATGTAGTTAATTCAGGGTTTGTATATTTTGGATCAATATTTTGAGAAGCCCAAACCACTGCTTGTCCAACTGTCATCCCTAAGAAGTTTTCCCATCCAACCGTTTCTAAGTGTGGATCTTGGAATGCTTCTTTTGTGACCATGTGGATTGGTCCTCCACCTGCAGCTGTTTCTTGGATAAATGCATGATTTCTCAAACAAGTTGGTGTTGGATGATGGTCTATATATTCGCCTACTAATTTTTTGGTAGCTTCATACCATTTCTTCTCGTAGTTTTCGCCATTAGCATTTTGAGTGTAAGTTTTTAAATGTAAGAAATATGCTCCAACAGGACCATAACCATCTTTGAATCTACAAAGTACAATTCTATTTTCCATTTGAGTCATTTTTGCACCTGCTTGAATAGGTAGCGCGTAAGCAGATCCATTACTCCAAGGTGCATACCATGTTCTACCCATACCCTCACCAACTGCTCTTGGTTTAAATATGTGCGATGCTCCTCCAGCAGAAACGACTACTGTTCTAGATTTAAATACGTGAAAATTTCCGGTTCTAACATTGAATCCAACTGCACCAGCTATTCGGTTTGGATTTTTTTCATCTTTTAAAAGATGGGTAATCATTATTCTGTTATAAATTTTATCAGCAGATTTTTTTGCAGCTTCAGCTACAATTGGTTTGTAACTCTCACCATGTATCATTATTTGCCACTTACCTTCTCTTTGATATCTTCCAGTTTCTTTATTTTTCATCATTGGAAGACCCCATTCATCAAACATGTGAACAGTTGAATCTACATGACGTGCCATATCATAACCTAAATCTTCTCTAACAAGACCCATCAAATCGTTTCTAGCGTACCGTACATGGTCCTCTGGCATATTCTCACCCCACTGCATTCCCATATAACAGTTAATTGCGTAAAGACCTTGCGCAACTGCACCACTTCTATCTATATTTGCTTTTTCAACACAGATTATTTTTAAGTCTCTTCCCCAGTGTCTTGCTTCAAAGGTAGCTCCTGTTCCAGCCATACCTCCACCGACAACTAGTACGTCACATTCTTCGATTATAGTTTTGTGCTTAGCCATTAATAATAAACGCCTTGCTTAAATGAATTCTTGTCTAAAGTTGGTAATTCTTTATCAGTATTTAAACCATGTGGCTCATTATATAAAATTTGTGAGTTAATCTCTCCTTGATTAGGAGTATCAGCTTCAGCTAATTTTGGTATGAATTTTCCCCAAGGTTTTGTTGTTATTGGTGATACAAAATTTTTTTCTGTACCATTTCTAAATTTAATTCTCCAAGAAATAGTTCCTTTTTCTTCTTCTCTTCTAACTCTAACACTATGACCCATTGGAGCAAAGTCAGCATATCCTCTTACATCAATTGCATGATTAGGACACGCCTTAACGCATGAATAACATTCCCAACAAAAATTTGGTTCTATATTTTTTGCTCTTCTAATAGTTTCGTCTATGTGCATGATATCTGATGGACATATATCTACGCAGTGACCGCAACCATCACATCTCGTCATGTATACAAAAGTTGACATATCTACTTATTACCTTTCTTTAAAATTTTATCAATCATATTAATAGTGCTTTGGTGCCTCACGTTTAATTCCAAGGCCAAATTTTTCTGGAGCATCTGCGGGTGGTGGTAGATTATCTCTAGAACCATCTGCTTCTGCTAAATTTTTTTGGATTGCAGCACCTGGTTTGTAGAACATATGAGCAAATTTAGACCAGTAAACTCCTCCAAATAAAACTATGTTAGCAACTGCAAACAAAATTAAAAATAAAATACTTAAACCAGCAGATCCTGAATATTGGAAATACGACCAAGCTAAACCAAACGTAGAAGATAATACTAAAGCTAAAACAAATAAATCTGCTTTTATGATTCTAAAAACTGAGTGAGCTTCAGCTGATACATCTACTCTTAAAAAAAACCAAAACCAATAAGCTCCAAGGCAAGTTAAAATTGCACCAGCGTGCCAAATGATTGGCCATATAGATGGAGTTACGGCATTAGGAGATGAATATCCAAATATCATAACACCTGACCCGATCCAAAATAATATTGTTCCATACATTCCTAATACATGTGCAAATCTTCTTTTACCCAAACCTAATTCAGATGTAGTTCCAATATCATGGACTACTGTTTTTGAAATTATTGCTGTTTTCTCTCCGAGACTTAATTCTCTACTTGCTGCTTTTTTTGCTTTTTTAGCATTATTAAAAAAATATTTTACATTCTTTTTATGAATAATATCCATCAGTGTTCCAATCACTACTAATGTTAACATCAGTAAAACAAATGCTTGCAAAGCAATTGAAGGAACTGTTGAAGAAAGGACAGCAAATGGATTTGTTGTGAACATATTATTATCTCCGCTAAATATAATACTAATCTAAGTTCTTAATCTATAAAAAATATTAGATCAACTGACTAATAATCTCATCTCAATAAAAAAATGTTAATAAAAGTTACTTTTTCCTTACATAATGCTGTTTAGAAGAGATTACAGCTCGAACACCACCTTGAGGATTTTTAACATCATTTTTTCTTCTTGGAATCAAATGAATATGACAATGATTAATAGATTGTCCAGCAACCTTGCCAGAGTTGGTACCAATGTTAAAACCCTTTACGGATTTATCGTTCTTTTCAATTTGTATTTTTAGCTTCTTTATTAATTTATTGCACGCTAAGATTTCTTTTGAGGTTAGATCAAAATAATTTTTAACACACCGCTTTGGAATTATAAGTGAATGAAATTTTGATACAGGATAAGTGTCATTAGTTGCATAAGCTAGTTCATTTTCAAAAAGATATTCCTTTTTCTTTGTAAAACAGAATATGCACGGATTATTAGGGTTTCTCATAAATAATTACTCAATTTTTTTTGTTTAAGTATTTGAGTGTTATATTTGTTTACAAAAGTTTCATAAGATTTATATTTTTTTCTATTCCAGTTTTTCTCTTTTATGGATGAAACTGTGGAAACTCCCTTGCCAGATCCGATTAGAAGTATTTCCTCATATTGATTTAAATTATTAACATTAATATTAGTTTTTTTTATCCTAAAATTTTTTTCAAAAAACTTAAGATTAACTCCTCTATAAAATTTTCTTATTGGTGAATAATATTTATTATCTTTTATAAAAATAATATTTGAAGTTCCTGTTTCTAAAATTTTTCCATTTGAACAAAGAGCGATATCAGATTTTGTATTATCCATTTTAGATAAATTTTTTAATATAAATTTATACTTTAGATTTTTATGTTCAGGCTTAATTCTATTGTAATTGAGTAACTTTAACTGAAGATTTTTTTTTATTTTTAATTTATCTCTCAAAGAAATAGAAATTAAACTTTTGGTTACTGCAATTCTCAATAAATGATTATAATTTTTTTGTTTATTTAAATTAGATTTAATTATTTTAAATATATTTCTTTTTAAATTACGATCATAAATTTTATAATTTTTGGTAGACTTAATGAGATTTGTTATGTGTTCTTTAAAAAATAAAATCTTTTGAGGTTTTCCATAGACCCACATAGTTGTGAAAACCCCATGGGCATTCCATAGATCTTTAAATTCTTTTTCTTTAAGATCTTTTCGACTGTAAGATTTTTTTAATAAGAATTTTACCATTTGTTGTTAAAAAAGATTCTGGATGAAATTGAAAACCATATACATCATCTCTTTTGTTTTCAAAAGCCATAGCAATATTAGTTTTAGCGCATCTCATAGTAATATCAAAATTTTCTTTAATAAATGGCTCTTGAAGCTTAAGTGAATGATATCTTCCAACTTTAAATTTAGAATTCTTTCTAAAGATAGATTTATTCGAAACAACTTTTACTTCAGATTGATAACCATGAAATATTCTCCTTTGTTGAATAATTTTGGCATTTTCACAATGTAGTATTTGCTGATACCCCAAGCAAATTCCTATGATTTTTTTTCTTCCTTTAAATTTATCATAAATTTTTGAAGTATTTGGATAATCTTTGGGTGAACCGGGTCCAGGAGATAATACAATTGTGTTAGATTTTTTTAATAAACTGTTATTTATTTCAAAATAATTTGAGCAATAAACTTTATCAAACTGAGAGAATTGATGAACTACATTCCATGTGAATGAATCCTGGTGATCTATTATATAAATCATTTAAATAATTCTAATAATGATTTAGCTTTGATAAAATTTTCATTAAATTCTTTTTTTGCTGCACTATCTAATACAACTCCAGATGCTGCAGATATTTCTGATGTATTTTTATAATTTAATATAGATCTTATTATTATGTTAAATCTCATGTCTTTATTAAATTTTATGAAGCCAAAACTACCTGTAAAAATATTTCTATTCTCTTTTTCTTGTTGATTTAATAATTCCAAGGTTCGTACTTTGGGACAGCCTATGACTGATCCGCCAGGCATCATAGATCTGATAATATTTTTTACAGTCATACCCTTTAATAGGCTTCCAGATATAGTTGTAACATAGTGATATAAGTGCCTGTATTCCTCAACATACTTTTCTTTATCAATTTTTACTGTCCCAGGAATACAAACTCTGGATAAATCACTTCTTTCCATATCTACAATCATATTATGCTCTTTAGTCTCTTTAATGTTATTTCTAAAAAACCTTAAGGCACTAGATCTGTTCGTTTTTTTACTTTTTCGTAATGTGCCAGCAATAGGTTTGGTAACGATTTTATTGCCTTTTTTAAATAATAAAGTTTCAGGCGAGCAGCTTACAATAGAATAGTTTTTATCTCTTATCATAAAAGATTCTGGTGAAGCATTTGACTTCATTAATCTCCAGAAAAAATTAATTGGATTTATTGAAGATTTATTACGATATTTCGTACAAATTTTTATTTGATATGTTTCTCCTTGTCTTATTTTTTTTGAAAAAATATCAAATATTTTTTTGTATTTTTGATATTTAATATTCAATTTAAAGGGTGATAAAATTTTAGTTGGTTTAAAATAATTATTAAATTCTTGCTTTTTTTTGTTTGAAAATATTGAAATATTATCTCTAATTTTAATAATTGTTTCTGGTTTGTAAAAAACTCCTTTATAAAAACCATTTTTAGACTGTTTGCTTATTTTAATACTAAGTAAATAATTTAAAATTTCATATCCAAAAAAACCAACATATTGATCAGTTTCTTTATTGTATTTCATTTTTTCAAAAGAGTTTAAAAATTTGTGTATATTATTTTTTGTTAATTTAATTTTTTTAGAAAAATCTGTATAAATGTTGTAACCATTTTCGACCTTGTAGATTATTAGTGATTTATCTGATTGATAAAGTTTTTCTAAATACGGGTTAAATTTAAGTTTATGCGATTTGTGGTCTTTCAATTGGCTTCTCTTTTATAGGTAAATGTATCAAACCAGCAAAAATTGATAATGCGATAGATATGTACCAAGCATAATCAAAATTACCGTTAAGTTCGTAGAAAACACCACTCAAATAAGCTCCTAAAAAAGATCCAATTTGATGACTTACAAAAACAATTCCATATAATAATCCGATATATTTAGTTCCAAATACTTTTCCTATGATTCCATTTGTTGGAGGAACTGTTGATAGCCATAACATCCCAAAAGTAATTCCAAAGATTACTGAATTAAATACACTTGGTGGAAGGAATATGAAATAGATTATTGATACTCCTCTTAGTAAGTAAATCACACTTAATAAAATTTTTTGACTATATCTGGTTGCGAGATATCCACTTGTAATTGTTCCGACCATATTAAAAAGTCCGATTAAAGCCAAGACCATCGCTGCACACCAATCTGGTAATCCTTTATCAATCATGTACGTGGGTATATGAGTTGCAACTAAAGCAATGTGCCAACCACATACAAAGAAACCTAACGTAAGATAGATGTAACTTTTATTTGAAAAAGCCTCTTTTAAAGCTTCTCTAGCTGTTTGATTGTTATTTTGATTTGTACCAACAGGTATTTTTGGTGTTGAAACAAATAATGCTACAATTAATCCTAGACCTAAAAAGAAACAGAAAAATAACATTGTATATTCCCACCCATGTTCAACAAGTGAGTATCTAGTGATTAGAGGTGATATAAAATATCCAAAAGATCCTGCTGATGTTACTATGCCTGTTGCTATTGTTCTGCTTGATACCGGAAAATGTTTTGCAACAACTGAAACAGGTATACTGATAGCTGTGGATCCTAATCCAACCCCAACTAATATTCCTATTGTTATTGTAAAATAATAACCAGTATTAAAACCTGAATAAAATAATAAAATTGCTAACAAATAAAAAACAAATCCAATAAAAATTGCAATATCGCCACCATACTTGTCCGTAATAATTCCAAACATAGGACTGAAAACACCCCACAATAAAAGCTGTAATCCCATTGTGAAACCGAACTGTGTTATGGTGATATCTAAATCAGTTGCAAAATCAAAATAAAACATTCCAAAAGTTTGTCTTATTCCTAGTGCAATAATAACAACAACAGATGCAGCTATTACAGTAATTAATGCTTTCTTTGTTGGAAAAAATTTGGTGTCATTCATCTTACAGATTTAATAGCCTGTTTAATGTCAGCAATCAAATCATTTGGATCTTCTAAACCAATATGCAATCTTATAATATGTTCGTTATTACTCAGCTTTGTGTAGCTCCTGTTGCCCAGTGCCAATTTGTCTTGATATAAAGCAAGACTTTCAAATCCACCCCAGCTGTAACCATGGGCAAATAATTTTAGTTTATTCAAAAATTTAATTACAGAGTTTTTATTTTTAGAAATAATTTTTATACCCATTAACCCAGATGATCCAGAGTAATACTTTTTCCACATTTTGTATTTTTTAATATTTTTTTTTATTGGGTAAAAAACCTCTTTAACTTTTTTTTGTTTACTCAAAAAATTAGCTACCTTGATTGTATTATCTTGATGCTTGTCTAACCTAATATCTAATGTTCTTAGTCCTCTCATAATTAAATAAGCATCATCTGGGCTCAACCTTAAACCAACTGCTTTTTGACTTAATTCCACTTGCTTAAAAAGTGTTTTTTTTATTGCTAAACTACCACCCATTACATCTGAATGACCAGAATAATATTTTGTCGCTGAAACTATAGACATATCAAAACCTAGGTTTAAAGGCTTGATAAAATAAGGTGTTCCCCAGGTATTATCAATAGCTGTATAAATATTCTTATTCTTTGCAAAAGATAATATTTTTTTTAAATCTTGAAATTCAAATGTGTTACTTCCTGGGTTTTCAACAAAAATAAGTTTAGTTTTATTTGTAATTTTTTTTCTAAAGTCATCTAAGTTTTTTGGATCATAAAATACTGCTTTAATATTGAATTTTTTTAAATAGTCTTCGGTTAAAAATCTTGTAGGAGAGTAGACCGAGTCAGTTATAATAATTTCATCACCAGGTCTTACAACACTAATCACTCCAAGAAAAACCGCACCAAACCCTGTTGGAGTTAAATAAACTTGATAAGCATTTTCAATTTTTCTTAATACTTCTTGTAGTGCAAATGTTGTTGATGTTCCTTTTCGACCATAATCAAAATTTTTGCTTAGGGGATTTTTTTTATAATTACTTTGTGTTTTCTTTATATCTTGCAAAGTTTTAAATATTATAGTTGAAGCTCTTACTACAGGCGGATTAACTGACTGATTTTGATAATCTTTTCCTACTTGTTTTAAAAAAGTTTTGACAGAATTAACCATAAAAAAATTGATTAGTTATAATGACAATGCTATATCCCTCGAATAAGTCAATAAAAATGTAAAATTAAGGAGATTATGGGATACCCCAAAAAACATAGGGGCCGAAGGAAAATGGGCTCTAAAAAAAGACGAGCAAGAAAAAAAAATAAAAAAAAATAGAAAAAAAAATTTTAATGCTTAAATATATTAAAGCATTTGCTATAGGCTGTTTTATAATACCTGTATTAACAGTTACAGTTTCTTACTTAATTTCCATATATTTAGATTTAGTACCAAAATGTATTCCTTTCATTGATGGCTGCACATCTATCTCGAGAACAGGAAGGTATGAACCAGTAAAATATTTTTTTAAATTTTTTATGTTTATATACGTTTTATTTTTATTTTTTTATTGGAATTGTTTAATTAGTTACCTTCAAAATCAGAATAAAATACCTTTATATACTTTATCAATTTTAAGCCTAATTTTTTTAATTTTATATTTAATTTTTCTAGGAGAAGGAAAGGCATATGAGTTTTTTAGAAGAATTGGTATTTATATATATATTTTATTTATAATTTTAACTCAATATTTTGTATCGAAGAGAATTATTAAGAATAAAAGTTTTTTAAAAGGTAAGTTTAATTTTAAATTTGTTAACTTAAAAAATTTATTAAGTCTATTTTTAATAATAGTTGGCATATTGCTTTTGCCAATTTTAATTATAAAAATTGATGAATACCCAAATATTAAAAATATAATATCTTGGAACTATTTTGTTTTAGTACAATTATATTTTTTAGTATCATATTTTTCTTTAAAAGTTAAGTAATCCAACCTCCACCAAGAACTTTGTAACCATATTGATCTTCTTTATAAAATACACATGCCTGTCCAGGTGAAATGCCATCTTCTGAATTATCTAATTTTACCTCAGCTTTATCCTCATTTAAAATATTTACATTAGCACTTAATAGTTTGCCTGTAGATCTAACTTTAACAAGAATATTTTCTCTTAATTCATTCTTATCAGATAGTAGATTTATACTTTTTAAATTAATTTTCTTTTTTCCAAGACGTTCTCTTCCACCAACAATTATCTCATTATTTTCAGCATCAATTTTAATTACATATAATGCTTCTTTGCTAGCAACTTTTATTCCTTTTCTTTGTCCAATAGTAAAATTTATAATTCCATCATGCACACCAATTACATTGCCATTTAAATTTTTAATGTTACCTTTTTTTAATGAGTCTGGCTTAAATTTTTTTATTACCGAGGAATAGTCTCCGTTAGGAACAAAACATATATCTTGACTGTCTGGCTTATCTGCAACGTTTAAATTTAGTTTTTTAGCGATAACTCTAGTTTCGTTTTTTAACATTCCACCTAATGGAAATCGTAAATAATTTAACTGTTCTCTTGTAGTGTTGAAGAGAAAATAACTTTGATCTCTATTTTTATCTACTGCTCTATACATATTATTTTTTTCATTAATTGTTATATTTTTTACATAATGACCTGTGATCAAAGCATCGGCTTTTAAATCTTTGGCAAATTCATATAAATCTTTAAATTTGATAGTTTGATTACACTGTACGCACGGTATTGGAGTTTCTCCTTTTAAGTAACTTTCTACAAAATTATCTATGACACCTTGCTTAAATTTGTCTTGGTAATAAAGAATTTTATGATCAATACCTAATTTATGAGCGACTCTTTTTGCGTCCATAACGTCTTGTCCTGAGCAGCATACTTTAGATTTAACTACTTCTTGGCTATCGTTGTAAAGTTTTAAAGTTATACCAGTAACATTATAACCTTGCATTTTCATTAAACCAGCAACTGTAGATGAATCTACTCCACCTGACATAGCGACTATTACTTTTGTATCAGACGGTTTCTTATCTAATCCAATCGAGTTTAGTTCAAAATTCATTTGGTGGTATTTATACTCATTTCTATTATAAGTAAAATCAAATGATTTTAGATTTTGAACCAGGTGATAAAGTTATAAATCCTAATAATAAAGATTGGGGAATAGGGCAAGTACAGTCAATTATTAAGGAAAAAGTAACTGTTAATTTTGAAAATGCAGGAAAGAAAGTTATTAATGCTAACAATGTCGAATTAGAAAAGTTTGAATAAATGAATCATATCGAGATAAAAGCAACCATTGAAGAGCTAATTGATACTTTTTTATACGCAGGAAATGTTTCAATAGAATTAAGAGAAAAAGGATTAACAAAAGAAATTAAGGATGATAACACCCCTGTTAGTAATGGTGATCTCGAAGTTAATAGAATTTTAACTGAAAAAATAAATGATTTAACTCCTCAGATACCAATTATATCAGAAGAAACTAGTCATAATAAATCCAAGAAGGATTTAAAAGATTTTTGGCTAATAGATCCAATTGATGGAACTTATGATTACATTAATGATCTTGATGAATTTACTTTAAATGCCGGTTTAATAATTAATAATCGAGCTGTAGCAGGTATAATATACGCGCCAGCATTAGATAGATTATTTTATTCTTATGGGAAAGATTGCTCATTTGAAATTATTAACAATAAACATATACAATTAGACAGTTCAAAAATTTCAAAAAATAAACTTAAATTTGTATCATATTCAAATAAACTAAAACCTGAAATTAACAAAATATATAAATCAATGAATGTTAGCGAATTTAAAAGGATGAAAAGTTCTTTAAAATTTTGTGTAATAGCTTCAAATGAATACGATGGTTATGTTGCAGAGCCTAGAGCGTGTGAATGGGATATAGCAGCTGGGCATGCTATTCTTGAAAATGCAGGGGGTATAGTTACAGATTTTAAGGGAAATGAAATACTCTACGGAAAAGAAAATTTTAAAAATCCTAGTATAATTTTGAAAAGAAATAAAAATATATAATGAGTGAACAATTAAGAATAATATTAATTATAATAGTTTCTGTATCAATTTTTGGATTAATAGTATTTGTGATGGTAAAAAACTATATCAAAAGTAAAATTCAGTATTATTTAGAAGAAAAAAATAAAAAGTCTAAAGAAGATTTATAATTTTCAAATATTCCTCTTTATCTAGTTCCATTACTCTTCTAGAAACTTCAAAATCAAATCCAGATCTTGCTAATATACCAATATCTTTTTTATAAAATAGGGGTCTATTATCTTCCGTTCTTGAAGGACCAATTCTTTTTTTTTTACAAACTTTTATAGCTGAAAAAAAATCTTGATCTTCATTATTTTCATTAATTTGTTCAATTGTATTTTTTATATATTTTTCACCAACTCCTTTTCTTATTAAATATTTTCTAATTTTATTTATTGATGAACCTCTTTGAATTAGACTTTTTGCTTTTGTTTCTGAATAAAATTTATCATTTATAAATTTAGATTTTTCTAAATCCTCAGCAACAATCTCGATTAGATCAGAAATATTGCTTCTTTTAACATTATCAACTTTAGATCTTAAATATTTCTTTAAAAGATATGTTTTTAGCTGTTGTTTTGATGGTGCAAATTTTTCCACATAATTTAGCGCAAAGTTGCGCATTTCATCAATTGTTGCTTCTAAATTTTTTCTTTTATTTTTTATAGGAATCATTATTGCATTTAATATAATATAACCCTGATGATTGAACAAATATCTACATTTTTTACAATAGAAATGATCTATATGTGGTTAAATATAGGTGTAATACCATTTTGGTTAATGCTTATTATTCTCCCGCAAACAAAAGTTTGTGGTTTATTTGTTACTTCAATAATTCCAACATTTATTTTGGCAAGTGTTTATGCTTACCTTTTATATATATTCTTCTTTGCTGGATATAATTTTGATAAAAACTTTATTTTATATTTAAGTTTTTATGACCTTGCTGAACTTTTTGAAAGTAATGAGTTTTTAATTTTATTTTGGACACATTTTTTGGCTATAAATTTATTTTGTGGATCTTGGATTGTTAGAGACAGTCAAAGGTTTTATATGTCAAAAATATTAATCTTTTTTCCTTTAATTATTACTTATTTTATTGGGCCACTTGGATTATTTATTTATTGGGTAATAAGAATCTTTTTTGCAAAAAGAATTACTCTGTTTGACTAAAATTATTTGATTACTTTAAAACCAGCATTCTTCATTTGAGAAAATCCACCTTCTACATGTGATATTTTTTCAAATCCCATTTCTTTTAAAGATTTAGTTGCCAAAGCAGATCTTAGTCCACCTGCGCAAAATAAAACAATTTCTTTATTCATATCTATTTTGCCTTCTTTAAAGTAAGGACTGTCTGGATCCATCCAAAACTCTAGCATTCCTCTAGGAATGTGATGAGAATTTTCTATTCTTCCCATTTTTTCTAATTCTCTGATATCTCTAAGATCAATCAAGTTGCATTTATCTTTGTTAACCAACTCTAATGCTTCACTAGTGGTTAAAGTTTTAATTTGAGAAAGTGCTTCTGAAACTAATTCTTTTGATGATTTTATACCCATATAATTTAAGATAATACATATCAAAATAAATGAAAAATAACATTATAAAAAAATTATTTATACTAATAGCAAGAAAACTAGGTTTAGAATTAATTGAGCAATCCAATCTAAAATTTATCAACGAAAATAATAATAATAAATCTATAGTTATTCCGCTTGGCAAAGTTAATTTAACTAGAAAAGTAAGAGATTTATTAATAATTTTTAGAACTAATATTGATATTTTAATATGGGATCAAAACAAAAAAAGAATATTTGAAGCTGATAAATTAGAATATTCAAAAAGATGTTTGATATCATTAATAAAATCTATGAAATCACTTTCTTCTTTAAGAAACGATATAAAATTAAAATTATTAGTAATTGACAATAGTATGGACAAATCTGATAATAATGAATTCAAAAATATTTTAAATAAAAGCTTTATTGACTATAAAATTATTAACCACAGAAATGATGAATACGAGGATAAAATTCAATTTGATAATAACAAAGAAACTTTTGGTAACCTATCTAGCTTATTAAAATGTTATAAAACAGCAAAGTTGGAAATTAAAGATTTAGTTTATTTTGTTGAAGATGACTATATTCATGAGGAAAAGTGTCTTTTTGAAATGATCGAAACATATGAAAGATTATCATCACAATTAAAAAGAGAAATCTTTATTTGTCCTTCAGATTATCCTTACTTATACACAGATATTGATCAATCGAAAATATTTGCAGGCAGCGATCGACATTGGAGATCTATAAACAAGGTTTTATGTACTTTTTTACTTTCAAAGGAACATCTATCGAAATATTGGGATAATTTTAATAAAACCTGCTTAATTAGAAATGATCCATTTGAGAAGCATATAAATGATATTTTTATTAAAGAAATATGTATATCTCCTTTAAAATCTTTGGCAGTTCATATAACAAATATTAATTCATCGTATGGTTTATCGCCATATATTAATTATATGAAACTATGGGAAGAAAATAAAAATGTCTAAATTAATATATAAAAGAGCACCAAATTTTAAATTACCATCAACAAATAATGGTAATTTAGAACTAAATAAAATTAAAAGTAAATTTAAAGTTTTATATTTTTATCCAAAGGATAATACGCCGGGATGCACAATTGAAACAAAAGACTTCAATTCTCTACTTTCACAATTTAAAAAACTAGATTGTGAAGTTATTGGTATTTCTAAAGATAATATAGAAAGCCATGAAAAATTTAGAGGTAAATTCAAAATTAAGTTTGATTTAGTAGCAGACGTAAAAAAAGATGCGATTAAAGCATATAAAGTTTGGGGTAAGAAAAAATTCATGGGTAGAGAATTTATGGGGCTTATTAGAAGTACTTTTTTGTTAAAAGACAACAAAATTATTAAAGAATGGCGTTCAGTGAAAGTTAAAGACCACGCTAAAGAAGTTTTAGAATTCTTAAAAACAATTTAATAAAAAAAGGCCCCATTAATGGGGCCTTTTTGATTAACTTAAGGGAGTTAAATTTAGTCTCTTATTGCGTAAGCTATCACGCCAGTTTCGGTAACATCTGTACCTTTTAGCTCAGCTTCTTTACTCAATCTTATACCCATTGTATTTTTCATAATTGCCCAAACAATATAAGCAACCACAAATACAAATACATTAATTGATAATACACCAATTAACTGTGCGCTAAAGTTTGCATCAGAATTTGTTAATGGAACTGCAAGTGTTCCCCAAATCCCAGCAAACAAGTGAGCAGGTACTGCACCAACAACATCATCAATTTTGAAATTGAAAAGAAGTTTAGTTCCAAATACAACTATAATTCCTCCAATCGCACCAATGAATATTGCTGCAATGGGTGCTGGAGCTAATGGTTCAGCTGTAATTGCTACTAGCCCACCAATTGCACCATTAAGCATTTGTACTACATCAGTTTTACCAGCTAGTAATCTAGTCATAACTGCTGCAGCTAAAACACCACCACACGCTGCTAAGTTAGTATTAATAAAGATATTTGATACGGCAACTGCATCATCGAAAGTTCCCATAGCAAGCTGTGAACCACCGTTAAAACCAAACCAACCTAACCATAAAATAAATACTCCAACTGTAACTAAAGGTATAGATGAAGCTGCAAATGGTTTCATTGGTTTTGCTGCACCTGATTTATCAAATCTTCCAGTTCTTGCACCTAATAATATTGCACCTGCCAATGCAGCCGCTCCACCAGTAGAGTGTACAAGAGTTGAACCAGCAAAGTCAGAGAACCCTAAAGTAGCTAACCAGCCACCACCCCACTGCCATCCCATGACAATTGGATAAATAATTCCTGATAAAATTGCTGCGAATAAGAAAAATGGCCATAATTTAATTCTTTCTGCCAATGTTCCTGATACGATTGAGACTGTCGTAGCACAAAATACCATTTGGAAATACCAATCTGATCCATCTGCATATCCAGTATCAACAGCACTCGCGTCAGACCATGGTGTGAACGTTCCTATATATCCACCTTCTGGAA
The DNA here is from genome assembly GCA_902524595.1 of uncultured Pelagibacteraceae bacterium. Taxonomy (GTDB): domain Bacteria; phylum Pseudomonadota; class Alphaproteobacteria; order Pelagibacterales; family Pelagibacteraceae; genus Pelagibacter. Next base: position 5,531 of record CABZDS010000006.1, on the reverse strand, counting down.
TTCCGTAAGCTAAGTTATATCCAACCATCCAGAACATAATTCCAGCTATTGAATATAAACCGATATTTTTCGCACAAATTACAGATACACTCTTAGAAGTTACCATTCCTGATTCTAGCATTGCGAATCCACAAGCCATAAACATGACTAGAAAACCACAAACTAAAAATAAAAATGAGTTAAAAATTGCTTGAACTTCTGCGGAGACTGTAGTTTCAGCGAAACCTGTACTTGTCATACTTAATAAGAAAATTAAACTTACCAAGGGACTAACAAGTTTTTTTAAATGTTTTGTCATTTAACCTCCAATGTTAAAAAGAGGTTCTTATAATTTTAAATAAATAAAAACTAATGATTGTTGTTAAAAATAGATATGCAGTTTTTGCATGTAGAAACAGCCTTTATTAAGAATTTTACCATTCCTAATAAAGGCTGTTAAAAGAGTTTTACTTGTTAAATACTTCTTTAAGTGCTTTAGCAGGTAAAAACTTTACCTTTTGAGAAGCAGCGATTTGGATTTGCTCTCCAGTTCTAGGATTACGTCCAATTCGGGCTTTTCTTTTAGCCACTTTGTATGTACCAAAACCTGCAATCTTTACAGAATCGTCGTTTTTCAACGCATCTAGTATAGTATTCGTAATAGTATCAAAAGTACGCTCTGCATCAGCTTTACTTTGATTTAACGAACCAGCTAGCTTTGCTACTAATTGTTTTTTGTTCATTTTAGCTCCGGTTTTAAAGGTTTATGGATCTATACTTAACAAAATCATTGATAATTCAAGCTTTTTTTTAGTGTATATTTATTTTTGAACTACAATATATAGTGGTCAAAAAGGTAAGTAATTACAACGCTTTTTTAGTTATTAAAAAAGCCTTAAAATAAGCCTAAATCTCTAAGGTCGTTAAATGTGGCGAAAAACATCAAAGAAAGCAATAAAAACATTCCGATTCGAAAAAACCCTTCCTGTGTTTTTTGACTTAGAGGACGACCTAGAATTTTTTCAAATGCATAAAACATTAGATGTCCCCCATCTAATAAAGGTATAGGAAATAAGTTAATTAATCCTAAACTTATTGAAATATAAGCCATCATACTGACAAAAGGTATAATTCCAAATTCTGCTACTTGACCAGAAATTTTTGCTATTCTTATTGGACCACCCAATTGAGAACTGTCACCTGCTCCTGTAAACATTGATCCAAGATATTTAAGTGATGAAGTTGTTACAAAATAAACTTCATTAAATGATTGAAGTAAAGCTTGTGCAGGTCCAAGTTTTTTGTGTGTTATTTGATTATTATAAGGACTAAGTTTAATACCTACCATCCTTTTTTTTAATTTGTTTCCTAATTCATCAACACTATCAACAAAATTTGGCTTAACTTTTAAAATTATCTCCTGGTCATATCTTGAAACTTTAAAATCAATTAATTCTGATGTTGACATTGCTATTAATTTAGAAACATCAAGAATACTCTCTACTTTTATATTATCTATTTCAATAATGACATCATTTTTTTGCATGCCAGCAACTTCGGCTGGACTATCTTTTAACACTTCATCAATTACAGCTGGAGTAAAATCTTTACCAGCAAACATGTAGATGAAAGTAAAAATGAACAAAGCTAATAAAAAATTAGCCAATGGTCCTCCAGCAACTATTAATGCTCTTTGGTAAAGGGGTTTTGTTACAAACAATTTATGTTGGTCTTCTTTACTGTATTTTTTTAGTAATTCTTCTTGATCTGCTTGTGAGAATACATTTCTATCTCCAAAGAATTTTACATAACCACCTAGAGGTATCCAACAAACTTTCCATCTTGTCCCTGATTTATCATTCCATCCAAATAATTCTCGACCAAAACCTATTGAAAAATCCGTTACACCAACACCATATCTTTTTGCAAAATAATAATGTCCATATTCATGAATGAAAACAACAACAACGATTAATACAATAAATGGTAATACAAAATTTAGCATTTGTTCAATTATACAATAATTATGTTTTTATTAAACATCAATTATTTCAATTTCCATGCAATTATTGGTGATAATGTTGCCGCAATAAATGAACAAAATAAAAGAGATTGAGAAATATATGATGGTGCTAAATCAATTGGTAAAATTACGCCAAATAATATTGATTTAGAAAAATCTGGACTTGGAAAAAATAATAGTCCTGCAATTAACCCTATTAATATAGAAACGTAAGCATTTTTTTCGTCATAAGATTTTGAATAAAAAGTGTAAAAAACACTTAGAACAGCCGCACAACAAAATAAATCTGCTATTAAAAATAAATAAAGAATACTAAATCCTTTTGATGCTACAAAAAAAGCTATAACTGAAAGGAATATAACAAATTGTTTTGAGATATTTAAATGATTATTTTTTAAATTTAAAACTTTATCTACATCTACTATTACCAAACTTGAAATAGCATTTATTAAAGTGTCAATACTGCTAATTGTTAAAGAGATAGCTAAAATTATTACAATGACTGAGAATACTATTAAATTTTCTTTTAATAAAATCGAGAAAAAGGCAAGATCAGGCACGATATTGGAATCTTGAGAAACGGCCACTAAACCACTAAATCCCATAAAAAAGACTATTGGTATTATTATAAAAAACGAAAATATCAAACTTTTTTTTAAAACTTTATAATTTTTTGCAGCATAAACTCTTTGCCAATTACCTTGATGAAAAAGATTAGTTGCAGCAACAGCTACAAAGAAAGTTAAACCTGCAGTATAATTTGGAAGATAACTAAAACTTAATAAATGTGGATTATTATTTTTAATTAGTTCAAAGCTAAATTCATTTGTTTCGATTGAAAAAATAAAAATTATACTAATTATTAAAAGAGTTATAAATACAAAAAATTGAATGTTATCTGTAATTAATGATGCTCTGAGGCCTCCATATAATGTGTAAAGTAATGAACAAGATATTACTATCAATGAAGTAATCCACAATGCAGTGCTGGAAATATAATTAATTAAAAAAGCTACAGCAGTAACTTCAGCAATTAAAAAAATTGTCATATAAAAAATAGAAAAAACTAAAATGAGTTTATATAAATTTGGTCCAAATCTTAATCTTATTATTTCTATAATACTTTTGCCTTGCGGATAACTGGTTCTAAATTTTTTACCAAGATAAATTAAAATAAAAAGTGGAAATGCAGTACCCAATGAATAACCAATAACCGCACCAATCCCTCCCCACGTAGCTGCGGATGCTGGTCCAAATAAAATCCAAGCGCCAAGAGCAGAGGCAACAAGACTTGATGTTAAAGATAAAGTTCCAATAGAGCGGTTAGCAACTAAGTAATTGTTTAGTCCTTTAAATTTTTTTGAATAGTAGATGCCTATAAAAACAAACAACAAACTTATAGTTATGATCAAAATAATTGCTGTTAATTGATCAATGATATTTAGATTATTCATTTTTCCCTTTCTGAATTACCGGACAGGTTCAATGGGTTATTCTCAGCTAAAAAGCACCCCAATGTTTAAATAAAACATAAAACTTAAAATTTCAAGAAAATACTCTAAATTTTGCATATCTGATTAAACTAATTAGCATTATATCTGCTGAGTTAATTGAATTAATATAATGTTAATTATTCCCTTCCTTTTTAGTTATAAACTTATTAGGCTTTAAGAAATTAAAGCCTAATTAAACCATATAATCTAATATTAACTTAAAGCTACTAACTAAAATTAGTGCATAAATAATATTGTAGAATAAATTTTCCTCAATTATTTTGAGTAATTTATAACCTATAAATATTCCAATAAGCGCTAAAGGGAAAAGAGTAACTGACTGATACAGAGTATCAAAATTCATCATGGATAAATAAACATACAGAGGAAGCTTAATTAGATTAACACAACTAAAAAAAATAATTCTTGTCCCAACATAAATTTCTTTCTTCATTCTTAACGGTAGTAAATAAAGACTTGTTGGTGTTCCACCAGCATGTACACAAAAACTTGAAAAACCAGCAACAGATGAGCAAATTGCACCTTTTAAAAAATTTTTCTTTGCAGGTATTGTTTTTTCTTTTTTAAATAAAAAATAATGACCAGAAAATAAGAAACCCATTATTCCTACAATTAGTTTAAGTAAATCCTCTGAAAAATATGTAAAGGTAAATGAGCCTATTATTATTCCTATAGCAGCAAATGGAACTATTAATTTCAGTGTCCCAAAATCGAATTCCTTTCTAAATCTATAAACAGCAATAATGTCTGAAAAAATTAGTATTGGTAAAATTATAGCAAGTGCTTGGTTTAATGGCATTACCACTGTCATTAATGGAACTGAAATTAATGATATCGATCCACCTAAACCTGACTTAGCAATTCCATATAAAACTATTGCTGGAACAACACTAAGAAAGAATAATAAATTAATCTCCATTATAAATTAGAAATATAGCAATAAGGATAAAACTAATAATATTAAAACTAATATGATGATGGCTATGTAATTAAGTTTAATTTTAAATTTGCTTAATAAAAATTCGTTAATTTTTTCCCAAAAAATTATAATTAAAATTAATATAACTGCTGGAAGAATAAATTTAATCATAAATCTATTTACATCAAAAAATACATCAATCCAAATATTAGTAATATTATTATTATCCAGATAGAGAAATTTGATACTAATTGTTTAATATTTGAATTTGATCTCAAAAAATTTGGCAATACTAGTATTAAAACTAAAATTAAAAAAATTGATGGAATTATTTGATCAACAGTCAAATCAATTTTTTATATTATAACCTTTTTTCAATATGGCTGCTACTAGTGTCACACAAACAATTAAAAATAAAATCATTGTTGATATACTTATCCATATATTAAAATCTGATACTCCATAAAATGAAAACCTTAGTCCATTAACTAAATATACAACAGGATTAAAATACGTGACTGTCTGCCAAAAACTTGGGAGCATGTCTAGAGAGTACAAACTACCACCTAGGAAAACCATTGGCGTTATAACTATTGTAGGAATTATAGACATTTGCTCAAAATTTTTGCTCAAGAGTCCAATCAAAAATCCAAACAATGCAAAAGTAAAAGCCACTAAGATTAATAGAAAAATCATTAGTAAAGGAAACTTTACATTTACCTCAGCAAAAAAAAGTGATGTAAAAAAAATCACTGCAGCTACTAATATTGTTTTTGTTGCCCCTGCTCCAACATAAGCTATAACAATCTCGGTTGTTGAAATTGGTGCAGCTAGTATTTCATAAATCGTTCCATTAAACTTTGGAAAAAATATTCCAAAAGAAGTGTTACTTATTGATTGAGTTAATAAGGTTAACATCAATAAACCAGGCACAATATAAGAGCCATAACTAATTCCATCAATATTTTCGACATAATCTCCAATTACTGAACCAAAAACTATAAAGTATAAAGACGTTGATAAAACTGGCGAAAGAAGAGATTGAATTAATGTTCTTCTAAATCTATCCATTTCATGAAAATAAATTGCTTTTAAC
>CABZDS010000005.1 GCA_902524595.1 uncultured Pelagibacteraceae bacterium | reverse complement strand
ATATTTGTTCATTTTTTTTTTATCAAATTTTTTGTCTTTATTTATCACCTCCACCAAGGCTTTTTTAAGTTCATTAAAACTATCAACTTTAATACTATTGTAAGGATTTATGAAATCATTAGGTCCGCCGGAGTTTAACACTATTGGGGGGACTCCTTTAGCTATGGACTCGGCTATAGTAATACCAAATGTTTCAATTTTACTACATGAAATTAGATAATCTGTTTTGTCTAACAATAATGAGATTTGCTTCTTATTTTTCAATAATAAAAATTTAACATTTCTGTTTAAATTGTGTGACATTACATAGTGTTTTAAAGATTTATACTCTGGCCCGATTCCTACAATATTTAAAACAAAATTAAATTTTTTATTCTTAATATAATTAAAAACTTTCAGTAATTCTAATATTTGCTTTTTTTTTACTAGCTCAGAAATTATTAAAAAGTTTTTTAATTTTTGTTTTTTTTTTTTATTTTGATTTTTAATTTCAAAAAAATTATTGTCTATTACATTTCCTATAACTTTAAAATTATTCTTAGAAGATATTTTTTGAAGTTTTTTTTTTAAAAAACTGCTTACAGTCACAACTTTTGAAGCAAATTTAAGCGCCTCTTTAATTTTTCTAACTTGAAAATTTGTATATAAATTTGAGAAATAACCTGTGCTATGTTCAACAATTATATATGGTATATTAAATTCTTCTAATATTTTTTTTGCTGTAATACCTGTAGGAAATGCAAAATGACAAATTATTAAGTCCGGTGATCCTTTTGTATTTATATATTTAATTAAGTTTTTTTTAGTCAAAGTATAATCTATTTTTAATTTTATTATGTTAAAAAAAGTTGAAAATAAATAATTGATTACAAGTGATAATTTTTTTTTTTTTATTATTTTAGATTTTAAGAATAAATATTTTAAATTTTTAAAGTTAAATTTTTTTAATGATATGAAATAATTGTAGAATACACTTACATCATATCCATGATTTACAAGCATTTTAACCTGATCCTCTACAAATATTCCTGCTAAAGGATTATCTTTTGTAGGATACTCTGCTGGTAATATTATAATTTTTTTTTTCACAATTTAATGACAAAATATCAAACTTTAATAATATTTTTTAGAGAATCATTTTCTGATTTTTTTTCGATAAATATTTAATTCTGATACTTTGACTTATCATATGCATTAATGATTGAAAAATATCCTCTGAAACTCCGTAATTTTTCATATTAACGTTGAAATTCAATTCAGTCATTTTTTGAATTTTGCGTGATGCAAATCCAGTAAAAGAAATTGTGTTAAGTTTATTTTTTTTTGCAAATTGTATTGCTTTAATAATGTTTTTCGAAGATCCCGAACAACTAAAAGTTATTAATAAATCACCAGGTTTACAATAATTATCTAATTGAAAACTAAATATTTCATCAAAACTAATATCGTTTGAAATAGCCAAAATATTTTCAATATCACTCGATAAAGATATAACCTTAGGCTTTAATTTCGTGTTTGAGCTAATTTTAATTCCTTTATTAAAATCGCACAAAAAATGATTTGATGCTGAAGCTGCACCTCCATTACCACAAGTAAAAATTTGTCTATTCTGATAGATTTTTTTTAATATTAATTTTTCAATTTTATTTATTTCATCGATGTTTATATTATCCACAGCTTTCATCAAATTATTCTTATAATCCCTCAAGTATTTCATGAAATATTTTCTCTAATAAAATTTGTTCCATGAAAGAAAGAGTTTGAGATAGAATACTTTTTCTTTAAGTTATTCTTATAATATTCAACACTAGCTAACATACCATCAACACAAAAGGAGAAGTCATTTTCTAATAATTCTTCAAGTTTTATAATGTCGCCTGCTATTTTTGTTTGTTCATGATCATGTCTATCTTCGTATATAAAATCGTAATTTAATACTTTTAGATCTTTATAAAAACTCATAAGAACATTATTATAATTTTTAACTTCTAAAGGACTATACACAAACTCAACATTTTTGCATAATTCTTGTGGGATGAGATCTATGGTTTTTTTTAAATAAGTCTCACTTTGATCATAAGTTATAAGTTTATACTTATGATTTGATTTTTTTTCTAAAACATTTAAAGCATAAATAATAGCTATAGTAGAATATCCACCCCCTAACTCTAGAAATAGTTTTGGCTTATGTTTTAAAATTAGATTTATTAAGTTATCTAGATCACAGTAGTCAGGTTCGAATAGATTGTTATCGATCTTGAAATCTATTTTATAGATATAAATTAATTTGTACTTTTTTAATAAAAAAGAAATTTTTCTAATATCAAACTTAATAGCTTGAATAGGATTAGAAAAATGAGATAATAATTTAATTACTATTTTTTTTATGAAAAAGAAGATTTTGCTCATAAACTACGACCTCAAAAATGTTTTTATAGAGTATTTAGTCAAAAGTCTATCGAAGAAATTTGACATTACAATTTTAACAGATAAAAAAATAAAATATCATAACAAATTAATTATTGAGAAAAATAAAGAATATTTATTTGATAAAATTTTTAATTTTTTAAGCAATCCTTATCCATCAGAAAAAGAAGTTTTTTATCTTAAAAATAAAAAAAGGAAGAATTTGCTTTATCGTATTTTAATTAATTTGAAATTATTTTTTGCTTTTATGAAATTGCTACCATCTAAAGACTTTTTATATAAAATGACATATAAAAATTCAAATCACTATTCAGAAGTACTTAAAAAATTCGATTATATAATATGTGATGCGAGATTAAGTGATTTATATAACAAAAATAAAAGAATTATTTATGAAGCCATTAATCATGATAATGTTAAACTAATTGCTTGGTTTTATAGTTGGGACAATGTTTTTTTTAATTCAGTAATAAAACGTGCAGATTACGTATTAACCTGGTCAAAATATTTTCATGATGTAATTTGTAAAATTCATAATTATAAAAAAAATCAAATTATTCCTGTAGGTCCTTTGCAACTTGATTATTTAAGATACTCAAAATTTAAAAATAAGTCTTCTAATAAAAAGCAAATATTGTTTGCATGCACTTATGGAAAAGATGGTAATAAAACTGGAGATAACTTTTATTTAGAGGAGAAATTATTTATAAATAAGTTAAGTGAATACATGTTGAAAATTGATAAAAAAGTGAAAATTATCGTTAGACTTTATCCATCATCTGATGTGAAAGATTTTGCTGATTTAAAAAAATTAAGAAATGTATATTTATATGATTATGGAAAAATTGTTGAAAGAAGGAGTCGAAATTCTGAAAAAATAAGATTTGAGAGAAATTTCAATAAAAAAATTAAACAAATTAGAGATTCAACATTAATAATGAGTTATGGATCGACTTTTAATATTGAAGCAGCATATTTAAATAAATTAGTTTTTCACATTGATTTTGATTCCAAAAATTACATAAATACAAATTTTGCTAATTTTAGACTTAAAATGGAGTATTTAAATTTTCTTAAATTCAACAAAAAAAATATAATAAACAATGAAATTTATTTGAAAAAAGTGCTTACTGATATTTTTATTGAAAAAAAAGTTAAAGATTATAAATCTTATTCTATTAAGTTAAGAAATATATTTTGTAATAAATTAAACAAGAGTTTAACTATCGAAAATATCAGTAACTCACTTTTAGAATTATGATCAAATATTTAAAATCATATTTATACGATAAATATCAAACCTTTAAATTTAAAAAGATTATTAATAAGTATGATAAAAACAATAATTTTGTTTCAGTACAAAATGATGAAATAAATAAATTAAAGAAAAATGGTTTTTTAATCTTAGAAGACTATATAAAAGATATTGATAATGATATCGGAAATATTAAAAATTGGAAACAGTTTGGCAAATCACTTAAAAAAATTAAAAATGTCTTAATTACAAGGAATTCCATCGTATACAAAATTTTAACAGATGAAAAAATAAATAACATTATCAAAAATTATTTAGGATCAGATGGTGTTTTAGATTATGTTGAATTCCAAAAAATAGAAATAAACTCAAGTTATAAAAGTATATCTGAAAATTGGCATTATGATAATGTAGGAAAAAGAATTAAAATATTTATTTACTTAAATAATTGTGAAAAAATATTTACAAAGTATTTGGCTGAAACTAATCAAATCTTTCATGAAGACTACTCTATAAAAGGTTCAAGAATAAAGAAAAAATTAATAAAAAGATTTATAGATAAAGAGGTTAGTCTAATACCAAAGAAAGGCAATATATCGATCATCGATACTAATGGATATCATAGAGGAGTTTTTTCAGATAAGATAAATTCAGTTAATGAAAAAAGAGAAATGATAGTTTTAGAATTTTCGTCAAAAAATAAATCGAGTGAACTATCTAAAATATCTAATGATATAGGTCCACGATTTGTTTTTTTTGATAAAGATATAGATTTTAGTAAAATGCTTATAAACAAACATTTTTTAACAGAGTTTCAAAATTTTTATTACTATGACCAAAATTATGTCAATAGTTTTTAAGGTAAAATTAAATTTTTGTAACTCTTTTGAATTTTTAGCTTATTCAAAACTTTTGAATTAAATATTTTAAGAATTTTTTTTGAAGAATCACCTTTACCAAAAAGATGGGTTGTGTTCTTTCTATGATATTTACTGTTTTCTCTCAAAATTTTTTTTACAGATTGTATTATTTTTTTTTTTGAAAAATTTATATTGATACATTTATTTAGTCCGTATCTATTATTCTGCCTGTTACCTAAATTAATTGCCCTTATTTTAAAATAAGGCGCTTCCATAATAGCAGAACTTGAATTGCCAATTATAAATTGTGATTTTTCTAAAAGAGTTAAATAATATTCAAATCTCATTGAAGGAATTACTTTTATTTTTAAGTTTTTTAATAAATTTTTTTTTAAATTTTCTAAAATTACATCTGCATTATCATCGTTATTTGGCAAAAAATGTATAATGTTAATTTCATTTGATATTTCTTTTAATGACTGAAAATAAATTTGTGAAATTTTATCATTGATATTTTTTGAAATCGTTGTCACCGGGTGTAAAAATGAAATTGCATAATTATTAAAATGAATGCCATATCTATTCTTTACATCAGTAATATTTGGTCTCGAAGTTTTTTTCAAATAATCTATGTCTGGGGATCCCGTGACAAAGATAAATTTTTTATTCTCTCCAGAGTTAATCAAGACTTTTTTTGCATTGTGATTTGTTACAAAATGTACATGAGATAATTTAGATACAGCATGTCTTATCATTTCATCTACTGATCCTGATATTTCACCACCTTCTATGTGAATTATTTTTATTTTTCTAAAAGTCATAACAGAGGCTGCAGCTAGTATTTCCATTCTATCTCCATGTATAAAAAAAAAATCAGAATGATACTTTTTTATTATTTTATTTAATCCTATAACTGTTTTTTCAAAAATTATATAACTTGGATCACCAAAGGATTGATTTTTAAAGCTAATAATAATTTGCTTACCAAAGTCCTTGATTATATGTTTTACTGTATAACCATATTCTTTTTGCAAATGAGATCCTGTTACAATTATCTTAATTTTAAAATTTTTTTTTTTAAATAGTGAAATCACAGGCTTCAATTTGCCATAATCAGCTCTAGATGCTGTAAAAAAAATAATTTTCTCACTCATTAAATTATAGAATATGGTTTTTTTTTATAAAAATATTTTTTCTTATATTTTGAGAGGCTTTTTTTCCTAAAATTTTTTTTAAATCTTCTCCTTTAAAAAAACCTATTCCAGGTCTTTTAACCCATATATTTTTATTGGTAAATATTTCTCCTTTTTTTATATTTTTAGTTGAAACTACAGAAGCATATGCAAATTTTATTGTAGGTCTTTCTTTTTGAAGCATAGATTTTTCTTTAACTTCTTTTAGTGAACTGACAATATCTTTAGAATAATTAATTAAATTTTTAAGCTCTTCGGGGTTAATGGAAATTGGAATATCTGGTCCTTTCCAATTTTTCTTTGAGGTGAAATGTTTTTCAATTATTCTTGCTCCCAAAGGTATTGAAGCTAAACTTCCATGTATTCCCTTACTATGATCGCTTAAACCTAATATAGTATTTGGAAATAATTTTTTTAATTTATTTATTCTATCTAAATTGAGAAGTGAGAAAGGTGTTGGATATAATGATACACAGTGCAAAATTGCAAAATTGCATTTATTATTTTTTATAATTGCTGCTGCTTTTTTTACATTTTTTAAATTATTCATTCCTGTACTTAGAATTATAGGTTTTCTAAATTTAGCTATAAGATCTATAAGTGGAAAATTATTACATTCACCGGAGCCTATTTTAAAAGCTTTTACACCCATCTTATTTAATTTAATTGCTGCTTCTTTTGAAAATGGAGTACTTAAGTATATTAATTTTTTTCTTTTAACATAATTAAATATTTTCAATTCTTCATTATGACTTAAAGTAGACTCCTTAATTATATTCCAAATTGTTTTCTTTGAATTACCAGGAATAACATCTGTTTTTAACATTTCTTTTTCAGGTATATGATATTGAAATTTTACACACTCACATCCTGCTTTTTTTGCATCGTCAATCATCTGTATTGCTTTATCTAAATTACCTGAATGATTTATGCCTATTTCAGCAATTATTAAAGGTGGTTTGTTAATATCTACTATTCTTTTATCAATAATAAATTTACTTACCATGCAGAAAACCCACCATCTACATTTATATTTTCACCAACAATATAATTTGCATCTTTTGAGATTAAGAAGTTTAACACACTATAAATCTGAGATGGATTTGCCATTTTGTTAATTGGAACAAGATTAGAATAGTTTTTTTTAAATCTCAAATTATGTTTATTATAAACACCACCTGGTGATATTGTATTAAAATAAGATTTCTCTTTAGCATATTTGGTGGCAAGCCATTTATTTAATCCTAAAATACCAGATTTTGCAGCTGTATAACTAATCGATGAAAAGAAATTTTCTTTTTTATAGATATCATGATGAGGACTAAAATTTCCATAAATACTTGAAAATGAAATTATGTTTTGGTCTTTATTTTTAGTGTGATGATATTTAATAAAGTATTTACAAGAAAAAAAAATTCCACTTAAATTTGTATTTATTGTCAATTTCCATAAAGATGAATTAAAAAAGTCTTTTTTTTTATTATCAAATTTTGATTTCTGCATCATTTCTGTTGTGAAAGCTGCTGCATTTATCAAAACATCCAATTTACCATGTGTCGAATTAATCTTTTTAAATAATTCCTCAACCTCTTCTTCATTTGAGATGTCTATTTTATATGTATTGTAATTTTTGCTTTTATAATTGTCTGAATTTAAATCAGCTGCATGTAAAATATTGCTTTTTTTTAATTTTTTTGAAAAATAACTTCCCAAAATTCCTTTAGAGCCAATTAATAGAATATTTTTCATTTAGCTAGTTTTTTTACCATTTCATAATCGTCTCTATCATCAATATCAATAGATTTATAAAATGGAAGATCATATTTTTCTAATTTCCCATTAAATAAAAAGTTTGTTTTATATATATATTGAACCTTAAAAAAATAAAACGCAGCTATATGGTCAAATGTTACCGGTGCTTTTTGTCTAGAGATTATTTTTTTACTTGATTTTGATACAATGAATTTACTATTTTTTTTTTCTAGAATATTGAAGTAAGGATTTTTCCATGATTTCGATGCACAGAACATACCATCACAATTCTTATATTTTTTTCTATAGATTTGAACAAATTTTCTTAACTCATTATGATCAGCAAGTGGATTTGAAACATCAATGTCTAACATGAAAGAGAATTTTTTTTTAAAATAAATTTCAGACCTTTTAATTGAGTCTTTCCAAACATTTAATTTAGATATATTATGACCAGATAGTCTTTTAGATCTCTTAAAAAAACATTCGACTCCGTTTGCTTTTGCCTCTTCCATGATTTTTTTGTTGTCTGTAGAAAGGCAAATATTTTTAAACTTTAACTTTTTTATTTTATTTATAGTTATCTTAAGTAAAGATTTTTTTTTAATTTTTAATAAATTTTTATCTTTTATACCCTTGCTGCCTCCTCGTGCACATATTAATACTATAGTTTCATTATTTAGTTTAGAAAATTTCATTATGCATTTTCAATGTTATTTTAAAATCTTCCACAGATTCATCAAAAAATTTATAAGTAATTTTTTTTTTAGTTAAATTGATAAATTTACTTAAATTTTTTTTAATTAAATTTAATTGACTAATTTTTTTGAATTTTATTTTCTTTGATTTATTGGATATTATAATATTATTTATTAAATCTAATTCGTAATAATTTTTCAAGCAGACAACTGAAAGTTTTCTAAAAAAAATTGGAGAAACCATATCTTGATACAAGGTTCCAAGGATATTTTTTTTTGTTTTAATTATTGAAACAGCAATATCTTCGCAGTTGAATTTTTTATTTATTTTTTCTGAGTATGTGTTTATTTTGATAAAGTTTCCAAAGATAAATTTTAATAAATTTATTTCATGAATTAACTCAAATATAACTCCACCACCCTTTTTTTTATTAACATAATAACTTTGCGTTCTTATATTATCTTTTCTCCATTTTTTAATAGTATGTCCAACTGACATATTAAATGATACAACTTTTTCTTTTTTTAAGATTTTTTTTATTCTAAGTATACAATCAAGGTTTTGTAACTGGTAATTACACATAAAAAATAATTTTTTTTTTTCTAATCTCTTTCTCAATTTTAAATAGTCAAACTTTAATGAATTAATCGGTTTCTCACAAAATATGTTTATATTATTATCGACACAAAAATTAATAGTTTTTAAGTGCTTAAAAGTTTCATTAGCAATTATTGCAAAACTAAATCTTTCGATTTTCGCAATTTTTAGAAGTTCTTTTTTATTTGTTATATATTTAATAAATTTTTTATTTAAAAATTTTTTATATCTATTTTTTTCTGAATAAAGAAATATTTCATATCCGAACTGAGTCATAATAGTTTGGTGTTTTTTTGCTATAGATCCTGAACCAAGAATTAAAACTTTTTTCATTAAATATAATGATATATATCATTTTGTAAGAAATATATATTTATGTTTTCTAAAACTGTTTTTAACTTACTTTGATATGAAAAGTTATCCTGGATTAAATATTGTGATGTACCATTATATTTTAAAAAACAATAAGTTTTATAATTACAAGTTAAATAGTCTTAATGTGGATACATTCTATAATCAGATAAAGAAAATTTCAAAAAATAATAAAATTATTACACCAGAAGAGTTTAGGTTTAAATTAAATAAGAAATATAAATTTAAAAATGAATTTATTTTAACATTTGATGATGGATACAAATGCCATTACAAAATTGTGAAAAAAATATTAGATATATACAAAATGAAAGGTTTTTTTTATCCGACTTGTTTTCCATATGTTAATAAAAACCTTCTTGATATCAATAAAATACACTTAATATTGTCAAAAGAAAAAAACAAAAAAAAAATAATAAACTTCATCTATTCACAATTAAAAAATAAAAACTTTAAAATTTATAAAAGAATAAATAAGACAATAACTAAGATAAACAAAATTAAGTCTTATGATGATATTGAAACAAAAATAATAAAAGGTTTACTACAGACTTTTCTTCCACACAAAATTTCTTCAGAAATAACAAATATTCTATTCAAAAAAATTATTAAAATGCCAGAGGATTACTTTTTTAAAAAGTTTTATTTAAACTTTAGAGAAATTATTAACCTAGATAAAGAAAAACACGAAATAGGTTTACATGGTTTTAATCATAACAGATATCAATATTTAACTAGTGAGAATCAAAATATAGATATAAGAAAATCAAAAAAATTCTGGAAATTAATACTAAAAAATAAGTCTAAATGGTCAATTTGTTATCCTTTTGGAAGTTATAATAATACTACTTTGAAATGTGTAAACAAGAACAAGATCGATTTCGCATTAACAACAGAAAAAGGTAGTAATATAAGTCTAAATAAGAAGCCATTAACATTAAAAAGATGGGATGCGAATGATTTTCTATAAATGATTGTTTTATACTTATGATTGATTTTTATCTCATTTATATTTTATTTTTTGTTATTATCTTTGTCCAATCTATTGTAGGTGTCGGAGTACTTGTTATTGGGACACCTGTCTTATTAATATTTGGATTCGAATTTAAACAAGTTCTGTCAATGTTGTTACCTATTTCAATATTAACAAGTTTTATTAATCTAATTTTAATGACAAAAACAAATAAGAAAAAGTATTTAATTGATTTAGTATTAGTTAAAGATTTTTTTATAATCTGTACACCTTCGATTTTTATTGGGATATATTTAGTCAAGTTGTTTGAAGATTCAATTAATTTTGGAATAATTGTTGGAATAATAATTTTAATATCACTAACTATAAAATTGTTATATGAAAAGAAGTTTTTATATCATACTTCTAAGCTTAAAAACATTTCATTAATAGTTATTGGAATAGTGCATGGTTTAAGTAACTCGGGTGGATCAATTTTATTATTAATAAAGGGATCTTTAAAAAAAAAGCGAGATGCAAGATTTGATATAACTTATTTTTATTTTTTGTTAGCCTCTGTTCAATATATAATTTTTTTATATTTTTTTGAAATGTATCTTGAGGCTAAATATTTTACACATATTATAATTTTAATTTTATTAGGTTCGGGTGTATCAAACTTAGTTATAGGCAAAATAAATGATAGTATCTTTAAAAATTTAATAAATTTTATTATAGCTATTTCATCCTTAATTTTGTTGTTTAAAAGTCTAATATATTGAAACTAAATAAACTTTTTTAAAAACTTTTTTTTATTCTGTCTTACTATTTTATTTATAGAATTCTGATTGATTTTTGAAAGTTGGTTTTTATAATTTGTCTTATAATTTTTTACATTATCTTTTATCATTTTTACTGCATCAATAGGATACTTTCCGATTGCTGTTTCTGCAGCTAAAACTAATCCATCAGCTCCATCACTTATACAATTGTAAATATCATTTATCTCCGCTCTAGTTGGATTTTCTGAGTTTATCATTGTTTCCAATAGATTGGTAGCTATGAATAATTTTTTATTATATTTTTTAACAACCTTACTAATTATCTTTTGCCATGATGGGATGCTACTCAAAGGAACTTGTCTAGATAAATCTCCTCTATCTATTAAAATAATATCTGTGGCCTTTGTTATCTCGATTAAATTTTCTAAAGCTTTAAAGGTTTCAACTTTAGATATAATTTTTGATTTTTTGCCTACAATTTTCCTCGCAAGAATAATATCTTTTTTTTGACTTACAAAAGATACTGCAAAGTTTTTTATATTCAATTTTTTACCAATCTTAAAAGCGCTCACATCCTTCTTTGTCAAACTTGGTAAAATAATATCTCTATTGAGCGTAGCTGCCTTATTTCCACTAATAATACCAGGTCTCAATACTTTACAAGTAAAATGATTATTATTTTTATTTAAAATTTTTATTACAACTGAATTAAAGTCAATTGTTAATTTATCTTTAGGTTTAATTTGATCAAAAACTTCCTCTGGATAAAAAGTAATTAAATTTTTTTTATTGTTATTTTTTCTGAAAATTTTAAATAAAGAATTTTTTGATAATTTTTTATTTTTATTTAAATCTCCTGTTCTAATTTGTGCACCTTCACTATCTATGCATATAGGTATTTTTGTATATTTTCTGATTATATTTATGTGATTTTTAAGTTTGTTAATTTTAATGTGTGACATATTTAATCTCAATAAACTAATTCCTAATCGTGAGGATAATTTTAGAAATAATTTATTCAAAGTTGAAGGCCCTAAAGTGCAAAGAATTTTCATTTTAGCCAATCCGAACAATCCCAGTTTAATAATCTCTCAACAGCTTTGATATCATATTCATATGTATTCATTAAAAATTTTTTTTCTTCGTCACTTATTTTGCGGGAATAACTTACCGCACCATCAATTATATTCTCATTAATTTTGATCATATCTATTCCTAAAAATTTACAAACTCTATCTATCTCATTTTGAGGGTTTGTTTTTAGATTTTCTGATTTTATAAATAAAACCTGATTTTTATGAAAAAAACGCCAAATTCTTCTGATCTGTTCAGAGTAAAATCCTCTTTGAACGTAAGATTGATATCTGTGCTGGTAAGGTAATGCTGATTTACATCTTTCATTCTCATTAATAATACATTCATAAAAATTTTTTTTTTCTCTTCCATAATACACTTCTTTATTCCATTGTGAAAAAGCCCTGGTAATAGGGTTTCTTAAACAAACTATTATTTTAATATTTTTATTATAAAACCAAAGTCTTTTTATACTATTTTCCCAAAATGTATAAATAGGTGCATTTGCTCCAACTAAAGTATTTTTTTTTATATGTTTAATAAAAAAATCTTTGTGATATTTTTTATAAAAAGTCGCAAATGTAGTAGTATAGCTAATTGAAAAATTTTCCTCTTGGTCAAAAAATTTGACTTCATCATCATATGGTTCATCACTGTAATGGAAATAATTTTTGCCAAGTGATATTTGATTATGAAGAGATAAGTATTCATATAATCCACTGGTCCCACCACGTTGAACACCTGCCATAACAAAATTTACCAAAGGCTTATGTTTAATTGATAGACCTAGTAATGATAAAAATCTAATAATTTCATAGTATATAATAATAAATAAAATTTTAAAAAAACGAAAAAAATGGAACAAATATTTTTTCATTTTAAAATTCCCTTTTTTCTCAAATTTTTTCTAATTTTTGTACCAGATATTTCTGT
This sequence comes from uncultured Pelagibacteraceae bacterium, assembly GCA_902524595.1. Classification (GTDB taxonomy): domain Bacteria; phylum Pseudomonadota; class Alphaproteobacteria; order Pelagibacterales; family Pelagibacteraceae; genus Pelagibacter. Next base: position 57,182 of record CABZDS010000005.1, on the reverse strand, counting down.
AATTTTTTTATCTAAATTTATTTTTGAGAATTTATAACCTACAGTTCTTCCATAGTATATATTTGAAATGTTAGGAACTTTTAATATTTTATATCTTGATTTGAATGGTTTTAATTGCTCTGTAAAACTTTTTTTTATTTCATTAAATTTAAAAGGATTATCTCCTACTTTGTAAACATCTTTAACCATAACATATATTTGACCCTTTTTTTTTAAGATTTCATAAAATATTTGCTTGTGACCTTCATGAAATGGTTGGAACCTACCAAGCATTTGACCAGTCTCTGACCTATTGTCCCATCTATATTTTTTAAATTTATCTACAATAGCTATTTTCCATAAATTTGCATCTTTTGAAGTCACTCTTAAATCAAACTTGGTTGGATTTTTAAAAAGCTTATTCATTGATGGAAATCTTCCTTTTTTTATTGTGTCCATCCATACTAGATAGTGAGGTTTAAAAATTTCTATTTGTTTTTTTAGTGGACAGACAAAATCAGCAACAACAATTTTACTTTTTGATTTGTCTGCTAAAGTTTTCATTCTATAAACTTGCCGAATAATTCCTTTTTTACTAAAATCCCAATCATTATGAATGCCTCTTATTTTGTCTGCATTTAACCATTCTGCTTTTAATTCAAAAGCAACTTTTTTTGCTAGAGTAGTTTTGCCTGAGCCAGGTAATCCCATTATTAATATTCTAGTTTTCATGCGAGTTGTGTATAATAAATTTTAGATCTTTTTAAAGAAAATAATGAATTAAAATCAATTTTAAATTAATTTTATGTTTTAGTTTTAAAGTGACTCAGGAGTAAAAATTGAAAAATAAAAAAATTAGACAGGCAGTAATACTTGCTGGTGGTTTTGGAAAAAGATTGGGACAAATTACAAAGTCTCTGGCTAAGCCAATGATAAAATTTAATGATAAACCTTTTTTATATTACCTGATTGAAGAATTAAAAAAGAATAAAATAGAAAAAATATTAATATTGGCAGGATTTAAAGGCAAATATATTAAGAATAAATTAAAAAAATTTAAAAATACAAAAGTTATAATTGAAAAAAAACCATTAGGTACTCTTGGCTCAGTAATCACTTCATCTAAACACTGTGAAGATAGATTTTTACTAATTAACGGCGATACTTTATTCAATATTATATATTTGAATAAAATTATAGAATATGAAAAGTTCAAAACTTTTCTTTTTTTAACTAAAAATTCAAATTATAAATCTAATAATTTGCTTAATAATATAGATATAAGATCAAAAAAAATATATTTTACTAAAACAAAAAAGAAAATGTATGCGGGTATCTCAATTTTATCAAAAGAAAATTTTAAAGGCTTTTTAAAAAATAAATTTTATTCGTTTGAAAAAGATTATGTGCCAAATCTAATAAAAAAAAATTTGTTGTATGGAAATTATGATGAATCGTATTTTATTGACTTTGGTATAAAAAAAAATTTAGTTTTTTTAAAACAAAACTTTAAAAAACTTACCGAAAAAAAATGTGTTTTTTTTGACAGAGATAACACATTAATTCTAGACAAAGGGTATACTTATAAATCATCAGATTTAATTTGGAATAAAGGTGCTATTAAAGCAATAAAGTACCTTAACAAGCTTAATTATCTAGTAATCGTTGTTACAAATCAATCGGGAATTGCCAGAGGTTATTACAAAGAGCAAGATGTCTTAAAATTTCATAATTATATGAATAAAGATTTATATAAACATGGTGCATGCATAAATGACTTTTTCTATTGTCCATTTTATGAAAAAGGGGAAATTAAGAGATATAAAAAAAAATCAATAGATAGAAAGCCCAATAATGGAATGATTTTAAAATCTCTTAAAAAATGGAACATAAATAAAAAAAAAAGTTTTTTTATTGGTGATAGTAATACAGATGAACTTGCTGCAAAAAAATCTCAAATAAAATTTTTAAAATTTAAAAAAAGAAATGACTTGTATAAGCTTGTAAAAAGAAATATTACCTAAATTATGGATAACATAAATCAGAAGTTCAAACAAAAAAAAATTCAAAAAAATTTTTTTCCAACCAAGTATAAAAAAGGAATTCGTCTGCATGAACCAACTTATAATTTAGATGAAATAAATGAAGTGATTAAAACTTTGCTCTCAACAAGACTTACGTTTGGTCCAAAAACTAAAAAATTTGAAGCAGCTTTCAGTAAGATCATAAAGTCTAGATATTCTATGTATGTTAATTCTGGATCATCAGCAAATTTATTGGCTTTAAGTGTTTTAACAAATCCATATTTTAAAAATAGATTAAAGCCTGGAGATGAGGTAATCGTTCCAGCCTTAAGTTGGTCTACGTCTGTTTGGCCCATAATTCAGTGTAACTTAAAACCAGTTTTCGTTGATATAAATAGAGAAACTATGAATATAGATGTCAGTAAAATTGAAAAAGCTATTACTAAAAGAACAAAATGTATTTTAGTTATACACACATATGGCAATGCAGCAGAAATTGACAAATTATTAAAATTAAAAAAAAAATATGGTCTATTTTTAATTGAAGATACATGTGAATCTTTGGGTACAAAATTTAAAAAAAAATATTGTGGAACTTTTGGAGATATTGGGACTTATAGTTTTTATTTTTCACACCATTTGACAACTGTTGAAGGTGGAATGATGGTTACTCAAAATAAAGAAATTTCAAATATTGCTAAAATGCTCAGGGCTCATGGTTGGATAAGGGATCTTGAAAATAAGGAAAAAAAAAAGTTAGAAAAAAAATATTCAAATATTGATAAAAAATTTTTATTTACAAATATTGGTTACAATATTAGAGGTTCAGAAATTGGAGCCACAATAGGTTTAATACAGTTAAAAAAACTTAAAAAAATAATCTCTATCAGACAAAAAATTGGAAAGTTTTGGAAAAAATATTTTAAAAATAACAATATTTTCAGTATTCAAAAAGAAACTGTTAATTCTGAACATAGTTGGTTTGGTATACCAATCTATTTGAAGAGACAAAATCCGGAATTAGTGAAAAAATTAAGAAAACTTTTAGATAAAAACAATATCGAGACAAGACCTATAATATGCGGGAATATCACTGTTCAACCAGCCATGAAAAAACTAAAATATAAAATATCTGGAACACTGGAAAACTCTGATTATATAATGAAAAATTCATTTGCAATAGGATGTCATCAAAATATCACAAAAGATAATCTTTTATATGCAACAAAAATCATTGAAAAAGTTCATAAGTGAAAAATAAAGTTTTTATAACAGGACTAACTGGTATGGTTGGCTCTCACCTTGCTGATTTTCTTTTAAAAAAAACAAAATTTAAAATTTATGGTTTATGCAGGTGGAATTCTAAACTTAACAATATTTTTCATCTTGGCAAATACATAAAAAACAAGAGGTTGAATATTGTAAATGGCGATCTATTAGATGAAAACTCAATTAATAACGCCCTAAAAAGAATAAAACCTAAGTATATTTTTCATTTAGCGGCTCACAGTTATCCGACCACTAGCTTTACCAGTCCAAAAGAAACATTATCAACAAATATAATCGGAACATTAAATATTTTAGAGAGTATTAGATTGCTAAATTTAAAAAAGGTAGTAGTACATATTTGCTCATCCTCTGAAGTATTTGGTAAAGTTGACAAAAAAAATATTCCAATAAAAGAAGAAAACTCTTACCATCCGGCATCTCCTTATGCGATTTCTAAAGTTGGAACAGATCTTCTGGGTAAATATTATGCTGATGCTTATGGGATAAATACGCAAATCACTAGAATGTTCACCCATACTGGTCCAAGAAGATCAGAGTTTTTTGCTGAATCAACATTTGCAAAACAAATAGTGATGATTGAAAAAAAAATTGTACCTCCAATAATTTATGTTGGAAATGTTAAATCTTTAAGAACAATCTGTGATGTAAGGGATGCTGTAAGAGCTTATTATATGCTAGTTACAAAAAATCCTATTCCAGGTTCGACTTATAATATTGGAGGATCATATAGTTGTACTATAGAAAAACTTTTAAGAAATTTGATTCGATTATCAAAAATAAAAAATAAGAATAATATTAAAATTAAAATTGACAAAAATAGAATCAGACCTATTGATGCTGATTTACAAGTTCCCAGTATTAAAAAATTTGTTAAACACACAGGATGGAAACCTCAAATATCTTTTGACAAAACTTGTAATGATTTATTAGATTATTGGAGGAAAGAAATTGATAAGACATCAAATTATTTTAATAGATAAATGATACTTAGATCTAAAATTCCATTACGAATAAGTCTGAATGGAGGAGGAACAGATGTTGATCCATATTGTGAAAAATTTGGTGGTGTAGTAGTTTCATCTGCAATAAACAAATATGTTTATGCATCATTGGAAGAGAGAAAAGACAAAAAAATTAAGATTATTTCATTAGATTATAATCAAATAATCAGTTTTGATATTAAAAAAAAATTAGCCATAACTGGGAATTTAAAACTTATAAAAGCAATAATTAAATTTTTAGGTCCTTTTAAAAATGGATTTAATCTAAGTATTCATTGCGATGCCCCAACAGGTAGTGGATTGGGTACAAGTGGATCTCTAGGTTCTATGTTAGTTCTTTTACTCTCTAAATATAAAAAAAAAAATATAACAAAATTTAAAGCTGCAGAAATAGCGTTGAAAATTGAAAGAGAAGTAGTTGGTATAAGTGGTGGTAAGCAAGATCAATATGCAGGGCTATTTGGTGGCTTTAATAAATTATCTTTTAAAAATGGTTATGGATGTAAAATTAAACGCTTAAAAATTCCAAATAGTTTTATTGATGAATTAAATTATAATTGTTTATTAATTTATACAAAAAAAAATCATTACTCAAATGATCTTTTAAGTGAACAAGTTAAAAGATACAAAAAAAATCCTAATAATACAATTGGTTCACTTCATAAAATGAAAAGAATAAATGATAAGCTTTTAAATCATATAAAAAATCAAAATATTTTTAAAATAGGAAAATTTATAGATTTTACTTGGAATTTAAAAAAAAGAGTAAATCCTTTAGTAACTACAAAAAAAATAGATGACCTCTATTCAAATTTAAAAAAAGTAGGTGTAACCGGTGGAAAAATTTTAGGTGCTGGAGGAGGTGGGTATATGCTTATCATTCTCCCTTTTTATAAGAAAAATGCTGCTATTAAGATAGTAAAGAAATACAAAATGGAAGTTACTGACTTTAGTTTTGAAAAGGAGGGAATAAAAATTTGGAGTATAAATAAAAAACTAATAAACCAAAATACTAAAAAATATTTTTTATGAGGGATGAAAAAATAATTGTTTGCATTTTGAATAAAAATGATGGCAAAAATTTAAAAACTCTTGAAAATAAAATTAAAAACGTAAATCGATATTACACAACATATCTAATTGATGGAAATTCAACTGATGATTCTGTTAAAATTGCAGAGAATTTTGGTATCAATATATCAAATTTCGGAAGTTTATCACGTGGCGATTCTATTAAAGAGTGTATAAATAAATTTAAGAAAGATTTTGAATATATAATATTTACAAGCTCAGATGGCGAGGAGAATTTAGACGATATTTCTTATTTTAAGCAATATTTTTTGGAAGGTGCTGATTTAGTAATAGGTTCAAGACTTAAAGATGGAGGTAAATTTAAATCTGATAGTGATTTAAAATGGATTCACAGAAAGCTTTATTTAAAATTAATAACATATTTAATAAATATTTTCTTCAATGGAGAATTAACTGATTGCTGGAATGGTTTTAGAGGCTTTAGAATGAAATGCTTTGAAAATATTAAATTAACCGAGAAAAATTATTTAGTTGAAGCAGAAACTACAATTAAATTCTTGAAAAAAAGATATGTAGTTAAAGAATTCCCAACAATTGAATATCCTAGGAAATATGGCAATTCAAGCAATTCTGTAATAAGTTCTGGATTTGGTCATTTAAAATTATTATTAAGAGAAATAATATTTAAATAAAATCATCTAATATATTTTTTATATTATACTTAAATTTAAACCCACTTTTTTTTAATCTACTAATATTAGGATATAGATCTTGATTACGTTTTCTTTTTAAAATTTTTTTATTTAAAATGATTTTTTTATTAAATTTTTTACAAAAGTATTTTATTATATAATTAAGTTGATAAGACTTGCCAGAGCCTACATTTATTATCCCCTTTAACTTATATTTTATCACATGATTAATAAATCTGCATAAATCATTTATATGAATAAAATCTCTTTTTTGGTATAATTTATCGGTTACAAAGTAATCTTTTGAATATTTTATTTTATTTACAATAGACGGAATAAAAAATTCTTTAGATTGTTTTTTGTCTGTATAACTAAATATTCTTAATATTGATAAACCTAAAAGATTATTCTTTTTACTTAATAAATATTTTTCAGCCAAATACTTAGTTTTACCATATTTAGATATTGGTTTAATTTTTAAATTTTCTGTAATTGGTTTTTTTGAAAAAGGATAAACTTGAGCAGTTGACAAAAAAATAAAAAAACATTTTTTTTTTAATAATAATAAGTTATTAAATAAATTTTTTGTTCCCAAAAAATTAACTTTTAAAGAATATTTATAGTTATCATTAACATATTTTATAGGAACTTTTGCTGCCGCATGGATAATACAATCAAAATTTTTTGAATTTAACCATTTTATTACATCATTTTTTGATGTTATATCTCCATCAAATTTATAAAAAATATAATTAGATTTGTATAAATTTATAAATTTTTTTCCAAATACTCCATTAGATCCGGTTATTCCTATTTTTAATTTCACAGCATAATACTTATAATTTAAATATTAATTAAAATAAAATTTATAATTTTAAAATTTTTTAATTTATAGTTATCACATAATAAAATTTATTCTTTGAAATATAGAAAAAAAAACTATTAAGATTATCAAAAAATAATTTAAATTAAGTTTTGTTATATTCTTTGATAAATTAAATTGATTAACAAATGAGTAAACTAAAGGATAAATGAAAATTCCGTAATATCTAAGATTCCAAGAACCGCCCATCTTATGATAGACAAAATAGCTATATGAAATTGATAAAACAAAAAAAAAGAAAAAACTTAAAATAAAGACAGAATTAAAACTAAAAAATTTTGAAAACAGAAATAAGTTTATCAATAAGTAAATGTAGTAAACAAAAAATACAGTGGTTGCAAATATTCCAGCTAGGATTTTAAAATTAATTATATTATTATTTATATTTAATCCTTCTTTCATAAATGATGTCCCAAAATAATCACTGAAAAAGTCATAATATAAAGTATTCCAGTAAGAAAAACTTTGTGACGGGTATTTTAAGTTATCTTCGAATAAGTTTAATAAATTAAAATTTGTAAAGACAGAAATATTAGGAGGCTCTCCATAATTTCTTGTAAAATTTCTGATATCTGGATTTTCCCATAACCAGTTTCCAATAAAAAGCTTTGAGAGAAAAAGGAATAAAGAAATACTTATAAGTGAAAAGATAAAAATTTTTATCTGAATGTTGTCAAAATAGAAAAATAAAAAAATAAAATTAAAAATTAAATAAGGAACTAATATATTCATTTTTAATGACGATCCTAAACCAAAGAAAATTAGATATAAAAAAAAGTATAAATTATTTTTTTTTTTTAAATAAAGTATTAAGAAATATAAACACCAAGGTAAAATCATAATTCCTAGCGTCTCTGATGCATGTTCATAAAAAGCTTTATTGCCAAAAGGTAAGGAAACAACTAATAATGAAAAGAGAGCAGCTAAATTTTTATTTTGATCGAATAAAAATTTCGCTAAATTATAACTCCCAAAAATTGTTAGAATTTTAATCAAAAAAGAGCCGTACAACATTGTATACATTCCGGCTTCTCTAATATCGATTAAATTTATCTTAAATAAGAAAAAAAATATTGGTCCAAATATATATGAGCAAAACATATAATACCATGGCGCATAAATCCAGTTTGGGAAAATCCATTTTGGGTCAGTTACTCCAAAAGTTGTTCCTGCTAAATACGCCCAATGTGTATCGTAATCGCTTGCAAACATAGGTTGGTATGTTCTAAGAGTATCTATGAAAAAAATAAGTGTTAAAATAATTGAAAAGCCTAAAATTTTTTTTGATGATAACATAATTCTGTTACTGATTATTGTTATTTATTTTTTTTATATGTACATCTTTGGAAAAATATTTCTTTAAAGATGTGTTATGAGAACAAACAATTAATATTTTCTCTTTGCAAAAATTTATTGTGTTTTTTATTATTTCTTCCTCTAACTCTTCGTTTAAGGAATTCGTTGACTCATCTAATATCAATATATCAAAGTTTTTATAAAGTGATCTAGCTATATTAATTCTTTGCTTCTCACCTCCACTAAAATTAATTCCTTTTTCACTTATTTTTTCATCTATGTTAATATTTTTATTGCTTAATATTTTGTCTACCTTTGCAACTTTTATTATTTCATTCAATTTTTCATAATCTGGCTCACTATCAAACAATATTATATTTTGCTTTATCGAGTCTTCAAAAATATAGGGATTTTGTGTTGTATAAGATACTTTTTCCCTTAAAATATTAACATTATTTTCAGTTAGTTTAATTTTACCATTAATGATTAAATTACCATCGAATTTAGCATTTAATCCACTAATTATATCCAGTAAGGTTGATTTTCCAGACCCAGTATCACCCCGTAAATAAATTTTATCTTTTTTTGAAATTTCTAAATTAAAATTTTTATAAATGTTATTTTTACCATAAAAATAATTTAAATTATTTAAATTGATTTTTTCTATTTTTATTCTTTCATTACTTTTTGAAAAAATTTCAATCTCATTATCAGCTTTATTTAATTCTTCTAATATTATATTAAAATAAATGAAGTTAGATCTTATACTTGAGAGACTTGATAGTGTGGAGCCAAAGCAAGGTATTAGTCTGTAAACTGCCATTAAAATAAAACCTATTGTTGGAAGCGAGTCATATAATTTTTCTGAAAAATCAAAAAATAAAAAAAAGGTAAGTATTCCTGTTAAAAATGTATATTCGATTAAATATTTTGGAAAATTTAAAAAGAAGTAAGTTTTATATCGAGAATTATAAAAATTGTTACTTGAGTTGTTGAAATCAATATTAATTTTATCAAATAGGTTATAAATTTTAATTTCTCTAAATGAGTTAAAAGCATTTAAAGATAAATTGGCTCTATCGGTTATGCTCTTACTTTCTATTTTATTTAAATTAGATATATGATTTTTTACTGCAAAGTAAATTGTTAAAACAAGAATTATCAATCCTATACTTACTGAAATAGTAGATAAGAAATTTACCATAGATAAGGCAATTATTATGGTTAAAAATGTAATAAAATTTGAAAATAATATGAGAACTGGATAAAAAATACCTAAAGTTAATCTTGGTAAATTATCAATCACTAACTTAACAATATCGTAAGATTTAGAGTGTTTATAAAAATTATACTGTTTTTGTATAAATTTGCTAAAAATTGACTGTTCTATATTTTTTGTAAAGAGTGAGAATTGCTTAAATGATTGATGAACATAAACTGAATTTATTATTATATTTAAAAATAAAATTACAAAAGCAAAAAAAATAAACTTTTTGTATTCAAGATTATAAATTAATTTACCAATAAAATTAAAGTTTAAGTTTTCATCATTTATATTTAAAAATCTTGATATTAAAAAATAGACGACAATAATTAATGATAATTGCAATAAGATATTAACAATAGATAATATGAATATTAAAATTATTTTTTTGTACTCTTTGGAACTGGAGTAATTGAATATAAAATTAAAAAGTTTGATAATCATTAAAATTAAGATAATTCACTAAATTCATTATCTTTTAAAAATATATTTACTTCTTTTAAAATATTTTCAAAACTATCCTCAACATATAAAATCTTTTGATTTTTGCTAAAAAAAGGCAATTGATAATCAATATTTAAGTCTTTTTGACCATAACGTCTTAAATAATCCTCTTTTTTTATTAAATCACCTTTAAAACACAAAAAACTGCAGTTTGAGTAAAAAATAAAAGAATTAAATGGACCATTGCAAACACCTAAATTTAAAAAACTTAATTTGTAGATTGACAGTCTTATTTGGGGATCAAATATTGCATGATCATAATATATAAATTCATCATTTTCATTTTCAAAAAAATCCTCAAATTCTCTTATGATTATAATTTTAAATCCTTCTTTCTTTAAAAGTTTTGCAATTTTTTTCCAAGATTCTTTGTTTGAATTATTTTCTTTATTATAACTAGAGTTACGTAGTGAGATTGAAACAATTTTATCAGATTCTTTATATTTAATTTTTTTTTTTACAAGATCCAATGTTGTTAAATTTGGTTCATATTTTGGAAGAAAATTTTTTTTTTTATAAAATCTAAAAAAAATAGACTCCCTTATAAAATTTCTTTCTATGCTTTTAAATGGATTAGTTAATTTTGTTACATTTTTATTTTTTAACAGATCATAAGCTTCTTCCCTTGTTGATGGAAAATATATATTTGGTTTGAAATTTGGTATCATATTAATGAGTGGATACACGATATTGATTCGTCTGAAATAATTTGGATCATTAATTTTTTTTTCTTTTACAAGAAGATTATTAACGTTATCTAATTCTGGCATAATAATAATATGTACTTTTTTGTACAAAGATTTAATTGCTAAAAAAATTATATTTTTAGTAAAGTCAAAATTGGGTGTAAAAGAAGACAGGTCTAAAACAAAAAAATAATTTTTTTTATCTATGATGGAATTTTTTGGTTCTTTTTTATAATTTATATAACTTTTAAATTCTAATCTGAATAAAAAATTATAGATAGTTTTTTTTATTATTCTATAAATATCTATTGACTTCATATGAGGTATATTAATATTAATATATTTAATATATTATATATTTAAAATTGTATGTATAGTTTTATGAATCAAAAAAAACTTATCTCCAAGGCAAAAAAACTAAGACAAAAAACTTTTAAAAGTTTTATAGAAACAGGAGAAGCGCATCTAGGAGGGAGTTTTTCAATGATCGAAACATTAGTAATACTTTATGATATAATTTTAAAAAAAAATGATAAATTTATTTTAAGTAAAGCTCATGCCTCTTTTCCATTATGTCTTTTACTTAAAGAAAAAGGGTTAAGACCAAAATTATCAACACATTTAGAAATAGATGAAAAAAACGGGATTTATTGCACAACAGGCAGTTTAGGCCATGGGCTTCCAATAGCAACGGGAATGGCTTTGGCTAAAAAAATTAAAAAACAAAAAGGTAAAATACTTGTTATGATTAGTGACGGTGAGTGCCAAGAAGGAACTACATGGGAGTCAATTTTAATTGCCAGCAAACACAAATTAGATAATCTAATAATTTTAGTAGATTATAATAAAATTCAAGCACTATCAAAAATAAATGATGTTTTACCTTTGGAAAGTTTGGCAGATAAATTTAAATCATTTAATGTAAATACAATTGAAGTTAAAAATGGTCATTCATTCAAAGAAATAGTTTCATCATTCAACAAAATAAAAAAATATAAACCAAATATAATTATATTACATACGATTAAAGGCAAAGGTATAAAAGAGTTTGAAAATGATCCAATATGGCATGCAAGAAAGTTAACTCCAACTGATATTTTAATTGGTAAAAAAGCGTTGATGATGAAATGAGAAGAAAATTCGGAAAAGTAATCAGTGAATTAGCTGAAAAAGATCCTAAAATTTTTCTTTTGGTAGGTGACATTGGGTTCGGTATATTCGACGATTTTAGAAAAAAATATCCAAAAAGATTTTTAAATCTTGGTATATGCGAACAAAGTATTATTGGTGTAGCATCAGGAATGGCTCTTCAAGGACTAAAACCGTGGGTATATACAATTACACCTTTTTTAATTGAACGGCCGTTTGAGCAAATCAAATTAGATATAAACCAACAAAAAGCTAATGTTAAACTTGTTGGCTTTGCTGACTATCCAACCTTAGGTCCAACGCATGCAGAAATAAATGCAAAAAAACTAATGAAACTTTTTAATAATATTAAATCTTTCTATCCAAAAAATAGTTCAGAGACTGAAAAAGTAACAAAAAAATGCAACTATATTAAGGGTCCAACATTTATAAACTTAAAAACAGATAAATATTTAAATAGTAAATGGTAGATCTAAATATTCTTATAAAAAACTATTTATATCAAGAAAAAAAAATAAGAAATAAAAAATTAAAAAATTATTTTATCCAATTTTTTTTGAAAATCACAAAATTATCAAATCTAAAATAAAAAACTTTGATGAAATATTCGATCATATAAATGTCCATCATGTAAAACAATTTGAAATAAATAAAAAGTATGGAATTGGAAAATTTAATCCTTTTGAAAATAAAATTAAAAATAATATAAAAAAATTTATATTAAAATATACAAAAAATAATTTTATAGAAGATGATTTTTCACGGGCAGTTATTTCTTATCGATACATAATCAAAAACTATAGGCCATGTAATGTCTTACAAATAGGACCGGGTTGTGGTTATTTAAGTATTTTACTTAATAAAAGTAAATTTAATTGGTAAGGTGTTGAACTCAACATGATTCATTATCTGTATCAAAAAATTTTGATTAATAAATTTAACCATAATAATACAAAAACCTTATTTCATTTACAGTGGTGGAAAGTTGATAAATTAGAAAATAAATGTAAAAAATTTAAACCGAGACTAATTATTTTTAATCATTGTTTAAATGAAATTAGTCTTAAATCTCTTAAATATTACTTGCAAATTTTTAATAATTTGGAACATAAGCCTGAAATTGTGATGGAAGGTCTCGGATCACAAAAAAATAGAACTAATGAAGAAAGTTGTAAGATACTTGATAGCTTTAACTTTAAATTAGTCAACCAAGAGCCATTTAAAAAATTTAATATTGCTAGAGCACTCAGTATGCCAATAATGATTTTTGCTCAAAATCAAAGCTCTAAATTAACTTATTTTTCATTTAAAAGTTTAATTTCAATGTTTTTTATAAAAACCACAATGAAATTTATCAAAGCTGTCATCGATAATATTGGTAACATTAAATATTTTAAATTATATTTTTTAGATTTTATGATAATAAAAAAAGATGAATAAAGAATTAAACTTAATCACAAAGATTCACAATTCTACTAGAAGAAATTATTTACAAAGAATGTTAAATTCTAAGATTTTATGTATGAAGGAAGCAAAAAAATATGAAAAAAATTACTGGGATGGAAATAGAAAATTTGGTTATGGTGGATATAAATATATACCTGGTAGACTTGAACCTGTTGCAAAAAAAATAATTAAAAAATTTAAATTAAATAATAATTCAAAAATTTTGGACATAGGTTGTGGCAAAGGTTATCTTTTATTTGAAATTAAAAAAATTTTACCCAATATTTATATTGCTGGTTTTGATAGATCGAAATATGCGCTTAAAAATGCACATAAAGAAATTAGAGAAAATTTAATACTTCATAACGCAAAAAAAAAGTATCCATTCAAAAATAAGTATTTTGATTTAGCGATTAGTTTAGGCTGTTTTCATAACCTAGAAATTAATGATTTGAAATTTAACCTAAACGAAATACAAAGAATTTCAAATAAAAGTTATATTATGATTGAAAGTTATAGAAATGAAAAAGAACTATTTAATTTACAATGTTGGGCTTTAACTTGCGAAAGTTTTTTTTCAAAAAAAGAGTGGAAATGGATTTTTAGAGAATTTAAATATAATAATTTTTATGAATTCATTTATTTTTTGTAATCATACAAATGATATATTTTTAAATTTCTTCATAAAACTTTGTTCAAACTTATTTAAATTTTTTTTTGTATTATTTAGATAGTCACAATTAAACATTAAAAAATCTTCTACTTTCTCTATATCTTGTTTCTTATAGATTTTTAATCCATCTAAAATAAAATGCATATTTTTTTTTAAAGCTATTAATTTTGCAAATAGATTTTTTCTTATGGTATAATCACTTGGTAGATAATAGCTAGAAAGCGTTACTATACCATTTACATCAGTTTCTTTTGAAATTAATGTTTTTAGTGTAATTGAATATTTAGCTTGCAAAATTTCTGTAGGCGACAAATAAAAAATGCCTCTCAAATCATTTTCAATGTAATTTTTCATCAAAATATTTTGTATAGAAGAGGGATAAATAACACCATTAAGTGGTTTCAAATTTATATATCCTGCAAATTTATTTTTTTTCATTTAACATTTAAGTTTTTTTTTATGTAGTTAAGACCTATTTTGGTCATTGGTTTAATATTTAGAGGTTTATAGAAATTTGGTATATTTCTGTGGGATTTTACTAACACATCATATGGTGACAATAAACTCTTAAACCTGCAGTTTAATGAAAACCTACTTTCACGTGTACTATTAATTGTATTTCCATGCAAAATTAAAGGAGAAAATATTAATATTTCTCCAAATTTCATATTTAAAAATTTAAATTTTTTAATATTTTTAGCATACATTTTTTTCGCAGTATATTTATCTCCATTGAGAAGATCACTATTCATTTTTTTATTAAACTTAGGACTGGTGATAAACATACTTTTGGTATTATATACGTCAACTAAGGGTATCCACACTACAACTTGAAATGGGCTTTCTCCAGCATAAATATCTGAATGTAAATCTAACAAGGAGTCTTTATCTTTTGGTAACTGAATTGATAGATTAATTTTTTTTTGCATTGCCAATTCATTGCCAACTAATTCATCTAAATACTCTCTAGCTATTTCATAATAAATTTCACTAAATATACTTCCAGCATTAATTTTTTTATAAATATCAAACCTAAGATTATTAAGTTTTTTTAGAGTTATAAACTTATGAAAATTATTTAAAATTGTTGTTATATTTTTTTCTGCATCATCTTTAGTTTTAATTTTATTATTTTTTTTAATATTATTAAAAATAATTTTTCTTATTTTATTTAATAATATTTTATTGCCTGGAACGATAACATATCCATTTTTTTCAAATTTTTTTTGTAATTGTGACATTACTATAGTTTATTTTTATTTCTATTCTCTTGCACTTTTGTTAAAACTTTTATATTAGACCATTCATCAGAAAAACTATCTTTTATAATTTTTCTTTCAAAAGCATCACATAAATCTTCAATTGCATTAGTAACAGTTTTTTTAAATTGAAAACCTAATAAATTTTTTACTTTATTAGAATTTATCATATACGAACGTATATCTGCACTCTCTTCTATTCTTATATCTATATTTTTTCTATTCAATTTATTATTAAGAACATTCTTCACTTTTTCAGCTACTTCTATAATTTTTAAATTTTCAGTTCCAACATTAAATATTTCGCCATTGAATTGAGTAATATTTTCATTAATCAATTTTTTATAAAAATCACACATATCATCTATATGACAATTTGGTCTTGATTGTTTTCCACCAAATACTCTGATGTACCCTTTGTTATATGCATAATTTGTTAAAATATTTACTGTTAAATCAAATCTCATTTTTTCACTAAAACCACATACAGTTGCAGGTCGGATAATAATTCCTTTAAAATTTTCATCCAAGTATTTTTGTAAAATTGGTTCACAAAGAGCTTTGTATTTATTATAATCAGTGATTGGTTTAAGTTCATTTGTTTCAATTACATTTGGACTGTCCGATATACCATATACAGAGCAAGTTGAGGCATATATAAACTTTTCAACTTTGTTTTTTTTTGAGACTTTTACTAAATCCTCAAAACAATCATAATTTATTTTCTTCGATAATTTAGAATTAAGTTCATAAGTAGGGTCGTTAGAAATACAAGCTAAATGGATAACTGTATCAACGTTATTTTTGGTAATAACTTCTTCGAATTTTTTGGGATCAGTTATGTCGTCTTTGTAATATAAAAATTTATCATGTTTTGGTAAATGTTTATCTCCAAATAAAGATATATCATAATTAATTATCTTATGAGTTGTTTCATCCAGAAGTTTATAAATTAATCTAGATCCAACATATCCGGAACCACCTGTAATTAAGACGTTTTTCATCATTTCAAATACTTGAACCAATTTTTTGTAGCTCTCTTTATGCTATTTCTATCCCATAGTATAGAATTTTTCCAATAATCAATATTTTTCAAAACTATATTTAACCCATCTTTAAGTGACACTTTAGGTTTCCACTTTAGTTTTGATTTAATTTTTTTAATATCTGCATGAGTTATGGATGGTTCCCCTGGTCTTTTTGGTATGAATACTTTTTTTCCACCAATTATTTTTACCATTTTATTAACGGATTCAGTTTTTCCATAACCTAAATTAAATATTTCATTTCTAAGATTTGAAAATAGAGATTTCGCAAAAGCCTCGCATACATCTTTAACGTAAATAAAATCTCTTGTTTGATTGCCATCTCCAACAATTGTAAAAGGTTTATTTTCTATTTTTTGTTTCAAAAAAACACCCAGTGCAGCGCCATATGCTGAGTTTGTTCTAGATCTTGTTCCATAAACATTGAATAATCTTAGAGATATATAATTTAATTTATATACTTTACTATAGTGATCTATTAACTGCTCGCCAATGTATTTTGAAAATGCATATGGGTACATTGGCTTAATTGCATCTAGTTCATTTGTGGGCGTTATTTTTGGTATACCATAACAAGAAGATGAAGCAGAGTAAATTATTTTTTTTACTTTATGCTTTCTCATTGCTTCTAACACATTTAATGTTCCATTAAAATTAGTTTCAAAATATTCCATTGGATTTTCAATAGAGGGAACTATATCAGACATCGCAGCTAAATGAATTACTGCTTTACAATTTTTAAAATATTTTTCAATTTTTTTAAAAATTCTTATATCACTTTTAATTAATGTTATTTTTTTATTAGATAATATATTTTTTAAATTTTTTTTTGAACCATCCTCTAAATTATCAATAATAATTATTTTTTTTATTTTTTTGATTAAAATTAAATGTTCTGCCAAATGACTTCCAATAAAGCCAGCACCTCCTGTTAAAATTATTTTCATTTAATTAATTATTTTAATGAATATGTAATTGCCTTAATTATATCATTTCTTTTTATATATGAGCTATGACCCAGATATCTAGTTGCAAATGCACCAAACATATTTCCTAAAAATGCTAAAATTGCAATATCTACTTTTTTTGATTGTAGAAGTGAAACAATACCAAATACAGTATCTCCGGCACCAATAGTGTCTAATGGTCTCAGCTCAAAAGCTGGAAGTGAAATTGATTTAAATTTACTTTGTCCATTTTTTTTAAAGATTGTTATTCCTGAATTACCTCTAGTAACTACCAAAAAATCAAATTTAATTTTCTTGCTTAAGTTTTTTGACATTGTTTCAATATTAGAGTGCCTATCTGACAAAGCTAATCTAATTTCTGGTTCGTCAATAGATACAAGGTTTCCTTTTTTATATTTGGTGATAAGATTGAAACCTCTATTATCTGAATTAGTCTGAACATTTATACTTACTTTTTTTGATTTTTTTTATTATTTTTTCGTAAACTTTCTTACAAAAAAAACCGTGACCAAAATCACATATCATTACTACATCATACTTATCAAATTTTCTTTCAATTGTTTTTAAAAAGTTTTTATTTTTAGAATATTTATTACTACCATTTTTATAGTATATTTCAAAAATTTTTTTATTTTCTTCATTCAAGATTCTAGTTTTTTTTATCGTTTGAAAATCAGATTTTTCTAAATTTAAACTTATATTTTTAAAATTACTTTTTATGGATTGAATCAATTTTTTTTCAACTAAATTAAATGAACCGCTGCTATAAATATCAATTTTTTTTGAAAATTGTGAAAGATTTTTTGCTATTGCTAAAACTCCTCCAAGATAATTTTCTTTTTTTTTAAAATTAACTGCATGAATATTTTCTTTTGATGGTTTATCCATTTCCTTAGAAAAGATATATTCATCAAAAATAATTTCACCTACAATTGCTACTTTTAAGGAAGAAATTTCTTTTAAACTTGTTAAACACATTTCACTAAAATATTTTGGATCAAATTTTAATCTTTTAATTTCATTTAAAATTGCCTCAGGTTTGTAAAAATTATTTATGATACTTGAAGAAGAAAATTGTATTTCCTCAGTAAAAACTATTTTACCTCCGTTTTTTTCTACAGCATTTTTTTCTTTATAAATATTTTTTGTCAAATCTCCTTTTAAATTTTTATAATCTTTACCCTTTACATAAAAGTTTGGTTTGATTTGATTAATGATGTTGACGGCAGTTTCTGCATCATTTAAAATGACGTAATCAACAGCTTCAAGAGAAGCAATCATTTCTGCTCTTAAATATTCATTAAAAATTGGTCTAGATGGCCCCTTGTTAACATATTTATCAGTTGTAATAGAAACAATTAAAAGATCTCCATATGATTTTGCTTTCTCTAAATACCTTTTATGACCCACGTGCAAGAAATCAAAAACACCATGGGTCAAACAAATATCTATATTTTTTTTATGATTTTTTCTTTTTAGGTTTTCAATTGTAATTATTTTTTTTGATTTCATTAAATAATAATTTATAAGGTTCTAAAAAATTAAGTTTAAAATATACAATAATACTAATCAATTATTAAACAATGAAAATTTTGATTATTGGAGGTGGTATGGCAGGGTGTGCATCTGCAGAAATGTTATCTCACCTTAAAAATGCAAAAATTACACTATTAGAAAAAGGTAATGATCTTGGCGCAGGCGTAAGAACATATTTTTACGGGGGTCATCCATATACATTTGGACCAAGACATTTTCTAACAAAACATAAACACGTATATAATTATTTAAAAAAATTTTTAAAATTAAGAAATTGTAATTATCATCAGTTTAAAAGCTACGTTGAGCAAGATGACAAATTTTACAACTATCCTCTGAATATAAAAGATATTGATAAAATGCCAGACAAAAAAAAAATAATGAGTCAAGTTAACAAAGGCAAAACTATTCATGCAAAAAATTTAGAAGAATTTTGGATTAAGTCCGTTGGAAGAATTTTATTTGAAAAAACAATCAATAAATATAACAAAAAAATGTGGATGGTAAAAAGTTGTAAAGAACTAGATACCTTCAACTGGTCTCCAAAAGGTTTTACTATTAAAGATGGATCACGAGCAGCTTTTGATGATTGGATCTCATGTTATCCATTAGCTAAAGATGGTTACAATAGCTTTTTCGATAGAATAAAAAAAATCAAGAACGTCAAAGTTCAGTTTAATACAATTTGTAAAAATATAAATTTAAAAAATAAAAAAGCTAAAATAAATAACAAAATTCAAAAGTTTGATGTTATAATTAACACAATAGCACCAGATACATTATTTGAGAAAAAATATGGTGAATTAAAATTTATTGGTAGAGATTTACTTAAGATTGTATTTCCTACTGAGAATGTTTTTCCAAAGGATGTGTTTTTTTTATATTATCCTAATAGTGAAAATTTTACTCGTTTAGTGGAGTACAAAAAATTTACACTACATAAATCTAAAACTTCTTTAATTGGAATGGAAATACCTTCTAAAAATGGGAAATTTTATCCTCTACCTATAAGAAAAGAACAATTAAAAGCAAAAAAATATTTTAAATTATTTACTCCTTATACATATTCAATTGGTAGAGCAGGAAGTTACAGATATGAGATAGACATGGACGACTGTATATACCAAGCATTTTTAATTAAAGATGATATTGAAAAACAACATTGGTCCGGTCCAGTCGTAGGAAAAGATTTCATAATTAAATAAAATCAAAAAATCTTTAGGTCTAAATAATTTTTTTTTTTTGATTGAAAAAAAGTTTTAAATTTTCAGTGACAGTTTTTGGTCTAAATCCTAACTTAGATGCTTTTAAAAAATTTATTGTAAAAGTTCTATCTTTTCCTTTATGAAATATTTTACCAGAATAATGGGAATTATTTAGCAAATATTTTAAAATTGTATTTATTTTAATTTTATTTTTTGAGGCAAGATTTAATGTATGAAAACCTGTTAATTTTTTCTTTAATATTTTGATAATAAAATTAAAAATATCTTTTGAGTGAACAATATTATTAAATTTTGAGTTAAGATTTGAAATTTTAATTGGCTGATTAGTTAAAATATTCTCCACAAGTTTTGTAATAAAATTAGAATGAGATTTTTCACCTACAACCCCTGGTAACCTAAAAACAAATACTGATATATTTTTTTCACTATTTAATTTTTTGAGCATTCTTTCGCATTCGAATTTAGATTTACCATAATAATTAGGAAATCTTTTAATTGTTTTTTCAAATACAACTTTGTCTCTTATTTTTCCATAAACAGACATTGAAGACATAAAAAAAAAAGAATGAATTTTTGATGAAATCTTTAGGACATTTTTAATTATTTTAATATTATTTTTATACAATTCTTTATCATCATTCGCGTTTACTGGAGTTACTGATGCACAGTGAATTATTGTATCAACATCAGCGTTAAATGTTTCGTTTATCAAATTTATTTTCTTCAACTTTAGAAATTTACTTTTTTGAAATTTGGGTTCTTTAGTATTGAATATACCAATCACATAAATTTTTTTTTTAATTAAATAATTTGTTAATTCATAACCTAAAAAACCTGAAACACCTGTTATTAAAACTTTCACAAAAATATAATCTTTCTAATTTTATTAAAATTAATATAGTAAAGGTCTACAAAATTAAATATACAATTGTAAAACGAACATTTAAAAATGACAAAAGTCCAGTTTTCAAAAGCAAAAATTCCGTCACAGAAAAATTTTGGAATTACTTTTTTTTTGATTTTGATATTGATAGCCCATATATGCTAATCACAAGTAATATTAAAAACAATCAAAGATTAGGAGAAACTGAACTAAAAAACTTTGAGGGATTTGATAAACTAAAAATACAAAAGTCCAGTATACCAGCTGTAACACACGTTGATTACAGTGCAAGAATACATTCTATAGATGAAAAAAGAAATCCAAAGTTTTATAATTTAATTAAACATTTTAAAAAAAAAACAGATTGTCCAGCAATAATCAATACATCATTCAATATCAGAGGTGGGCCTATAGTTTGCACACCTGAAGATGCTTATAGATGTTTTATGAATACAGAAATGGATATTTTAGTAATAGAGAATTATGTTTTAGAAAAAAAAAATCAAAAACAAGAAAATATTTTTAAAAGTAATTATTTTGACAAATATTTAAATGATTAAAAAAAAAAATTTTATAGATAATTTAATTTTTTTTATTTTTATACTTGCCCTATGTTTAAACTGCTTGTTTATAACTTTTTATTTAAATAAATGGACAACAATTTACTACTTATATTTTTCAGTACTTTTTTTATTTTTTGTAGTAAGTTTTTATTTTAAGTTCATTGTTAAAGATATAGATAAAAAAATAAATTATTTAACAGTTTTTTTTTCTCTTATTTGTAGTCTAATTCTTGTTGAATTTATTTTAGTAAAATCAAATAACTTAGTTTTTTTTGAAAAATATATTTTATCAAAGAAATTTAACATAAAATATGATTTTAGATCAAAGTTACAAGTCATAAGAGATGGTAAAAATCTTTACCCTTCAATGCATATCATATCTGACAAATATGTATATTCAGATATAAGTGATAAACAATTAATACCATTAAGTGGATTATCATATTCAAATACAGTCTTGTGCAACGAAAATGGATTTTGGGCGAAATATAAGTCTGATAGATATGGCTTTAGAAATCCTGATAGTATTTGGGAAGAGGATGAAATTGAATATTTAATTGTTGGTGACTCATATGCTCATGGCGCATGTGTCAAAGACAAAAATACTTTTAGAAATAATCTTGAAAGGTTATCTGGTAAAAATGTCATTAATTTAGGAATCGGTGGAAATGGTCCTTTAATGACTTTAGGCACAATGATCGAATACGGCTTTTTAAAAAATACCAATAAAATTATTTGGATTTTTAACATAAGTGATTTAAGTGACATTACTCCCGAACTTAATAATAAAATACTTATAAAATATCTTGACGAAGAAAATTTTTCCCAAAATTTAAAAAACAAGGGTCCTGAAATAGATCAATTATATAACGACATTATTTCTGATTACTTTAAAAAAGATAATAATTTCTTCAAATTTTTTAAAATTCGCGAACTAACAAATATAGTATTCGATATTCTTATTAGTTCAAAAAAGAAGAATAAACCTTTAATCAATGATTATATGTTTAATAATTTTAAAAAAGCAGCAAGCAAAATTATTTATATGTCAAAGTTAAATAATTCTGAATTATATGTTGTCTATATACCAATACACTGGGAATATTCTAGGAAACCACCAAGTTACAAAAAATATAGGGATAAAACACTTACTTTCTTTAAAAGTAAAAATATTAAAGTAATAGATTTACATAAAGAGAAATGGAGTAAAGATAAAAATTTATTTGATAATTATGCATTTGGCAAAAATTTACATTTCACGCCAAGAGCAAATGATGAAATTTCAGAAATAATTTTCAAGAAAACTAATTTTTAATAATTTCTTTTTTAAATTGAAAAGGAAAATTAGCAAGTTTATTAACTTTGCTATTAAAAATTGTATTTTTAGTTTCCAGATGAATTGAGAATTTAGACATTGGTATATCACAATGAAATGTATTTTTTTTAACTCTTGCTAGCAAGTTATGTTTATTTGATAATTTAATTTTCTTTTTAATATTTCCTTTGTAATCAAATATAATAATCAATAACACTCCTTTCAAAATTAAAAAAGTCTGATCAGATTTAGTATTTTTTTTGGGAGGAAAAAAATTAAATTTTTTTTGAGCAATTATCATTTCTTGATGTTTGTCTTTAATATTTCTATGCAAACATAATCTTGCTGATCTATGGTTTTTCAACTTTTGCTCTATATAATTAAGTTGTTTTTTTTGAATCTTAATAACATTTGATTGTTCTAAAAATTTTATGAATTTTTTATTATTATTTTTAATTTTCATATTTTGCTTTAATTATACTCAGATAATCCTTAAACTTAGTAAATTTAAAATTAATTTTATTTTTTAATTTATTATTTTTTAATGAAACATTAAGTGGAATATTATTAATGCTACTTAACTTATTTAAATTTTCGCCCGCTAGTTTTATATTATAATAGTTAAAATAATTACAGATTTTTTTTAAATAAACATATCTTGAAAATGTTTCATTTCCTGAAACATTGAAAAAGCCATTAATTCTTTTTTCTAAAATTATATCTATAATTTTAACTAAATCTAGAACATAAAGAGCTGAAAAAAATTGATCATTAGCAACTTTAAATTTTTGTTTTCCTCTTTTTATATCTTGTAAAAAGTTCATAAATATACTCTTATCTGTTATGATATGACCATATGTTTTAGCTATCCTTAAAAGTGCAAAATTTTTAAATTTTTTTTTCATCAAATATTTTTCTAGTAAAATTTTTTGTCTACCATACAAAAGTTTTGAATTTGTTTTAGAACTCTCTCTGTAGTTTTTTTTATAACCATCAAAAACATACTCAGATGAAAAACAAATAAAAAAAATTTTTTTTTTTAATAAAAGTTTAAAAATTTTTTTAGGATATATTAAGTTAATTTTATTACTTTTTGATGGAAACTTTGAACATTTTTTTGGATTGGAAATTGCTGAAAAAAAAACAACTTGAGTTATATTTTTTTGAGTTAAAATTTTCTCTAAATTATCTTTTATAATGTCAAATTTAATAAAACCTTTTTTATTTTTAGAACTTGTTTTATAAATATTTGATTTAAATTTTGTAAATTTAGTAAAATATTTGCCTATGAAACCTGTCGCACCTACAACTAAAATTGACACTTTTCTATTTATAATGTTGATTAATAAGAAATATTTATATCATAGAAAATAAATGTATATAAATAAAATATTATTTATAGTTTTACAAATATATTAATAAATTACGCATGTATACTTTTAAAAAATTTAAGAACAAAAAAACTGAAAGAATAATTTCTGCAAAAGATGAATATTTGTACATTTCAAAATTTGGTAAAATTTTAGATTTTACAAGTGGATGGACAGGTTATGCATCACTGGGACATAACAATAAAGAAATTATGAATTCTATTAAAAAGCAAATGGAAAAATATTGCCATGTTGATTACAATGAATTTGAAAACCCTTTAATTGAAAAACTTTCAAAAAAAATTGTAAGTTTTTGTAAAAATAAAAATAAAAAAATTTGGTACTCAGGGAATAGTGGTAGCGAAGCAATAGAAGCTGCAATGAAGCTTAGTTATAGTGTCCATTTTAGCAAAAATAAAAAAAATAAGTCTAAATTTATACATAGATCACAATCTTTTCATGGAGCTTCTCTTCACCCATTGTCAGTCTCTACTTTTGATATTTTTCAAATGTATAATAAAATTAAAACAAAAAATATTCAGGTTAATCAAAATAATATTTTTACTAAATATGATAGCAAAGTCTCAATGGGAATAAAAAAGGGGGAAACTGAGAAAGAACATCTTGAGCGATCTTTAAGGAATTTGGAAGATACAATAATAAAAAATAATCCTGATAATATATGTGCTATGATTGGAGAAACTCAATTAGGCTCTCTAGTTGGTGATGTGCCTCCTCAAAAGAAATATTGGAGTGAGGTTTTAAAAATTTTAAAAAAATATGACATTCATTTAATTTTAGACGAGATATATTGTGGTATGGGAAGAAGTGGAAAATTATTTAATTTTGAATGGGATGATATTGATCCGGATTTTGTTTGCGTAGGAAAAAATACTACTAGTGGGTGTATTCCTTTCTCTTTTGTTTTATCAAAAAAAAATTATGAAAATATAATTTTGAGCAAACTTGGACGAGTAACACTAGGTCATACTTTTCAAGGTCACTCACTTGGTGTTGTAGCTGCAGATACAGTTTTAGATATATTAAAGAAAAATAAAATTTTGAGTCGAGTCAATAAATATGGAGAATTTATTCAAAATACTCTGCATTCAGAATTAAATGAAAATCATTTTTTTTCTAACGTAAGGGGCAGAGGTTTTGCTATATCCGTTCAACATGATGTTAAAAACCAAAATCTCTTTTCAAATGACCTCAAAAATAAAATGTTAGAAGATTACAGAATATTAATGAATATAAAATTTCATAGAACTTCTTTAACTCCATGTTTTAACATGAAAAAAGAAAACATTGATAAAACACTAGAAAAATTTATCAAAGTATTTAAAACTCTTTCACATAATCACAAAAAATATAATTAATTTTTTGATCTTTTTTGAACGAGATAATTACCCAATATTAGATAATCCATTTTATTTTTTAAAAAACAAGATATTGCATCTTGAGGGTTGCAAACAATAGGTTCACCTTTCCCATTAAATGACGTATTTAACAACATTGGAACTTTTGTAATCTTATAAAATTGATTAATTAATTTATAAAATCTTTTGTTGGTTTTTTTTTCTACGGCTTGGACTCTGGCTGTATTATCGTAATGAAGTATAGCAGGAAAGTTAAGTGGTTTTTTGACTTTTAATTTTGATGCAATTAGCATAAAAGGTGATTTAAAGCTCAAATTAAAAATTTTATTCACTTTTTCTTTAAGTACAGCGGGTGCAAACGGTCTGAAATATTCTCTATTTTTTATATCTCTATTTAATCTGTCTTTAACACTTATGTCAGTTGGAGAAGCTAAAATTGATCTATTTCCTAATGCTCTAGGACCAAATTCCATTCTACCTTGAAACCATCCTAAAATTTTTTTTTGTTTTAATAAATTTGCTGAATATTTTTCTATATTTGTAATATATGTATAATTAACCTTTGATCTATTTTTATTAAGATATTTTTTTATTTCACTATTTGTGAACGCAGGACCAAAATATGAATGTTCAACTTCTTTAAAATTATATTTTCTGTAATTATTAAATTTAAGAAATCCCGCATAAGCTGAGCCAACAGCCAATCCATTATCTCCAGCAGCTGGTTGAATATAAATTCTTTTAAGATTGAATTTTTTCTTTATTGAGCCATTTGCCTTACAATTTAAAGCACATCCACCAGAAATAACTAAATTTTTTTCTTTTGTAATTCTTAATAGATTTTCGATTAATGAGATATATGCATCTTCAAATCTTGCTTGCAATGCTGCTGCAATGTTTTTTTTATTTTCTGAAATTTTTTTACTTTTTTCTTTTTTTCCAAAAATTTTAGTGAATTTTCTACTAACTCTAAGGGTCTTCCTTCTTCTCCAAAAATCAAACCACTCTAAATTAATATTAAAATATCTATTCTCAATTTTAATTATTTCTTTAAATAAATCATAAAAAGTTTTTTTTTTACCTGGCACATTTGCATTTTTATTGCCCAAAGCTGCCAATGCCATTACAGTTCCTTCGCTACTTTCTGGAGTATATCCCAGATACTCTGTTACTGCAGTATAAGTCTCCCCTAAAGAATTAGGATAATTTAGGCTTTTAAATATTTTTACTTTATTGTTTTTTGCTGTCCCATAACACATACTCTCAATTTCCCCCAACCCATCGATACTAAAACAAGCAGCTGACTTAAAGCCACTTAAATAGTAAGCACCGTATTGATGGCACAAATGATGATGATGAAAATTAAATTCACAGTTAAATTTAATTTTTTTTTTAAGAATACTTCTCACATTAAGAAGATAATTAAGTTTTTTTTGATTTGATTTTGTTTCAAAAAAATCAATCTCTTTCTCATTATCTAAGTAAAAATCAATATGTTTTTTACTTAAAATTCTCTCAGGTATGGTTGCAAAATTCACTGATTTAACATTTTTATTATTCAACTTAAATTTTTTTGTTACGTATTCAATTGACTTAAGTGGCAAGGAAGAATCATGTTTTTTTCTAGTTAACCTCTCTTCCTCTATTGCAAATATAAGTTTATCTCCTTTAAACAAAGCAACAGAGGTGTCGTGACCATAATAATTAATACCTAAGTGAAACATAAAAATATTTTTTAATAATTGAGTAATATTTAGTGTTAGATTAATATTTTAAATAATCAACATTAAATTAAGTATTAAATGAACATATTAATTATCGGATCAGAAGGATCAATTGGAAAAAGTATCAAAAATCATTTTTTAAAAAAAAAAAATGTAAACAAAATTATTTGTATTGATAAAGTACAAAATCAAAAAAAAATAGCGAAAATTTATTACAAAAAATTAGATTTGTCTCAAAATATACAATCAAAGATAATTTTTAAAAAAAAAATAGATATTGTTTTTTTTCTAAGTTTTAATTTAAATTTTAAAAAAGTAGAAAAAAAAAAATATATTGAAGAAGGAAAAAATATTCTTAAAAATGGTCTCAAAATAATTAAGCAAAATAAAATAAAAAAAATTATTTACTTCTCATCTTTTGCAGTTTACGGAAAAAAGGAGGGTATTATCAAAGAAAGCGACGTAACTAGACCTTTTACTGTCTATGGGAAATTAAAAAAATATTCAGAAAACAAAATCATTAGCAATTCATCAAACTACAAATATTTAATTTTGAGAATTTCCCAAATTTATGGATCTCAAATTAAAACAAATATAATATATAAATTTATATTAAATACAAAGAGTGGCAAAAAAATATATTTATATGGATCTGGAAAACAGAAGAGAGATTTCTTATCAATTAAAGATTTTTTAGCTTTGCTTGATAAATTATATAATTTTAAAACAAGTGGAATTTATAACGTTTGCGGAAATAGTTCTTTTTCAATTATGCAGATTCTTAATATTTTAAATTATAAGTTTAAAATAAAAACGATTAATAATGAAGATTTTAATTTGGTAGGAGATAATACAAAATTAAAAAAAAAATTTAAATGGAAACCTTCAATTAATTTCAAAAAAGAAATTATTAGAATGAAAAAGTTGGTCAAAATTTAAAAGTAAAATGTTTGAAAAATATAACAATTTTTTTACACAAAATAGTGTAGAATCAATACTTTTTTAAATTGTGCCTAATAATGTAGTTTTGTAAAATACAGAAATTTTCTTAAAAGAAAAAAATCAACTTTAATTAAATGTTTATTATAAACTTGGAATCTTTTTTCTTAACTCAAGTGAAAGATTAGGATTTATATCTGAATATATGATTCCTGGTGATTTTTTTTTTAATTTGAGCACTACTCCATCTGGAGAAATTATAGCAGTATGACCAAATGTTTCACGATAATCTGTATTTTTTCCTGATTGTGCTGGAGCAAATATAAAACAAAAATTTTCGATTGCTCTAGCTTTAAGTAAAGTCAACCAGTGTTTTTTTCCAGTTATTTTTGTAAATGCTGCAGGGACAGTTATAAAATTTAATTTTTTTTTACTTAACATCCTATAAAGTTCAGGAAACCTAAGATCATAACAAATAGTAAGTCCTAGTTTTCCCCAAGGCGTATTAACTGATTTAAGTTGTGTTCCTGGTTTAAATGTTTTGCTCTCATTGTGGATTTCTTTTTTAGATAACTTAACATCAAACATATTTATTTTGTCGTAATAAGCTTTTATTTTTCCTTTAGAGTCAATTACAATTGATCGATTTTTAAGCTTATTTTTTTCTTTAATAAATACTGATCCTAGTAATATCCATTTTTTATTTTTTTTTGCTATTAACGTTAGCTTTTTTAAAAAAGGATCTTCGTTCATCTTAAAAGTAAAATGTTTAAGTTTCTTTTTGTCTCTTGATAAAATAGTTGAAGCTTCTGGGGTTACGATTAGATCTGACTTTAATTTTATTGCTTGGTTAATATATTTTAGTATTTCGAAACAATTACGATTATAATCTTCCCCTGTGCATAATTGGATACATGCTACTCTCATAATATTTTTTTTAATTTAAGTAATAAATTTTTTATTTCAATCTTATTACAAATATTTTGAATGATAAACTTCTTCTAGAGAATATAAATAGAGATTTATTAAACAAATTTTAAGTAATTAAAATATGATGTATTAGAAAAAATATTTAGTTCAGAAAATTCCACATCAGTTACAAATATTTATATATATGTTTAATTTTTTTAGTTATCTTAATTAATAAAAATCAAATAAAATTTTTTTCAGTGCATAAATTAAGCCAATTGAGCTATTAGTACTGGTCAGCTGCACGCATTACTGCGCTTCCACATCCAGCCTATCAACGTGGTGGTCTACCACGGCTCTATGGGAAGAACTAGTTTTGAGGTGAGTTTCCCGCTTAGATGCTTTCAGCAGTTATCTCTTCCGTACTTAGCTACCCGGCACTGCAGCTGGCGCTACAACCGGTACACCAGTGGTACGTCCATCCCGGTCCTCTCGTACTAGGGACAGCTCCTCTCAATTCTTCTACACGCATAGCAGATAGGGACCGAACTGTCTCACGACGTTCTGAACCCAGCTCACGTACCACTTTAATTGGCGAACAGCCAAACCCTTGGGACCTGCTCCAGCCCCAGGATGTGATGAGCCGACATCGAGGTGCCAAACACTGCCGTCGATATGAGCTCTTGGGCAGTATCAGCCTGTTATCCCCGGCGTACCTTTTATCCGTTGAGCGATGGCCCTTCCACTCAGAACCACCGGATCACTATGACCGTCTTTCGACTCTGCTCGACTTGTCAGTCTCACAGTCAGGCAAGCTTATGCCATTGCACTCTACGAACGATTTCTGACCGTTCTGAGCTTACCTTCGCACGCCTCCGTTACTATTTGGGAGGCGACCGCCCCAGTCAAACTACCCACCATACAATGTCTTGATGCCGGATAACGGCAATCAGTTAGATGTCAAGAAAAACAAAAGAGGTATTTCACTGTTGACTCCACGATAACTGACGCCATCGCTTCAATGTCTCCCTCCTATGCTAAATATGTTTTTCCTAACACCAATGTAAAGTTGCAGTAAAGGTGCACGGGGTCTTTCCGTCTAACTACGCGAACTCCGCATCTTCACGGAGAATTCAATTTCACTGAGTTGATGTTGGAGACAGCGGAGAAATCGTTACGCCATTCATGCAGGTCGGAACTTACCCGACAAGGAATTTCGCTACCTTAGGACCGTTATAGTTACGGCCGCCGTTTACTGGGGCTTCAGGAATGAGCTTGCACCCATCACATTAACCTTCCAGCACCGGGCAGGCGTCAGACCCTATACATCCACTTACGTGTTAGCAGAGCCCTGTGTTTTTGATAAACAGTCGCTTCTCCCTGGCTTGTGCCACCTCTAAATGGTTGCCCATAAAAAGGTCTTCTTTATCCCGAAGTTACAGAAGTATTTTGCCGAGTTCCTTCAACATCATTCTCTCAAGCGCCTAAATATACTCTATTAATCCACCTGTGTCGGTTTAGGGTACGGTCTAATGATGGAGCTATTTCCCGAGACTTTTTCGCGGCAAGTTCAATCCATTAAGAACTTACAACTTACAAAATCTGTCACTACCATCTGGTTAAGGAATATTAACCTTATTTCCATCGACTACGGCTTTCGCCCTCGCCTTAGGGGCCGACTAACTCTGCGCGGATTAACCTTGCGCAGAAACCCTTGGATTTTCGGCGAATAAGTTTTTCACTTATTTTATCGTTACTCATGTCAGCATTCGCACTTCTGATACCTCCAGGATCCCTCACGGGTATCCCTTTACAGGCTTACAGAACGTTCCGCTACCGCTTATAAAGTTAGAAAACTTTATAAACCCACAGATTCGGTATGTGATTTTAGCCCCGTTACATCTTCGGCGCAGAAACTCTATTAGACCGGTGAGCTGTTACGCTATCTTTAAAGGATGGCTGCTTCTAAGCCAACCTCCCGGCTGTTTAGGAATTTCCACATCCTTTCACACTTAATCACAATTTTGGGACCTTATCTGGTGGTCTGGGCTCTTTCCCTCTCGACCATGGACCTTAGCACCCACAGTCTGTCTGTTGAAGAACTACTTTCAGCATTCGGAGTTTTATTAGGTTTGGTAAGAATCTCTTCCCCCTAGCCCATTTAGTGCTCTACCTCTGAAAGCATATTTATTCAACGCACTACCTAAATAGTTTTCGCGGAAAACCAGCTATCTACGAATTTGGTTGGCCTTTCACCCCTTACCACAAGTCATCCAAAGACTTTTCAACGTCAACTGGTTCGGTCCTCCAGCAAGTGTTACCTTGCATTCAACCTGCTCATGGTAAGCTCATTCGTTTTCGGGTCTAATTCATAAAACTAATCGCCCTATTAAGACTTGCTTTCGCTACGCCTACACCTAGATGGCTTAAGCTTGCTTTATAAATTAAGTCACTGACCCATTATACAAAAGGTACGCCGTCACTCTAAAAAGAGCTTCGACTGATTGTAGGCATGCAGTTTCAGGTTCTATTTCACTCCCCTAATAGGGGTTCTTTTCACCTTTCCCTCACGGTACTAGTTCACTATCGGTCACTGAAGAGTATTTAGGCTTAGAGGGTGGTCCCCCTATATTCGAGCAGGATTTCACGTGTCCCGCTTTACTCAAGAAACATGTTAAACATTACTCATACGGGACTATCACCCTCTTTGGTTAGCTTTTCCAAACTATTCAGATTTTTTTAACAAGTCTACTGGCCTATTCCGTTTTCGCTCGCCACTACTAACGGAATCTCATTTGATTTCTTTTCCTCCGGTTACTTAGATGTTTCAGTTCTCCGGGTTATTTCTTTAAACCTATTTATTCAGTTTAAAGTAACACATAAAGTGTTGGGTTTCCCCATTCGGAAATTTACGGATCAAAACTTGCATACAGCTCCCCGTAACTTATCGCAGTATACCACGTCCTTCGTCAGCTTTCAGTGCCAAGGCATCCGCCACACGCCCTTAAACGCTTAATTTATGCACAGAAAAAAATTCTGTGTTGAATTAAATTTTTATTTAATATTCATCTTTTCGAATATTAACTGATTGTTCTTAACTACGAACAATCGGATATAGATATTGATAATATAAAAATTTTTTACGAAATTAAATAACTAGTGTTTCATGGTGGAGGATAGCGGGATCGAACCGCTGACCTCCTGAATGCAAATCAGGCGCTCTCCCAGCTGAGCTAATCCCCCAGAATATATTGGTGGGCCGAGAAAGACTCGAACTTTCGACCCCACCCTTATCAAGGGTGTGCTCTAACCAACTGAGCTACCGGCCCTTTTCGCAGATGAGTGAAACACAAATTTCAAGAAGAGAAATGAGGACGGTCAACATTAGCCTGTTATATTTTTTAGATTAAGAAAAATTCCTAATCATCCTTAGAAAGGAGGTAATCCAGCCGCAGGTTCCCCTACGGCTACCTTGTTACGACTTCACCCCAGTCGCTGACTATACCGTGGTCAAGGGTTTAAAGCCTTGCCTTAAGGTAGAACCAACTCCCATGGTGTGACGGGCGGTGTGTACAAGACCCGGGAACGTATTCACCGCGGCGCGCTGATCCGCGATTACTAGTAATTCCAGCTTCATGTACTCGAGTTGCAGAGTACAATCCGAACTGAGGCATCTTTTTAGGATTTGCTTGACGTCGCCATCTTGCTTCCTATTGTAAATGCCATTGTAGCACGTGTGTAGCCCAACACGTAAGGGCCATGAGGACTTGACGTCATCCCCACCTTCCTCCAGCTTATCACTGGCAGTTCTTTCAGAGTGCCCAACTTAATGATGGCAACTAAAAGTGAGGGTTGCGCTCGTTGCGGGACTTAACCCAACATCTCACGACACGAGCTGACGACAGCCATGCAGCACCTGTGTTTCGTCCGGCCGAACCGAAAACTTTAATCTCTTAAAGTCGCGACGAACATGTCAAGTGTTGGTAAGGTTCTGCGCGTATCTTCGAATTAAACCACATGCTCCACTACTTGTGCGGGTCCCCGTCAATTCATTTGAGTTTTAACCTTGCGGTCGTACTCCCCAGGCGGTGTGTTTAATGCTTTCGCTGCGACACTGAAAATAAATTTCCAACGTCTAACACACATCGTTTACGGCATGGACTACGAGGGTATCTAATCCTCTTCGCTACCCATGCTTTCGTTCCTCAGTGTCAGTAATGATCCAGAAAGCTGCCTTCGCAATTGGTATTCTTTCTAATATCTACGAATTTCACCTCTACACTAGAAATTCTGCTTTCCTCTATCATACTCTAGCTAAAAAGTTTTGATGGCAGTTCCAGAGTTAAGCTCTGGGATTTCACCACCAACTTTTTTAACCACCTACGAACTCTTTAAGCCCAGTAATTCCGAACTACGCTAGGTCCCTTCGTATTACCGCGGCTGCTGGCACGAAGTTAGCCGGACCTTCTTATTCGGGTACAGTCATTTTCTTCCCCGACGAAAGAGCTTTACAACCCAAAGGCCTTCTTCACTCACGCGGCATCGCTGCATCAGAGTTTCCTCCATTGTGCAATATTCCCTACTGCTGCCTCCCGTAGGAGTTTGGGCCGTGTCTCAGTCCCAATGTGGCTGATCATCCTCTCAGATCAGCTATTGATCAAAGTCTTGGTAGGCCATTACCCCACCAACAAACTAATCAAATGCAGGCCCGTCCTTTGGCGCATAAAGCTTTCTCTGTAAAGACTTATGAGGTATTAGCACAAGTTTCCTCGTGTTATTCCTCACCAAAGGGAAGATACCTACATGTTACTCACCCGTCTGCCACTAAGTATTGCTACTTCGTTCGACTTGCATGTATAAGGCGTGCCGCCAGCGTACGTTCTGAGCCATGATCAAACTCTCAAGTTTAAAAACGGCGCACACTAGCTTCTACACAAATACTAAGAATAATATTTATGTAATGTTGAAGTGTGTACGACAAATTTTGGTAACCTTAACCGTCCACACTTCTCTTCTTAAAATATTAACAAATTAAATAGCTAATTGGGTTTATCCCAATAAATAACATTTTTAAATGTTGAGTGGAACGCTTATAAATAATAATATTAATAAATCAAGAAATTAGATTAGATAAAAATGTGAAAAAATGCACGTAAATTCAACGTTTTTTGAGATAATATATGAAATATTTTAAAATAAGCATTTTAAGAGAGTATTCTATTTTTATTTGGTTGCTTTTAATTGCCTTTTTAGGAATCTTTATGATGAGCGTATATTCATCGTATAAAATTGAGCAAAATAATAAGATTAAATCAATCTTTGAAAATATTTATTTAAAAAAAACACTTATAGAAATATCAAAGAATTTAAAACCGAGGTACACATTCCTAGAATATAACTCTAAAGCAGGGGATACCTATCAAACGATAGTTAATAAATTAAATGTCAATAAAATTGAAAAAAAAAACTTACTAAGCTCCATCTTAAAAGAGGATGATTTAAAAGTTTTAAGAATTAATCAAAAATTTGAATTTAAATTTGATAATCTAAAGAGTAGAAAAATTATTGAATTCAAAATCGAAACAGACAATAAAAACCAAATTTTATTCACTAAATCTAAAAATGAAGAGAAATTTAAATCAAAAAAAATTCAAAAAAATTTTACTAAAAGATTAGTTTATAAGGAAACTATTATTACTAATAGTTTATATAATAGTGCGGTTAATTTAGGTATCAAACCAAACATAATAATCGAATTTGCACGACTATATGGTTTCCAAGTAGATTTTCAAAGAGATATTTGGAAAGATGATAGCTTTCAAATAATTTATGAAGAATATACAAACGAGAATAATAAGGTTGTAGATACTGGTGAAATAATTTTTGCAAACTTAAATCTCCAGAATACAGATTTACAACTATATAAGTATGAATATGATAAAAATAAAATTGATTACTTTGATGAAAATGGAAAAAGTATTAAAAAAACTTTAATGAAAACTCCAATAAATGGAGCCAGACTTTCTTCTTCATATGGCAAAAGAAAACATCCTATTCTTGGTTACACAAAAATGCATACAGGAACAGATTTTGCTGCACCAACAGGTACACCAATTATGGCATCAGGTGATGGCAAAGTAACAAAAGCCGGCTGGTGTGGAGGTGGAGGAAATTGCGTAAAAATCAAACATAATTCAACTTACCAAACTGTTTATGCACACATGTCAAAATTTGGAAGAGGGATAAAAAGAGGAGTTAGAGTTAAACAAGGACAAATAATTGGTTATGTTGGTTCAACTGGTTTGTCAACTGGGCCACACTTACACTATGAGGTTATTGAAAATGGTAAAAAAGTAAATTCGCAGAAACTTAAATTACCATCAGGTAAAATACTTAAAGGTGAAGATAGAAAAAAATTTGAAGTTTCTAAAATCAAAATTGATGTTCTTAAATCAAATCTAATAACAAAAGTAAATTAATCAATTTTATTCGAAGTATTTAAAATATTATTTTTTTCTTCTGTATTTGATTTCTCAGTATTTTTTTTGAAATTTTGCTCAATTATATTATTTGTTTCATTTTCATTTTTACTAATTTCTTGAATGTTAAGTATTCTTGAAAAGTGATCTGCATGTTGAAGATAGTTTTCAGATAAGATTTTATCACCAGAAGATAATGCTTCTCTTGCTAGATTGTTATATTTATCAACGAGCTTGGCAGGATTTTGATTGTTTCTATTTTGATTTCTATGTCTAAAATCTATGTTTGATGAAAATTCATTTTGAGATTTATATAAGTTTGATGATCTTTTTCTGAAATTTCTTTCCCCATTAGACTTAAACCTATTTTTTCTATTACTACGATAATTGTTCATCAGAATGTTTTTGTTGTTATTATTACCCTAGGATAGGACTGCATATCTTTACAAACTTTATTTACGTAAAAACCATTATTTTTTAAAAGTTGAACAACTTTAACAACTTGGTTTCTACCTATTTCAAATATCAATTTTCCGTTTTTCTTTAACAAATTATTACTTTTAAATATTAATTTTTTTATCTCTGTTAATCCATCTATACCAGCATTTAGTGCCAGATTTGGTTCAAAAAGCCTTACATCTCTTTCCAATCTTTTTAAATCATACGTGCTAATGTAAGGAGGATTTGAAACTATAAAATCATATTTATAAGACTTAAATTTGTCAATATTGATGTTAATGAATTTAATTTTATTTGCTAAGTGATGCATTTTTGCATTAATAATTGCAACATTTATAGCTTTTTTGCTTAAGTCTATAGCCGTTGCATGACATTTAGGTCTTTCTTTAACAATTGACAAAATTATACATCCTGAACCTGTTCCAACATCTAAAACACGTTTTGAGGTATTTTTTTTAATTAATTTTAGTGTTTCTTCTATTATTTGCTCAGTTTCAGGTCTTGGTATTAATACATTTTTATCAACTTTAAATTTATACTTCCAAAATTCTTTTTCTTTAAAAATATACGCAATAGGTTCATTCTTTTTTCTTCTTAATATTTTTTTTTTATAACAAATAAAATTTTTTTTATTAATTCTTTTTTCTAAATTAACTAAGATTTCCTCTCTTGAAGTATTCAATACATTAGCTAACAATATTTCGCTATCTAAAGTAAAGTTTTTTATTTTATTCGATCTTAATATTTTGCTACCGTAATTCATTGCATCTAAATAATTCATTAGCTTGATTTGTTTAATTCATCTATTTGAGCCTGAAGACTTAAATTTTCAACTATTTCATCAAATATTTCACCTTCCATAAATTCCTCTAATTTATGCAAAGTTAGATTAATTCTATGATCAGTGACTCTTCCTTGAGGAAAATTGTAGGTTCTTATTCTTTCAGATCTATCACCTGTCCCAATTTTGCTTTTTCTATCTTTAGATCTTTCCTGATCAATTTTTTGTCTTTCATAATCGTAAATTCTTGATCTTAATATTTTCAAACCTTTTTCTTTGTTACGGATTTGAGATTTCTCATCTTGCTGACTTACCACTATTCCAGTAGGAATATGAGTAATCCTTACAGCAGAATCAGTTGTATTAACACTTTGTCCACCTGGACCGCTACTTCTAAACACATCAATCCTTAAATCCTTATCGTCAATTTTAATATCCAAATCCTCAGCCTCAGGTAAAACTGCAACTGTCGCAGCTGATGTATGAACTCTTCCCTGTGTCTCTGTATCTGGTACTCTTTGAACTCTATGAACTCCACTTTCATACTTAAGTGAAGAGTAAATATTTTTCCCCTTGATTAAAGCAATAATTTCTTTTAATCCTCCAGCTTCACTTTTAGAAATAGTGATAACTTCTATAATCCAATTTTTTTTTTGACAAACTTTTTCGTACATTTTGTAAAGGTCTGAAGCAAATAGACTTGCTTCAAGACCTCCAGTTCCAGCTCTTATTTCAATTATAGCATTTTTGCTATCTGCTAGATCTTTGGGAAGCAAGAATAATTTAATTTTTTTCTCGTTTATTTGATAATTATTTTTTAAATTTTCAAGTTCGCTATTTGCAAGCTCTTTCATCTCTTCATCTGAGTTTTTATCATTTATAATATTATTTAATTCATCAGAAACTTTATTGTAATTCAAATATTCTTTTGCATGTTTAATTATATTGTTTAATTCTGAATACTCTTTTGAGATTTCTGCATATTTTTTTTTATCAACATCACCTGATGATAATTCTTTCTCAAGTTTAAGATGTCTGTCAATTAAGTTTAGGACTTTTTCTTGTGGTAGCATCAACGTATTTATTACAAGTTTGAGGCTTTTTCCTCTACTAAAGTAACAATTTTATCTATCATATCTTTAGTTATTACTTTTTCTGTTTCTAGACCGTTTAAATACAACATATGATTATCCTTTCCACCGCCAGTGATACCAATCTCTGTTTGTTTTGCCTCTCCTGGACCATTAACAACACAGCCTATGATAGATAAGGTAATGGGTTTTGTAATGTGAGATAATTTTTTTTCTAACTCTTTTACAGTCTCTATAACTTGAAATGCTTGTCTAGCACAAGATGGGCATGAAATTATTTTTACTCCTCTATTTCTTAAATTTAAAGATTTTAAAATTTCATTTCCAACTTTAATTTCTTCAACAGGATCATCAGAAAGTGATACTCTTATTGTATCACCTATACCATCTAGTAATAAACTGCCAAATCCAATGGAAGTTTTAATACTACCAGGTAAAAAACTTCCAGCTTCTGTAACACCAAGATGTAATGGATAATCTGTTTTTTTTGATAATAACTTGTATGCAGCTATAGACAAAAAAACATCGGAAGATTTCACGCTAATTTTAAAATTAAAAAAATCCATATCCTCAATTATTTTTATATTTCTTAAAGCACTATCTACCAATGCTTCTGGGCACGGTTCTTTATATTTTTCTAGAATATCTTTTTCAAGCGATCCAGCATTAACTCCAATTCTGATTGAACAGTTATTATTTTTTGCTGCAGATATGACTTCAGCTATTCTTTTAGTTTCTCCTATATTTCCTGGATTTATTCTTAGACAATTAGCACCATTTTCAGCTGCTTCAATTGCTCTCTTATAATGAAAGTGTATATCTGCAACAATTGGTACATCCACATTTTTAACTATAGTTTTTAATGACTCTGTTGATTTGCTATCAGGACATGAGACTCTTACAATATCTGCACCGGATTCAGTAACTTTATTAATTTGTTCGATTGTAGATTTGTGGTCAGTCGTCAACGTGTTAGTCATTGTCTGAACTGTAATGGGATTATCTCCTCCAACTTTAACTTTTCCGACATTTATTACTCTTGTCTTTTTTCTATTAATATTTCTAAATGGTCTAAGTTCTGATGTCATTTGTCTAACTTAAATTCTTTATGCAAACATTTGATTGCTTTTGTAACATTTGTGCTTTTTATTAAAACTGAAATTTTTATTTCTGATGTTGAAATAACTTGTATATTTATATTTTTTCTTGCAAGAGCTTGAAACATTCTAAACGTTACACCTGGAGTAGTAATCATACCAACACCTATAATTGACACTTTTGATACATTTTTGTCAAACATCATTTTTTTAAAGATAATATTTTTATTTTGATTTATAATTTTTTTGGTTTTATTTAAGTCATATGACTTTATAGTAAAAGTGAGGTCAGTTTCTCGACCATCTGAAGATATATTTTGAACAACCATATCTACATTAATTGAATTTTGTGAAAGTGGTCTAAATATTGATGCTGCAATTCCTGGTCTATCTTTAACTCCTAACAATGTGACCTTAGCATCATTATCTGTGGAAGAAATTCCTGTGATAATTTTATTATTAATAATATTTTTTCGCTTTGTTATCAATGTACCTGATCTATCTACAAATGATGATTTCACCTCAATATTAATCCTATTTAATCTTGCATCCTGTATTGAGTCTGGTTGCATTACTTTTGAACCTAATGAGGCCATTTCTAACATTTCCTCGTAAGATATATTTTTAATTTTCTTTGCAGAATTTAGTTTATTAGGATCGGTGGTATATACTCCTTCAACATCAGTATATATAACACATCGATCAGCTTTAAAAAACTTGGCAATCATTATTGCACTTGAGTCAGAACCTCCTCTGCCAATTGTTGTAATATTTAAATTTTTATCTATACCTTGAAATCCAGCAATAATAGGAATCCCTCCAGATTTTAAAAATTTTAAAATTTTAGATTTATTTATATGCTTAATCCTAGAATATTTATGATCTCCCTCTGTTAAAATTGGTATTTGCCAAGCCATCCAAGATCTAGAATTCAGGCCATTTGCTACTAAATGACCTGCTAACAACGAACATGAAATCTGCTCACCCGCTGAGACTAAAGTATCATATTCATTATCAGGAAAATTTTCACTGATTTTTTTTGACATATTTATCAACTTATTAGTAGTACCACTCATTGCAGATGATAAAACTATTACCCTATATTTTTTTGAGTAAGATTTTATTATTTTAGATACTTTTTTAATTCTTTGAATTGACCCAATCGAAGTGCCGCCAAATTTCAATACAATAATTTTCATTGGTAGTTTTATTTACAAGCTTAATAATATTGATAAAATACATCTAATTTATAATGTCAATAAAGAATGAGCAATAATACTATAAACAAAGAAGAAGTCGAAAAATTTAATAAAATTGCTGAAGAATGGTGGAATCCTGATGGAAAATTTAAACCACTTCACAAATTTAATCCAATTAGAATAGAGTATATAAAAAACAATATTATCAAAGATTTTAATATATCACCAAATCACAAACCACTAAAAGGAATAAGTATTCTTGATATTGGATGTGGAGGGGGTTTATTATCCGAACCCTTGTCAAGACTTGGGGCGGATGTTGTGGGTATTGATGCCTCTAAAAAAAATATTGATATTGCAAGACATCATTTAAAAAAAAGTAATTTAAAAATTGAATATTATGATAAATCGCCAGAGAATTTTAATTATGAAAAAAAATTTGATGTAATTCTTAATATGGAAATAGTTGAACATGTTGAAGATATTCCTAAATTTATAAATCAAAGTACTAAATTTTTAAAAAATAATGGTTTAATGTTTATTGCTACCTTAAATCAAACATTAAAATCTTATGTATTTGCAATAATAGGAGCTGAATATGTTTTAAGATGGCTTCCAATCGGAACACATGATTGGAATAAATTTGTAAAACCTAAAAATCTAGAAAGCATCTGCAACAGAAATTCACTTGTATTAAAAAGCATAGATGGAGTTAAATTCAATCCATTTTTGAATAAGTGGAAACTTTCAAATGACATTTCTGTAAATTATATCTCAAAATACAAAAAGAGTTAATTTTCCTTATCTTCAATCCATGGAATAATTGATGTCTCTATACCTTCTTCTTTTAGTTCCTTAACATCATCAATTGACGCTTTGCCAAAAATATTTTTTTTATTCTTATTTTTATTATAATGAATAGATCTTGCCTCATAAGCAAAATTTTCTCCAACATATTCAAAGTTTTCTTTTATAAATTTTTGATATTCTCTTAATTTTTTTTTAACATTTTGATTATTTTTATACTCTTTATATTGTTTAAAGTTAGAATTAACTAAACTTGGCTTCATCAAAGACTTTTCAATTTTTTGAGAATTACATTGCTGACAATTAAGAAGCTTTAGTTTTTTTAATTTATCAAATTCTTTCGAGTTAGCAAACCAACTTTCAAATTCAAGACTACAACTTTTACAATTTAATAAATACTTTATCATGAGGATGATTTAATTATATTTTATAAGATTTCAATACCTAGGATCTGTAATCAGAATTAATTCCAATATATTCCGTAGATAAGTCCATAGTATAAGCTGTAAATTTTTTACTTCCAATAGATAGATCAATTGTTATATCTATATTTTCATTTTTCATATAATCACTTAAAATATTTTCATTATAATTTTTATCTAACTTGCCATCTTTAAAGATCATATTAGGTCCCATTAATATAGATAACTTTTCATGTTTAACAGTTGCACCACTTTTTCCAATTGCCATCGCAATTCTTCCCCAATTTGGATCTTCTCCAAAGATTGCTGTCTTAACTAATGGTGAGTTGGCTATTGAGAAACAAATATTTTTTGCATCTTTCTCTGATTTGCTATTAAGGCATTTGATAGTAATAAATTTTGTTGCTCCCTCGCCATCACTTGCAACTCTTTTTGCTAAGTTTAGCATGACCTGATGAACACTATTAATAAATTGCTTTAATTTTGGATCTTTAAAACTTTTTATTTCTTTATTGTTAGCCCTACCTGTCGAAAATATTGAAACCATATCATTTGTGCTAGTATCTCCATCACATGTTATAGCATTAAAAGTAGTCTTAATATTTACATTAAGTATCTGTTTTAAAATCGAGGAAGAAATATTAGCATCAGTAAAAATAAATCCTAAAGTTGTTGCCATGTTTGGGAAGATCATTCCTGATCCTTTTGCAATACCATATATTTTTACATCAGAACCACCTATTTTACATTCTGCCATTGATAATTTTGGTTTAGTATCTGTGGTCATAATTCCAAGAGCTGCTTTAATCCAAATTAGTTTATTTTGATTGTATTTTATTTTATCAACAAGGTTTTTAGTGTTACTTAAAATTACATTTTCAGGAAATTTTTCTCCTATGGTTCCCGTGCAAGCAAATAATATTTGGTTTGGCTTAATTTCTTTTGGTTTATCCTCATCTGCAATTTGTTTTGATGTTAATAATTTTGATAAATTTAATGAGATATTTTTGAGAGAATTATAGCCTTCATTTCCTGTCAAAGCATTTGCGTTTCTTGTATTGATTAGAATGCCATAAATTTTTTTATCTTTAATTTTTTTATTCCATTTTATATTTTCAGAGACTAAACTCGATTGTGTATAGACATTTGCATAGTTTGCACCATCCCTAAAATAAAATAAAACTAAGTCATCTCTTTTTTTATTATATAGACCACAGCTAATTGTAGAAATAGACACTCCATTGATATGTTCTAGATCTTGAAAATGTCCTATTTTTGAGTCCTTGTGTTTTTTATCAAAAAAGTTGTTTATACTAAAATCCATGCTATTTAATTTTTTAAATAAATAACTATATAATTTATAATTACTAAAACATCAAAAATATGCTTAATCCTTTAAATATTATTAGTAAATTTATTAAAAGTGGCAATCAAAAAGAATTAGAAAGAATTCAGAAAATTGTAAATCAAATTAATCTTGAAGAAAGTAAGATTAGCAAATTTGAGGATAAAAAATTTTCTTTAAGAACAAATGAATTTATTTCCAGGTTAAATAACGGAGAAAAATTAAATGATATTTTACCTGAAGCATTTGCGTTAGTAAGAGAAGCTTCAAAAAGAATTAATAACGAGAGACACTTTGATGTTCAGTTAATTGGTGGTATTGCGTTACATGAGAATAAGATTGCAGAGATGAAAACAGGTGAAGGCAAAACACTTACTATTGTTCTCGCGGCATACCTTAATGCATTAGAAAAAAAAGGTGTTCATATAGTTACTGTAAATGATTACCTGGCAAAAAGGGACAGTATTAATATGGGCAAAATATACAATTTTTTGGGTTTGAGCTGTGGATATATAAACTCAGAACAATCAGATGATGAACGTAAAGAAAATTATAATAAAGATATAACTTATGCCACTAACAGCGAATTAGGTTTTGATTTTTTAAGAGATAACATGAAATATTCAAAAAATGAAATGGTCTTAAGGAAACATAATTTTGCAATAGTTGATGAGATTGACTCTTGTTTAATTGATGAAGCAAGAACACCTTTAGTTATATCTGGAGCAGCAGAGGATAAAACCATGCAATATATCGCAGTAGATAAATTAATTAAAAATTTAAAAAAAACAGACTTTGAATTAGATGAAAAAGAAAAAAATATACTCTTAACAAATGAAGGAATAGATAATGTTGAAAAAATATTTTCAGATGCCGGTATTTTAAAAAATAACAATTTTTACGATCCAGAAAATTTACATTTGGTTCATCATGTAAACCAGGCATTAAGGGCAAATTATTTATTTGAGAATGGGAGAGATTACATAGTAAAAGAAAATGAAATAATTATAATTGATGAACAAACAGGTAGGCAATTGCCAGGAAGAAGATTTGGTGATGGACTTCATCAAAGCTTAGAGGCAAAAGAAAAAATAGAAGTTAAAGCTGAAAATCAAACACTGGCATCAATAACTTATCAAAATTTTTTTAAATTATATAAAAAACTTGCAGGATGTACAGGAACTGCACAAACAGAATCTGCAGAATTTTTTGAAATTTATAACCTGCCAGTTTTACAGATACCTACAAACAAAGATATGATAAGAAATGATCTCAATGACCAAATCTTTAGAACAAGTTTAGAAAAAGATAACGCAATCATACAAAAAATAAAAGAAAGTAATAAAATTGGACAACCACTTTTGGTTTTCACATCTAGCATAAATAAATCTGAGCATTATTCGAGTTTGCTAGAAAAAGAAAAAATTAAACATATTGTTTTAAATGCTAAAAACCATGAAAAAGAGGCAGAAATTATTGCAAATGCAGGCAAAATAAATTCGGTAATTATCACAACAAGTATATCGGGAAGAGGTGTTGACATTAAGTTGGGTGGACAAGATCAATCCGAAAAAGAGGATGTAAAAAAAAAGGGAGGTTTATTTGTTATTGGAACGGAAAGAATGGAAAGTAGAAGAGTTGATAATCAAGCAAGAGGAAGATCAGGAAGACAAGGAGATGAAGGCAGTTCAATATTTTTTGTAAGTTTAGAAGATGATTTGATGAGATTATTTGGCTCAGAAACAATGAATTCAATGCTAGAAAAGCTTGGTCTTAAAGATGGTGAAAGTATAGATCATCCTTGGATAAATAAAGCAATTGAGAGAGCACAACAAAAAGTTGAAGCAAGAAACTTTGATATAAGAAAAACGCTTATTAAATTTGATAATGTTCTCAATGACCAAAGACATGTAATTTTTGAGCAACGAAAAAATGTAATTAATGGTAAAGAAAAGGAGAATTATTCAGACATATTTCTTGAAGAAGTCTTAGAAAATTTAAAAAGACAAAAAATATTACACGAAAAATCCCCAAATTCTAAAGAATTTCCAAATGCCTTAAGGCAGACTTTAGGTAAATCAATAACTGAAGATGAGTTGGGTGAAATTTTAAGTTC
Organism: uncultured Pelagibacteraceae bacterium; assembly: GCA_902524595.1. GTDB lineage: Bacteria > Pseudomonadota > Alphaproteobacteria > Pelagibacterales > Pelagibacteraceae > Pelagibacter. The sequence goes on along the minus strand of CABZDS010000005.1, from coordinate 12,350 downwards.
TGATCTAACAACAATGGAAAAAAAAATAAAGGACAAATTTATAAGTAACAGAGATGAAAGAAACAATTTATTAGGTGTTGAACAGGGAAAAGAAATTGAAAAAAGAATATTGGTACAAATTATAGATCAAAATTGGAAATCACATATTCAATACCTTGAGCAATTAAGGCAAGTAATTGGTTTAAGATCTTATGGACAAAGAGATCCTTTAGTGGAGTACAAAAGAGAAGCTTTTCTATTATTTGAAAATTTACTGGGAAAATTAAAAACTGATCTTGTAACAATGCTTTTAAATTTAAAAATAATACAAAAAGAAGAGGAAGATAATTCTCAAAACAGAGTGAAAGAAAACTTAAAATCTATTACAAAAAGTAAAATTGGAAGAAACGAACCTTGCCCATGTGGATCTGGGAAGAAATATAAACACTGCTGCGGAGCCTTATAAATTAAAAAATCACTGTTAATAAAATTAATAATAGAAGAATTGATGTAATTGAAATAAATAATTTTTTATTCAATTTAATATTCGAAATTAAATTTTGAATGAGATTATGTTTAATAGTAAGTTTATCTTGATGCGCTGTATTAGTACTGAAACCTTTATTCCTTCCAATATCCAAAAACTTATTCTTTCTTTGATTTAATATTTCTTCCTCATTTAATGTAAGAAACTTACTAAGATTTCTATCAATAGCATTACGTACATTATCTAAAATAAGATCTTTATCTCGATGTGCACCCCCTAAAGGTTCGGGTATTATCTCATCAATTATTTCAAGTTTTAAAAGATCTTTCGCTGAAAGTTTCATTGCTTTCGCAGCTTCTAAAGTCTTTGTTGGATCTCGCCAAAGTATGGTTGCACATCCCTCTGGAGATATTACTGAATATATTGCATTCTCTAACATCAATACTTTACTTGAAGAAGCTAATGCAATAGCACCACCAGACCCTCCTTCGCCTATAATTATAGATAAAGTTGGAACAGCCAGTTGCATAGAACATTCAATAGACTTTGCAATTGCTTCCGCCTGTCCTCTTTCTTCAGCACCAACTCCAGGGTAAGCACCTGGCGTATCAACAAAGTTAATTATTGGTATTTTGAATTTATTAGCTAAATTCATTAACCTTATTGTTTTTCTGTAACCTTCTGGTCTCATCATCCCAAAATTTCTCTCAATCCTTGAGTCTAAATTTTCACCTTTTTCCTGTCCAATTACTAAAACTGACTTAGAATTGAACTTGCCAAATCCACAAATTACCGATTTATCTTCTCCATAAAATCTATCTCCTGAAAGTGAAATAAATTCATCAAATAAATTATCTATAAAAAATTTTGATTTAGGTCTATCCTCATGTCTTGCAACCAATGTCGTCTGCCATGCATCAAGATTTGAATATACATCTTTAAGTTTTTTATCTATTTCATTTTGTAAATCAGTTATTTTACTTGTATCAACTTCTGAAAGACCGTCTTGATTATAAGGATCTTTTAATTTATCTAGTTCTATTTCTAAGTTTTTGATATCAGTCTCAAAATTTAAATAATTTTTCATTACTTTATTATATATAATTTTTGGGCTATAAAATGATCAAATTATTAAAATTATATTTTTTTTCAGAAGAAAAATAACATTTTTCAAATAAATTAATGACATAATTTATTGATTGTCATATACAACGGTTTCTAAATTTATAAAAATTATGAGTAATTCATTTATTAAAATTAACACTTTATCTGTTTCTAAGGATTTAGCTGATTTTGTAAAAAATGAACTTCTTCCAGGATTAGACATTAACAAAAAAGATTTCTGGGATGGATTTGATAAAAGTATTAATGAACTTGCCCCAATTAATAAAAAGTTATTAGAAACTCGTGAAACTCTTCAATCTGAAATTGATTTATGGTTAAAAAAAAACAGAAATGGAGAATTTGATCATCAAGAGTATAAGAATTTTTTAAAAGAGATTGGATATTTAAAAGAAGAGGGAAATGATTTTAAAATAGATAGTAAAAAACTTGATAGTGAAATTTCAAGTATTGCAGGTCCTCAACTTGTTGTTCCTATAATGAACTCTAGATATACATTAAATGCTGCTAATGCAAGATGGGTAAGTCTTTATGATAGTTTATATGGAACAGATTTAATTGAGTCAGAAGAAACTGGAAGTCAGAAGTATGACCCTCTGAGAGGACAAGAAGTAATAAAATTTGCTCGTAATTTTCTAAATGATCACTTCTCTATCAATGGAATTCATTGGAAAGATATAAATGGATTTAAAATAGAGGGAAGTAACTTAAAAATATTAAAAGATAATAGAGAGTTTGAGCTAGTAGATAAAAATAAATTTATTGGATACAGAGGAGAACCTAATAATCCAACAACAATAATTTTAGAAAATAATAATTTAAAAATTGAGATAATAATTAACCCAAAAGCATTTAGTGCTGTTCAAGATGCTGCAGGAATAAGTGACATAATTATAGAATCTGCAATATCTACCATATGTGATAACGAAGATAGTGTTGCAGCAGTAGATTCGGAAGATAAAATATTATGTTACAGAAATTGGTTGGGTTTAATGAAAGGAACTCTAAAATCTGTCTTCGAAAAGGATGGAAAAACTTTAGAAAGAAAACTTAATCCAGATAGAAGTTATATTTCAAAAGATAATAAAAAAGAAAAATTACATGGTAGAAGCTTACTTTTAGTCAGAAATGTTGGTCATCTAATGACCAATTCAGCAATTATTTTAGAAGATGGTTCTGAAGTCCCAGAAGGTATCATGGATGCATTTATTACAACTGCTGCAGCAATTCATGATTTAAAAAGAAAAGGTAACTCAAGAACTGGATCTATATATATTGTAAAACCGAAAATGCATGGACCTGAGGAGACTGCTTTTACAGATAAAATATTCACAAGAGTTGAAGAAGTATTAAAACTTGAAAAGAATACAATTAAATGCGGTATTATGGATGAAGAGAGAAGAACATCTGTAAACTTAAAAGAATGTATTAGAACATTAAAAAGCAGGGTTTTTTTCATTAATACAGGTTTTTTAGACAGAACCGGAGATGAAATGCATACATCAATGGAAGCAGGTCCAATGATAAAAAAAGGTGATATGAAAAAATCAAAGTGGATAGCTGCTTATGAAAATAACAATGTTGATGTTGGCTTAAAATGTGGATTTTCAGGTGTTGCACAAATAGGTAAAGGTATGTGGGCTATGCCAGATAAAATGAAAGACATGATAGATCAAAAAATATCACATCTTGAAGCCGGTGCAAATTGCGCATGGGTACCATCTCCCACTGCAGCTTCTTTACATGCAATGCATTACCATAAGTTAAATATTTTTGAAAAGCACAAAAAATTAAATGAAAATAAAATTAATTACATTGATAGTTTATTAACGATACCAATAGCAGATAGACCTAATTGGAGTAAAGAAGAAATAAATAATGAGTTATGTAACTCAGCTCAAACAATATTAGGATATGTTGTTAGATGGGTAGATCAAGGGATAGGGTGCTCTAAAGTTCCAGACATAAATAATGTTGGATTAATGGAGGATAGAGCAACACTAAGAATATCATCACAACATATAGCAAACTGGTTGCATCATGGTATTTGCTCAAATAGACAAGTTTTAGAAATTCTAAAAAAAATGGCAAAGATTGTTGATAAACAAAATCAAGGAGATTCAGAATATCAAAATATGTCACCTAATTTCGACAAGTCAATCTCTTTTAAAGCGGCATGTGAATTGATTTTCCATGGCAAGTCGCAACCATCAGGTTATACTGAACCTTTATTACATTTAAATAGGTTAATTAAAAAAAGTTAATTACTAATTTATAAATCTTTTCTATTTTTAAAAGCAGATATAAGCGTTCCATCATCTGATGTTTCGATTTCTCCACCAACTGGCAAACCTTGAGCTAATTTTGATATTTTTACATTTATATTTTTTAAGCTGTCCTGAATATAAAAAGCAGTAGTTTGTCCTTCAACGGTAGCACTAGTTGCTAAAATTACTTCATCAATATTATCATTTTTTATTCTTTCTATCAGAGAATTAATAAGCAAATTATCTCTATTATTTCCGTTAGTGCTATCAGAGATCGTACCTCCTAAAATATGATAGTAGCCTTGATAAATAGATGAGCTTTCTATTGCCCATTGATCCGAAATGTTTTCGACAACACATATTTTGCTAAATTTTTTATTTTTGTCTTCGCAATTATTACAGGGATTATTATTAGATTTTAATGTTCCACAAATTTTACAACGTTCAATATTTTTAAACACATCGCTCAGATTATTAGCCAAAGGTCTTAATATTTCTTGGCGATTATTAATCATTTTTAAAATTATTCTTTTTGCAGACTTTGGTCCAAGACCTGGTAATTTAGATATTAGTTTAATTAAATTATCTATTTCAGGAAGATTTTGCATTTAATTATAAAGGCCATTTAAATCCAGGCACACCTAATCCACCAGTCGCTTTAGATATTTCTTCGGAAGTTTTTGATTTTAATTTATTTTTAGCATCATTATGTGCTGCAGTGATTAAATCCTGAATTATCTCTTTATCTTCTTTCAGTATTTTATCGCTTAATAAAATTTTAGTCATCTCTCCATCTCCATTAAGCGTAATTTTAACCACATCTCCTCCAGAAACACCAATAACTTCAATTTTTTTGAGATTCTCCTGACTTTCTTTCATTTTTTTTTCTATCTCTTTTGCTTTTTCAAGAATTTTATTAAAATCAGTCATCTTTTTTTTCAATATTAATTAATTCAATATCAGGAAATGCATTCAGCAAGTTTTTATACTCGTTTGAGCTTTCATAATCTTTGAAATCCTTTTTTTTAAGACTATTTTTTTTCTCTTTTTCACTCATCTCACCTTTTTCTTTTGAAAAAGAGATAAGCCAACGATTTTTAGTCCAATCATGCAATTTTTCAGATAAATCTTTTACAAAATTCTTATTTAGTTTATCATTAAAAGAAATTTCGATATTCATCTTTGAAAAAGATACTAAGTTTACATTATTTTCTAATTCATATTTTAGTTTCATTTCTTTTTTTTCTAAGCACATATTAATTAAATCTTCTAAATTTTTGATCTCTTGAGTATTTTTTTTTTCAATTTTATCCTCTTCTTGTTTAATATTTTTAATTTGGTTAATTGCATCTTTGTTTATAGTATTTTTCACATCTATATTTTTTATTGGGGTTTTGTATAGTTCATTTCGCTGATTATTTTGTATTACATTTTTTTTTTTCAAATAAGTTAATTGTACAAGAAACATCTCAACTAATAAATTTGGATTAGCAACTATATTTATTTCTTTTAAAGTTTTTAAAGTAAATTCCCAAAATAATAATAAGGCGTTAGAGTCTATTTCTTTTGATAAGGAAGTTATTTTTTTGTAATCACTATCATTTAATGAGAAATTATTTCCTACATTTTCAATGTACGATATATTCTTAACAAAATATAATACCTCTAAGAAATCATTTAAAAATAGGTTTGGTTCAATACCTGAATTGTACAATTTTCTGTAATGATCTATTATTTTTTCCTCATCACCTAAAAAAATTATTTCTAATAATTCTATATATGAACTTTTGTTAACATAGCCAAAGATCTTTTGAGCATCTTCAAATGTCAGGGAATTATCGTTGTAAGAAATTGTTGCTCTATCTAGTAAAGATAATGCATCCCTAACAGACCCCTCCGATAATTTGGCTATTAATTTGATTGCTTTATCCTCAACATTCTTTTTTTCTTTTATTGTTATATCTTTTAAAAAAACAAACAGTTCCTCAGACTTAACTCTAGACAAATCATACCTTTGACACCTGGATATAACAGTAATTGGAATTTTTTTTACTTCAGTGGTTGCAAAAATAAATTTTAAATACTCTGGGGGTTCTTCCAATGTCTTAAGTAATGCATTAAATGCTTGTTTGCTTAACATGTGCACTTCATCTATAATAAAAATTTTAAATTTAGCTACCGATGGTGGATATCTAGAAAATTCTATTAGCTCCCTTACATCGTCAACCCCTGTTTTGCTTGCTGCATCCATTTCAAGAACGTCTATATGATTAGAATTTGATATAGGATCACATTTATCGCATTTTTTTTCACAAGTACTCTCAAGTGCTTGCTGACAATTCAATGCTTTAGCAACAATTCTTGCAAATGTAGTCTTTCCAATTCCCCTTATGCCAGTAAACAAAAAAGCATTAGCTGAATTATTATTTTTAATGGAATTATAAATTGTAGTGGCAATTTCTTCATGACCAATTAGATCTTTAAAGGTTTGTGGTCTATATTTTAAGGCAAGAACTTTAGAATTATTTGTCATAATAGGAGACCTACCAACCTGGAAAAAACTCATTACCCTTGCTCTTTTTCAAGTCTGGGGGAGTTCATGGTAATCCCACCTGGAAGGCCTCCAAATGTATTATAACAATAATTTTTTCTAATCTACAATAAAGTTAACTATTTTTTTTCTCTAAATTCGTGTGCTTTATAAACACCTAGAACGTGCATATCCTCACAATGAAAAGCCAATTCCTCTAATGAATTTTTTATTTTTTTGTCATCTAAGTGTCCATCGATATCACACAGAAAAAAGAAAGATGAAAATGAATTTTTTTCAGGAAAACTCTGAAGTTTGGTCATATTCACTCCATTAATAGCAAAACCAGATAAGGCAGAATACAAAGCTGCTGGCTTATCTCTTAGTTTAAATAAAAAAGATGTAATGAAATTATTTTTATCAATCTCTGGCTGAATTATATCTTTACCCATTATCAAAAATCTTGTGTAGTTATCATTATCATCTTGAATATTTTCTTTTAAAATATCTAAATCATAAATTTTAGCGCTTAATTTTGATGCAATTGCAGCTTTCGTTTTATCTTTCTCTTCTGAGATATATTTTGCAGATCCCGCTGTATCAGCTCTTACATTAGCATAAAATTTATTTTTTTTTATAAATTCTGATGCTTGGCTTAACGCTTGAGCATGGGAATAAACATTTTTAATGTCTTGTAATTTCGAACCTTTTATACCAATTAAATTATGATTAATTGGGAAAAAAAATTCTTCATAGATATTTAACCTATATTTAAAAATTAAATACTCTACTCCAATGTTTCCAGTAGTTTTGTTCGACTCTGGTATGATTGCTCTAATATTGTTATCATTATGTGCTTTTTCAAAACATTCATCGAAAGTTTTGCAAGGAATAGTTTCTATATTTGGAAACATATATTTTGCACAACTTTCACTATAACTTCCAGCAATTCCCTGGTAAACAATTTTCATGTTGTTATTTATTTAGTAATTTTATGTATTCTTCTAGATCTTTTTTTGTATCAATTCCAGAGGAAAAATAATTTGCCAATATTACATCGATTTTCATATTATTATCGATTGCTCTTAATTGTTCCAGTCTTTTTTTGATTTCATTTTTACTTTTTTTTAAATTAACAAACTTTTTTAAAGTTGAATACTTATATAGATATATCCCAAAATGCTGGTATATATTGTCATAGCGATCTCCTTTAATTACTCGATGAAAATTCAAAGCTTCTGATATTGAGTTATCGGATATCTTATTTTTTGTAATAACTTTTACAATATTTTCATTATTATAATCTTCGTTTTTTTCAATGTTATATGCTAATGTTGAAATATTTAAGTTTTTTTCCTTTGATAGCTTATTTAAATTTTTAATATCTAAAGGATTAATCATTGGTTCATCGCCCTGGACATTAATAATAAAATCTATATCTTTTAAATCTAATTTCTGAGAGGCCTCAAATACTCTATCTGTTCCAGTTGTGTGATTTATGTCTGTCATTATAAATTTACCCCCATTTTTTTTTACTTCTGAGGCAATTTCATCGTCACATGTTGCTACATAAACCTCTCCAATTTGGCTTTGTATAGCTTTTTCATATACATGCATAATTAAAGTTTTATTGTTAATTTTTATTAATGGCTTTTGAGGCAGTCTTGTTGCTGCTAATCTTGAGGGAATTATTATAATTGAATTACTCATATATTCATATTTTATGCGTCTTTGAGACGCAAATTTATAATTTAAATTTCTTATAAATTTTGTTTAACATGTTATACGACCATATTAAAAAAAATAATGGATTCATTCGAAATAAACAAAATTATTGCAGCTGTACTTCTTATAGCGCTACTTGTAATTGGAATTGGGAAAATTTCAGATATCGCTTTCCATGTGGATAAACTAGAGAAATCAGCTTACAAAGTAGATATTCAGGAAAGTAGAAAAATTTCAAGTGCAATATCGGAAAAAATTGACGAAAAAGTAGATATTTCTGCATTGCTTGCATTAGGAGATATTTCTCATGGAGAGAAAGTTTTCAAAAAATGTTCTGCTTGTCATTTAGTGAATAAAGGTGGAGAGAATAAAATTGGACCTGCATTATATGGTGTACTAGGAAGAAAGGTTGCATCAAAACAAGATTATAAATATTCAAAAGCAATGGCAGGATATGACAAAGATTGGACATTTGAAGAGATGAATGGTTATTTAAAAAAACCTCAAAGTTATATTAAGGGAACTAAAATGGCGTTTGCTGGATTAAGAAAAGAAAGAGACAGGGCATCAGTTATTTTATATCTTAACCAAAATTCAGATAATCCACTCCCTTTACCTTAGTTTTCCAAAACAATACAATAGAATACTTTTTTGAACATGAACTCTGTTCAATGCCTGTTGCCATACATGGGAATTTTTTCCTGAAAATACGTCTTCCTCAACTTCATCTCCTCTTGGCAAGCAATGCAGAAAAATACAATTTTTTTTAGTGTAATTAAATATCTCTTTTTTAATTTTAAATTTTTGAAATTGTTGTTTTTTTCTTTTTTTGTTCACTTTGTCATTTAACGAAATTACTTTATCAGAAAAAATTACATCTGCATCCGTAGCTGCTTTTTTTAGATCATGATAAATAAAAATTTTTTTCTTATTTTTACTTACCCAATCTTTGACGTCCTTACCTGGTGCAAATTTTTTTGGACATCCAATACTTAATCTAAAAGAAAACTTAACAGATGCTGCAATTAAACTGTCCAAAACATTGTTGGAATCTCCAATCCAACATATTTTTAATTTTGATATTGGTTTTTTTTTTATTTCCTCAACAGTAAAAATATCTGATAACACTTGAGTTGGATGAGATGATGGACTTAAACCATTTATTATTGGGATATTTAAATACTTTTTAAAACTTTCAATTTTTTTATCCTCATTAGTTCTTAACATAAAACCATCACCATATGTAGATAGTAATTTAGCGGTATCAGCAATCGTCTCACCACCTTGTCCAAGATGAAGCTCGTTAGGTCTTAGTGTCAATGTTCCACCACCAAGCTGTTTAATGGCTAAATAAAAGCTTATTCTTGTTCTTGAACTTACTTTTTCAAACATTTGTATAAGCATTTTATCTTTAAGAGGCGATCCTTTGTCTGGTTCCAAAGTATTTAATTTTTTTCTTTGTTTTTTTCTTTGTTTTGCATCAACAATTATTTTTCTAAGATCTTTACTTGGAATATCTTTTAAATTTATAAAGTGTTTCATTTTATTTCATTACAAACTTTACTAATAATTTTTAAAGCTAAATCTATTTCCCTTTTTTTTACATTTAATGGAGGTAAAATTCTTACGACATTTTCAGATGCTCTAATAGTCAATAACTTATTTTCAGTTAATTTTTTTATAAACTTAGTTTGGTCCTTAAAAAGTTGTAAACCAATTAATAGTCCTACTCCTCTGACTTCTTTAATTAACTTGGGATATTTATTTTTTATTTTATTAAGCTCATGAAAAAAATATTTCGACATTTTGTTTACATTCATTAATAAATTCTTATTAATTTGATCTAAAACAGCATTGCCTACAGACATTGCAAGAGGATTTCCACCAAATGTTGAGCCATGCGTGCCTGGTACCATAGCTTTTGCAACTTTTTTTGTCATTAGTACTGCACCAATAGGAAAACCGCCTCCAATCCCTTTTGCTATAGGAACTATATCTGGTTTAACCTTTGAGTATTCAAAAGCAAAAAATTTTCCTGATCTTCCAATGCCACACTGAACTTCATCAAGAATTAAAAGTATTTTTTTTTGATTGCATAATTTTCTAATTGCTTTTATGCACCAATTTGGAATTACTTTAATGCCTCCCTCACCCATGATTGTTTCAATCATAATAGCTGCTGTATTTTTTTTAATCAATTTTTTAAGTTTTTTATGATCACCAAATTCAAAATGATCGAAACCCGGAACTTTTGGACCAAATCCTTCTGTCATTTTTTTTGAACCGCTTGCATGTATTGCTGCGATTGTTCTTCCGTGGAATGAATTTCTGATACAAATAATTCTATTTTTATGTTTTTGACCTATTGAGTAAAAATATTTTCTGGCAACTTTAATTGCTGCTTCTGTGGCCTCTGCGCCACTATTTTGAAAAATAACTGAGTCTGCAAAAGTTCTTTTTACTAATTTTTGTGCTAATTTTTCACCTTCTGGTATTTTAAAAGCATTAGAAACATGCCAAAGTTTTTTTGATTGTATATTAATTGCGCTTATAAGCTTTTTATTTGCATGTCCTAGAGAATTAACAGCTATTCCTTGAACAAAATCTAGATATTTTTTTCCATCTGCTGTCATTAGAAAAGTTCCTCTTCCTTTAACAAATGACAAATTTTTTCTTTTATAATTAGGTGCTAATGCGCTCATAATTACTTATATTTTTTTTTATTTTATTTGACAGTTTAATTTTCAACCTCAAGTTATAATTCTAATTAATTTGTTAAAAAATATTAAATAAAACTTGTTTAAATTATAATTATGCAACATGATGTTGTTATATAATTTTATAACACTAAATATAGTATAAATGAGTTGGACAGAAGATAAAGTTAATAAACTGAAAGAGTTATGGGGGAAAGGCCAGACCGCGAGCCAGATAGCAGAAATAATAGGTGGAGTTTCTAGGAATGCAGTAATAGGAAAAGCTCATAGACTTAATTTATCCATAAAAATTAAAACAAGAATAACAACACATGGAATAAAAAGTTCATTTAAAAATGAACAAACAAAAATAAAACTAAAGGGTAAACGAAATAAGTTTAAGTCCTTATTGTTAGATAAAAATTTTGAGCCATCAAAAAATATAAATTTAGAAGAGTTAACTGAAGAAACTTGTAAATATATGGAAGGTAATCCAGATGAAAAAGATGCTAGTTTCTGTGGGAGAAAAACAGTTGAAAAGTTTTCTTATTGTCCATTACATTTGATGGTGGTGTTTCAGCCAAAAGGTAAAAAAGATGATTTTACTGACAAAGATGAAGATGTGCCAAAATATTTAGAAAAGAAAATAAAAACTGCCTAACTTAGAATTTTTTGTTTAGCTTTTTTATACTCATCTTCAGTCAGCATTCCATCATTTTTTAATTTATTTAACTTGATCAATTCATCAGATAAACTGGTATTATCATCTACAGTATTTATTATTTCAATATCTTTTTCATCTTCACTATCTCTATTTATATTTCTTCTAGCTTCAATACCCATTCCAATAGGTTTTGCTGAGATATATACAACAGCTAATAATAACAAAATGCAAACCCCAATAACAACATAACTCAACATTTAATTTCCCTCTAGATTATTTTGTTTTGAATATTGACCACCAGTTTTCCAATTAAAACTATATTTGTATATTTCATTTTCGAATTTTTTATTTGTATTATAGCCTAAATCAAAATTATTTTTATATATTCCACTTTCACAATTATCATATTTCAATAATCTTAATTGATCTTCGGTTAGTAATGGACTTGGAAATAATTGTAATATTTTTGCAGATAATTTAGCTAATGGAAGAGGAAGTGGTAATAAAATTCTTTTTTTATCTATTGAACTAAGCAAAATCTGAAGAATTTTTTTAAATGTAAATTCTTCGGGACCAATACATTCTAAAATTAGTTTTTCATTTTTATTTTCGATCATATCATAAATTATTTCAACTAAGTCTATAACATGAATAGGTTTAAATTTTGTTTTTCCATTGTAGTATAATGGCATTAATGGAAACTTACTCAATAAAGACATAAAATTAGTAGTAAAGTTATCATCAACAGAATAAACAATTGATGGTTTCAATATAATGTATTTACTAAAATTCTCTTTAATTTTTTTTTCTCCTTCAATTTTACTTAACGCATAGTTGCTGTCCTTAGCACTTTCTATTCCTAAAGCGGATAAATGTATTA